>CACXQL010000006.1 GCA_902769805.1 uncultured Prevotellaceae bacterium
TTTAACCGAGTATTTCCCTTCAGCTATCCTGCAGTACGTGGTTAAGCAGCCGCTGAACCTGCTCGAGGTGGCTGAGAAATATGACATCAAGGCAAACCTTGACGGTGGTGGTTTCACTGGTCAGAGTCAGGCACTGCGCCTTGCTATTGCCCGTGCACTGGTCAAGGTGAATGCTGAGGATAAGAAGGCTTTGAAGGTACAGGGTTTCCTCACCCGCGACTCTCGTGAGGTTGAGCGTAAGAAGCCAGGTCAACCAAAGGCTCGTCGTCGCTTCCAGTTCAGTAAGCGTTAATACTGGACTACGTTTAGTATCTAAACAGCTAAGACCTATAGGAACTGTAGTGGCTATAGTAACTATAATTACTCAGCTGCTGATTCTAACAAACAGAATTAAAAAGAAAGTAAACAACAATTTAAAGTATTAAGACAATGTCAAGAACTAATTTTGATATGTTATTGCAGGCTGGCTGTCATTTCGGTCACCTGAAGCGTAAGTGGAACCCTGCCATGGCACAGTATATCTACACTGAGCGTAATGGTATCCACATCATCGACCTCCACAAGACTGTTGCCAAGATTGACGAGGCTGCAGACGCCCTGAAGCAGATTGCCAAGAGTGGTAAGAAAATTCTGTTCGTCGCTACTAAAAAACAGACGAAGGACATCATCGCTGACAAAGCTACCAGCGTTGGTATGCCTTACGTTATCGAGCGTTGGCCTGGTGGTATGTTGACAAACTTCCCGACTATCCGCAAGGCCGTTAAGAAAATGGCGAACATCGACAAACTGATGCAGGACGGTACTTTCGCTAATCTCTCTAAGCGTGAGTTGTTGCAGATTACCCGTCAGCGTGCCAAACTGGAGAAGAACCTCGGTTCTATCGCTGACCTTACCCGTCTGCCCTCTGCCCTCTTCGTCGTTGACGTACTGAAGGAGCAGATTGCCGTTCGCGAGGCTAACCGCTTAGGTATCCCCGTATTCGGTATCGTAGACACCAACTCTGATCCTAACAACATCGACTTCGTGATTCCTGCCAATGATGATGCTAAGGATAGCGTGGAGACCATCCTTACCGCTTGCTGCAATGCAATCAACGAGGGTCTCGAGGAGCGTAAGGTTGAGAAGGCTGACGAGAAGGCTGCTGACGCTCAGGCTGAGGCAGAGGCTACAGAAGAGGTAAAGCCTAAGCGCGCTACCCGCAAGCCCCGCAAGGCTGCTGAAGCAGTAGAAGAGAAGGCTGAGGCTCCTGCTGAGGAGAAGGCTGAAGAGGCCGCTCCTGCAGAAGAGGCTCCTGCTGCTGAGTAATACATTTTTAAAGACAAACATTAAAGATTAAAAGATTATGGCTATTTCTATAGACGACATCAAGAAGTTGCGAGCTATGACTGGTGCGGGTCTGGCTGACGTAAAGAAGGCTCTGACTGAGGCTGAAGGAGACTTCGACAAGGCTAAGGAACTGCTCCGTGAGCGTGGACTTGCCATCGCTGCCAAGCGCAGTGACCGTGAGACATCCAATGGTTGTGTACTCGTTAAGGCTGTTGACGGCTTCGCCGCTACCATCGCCTTGAAGTGTGAGACCGACTTCGTTGCCAATGGTGCCGACTTCATCGCTCTGACACAGAGCATCCTCGACGCTGCCATCGCTGCCAAAGCGAAGGACATTGAGGCTGTAAAGGCGCTCGATATCAACGGTCAGACAGCTCAGGAGGCTGTTACACAGCGCAGTGGTATCACTGGTGAGAAGATGGAGCTCGACGGTTACCTGACTCTTGAGGGTGAGAACATCGAGGTTTACGACCACATGGGTAAGCACACCCTAACAACGATGGTACAGCTGAACAAGGCTGCTGCCGAAGTTGGTCACAAGCTGGCTATGCAGGTTGCTGCCATGAAGCCCGTTGCCTTGAATGCAGAGAGCGTTGACCAGAAAATCCTGGACGAGGAGTACAAGACCGCTGTTGAGAAAACTAAGCTCGAGCAGGTTGAGAAGTTTGTTGAGAACAAGCTGAAAAAGGCTGGTATCAATCCTAACCTCGTTGACTCTGAGGATCATATTGAGTCTAACATGGCGAAGGGATGGCTCACACAGGAGCAGGCTGACGAAGCCCGCAAGCTCATCGAGACTGCTAAGGCAGAGGGTGAGGCTCAGTTGAAGATGCCTATGATTGAGAACATCGCCAAGGGTCGTGTCAACAAGTTCCTGAAAGAGAACTGTCTGGTAGATCAGGAGTTCCAGTTCGGTGATGGCGACAAGGCAACTGTTTCTCAGTGGCTTGCCCAGCAGGACAAGGAACTGCAGATTGTAGACTTCAAGCGTTTCACACTTGTTGCAGAGTAATTTATTCTTATATATAAAAAACGCTGGCTCGAATGAGTCAGCGTTTTTTGTTTCCTTTATTCATCCCAATATCGTATCTTCCGCGTCTGTGTCACATTCGTTGTCTGGCTCTGTGCTCCTTTCTCCCAGTATACAACATTCAAAGCATTCCGCGTCCAGTTGCCCTCGTCATCATGCGCCTCATAGTTATTACGCATATTGACAGACATCACACACTCATTTGACTCATCAAACACTTTCTGACTGAGGTTCAGAATCTCATCATTCTCATTATAGACATACTCATGAACGTAGGTGATACTGGCAGCCTTATTAGTTAGCGTACGCCTTATCAAGCGGTTCTGTTTATCATATTCATAGTCGATGACACTCATACCCTGTCGCTCCAGCATTTTACCTTGTATAAGATAGCCATACATATCATATTTCCTGTCGGTGATATCCGGATTCTCCATCTTACCATTTCTGGCAAAACGCTCTAAGGCATTCTCTGCCACAGCATTCTCTGTAACCACCTCCTGCACATGTCCTTTCAGCCCGAAGAGCATCGCATCCTTATAATAAGGTGTGGAAGGCATATAAAAGAAGTTCAGGTCAAAAGAACCATTGCCGTTATCAGTCTCTGACACTTTAATGTCTCCATATTCACCCAGAAAATATTCTGCACCTCCTCGAGTGGAATATGTCCCATACTCCGCCTCCAGCTTATTCAGGAAATAGGTGTGATTACGGGAGAGCAGTGCCTTGGTACGATAAGGACCGATGGTGACGTAAACAGACTGTACAAACCGATTCGGCAATTGCATGTTCACCATGACCTTCGCACGGATGCCATAATAGTCACCACGGAAATACAAATCCTCACCGTCATCAGAGTTCCCCCACTCTGTGAATCCTTTTTCTCTCAGGGCAACGACAAAAGAATCGACAGGACCTTCCAACGGAATACCCATGAAATCCATGCAACGGGTATCATGCCGAGACTGTGCCTGAACACCCGTCGTTCCAACGAGCATCAGCAATAGGATGAGTAACTTTTTCATCATTATGCTGCAAAGATAATGCATTTTAAGGAAAAATCCCTATCTTTGCAGCATAAAATCATCAAAGACATGAAGATATTCGCAGTTGGCATGAACTACATCCAACACAATAAAGAGCTGGATGGAGCGTTATATAAACCAGAGAAGCCCGTGATTTTCACGAAAGCAGACTCAGCCTTGTTGAAGGATCACAAACCCTTCTTTATCCCCGACTGGAGTAAACAGGTGGATTATGAGACGGAGTTGGTAGTGCGTATCTGTCGTTTAGGGAAGAGTATCCCGGAGCGTTTTGCTCATCGCTATTACGATGCGGTAACGGTAGGCATCGACTTCACGGCACGTGACCTCCAGCGCGAGGCTCGCCAACAGGGATATCCCTGGGAGATCTGCAAGGGCTTTGACGGCTCTGCCGTCATTGGCGAATGGGTGGACATCCAGAAGTTCCGTGACATACAGGCAATCCACTTCCACCTCGACATCAACGGCAAGACCGTACAGGAAGGTTGTTCGAGCGACATGCTCTACAAGGTGGATGAACTGATAGCCTATATCTCTCGGTTCTTCACTCTTAAAACGGGTGACCTGCTCTATACAGGAACTCCTGTAGGCGTAGGTTCCGTACATATCGACGACCATCTGGAAGGGTGGTTGGAAGAACGAAAAGTATTGGAATTCAATTGTAAGTAGATGAAGAAATACATACTAAGTCTGTTACTGTTGCTCTCCTGTCTGGGTATAGAGGCGCAACGGTTCTTCAACCTGACGGCACCGCAAGTCAGGATTGACTCAGTATTACCACAATTTACCTACTCTATTCCTCTTTACGACAACTACGCGGACTCCACTTATACCCTTAGCATTGAATATCCCGAGTTTATCCCTATGGGGGACGCGGATGTCCGCAGCTACTATGCCATCACGAAAGAGCCTTTACCTAAGCTGCCACATATACAGCAACAGATTACCATCTCACGCAAGAAGGCCTCTTTGGAGCTATCTATGGTACCACTGGTCTACCGTAACAAGAAATACCAGAAGTTAGTCAGCTTCATGTTGAAAGTGGAATCTAAGGCTATCAGCAAGAGGAATCGTGCCAAGAGAGCACCAGATGGTCAACGCTATGCTGACCATTCCGTATTGGCTGAAGGGACGTGGGTGAAGATACGCATCCCTGAGACAGGTATCTATCAACTCAGCAGCGACCTCATCCAGAAGGCAGGTCTCTCGAATAACAGCAAGGTAAAGATTTACGGCTATGGCGGAGCTTTGCAACCAGAGAAATTGACACCAGAATATCTGACAGAGACGGATGACCTGCAAGAAATCCCCACCTGTACGGTTGGCGGACGCCGTCTATTCTATGCCGTCGGTCCCGTCACATGGAACGAGAAGCACCAGCGCATCCGTAATCCCTATTCCGACTACGGCTATTATTTCCTGACAGAGAGTGATGGTGAGCCCATGTCCATCAGTCAGGAAGAGTTCCTGGCATCCTATTATCCTACGGAGGATACCCATAACACACTCTATGAAGTAGATGACTTTGCCTGGTATCAAGGAGGAAGGAACCTCTATGATGCTACAGAATTGACAACAGGCAATAATGACTATACCCTCAAAGCCTCATCCACAAAAGGTACTGTGACAGTAGTTGTCTCTGCCGACAAAGCAACTTCCGCTTCCGTCAGTGTCAATGACAAAAGTGTAGGCAACGTCTCCGTCAGTTCCCCTGGTAACTACGATGCCATGCGTACGGCGATCAAAACCTTTGAAGTCGACAACCTCACAGCCTCTAATAAGATAAGGATTAGCAACAGCAATAGTGCAGCAACCTTACGACTCGACTATATCTCACTTTATAGTGAGAAGGCTGCTTCAGCTCCTGACCTGTCGTCAGGCAGTTTCCCTGTTCCTGAATATGTAGAGAGTGTTGCCAATCAGGACCACCATGCCGACGAGGCTGCGGATATGGTTATCATCATTCCTTCCAGTAAGAGAATGGAGAAACAGGCAGAGCGCCTGAAAGCCATCCACGAGGCGAAGGACTCTTTCCGTATCCGTATCATCCCTGCTGACGAACTCTATAATGAGTTCAGCAGCGGCACACCTGATGCCAATGCCTATCGCCGCTACCTGAAGATGCTCTACGACAAGGCAAAGACGGAGAGCGACATGCCCAAGTACCTGTTACTGTTTGGTGATGGAGCCTGGGACAACCGTATGTTATCAACCGCATGGCTGAAAGAGGTTCCTGAAGACTTCCTGCTCTGCTATGAGAGTGAGAACTCTTACAGCAATACCGACTGTTATGTCAGCGACGACTATTTCTGTCTGTTGGATGACAACGAGGGAGGGGACATGCTTCACAGTGACAAGCCCGATGTTGCCGTAGGACGCTTCCCTGTACGCACTGTGGAACAGGCAATGGTCATGGTAGACAAGGTAGAGAACTATATCAGCAACCAATATGCCGGTGCTTGGCAGAATACCGTCTGTGTAATGGGTGATGACGGCAATAACAACCAGCACATGAAGGATGCCAATGAGGTATCGAACCTCATTGAGGAGCTACGTCCCACTATGCAGGTGAAACGGGTAATGTGGGATGCCTATCCTCGCGTCACTACCTCCACAGGCAACCGCTACCCAGATGTCACCCGACTAATCAGGCAGCAGATGGCAAGTGGTTCACTGATGATGAACTATTCCGGACATGGTTCCCCTAACGCCTTCTCTCATGAATATGTACTAAACCTACAAGACTTTGAGGAAACCGTGTCTACCCGTCTTCCGCTATGGGTGACAGCATCCTGTGACATCATGCCCTTCGACGGACAGCATGATAATATCGGAGAGGCTGCGGTACTCAACAAGAACGGAGGTGCCATCGCTTTCTATGGGACAACACGTACTGTCTATCAGTCATATAACATCGTCATGAACCTTACCTTCATGCGTCATCTCTTCGGTGCAGGAACGAATATTGCTATCGGTGAAGCTGTGAGACTGGCAAAGAACGAACTCATACAGACGGGCAGTGACATGACAGCCAACAAACTGCAATACTCCCTATTGGGAGACCCTGCTCTTGTATTGGCAACACCTACCGCCCCTGTCGTCATTGATGCCATCAACCGCCAGGAGCTGTCTTCACTTACGGAGAACCTGCATATCGGAGCTGGCGAGACCGTAACCATCAACGGACATATCGCCACGAAGGATGGACAGGATGACAACAGTTTCAATGGTGAGATGACAGCAACGGTACGAGATGCCGCCGAGAAGATTGTCTGTCGTCTGAACGATGCCTCCGAGGCAGAGACTGCCTTTACCTATACAGACCGTACCAAGGTTCTCTATCAAGGCAGTGACAGCGTACGGCAAGGACGCTTCGCGTTCTCTTTCACCGTCCCTCGTGACATCAGTTACTCAGAGGTTCCAGGACTCGTCAATATCTATGCTGTCAGCAATGACAAGCAGAAAGAGGCAAGTGGTTATACCGACCGTGTAGCATTCGGAGGTACAGGTCATGAAGGTAACGACTATGAGGGACCATCGGTATTCTGCTATCTTAACAACAGCTCTTTCGTGGATGGAGGTATTGTCAACCCCACCCCATACTTTGTCGCTGAACTGGCAGACTCTTGCGGTATCAACTCAACGGGCAACGGTATCGGACACGACCTGCAACTGATCATCGACGGAGAGTTGGCACACACCTATACCCTTAACGACTATTTCCATTACGACTTCGGCAGTCATACTAAGGGAACGGTGGGATTCAGTATTCCCGAACTCAGCGAAGGTCCACACCGACTGCAGTTCCGTGCCTGGGATGTCCTCAATAATGCCACCACCAGCGAGCTGAACTTCCAGGTGTCTAAGGATATGGCACCAGAACTCTTTGACGTGGAATGTACACAGAACCCTGCCACTACCACTACAGGATTCCGTATCATCCATGACAGGGCAGGCTGCAATATGGACATCATACTCGACATCTTCGACATGGCAGGACACCATCTGTGGCAGCATACAGAACATGGTACACCTGTGGATAACAGCTATACCATTAACTGGGACCTCTGCATTGACGGAGGCAGACGGTTGCACACTGGTGTCTATCTCTACAGGGTCCGTATCAGCAGCAACGGTTCTGGTCAGACTTCCAAGGCGAAGAAATTGATTGTCATAAGCAATAAATAAGCAAACTACTGCGTTTAGAAAGATGATGAAAGCAAATAAGTTATATACCACCGTCGCATGCCTGTTGCTTGCCGCCACAATGAAGGCACAGGACACGAAGAGTCAGTTCAATCCGATTGAGCATGCAGTAGTCTCACAGACCATCGCCCCTGATGCCCGTGCCGCCGGTATGGGTGACGTGGGTGCCGCTACTGACCCGGATGTCAACTCACAATATTGGAATCCTGCAAAGTATCCGTTCTGCATCAGTCGTGCAGGCATTGCCTTGAACTATACCCCATGGCTCCGCCAGTTAGTTAATGACATCAGTCTGGCCTATGTGGCTGGCTACTACCGTATCGGCGACTATTCCGCCATCTCAGGGTCCCTGCGCTATTTCTCTTTGGGTGAGGTGATGACATCAATGGAAGATAACGCAATGACGGTGAAGCCCTATGAGATGTCACTGGATGTAGCCTACTCGCTGATGCTCAGTGAGAAGTTCTCTATCGCCGCTGCCATCCGCTGGCTGTATAGTGACCTCCGCTACGACTATTCGGAAGATGCATCACCTGCGTCTGCCTTTGCAGCTGATGTCGCCTTGTATTATAACAACTATTTCAATATCGGACAGCGCGAGTGTCAGTTGGGTATTGGTATGAATATCTCCAACGTAGGTAGTAAGATTACCTATTTCGGTGACGACCGCTCTAACTTCCTGCCTGCCAATCTGCGTCTGGGTGCCTCGCTGATGGTTCCCATCAACGAGTACAACCGATTCTCGATAGCCGCTGATGCCAATAAATTACTGGTGCCTACTGTTCCTAAACAGGAGGAGGGTGAGTCGAAAGAAGACTATGAGCAACGTGTCATCGAAGAATATAATGACGTAGGCTCTATCGCAGGTATCTTCAAGAGTTTCCACGATGCCCCTGGCGGTTTCAAGGAGGAGCTACAGGAGATACAGTGGAGCGTGGGTGCCGAATATGTCTATCACGACCAGTTCTCCCTCCGTGCAGGTTATCATCACCAGAGTGAGAACAAAGGAAACCTGAAATACTTCACCGTCGGTGGTGGTTTCCGTATGAGTGTCTTCTCCCTTGATGTGGGTTATGTGATTGCCACTTCCAAGAGCAACCCACTGGATCAGACACTTCGTTTCACCCTTGCCTTCGATATGGACGGCATCAAAGACCTGTTTAAAAGGTAAAAAAGTAAAAAGGTAAATATGATCAGAGTCGGAATGGGATATGATGTCCATCGGTTGGTTCCCCATCGGGAACTATGGATGGGCGGTATCAAGTTAGAGCATGAATTAGGTCTCTTGGGACATAGTGATGCTGACGTGCTGATACACGCCATCTGTGATGCCATCCTCGGTGCTGCCAACATGCGTGACATCGGCTACCACTTCCCCGATACCAGTGCTGAGACGGAAGGCATGGACAGCAAGATTATCCTGAAGAAGACTATTGAGCTCATCGCCACCAAAGGCTATCATTTGGTGAACATCGATGCCACCATCTGTGCCGAGCGTCCGAAGATGAATCCCCATATCCCTGCCATGCAGCAGTGTATGGCACAAGTCATCGGTTGCGACACAGATGCTATCTCTATCAAAGCGACCACAACCGAAAAGCTCGGTTTCACTGGCAGGCAGGAAGGTATCTCCGCCTATGCCGTTGCACTGATAGAGAAAGCATAACAATACCATCAAGAAGACATACTGGATTTCATATTCGATATCATCACGTACTTTTCTGCATAATTAGTTTGATAAGTAAAATAGATTATGTATCTTTGAGACAAGTCTTCATCTCCAAGATACTCACGCGTGAAAAAACACAAAATTCTCTTGGTTTTTTGCTCGCTTAATCGTATCTTTGCAACAACTAAACTATAAGTATATGAAATACTACCAATTCCGAAGAATCCTATTAGTGGCTGTCGCCTTGCTGGCAGTGTCCTCCATGCAGGCAAAACATTTTAAGAACTTTAAAGTATCAACCTATATCCGTGCACAGGATGTGGCAAGGATGGACGATGACAAGTTCCTGCAATCTACTTGGGAAACCGTGAGTAACCAACTGGATCTTGATAAGATATACCTCGAAACCCACCGTGATGCATTTACGGTATCCGAGAAGACTCTGCTCAAAGTAAAGAATTTCTTCCTGTCGAAAGGTCTTGAGGTAGGCGGTGGCATTACGTTCACACGCTCAGAACCCAGCGACTTCGAAACCTACAGTTATGCGAGAGAGGAAGAACGACAGCAGGTGAAGCAGATTTCAGCATTCACTGCCAAATACTTCGATGACTTTATTCTTGACGACTTCTTCTTCATCGACTTGAAGAATGATGACGAGATTGCTGCCAAAGGCAGTAAGAGCTGGACTGAATACCGACTCAAGCTGATGGCTGATGCTGGACGTGAACTGGTAATGAAACCTGCCAAGGCTGTCAATCCCAAGGTGAAGGTTATCATCAAATATCCTAACTGGTATGACCATTTCCACGGATTAGGTTTCAATCTAGAAGAAGGACCTACCTACTTTGACGGTATATGGACAGGAACAGAGACGCGCGACCCTGGTTCCGCACAACATCTACAAAACTATCTGAGTTATAATATCGTCCGTTATTTCGACAATATTGCACCAGGTCGTAACGGTGGTGGCTGGGTAGATGCAGGTGGTATTCACATGAGCATGGACCGCTATGCGGAACAACTGCATCTCACCATGCTGTCGAAAACCCCTGAGATAATTCTCTGGAACTATATGCAGTTGTATGAGGTGAAGATCACACCCAACATGCGTGCCGAATGGCAGTCAGTGGGCGGCAACAGTTTCCGCTATGACGAGATGGTAGCACCCTTTACGAAGGACGGCAAGACCATCACACCAACCACGATAGCTCGTTTTGCTAACGTGACACTCCATGAAACCGATAAACTGATAGGTCTTTTAGGAAATCCTGTCGGACTGGCATCTTATAAGCCCCATCATTCCTCGGGTGAGGACTTCCTTCAGAACTATCTCGGAATGATAGGTCTGCCAATGGATATGCACCCCAAATGGGTAAACGGTCGACAGCAAATCCTACTAACCCAGCAAGCCGCCAACGACCCACAGATTGTGGAAAAAATCAAAAAACAACTAAAGAGCGGCGGCGATGTCATCATCACGACAGGACTGCTAAAGGAAATCAAAGACCAGTTGGCGGATGTCTGTGAACTTTATTGCGCAGACTTAAAAGCCATCGTTAATGACTTCGGTTGGTTTGGCAAGTCTGAGCGTGAGTTCATTATCCCACAGGTGAAATATTTCACCAACGATGCCTGGGAGGTAGTCAGTGCAGGAAGACCACTTACTGGTGGTGTCTCCGGCTACCCTATCCTATTGCGCAACACCTATTCAAAAGGTATGCTCTTTGTGTTGACCATTCCTGATGATTTCGGCAACCTCTATGACTATCCTGCACCAGCACTGAATGTCATCCGCCGTGCTATGAGCAAGGATATAGGAGCCTATATCGAAGGACCTTCGAAGGTAGCACTGTTCCCCTATGACAATAAGACCATGGTTGTGGAGAATTTCAATGACAATGCTGTTAGCTTGCGCATAGTAGTGAATGCTCAGGTGAACACACTTCGCAACCTCCTGACGGGTGAACAACTGAAACCTGCAGAGAAGACACAGCCACAGGTAATGTTCTTCCGCAACCGCTTTGTGGGCTATGACGACGGACAGACGGTGTTCGATATCCAACTCCCTGCACACAGTTACATCGGATTAGCCTACTAGACCTTAGTCCTTTGACTTTTGACCTTTGACTTTTGACTTTAAAATTAAAAATATGACCAACATAAGAACAATCATTGCGATAGTGGTGCTGGGTATAGCCACAGTTGGACAGGCACAGACCTATCCGTCGCAGTTAATGAATCATGAGACAGAGATCAATGCCATCATCAAGGAGATAACCCTTGAGGAGAAGATTGCCATGCTGCACGGCAAGAACATGTTCTCGTCAGCCGGCATCCCCCGACTGGGTATTGCCGACATAGAGTATGCCGACGGACCTTTCGGTATCCGTGAAGAGATGGGACCTCATTCCTGGAACTCCCTTCACCTGACAACCGACTCTGCGACTTTCTTCCCTACCGGCTCGGCACTGGCTGCCACATGGAGCACAGAATGGGCTTACGCCTATGGACGGGGTATGAGTCGGGAGGCAAGACTGCGTGGCAAGGACATGATCTTGGGACCAGCCATCAACATACAACGCATACCTACTGGCGGACGCACCTATGAGTATCTAAGTGAAGACCCACTACTGAGTGGCATGCTGTCTGTGGCATATACCAAAGGCTCTCAGGATGATGGCACAGCCGTCTGCCTGAAACACTATGCCCTTAACAACCAGGAGGACTACCGAGGCTTTGTGGATGTCCGTATCTCCGACCGTGCCATGCACGAGATTTATCTGCGTCCTTTCGAGATGGCAGTACGGGAAGCGGATGCCTGGGGCGTGATGGCTGCCTATAATAAGGTGAATGGCAGATGGTGTTCTGAGAACGAGCTGTTGCTGAACACCATCCTACGTCAGCAATGGGGCTTCCCAGGCATGGTTATCAGCGACTGGGGTGGTGTTCATTCTACCGTTGATGCCGTCACCTCAGGTATGAATGTGGAGATGCCTGGCGACCGATTTATGGGTAAGGCACTCCTTGACTCTGTCAAGGCGGGTAAGGTCAGCGAGGAGGTTATCAACCAGCGTGTGAGGGAGATTCTCAGAGTCAGACTGACTGTCAAGCCTATCGCAAAAGAGAAGGCTAACAGTGTTCCTGTGGGTAATCCCGAAGAGATGAAGGTGGCACTGGAGGTGGCACGACGCTCCATCGTATTGCTGAAGAATGACGGACAATTGCTACCCATCGACCTCCAGCGTATCAAGAGTATCGCTGTTATCGGTGAGAATGCTGTTACACCAATGGCATTAGGAGGTGTTGGAGCAGGCGTGAAGACACGTCAGGAGATAACACCATTAGAGGGTTTGCAGAAGGTTCTTGGCGACCAAGTGAAGATAACCTACGTACAAGGGTATAAGGGTTTCGACCGTCAGAGTCGTAACGAACGGAAGAGTCCCCAGCAGAAGGCTGACACTCAACTGCTGGCACAGGCGGTAAAGGCAGCGAAGAAGGCTGACCTCGTCATCTTCTTTGCAGGCGACAATCGGGAGGTAGAGACAGAAGGCTCCGATCGTAAGAGTATCACGCTGCCCTCTGGACAGGACGAGCTGGCAGAGGCGTTGGCAAAAGCAAACAAACGACTCGTGACCGTTATCGTGTCTGGCGGACCTGTGGATGTGTCTGTTGTCAAAGAGGTATCAGGAGCTTTAGTGGCATCGTGGTTTAACGGTTCCATGGGTGGACAGGCTTTGGCAGAAGTTCTCGCTGGTAAGATTTCTCCTTCTGGAAAACTGCCTATGACATGGCCCCTGCAACTCAATGACGTGCCAGCATACGCCACGAAGTCGTATCCGCAGGACAGGAGACAGGAGACTGTAGATATCTTTGTCGGTGTTACGCAGAACCGCAGCAACGACCGATTCCAGCAACTCATTGCAAACTATACGGAAGAGGACTTAGTGGGCTATCGGTGGTATGACTGCAAGGCGGTACCTGTCGCCTATCCTTTCGGCTATGGTCTCTCCTATGCGCAGTTCCAATACAGTGACCTCAAAGTGACTCCTACGGCAGAGGGCTTCGACGTGTGTTTCATCCTTACGAACACCTCTTCCACCAATGCCGAGGAGGTCGCACAAGTCTATGTGTCACGTCCCCAGTCACATATTGACCGTCCTGTCAAGGAACTCAAAGGTTTCCAGCGAGTGGCGTTAAAGGCTGGTGAGCGCAAGGAAGTCACCATACCCATCCGTCGTTCCGACCTCTGTCACTGGGACGAAAGCGCTCAAACATGGATGCTGGAACCAGACAGCCTCATCATACAGGTTGGCGGCTCGTCTGATAACCTCCCGTTACATCTCGAAGCCAAACTCTGACTTAGTTACCTTCTGACCTATAGATACCCCCAGGGCTATCTGTACAATAGGCGGCAAAAAAAATGCCACCACTCTCTACGAGCAGCGACATTCAAAGCCTATGTTTAACTAAAAATCCTTTTCTAAAAGAATTCCAGCCTTAGGGGGCTGGAGGTTCCGCCTCGCGGCAGATTATTTAAACTAATACTAATTTGCATTTAAAAAAGAAAGTTATGGGAGCCTCACGGCGACCACTGTTATCCTAACACATTTAAAACTTTCTTATTACCAATAACTAAAAACCTAAAACTATAAATATTACTACTAACCTAAAACAATCAATATAGACTTTTCGTCTTTTGACACTGCAAAAGTACGACGATTTTTTGAACCTGCAATGGATTACCCCCCAATTTTTAAGAAAAGTTGAGTATTCTTGACTTAAATCAAATATTTGTGCTCGCAAACAGCACAAAAATATCTGTTTCTCTTGTTTATTTGCTCACTTCTTTGTACCTTTGAACTGAATTATGCGAGTACTGATTGTCAATACAAGTGAACGGACAGGCGGAGCTGCTGTTGCCGCCAACCGTCTGATGGAGGCACTGAACAATAACGGGGTGAAGGCTAGGATGCTGGTGCGCGACAAAGAGACCAGTCATATCACAGTTGCCCCCCTCCCTCCGTCATGGAGGCTGCAGGGACATTTCCTATGGGAGCGGTTCTGTATATGGCTGCACCTGCATCTGCGCCGCACTCACCTCTTTGACATCGACATTGCCAACTGTGGAACAGACATCACCAGATTACGTGAGTTCCAGGAGGCAGACATTATCCACCTGCACTGGATCAACCAAGGCATGCTCTCGCTCAAGGATATCCGTAAGATACTGGAAAGTGGGAAGAAGGTGGTATGGACCATGCATGATATCTGGCCAGCCACAGCCATCTGCCATCTGACCCTCGACTGCCGACGTTTTGAGACACAATGCTGCCATTGCCGTCTACTGCCTGGCGGAGGCTCTGACAACGACCTTGCCGCCAAGGTATGGCATCAGAAACAGAGGATGCTGGCAGGACAGCATGTCACCTTCGTAGCTTGCAGTGAATGGCTGGCAGGAGAAGCAAGGAAGAGTGACCTCCTGAAAGGACAGGTCATCACCAGTATTCCCAATCCCATCGACACACGTATCTATCATCCTGGTGACAAGAGGAAAGCGCGAGAGGCATTAGGACTCCCCCTTGACCGCCGTCTCATCCTCTTTGTGTCGCAGCGCGCCACCAATCCCTATAAGGGTATGCAGTATCTGACGGATGCCTGTCGTCTGCTCGTACAGCAGCATCCTGATATGGCAGACGGCACCGCCGTCGTCATCTTAGGCGGACATGCCGAAGAGGTCACCAGTGAGATACCCTTCCAGAGTCATGCCTTAGGATACGTCAACGACACACAGCGCATCGTGAATGTCTATCAAGCCGCAGATGTCTTCGTGCTGCCGTCACTCTCCGAGAATCTTCCCAATACGATTATGGAGGCAATGGCATGCGGCATCCCCAGTGTGGCTTTCCGCATCGGAGGCATCCCTGAGGAGATTGACCATCAGAAGAACGGCTATGTCGCACAATACCAGGATGCGGAAGACCTGGCAAAAGGCATCCGCTGGACTCTCTGCGAGGCAAATACGGAGACGGTCAGCCAAGCCTGTCTGCAAAAGGTTGCCCATCATTACTCCCAACAAAGTGTAGCCAAACAATATGTGGAAATCTACGAAGGAAGGAGTAATAACAAACTATGAATGATGAGCTATGACAAAGATAACGATTATCACCGTCACCTATAACGCTGCCAGCGTACTGCAACGCAC
The DNA here is from genome assembly GCA_902769805.1 of uncultured Prevotellaceae bacterium. GTDB lineage: Bacteria > Bacteroidota > Bacteroidia > Bacteroidales > Bacteroidaceae > Prevotella. The sequence goes on from CACXQL010000006.1 coordinate 15,477, forward strand.
CCTTGACAGTATCAGTCAGCAGACATACCAGCATATCGAACACCTGATCATCGACGGTGCTTCGAAAGACGAGACGGTGACAATAGCGGAACACTACAAGGAGAAGGCTGCCTATGAGGTAGTGATCCTGTCAGAGCCTGACCACGGACTCTACGACGCTATGAATAAAGGACTACACAAGGCGACAGGCGACTACCTGGTATTCATGAATGCCGGAGACACCCTGCATGCAGAGAATTCGCTGGAGATTGTGGTCGAAGGGCAAAGGGCAAAGGTCGAAGGTCAAAGGTCAAAGGTCGAAGGGCCTGCTGTTATCTATGGAGATACGGCGATTGTGGATACGGACGGACAATTCCTGCATCTGCGCCGACTGTGCCCACCCCGACAGCTCAACTGGAAATCATTCCGACAGGGTATGCTCGTCTGTCACCAGGCATTCTATGTCCGCACGGATATTGCCCGTCAAAACGAATATGACCTACAGTACCGCCATTCAGCTGATGTCGACTGGTGCATCCGCGTGATGAAACAAGCAGAAGAGATGGGACTCGCATTTGTCAACACACATGCCGTCCTTGCCGACTTCATGGAGGGAGGCAATACAACACAGAACCACAGGGCATCACTGAAGGAACGCTATCAGGTGATGTGTCGCCATTATGGAAGTGTACAAACCTTCTTCCTACACATCTGGTTCGTCATCCGCAGCATCATCAAATAAAAGAAGAGCGCGGATCTTCACAGACCCGAGCATCCTCACCGCACTCGCCACGACACTCGGAGTCACGAGTTGCATGGCGTAAGAAGGAAGAAGCCTGGGCAGATGCCAGGCTTCTTAAGGTTTATATGATATTGTGGCTGTTTAGTTTGTGATGACAACACCACCATTGCACGGGATGGTGACTGCCACTTGTTGTTTCTTATTTTGTTTCTGTGTCTTCATGCTGCCGTTCAGCTGGGCATCATCGCTATAGATGGTGAGGTCGGTGCCCTTGTCGAACATCGGAAGGGTGATGGTCTGCTTCAACGGCTCGTTCTCAGCATTGATACCTACCACATACCACTTTGCACCACAACGACGGGCAAGGATGATATACTTGCCTGGATAGCCGTCGATGAACTTCACCTCATCCCATGTCGTAGGTACCTGTTTCATGAAATCGACAGCCCATGCAGGAGCATCGGTGAGGTTGTTGGGAGCCAGGGCAAAGTGCTGGACGGCACTCTGGAAGAGAACGGCAGTAGCGAGGGCATAGACATCAGAGGTCTTACGGACAGTACCATGCTGGTTGTCGGCACTATACCGTTTGTTGAGGGTAGAGCCGCCAAAATCCATCGAACCCACGGTGTTGCGGATGAACGGATGGGTGCAGCCATTGCGTGCCTCAGCATCACAGGCACCCTGTCCGAAATGCAGGTTCTCGGAGGCCAGCACAGCCTCGGAGGCGGCATAATTGGGATACATACGTTCCCAGCCGCGAGGGAGGGTACAGCCGTGGAAGATGACGAGCAGTCCGAAGTCGTTGGCATCGGCGAGGATATCCTCATAGAGTTGCATGGTGGGTTGTTTGTCGCCTCCGAAGAAGTCGACCTTGATGCCTCGGATGCCATTGTCGTGCATCCATTTCATCTCCTCACGACGGATGCGGTTGTTGTCCATCTTACCGATAGGTGTCTGAGGGGCATCGTTCCACTTACCATTGGAGTTATACCACAGGAAGAGTCCCACGCCCTTTGTCTTGCCATAGCGTGCCAGTTCAGCGATTTTCTCATAACCGATCTGCTTGTCCCAGAAAGCATCGATGAGTACACTCTGGTACCCCATCGCAGCGGAGAAGTCGATATAGCGTTTCTGTTCGTCGAAGTTACAACTGGGATCCATGCCGATGATCCAGCTCCATGAGCCTCTGCCATAGACATACTCCTGTGAAGCCTTGTATTTCGGTTGTACGAGGTCGAAGGGTACGGTAGTCTCCACGATATTCGCCAGCGAACCTACAGTAATGGTGCGCCAGGGTGTCTCACCAGGGAGTGACATAGCAGGTGTCACAGAACCCACCCCGTTCAACTCTCCCTGTTGTGGGAATCCGATGCGGTAGTTGGCACCGCCCTCGTTCAACAGGCGACAACCCACATAACCACCATCAGTGCCAGTCTCGCTGATGAGCAGCCATCCGGCAGGTGTCTTGAAGAGACAGGGGAAGGTATAGCCTTCGCCCCATCCGTTCTTTCCCATCGTGTCATCGAGAGCGTAGGGTGTCTCATAACTGGGAGAGGTACGTGCGAAGCCCCCCATGGGTTTTGACTGTGGACAGAGGAACGTGGTAGTGCCCTCTGGGAGTACGAAACCGCTTGCCTCGCGCTGTACCACACAGACACGGGTGTCGCGTTTCGGATAGAGCTTATAGCGGAATGCCACATCACGGTTGCTGACGCGGAAGATGACATCCATCACAGGCTGTCCTTTCTGCAGATAGGTCGCCACAGCCTCATTCGCCTCATAGCTGACCTGTTGCTGTTTGATATTCCGCAGGGTATAGTTCTCATTGACGGCTTTTATCGCAACACCCTCTTTGAGAGAGAGCCCCTGGGTATAGTCACCGATATTCGTCACCACACCGAGGGCAGAGCTATTCAGCATCGTCTGTCCTTCACAACTAACACTGTAACACGGTTTACCATCCTGTAAGTCCAGTGTCACCAGTATCTTTCCATCAGGACTCGAGACAGACTGAGCCCTTGTCACCATTGCCAGGCACCATAGTGCCAATATCATTGTCTTTTTATAGTTCATAGTTTATTGTTTATTATTTTGACCTTCGACCTTTGACCTTAGTCCTTCGACCTCTGACCTTAGTCCTTCGACCTCTGATAACAGAACTCATCAACATCCACATAACCGCCCTTCTTCTTTGTGGCATAGCAGAAGATACCAAACTTCTGGCCCATGAAGAAACGACGCCAGTCGAAACTCAAACGGTAGTCACTGCCGATCTTCGTCCACTGCGCTCCATCGAGGCTGTAGTAGAACTTAGACATATCAGCACCGCCCATGCGTCTGCCACCCTGACCAGGACGGAAGTCGGCATCAAGGCGGAGCCAGATTTTATTGGAGGAGAGATCGACACTCTCGATGACCTTCTCCTCGAAGTTCGTCACTTCCTTGTCGCGATCGGAGAGTTCCACCTTCATCTCTACCATCTCCAGCACCAGTTTCTTACCGTTCTTCTTGATTCTCAGCGCACCCGTATCACTGTTGAAGGCAGCCAGTCCGGCACAGTCGCCATCCCTCATCTTCGAGAGGTCCATGAGGACAGAGCCGCTGCACTGTGGGCCTTCCATGCGTTGCGTGAGGGTGTTGGGGGCGAGATACAGCGTGTTCACCACACGATTAGTCTTCAGACGGAGGCATCCAGGACGCTCCGTCAGGCTCCACGCCTCATCGATGGGGTTATGGTTCCACTGCCAGTGCAGTCCGAGTCTCGCATCCGAGAAGTCATCACTCTTCACGATGGCAGTCTCAGGCTCTCCGCTTACCAACGGACGTACCTTGTCAGGTACCTTGCCATTCTCGTCGCCTAACATCGGCCAGCCATTGATCCAGCGACAGGGCATCACAGTGAGCACACGTCCCACACCGCCACGGTCTTGGAAGATGATACCATACCAGTCACCATCCTGTGTGTCCACTATCGTTCCCTGTGCCTCGTAGGAGAAGCCGCCGAACTCACTCTCCAAGATAACCTGTTTCTCGTAAGGACCATGAATATCGTCTGCACGATAGCATACCTCACGACGATGTTTGCCTGGCGCATAGACATGAGAGATCATCAGCAGGTAGTACTTACCATTATGCTTGATGACACGACTGCCTTCCAAGAGTCCCTTCTCATCCTCCTCACGCTGGAAGATACGCATATGCGTACCCTCTATCACGTCGGAGAGGTCAGGTTTCAGTTCCATCAGCTCCCCTGTACCATAGATGACATACACGCGTCCGTCATCATCGAAGAACAACGAGCAGTCATGGAAGTGACGCATACGAGAGACAATGGTCCAAGGACCTTCTGCCTTCTCGGCGGAGAAGATATAAGTGTCGCCCATCGCCCCCTGTTCGTTGGGAGCCAGCAGTGCATAGAACTTCCCGTTATGGTACTTCAGGGACGTAGCCCACTGACCACGTCCGTAGGCGGTACCCTGTTGCAGGTCGTACTTCGGAGAGTCCGTCAGCTTATCGAAGATATACCCTACCGTTTCCCAGTTCTTCAGGTCTTTCGACTTCATGATGGGGGCACCAGGCATGAGATGCATGGTGGTGGACACCAGATAGAACGTGTCACCCACGCGGATGACATCAGGATCAGGAACATCCGCCCACAACATCGGATTCTGAATCTTCTCCGTATGGAGGGTGGTGTAGTTGGTATCAGGAGCGTCCTGCGCATATAAAACGGAAGACAAGGACAACAGGCAGGCAAGTGCCAGCATCTTTGATATCATCGTTTTCATATCGTCTGTATATTAGTTAATAAGGAAAATCTTGGTAATACCATTATAGGTCGCCTTGATGGTGGCACGACCCTCTACGACAGGACTGACCTCAAACTTCACACCAGGAACATCAGATGTAGCCTCCAACTTCGAATCATCCTTCAACAGCCCATAGACCTGATAGCGTGTCTGGTCGGCATAACCGTTAAGGTTGGTGAAGCGGATAGGTGTGACAGGCATCACTAACTTCTGTCCATCGGCGGTTATCGTTACCTGCGGAACGATGGGAGCCTGCAGGTTGCTGCCAGCTTTTGAGAAGCCGATGCCGTGCAGGTCGAAGAGCCCCTGTGGGCGTTGCGGACCACGAGGACCACCCCAACGAGGTTGTTGAGGCTCTTGAATATCAGGGCCTTCAACAATGAGATAGATGGCATGCTTGTCAGTCAGTCCTTCAACAGCAGGAACAGCCACCTGATACATCTTTGTTGTCTTAGGTGCATCAGCAGGGATGTTGATGACTCCAACCTCCTGTCCCTTCCATGGGTCATCGAGGCGGACATGGATGCTGAAGGCACCTCTTCCACTCGGAGTCAGGTTCAGGCTTAAAGTGGCACCGTCACCCTTCTTGACACCTTCGAAGGCCTTCACACCTTTGGTATCCTGAGCCAGACCGCCAAAACCGAAGTATTTGAAGCCGACAATACCACCATTCTTGATACCAGCCAGATCCATAGAGTTGTTCCATACGTCGTGGTTATCCTGCATCCACTCATTGCTGCCAGGTCCATACATAAAGCAGGCCAGACCAGCACTATAATAATGATAAGATGGAAGACCGAATATCTGGAAGCCCTCACTGGTCACCTCGGCACCAGTGTACTCGTTGCCGTCGGCAGCCTTAGCAGTCCACACATTATCCTTCGTATAGGGGTCGTAAGCTGTAATCTTCACCATGCCACCCTTGGCAACAGGTTTCTTATCCCACGTTATCTTCACAGGAGCGACCATCGCCTGACGGGCATTGCCGAAACCACGGGGAGGACGATGATAGAACACATACCACTGACCATTGATTTCCTGCAGGGAGCCATGGGTATTGTGGGCAGCATTCGTCGTAATCAGTTTAGAGCCGTCCTCGTTGAGCACCACACCACGAGAGTCCACCAGAACACCACCAGAGCGCCAGGGACCAAGAGGAGAGTCGCCAAAAGCATAGCGCAGGGCAGAGTTGGTATTGCCCAATCCATATTCCTTGCCGCTATAGCCGCTGAACACCATCACATATTTGTTACCCACCTGACGGATGGATGATGCCTCGAAGAAATTGAAGTCGAGGGGGTTCTGTCCCTGATAGAGAGCCTTGTACTCACTACCAGCCTTGTCGAGCAGACGACCGTCAGCACTGCTGGCAGGGATGAAGGGGTCTATGAGCTCTGTGCCCTCGCGCTTCGAATACATCGTGTTCTGGTCTAACTCACAGGCAGTAGAATGCTGAAAGCCATAGAACACATACGCACGGAAGCCTTTGTCGTAGTCGGGGTCTTTCTTGTCTGTGATATTCTCGATGAACACAGAGGGGTCGAAGTCGATGAGCGAGCCTGGTACGCACTGACGTCCGTCTTCTGTCAGGTTGATGGGAACAAAAGGACCATTGGGACGGTCACTCTTACAGACCATCGGAACGCGTCTCCAGCCACGAGAGTGAGGATAGAGGTAATAGACCTTCTTCCCTGTTGTCTTATCCTTCACCTCCACCAGATCGGGCGCATACATTGTGTCCCACTGTCCATCGACATACCAAGTGAAGATCGGACCTTCGTCACGCCATTGGCTCAGATTCTCGACAGGTGCCGACCACATGCGGATATCTGGTCCACAATAGGCAGTATAGGTGACATCGTGCGAGCCGATGATATATGCACGGAACCTCCCAGGGTTGTCGGGGTCCTCAAAGACACGAGGTTCACCATCGGGTACATGTTCCCAGAGAGGGAGATAAGGGTTCTGTGCATTTGCCGTCAAGGCAGTGCACAGGGTCAGCAGTATAAAAGCAATTTTCTTCATATTATTAATAATGTATATTTGGTTTTATTTGAATTGCCACCAGTCGAGATGTACGTCGCCATTGGCATCGCCGAAACAGAGATAGAGGTCATGGACACCTGTGGCATCCTTCACCTTGGTGCTAAATGACTTGTATTTCTCTACACTACCTGTCTTGCCAATGGTAACTGTACCGATGACAGGTCCGTGAATACCATCGAGGCGCAGGGTGACGGTACAACTGCCAGTAGCAGCAGCCGTCATAGCGAAACTCTTCGCACCCTTTCCGAAGTCCACACCACGCAGACGGATATACTCTCCATCATTGATGTTGTAGATATACATATTCTTCCTACCCGTAGATGTCGGCATATCAGCCACCACCCCAGTGTTAGGAATACCCATCTTGGCACTCTTCAGACCATAGCCCCAAGCCATCGTCTCAGCCTCCACTCTGCTGTAGGGATTGAGCCAGTGCAACTGTTTCATAGGCTCCTGGTCCATCCAATAGGGTACTTCCTGAATGGTGCCGTCAGCATTGTAGGTAATCTCCGTCGCATTCACACTACGACGCTCATGATGAACATACGTGTCGAGGTGCATCAGGTCGTAACTCTGTCCGAAGACGTACGAGTGTCCCTTATAGTCACAGATACCTGGATGATTACCTCTGTCGCGGTGGGTGGGTTTCATGATATAGCCCTTCCACTCCCAAGGACCCGTAGGTGAGTCACTCATGGCATAGCCAAGAGCCTCAGGACAACACGTCGATGCAAAGCCAAGATAATAGTGTCCGTTACGCTTGTAGAACCAAGGTCCTTCCTGATAGTTGGGGATATGCGGCAACTTCGTCACCCCACTTGTCAATGAAGTCATATCGCTACCTAATTTTGCCCAGAAGGTATGAGGATTGCCCCAATACATATACGCTTGTCCGTCATCGTCAGTATAAACGCTCGGATCGATATCAAACCAGTTGCTCTGGTCCCATACCAGCGGCTTACCTAATGGATCCTTGAAAGGACCATAGGGTGAGTCTGCCACTAACACTCCGATACCATGTCCGTGTAATGGAGCATAGAGATAGTATTTACCATTACGCTCTACGGTCTGGATAGCCCATGCACCATTCTCACGACTGCGCCAAGGGAAGTCTTTCAAAGAAGCCACTGCCCCATGTTCCGTCCAGTTCACCATATCGGTGGTGGACCAAAGGAGCCAGTCGTACATGAAGAATCCTGCCGATCCTTTCTCGTTCTCGTCAGGGATATCCTCTGGAGAGGCATCGTGTGACGTATATAAGAATAAGGTGTCGCCCACAACGAGCGGTGAGGGGTCAGCGGTATATTTGGTCTGGAACAGCGGCATGTTCACCTGTTCTAAACCACGTATCTCCCACCAGTCAAAGTTAAAGAGCTTCGGACCCTTACGTCCCTTGAATACAAGATAGAGGTCGCGGGTATGCAGGAGTTCGGGATAACTGTCGAAGGCATCAAGATCGGCTGTCAGTGTCTGCCATTTCTCCCAACCGCCCGTGCCAGGGACATTCAGTGTTCCAAGGAGTTTTCCCGCAACACTGTCGAGACGTATCTCTATCTGTCCGCCACGCAGACCACTTGCCACGCGGGCCGTGAAGGTACGAGGCATCTTGTAGCAGAAGTGTACGTTCTGCAGTTTGATATAGTCACCGTTATGGATATCAGTCACATAGACACCCACCTCGTCATTCTGTTCTGTCTTGACACCCTTGGAGAAAGCCATCGTCTCAGCCTCCACCTTACGATAAGGATTGAATTTCTCCAGCGGTTTCACACCCTCATCCGTCGGCATGATGGTGGGGAAGGAGCCATCAGCATTATACTTGAACTCCTCGACAGCCACACTACGTCCGAAACCACCGCCATTAGGCAGTTTTCCTGTGTGGTAGAAGAAATAACTATGTCCTTTGTAGTCTGCCACACCGCAATGGTTGGTGAACGACTTCGTATCACAGAGCGGCATGATCTCGCCAGCATATTTCCAGGGACCAGTAGGCGAGGGAGCTGTGCTGTAAGAGATATGTTCTGGCACACCACCTGCAGCATACAACAACTGATAGGTACCATTACGCTTGGTGAGCCAAGGACCTTCCACATAGCAATCCTTGTATTTCCTGTCTTTCTCACGCTTGCTCATCACAGGGGCGCCAAAGGCTTCCTCCGTCATGTCAAGCAGTCCTAAATCACCACTATAGGATATCATGTCCTCGTTTAACTTCAGGTAGTAGCACTGAGGATTACCCCACATCAACCACGCCTGTCCGTCATCGTCAATGAATACGGTGGGGTCGATATGGTCCCAGCTGCCATTCTCAAAGAGCGGTTTTCCTAATGCATCCTTGAAAGGTCCTGTGGGTGAGTCACCTACAGCGACACCAATCGCCATACCACCCGATAGTTTGGAGTGAGCACAGATATACCAATAGAACTTACCATTGCGCTCTATGGTCTGTGAGGCCCATGCACGATCATCCGCCCATGAGAAACTCTCCAAGGCAAGCGGAGAACCATGATCCGTCCAGTTGACCATATCCTGTGTGGAATATACGCGCCATTCCTGCATCCAGAAGAAGTCGGCTCCGTCCTCATCGTGTCCTGTATAGACATACATCGTTCCATCGTGAACCATTGGAGCAGGATCGGAGGTACACCATGTCTGAACAAAGGGATTCTGTGCTTGCAGGGAAGTACATCCAAGCAAACATAAAAGTGTTGTTAGTTTTTTAATTTTCATATCTTTAAGTTTCTAATTATTCGATGACCCATACAAAACCGCCACGAGGCTGGAGATAAATCTCCTGAGGAACGACCTTCATCGTATGGATGTCCCAGGGTGTGTTCTCACTATCGCCAAAAGCGGTTATCTTCTTGTTCTTACCCAAGAAATCAAGGGGGACGCTTAGGTTCTGGGGTGTGTCTAATCCATTGATACCTGCCACATACCAGCGATTCCCATTACGTCGTGCCATGATAACAAAACGACCAGGATAGCCGCCAATCAGTCGGGTCTCATCCCATACACTTGGGAGATGTGACAGGAACTGTTGCACTTGAGCAGGTTGGGCAAGGTAGCTCTCCGGCTTGTCTGCAAGATGCTGCAATCCTGACTCAAAGAGAACGGTCAGTGCCAACTCATGGGCGTTCGTCGTGATATGCGGATGCTGCGAGTCACTGAACGTACAAGGGGTATAGTCCATAGGACCTATCACATTACGGGTAAAAGGTAATGTCGCATTATGGCATGCTGCCTTGTCAGTGAATGTCGGAACATTATTATACCACTCGGCACCATAGACTCCTTCTGTTGACATGAGGTTGGGATAGGTACGTTGCCAGCCACGTGGAATCGTCGCTCCATGAAAGTTAACCAGTAGGTGGTGACAGGCGGCGCTCTCGAGCAAGTCGATACAATAATCCATGTTCTTCTGATTGTCGCCAGAGAAGAAGTCAATCTTCACACCAGCGACTCCGATTTGCTCACACCAGGCAAATTCCTTCTCCCGATCCTCGGGCTTGTTCAGACGGAACTTCGGAGTAGGGGCACCATCTACCCATCCGACACTCGAATTATACCATATAAGCGGTTTGATGCCTTTCGATTTGGCATAGTTGACAGCATCCTCTATGGTGTAAGGAGCCTTCATGGTATCCCATTCCGCATCTATCAAGACATAGGGTAGATGAAGTGTGACAGCCATATCCACATACTTCTTGATGATGTCGTAATCGTTGGAACCATGATTATAAGCCCAGTATATCCAGGATACCACTCCTGGATGAATCCAACTGGTGTCTTTTATCTGACAGGGATTACTGACATCTGTCACTAAAGTGGACTGTACCACGTCTTCTAGCGAACCGATGATGATGACACGCCAAGGAGTCTTTTTAAAGTTGAAAGTTGAAAGTTGAAAGTTGAAAGTTTCGTCTGGTGTCACACGAAACCGTTCTCCCTCATTATACAGGCAGGAGGCACTATGGCCTTTTTCGATATTGGCTTCAGTAATCAGGGCAAACACTCCATCTTGTGATTCTATCAGTGCCGGATAACCCCAACGGTTGTTCCATCCTTCGGCAGATTTAAAGACCCCGCTATAAGATGGAACAGGTTTTACCTGACAGGTCGTGTCAAGTGGGAAGAATCCCTCATAGGAATCACACCACTGTTGCATCCATCGTTTTGTGCCCTCAGGAATGACATAGGCATGTTCTGGAGGAAGATTTCCTTGAATGTCAGTATATTCATAGCGGAAAGCCACACCATCGTTATAAAGTCGCAGAACAAGACGCACATTCTTACCTAAGGCTGTCTGATATTCATTCGCTTCATTGGTACAATGCAGTCGCTTGCCTGTCAACATCTGGTAGTCTTCCTTGATGTTTCTGACAAATGACCAATTGAATGATGCGGATGAGTCACCAAAGGGGAAATCCGTCAATTCCAATACTTTTTGCTGCTCGTAATTGATAAACAGCTGTTGTCCCTTTGTCTTTATCGACAATCTCCCATTAGGGGAAGTCTCCCTTTGTGCCATCATCACGAATGGACACAACAGATAGATAATCAGTACTGATAGTTTTTTCATATTATTTTCTTGCACTTACCATACTCTCAGAGAAATAATAATCTCTGATTGGTTTGTTGACAGGCTTGCCCTTTAAGGTAATCTGACTTTGGAGTCGGATATCTGTTGATGAGGCGCCCACCTTGATTGTAAACGTGCCAGGCTGGATATTCCATTGACGCTCTCCTTGATGGCTGTAGAAACCTAATTGCTCTATATAGAGGCGCGTCGTAACAGTACGAGTCTCTCCAGGGTTGAGTGCCACACGGGCAAAACCTTGTAATTGAATGGGACGAATCTGCTGACCTGCCGATGTCGGAGAGAGATAGATCTGAGCTATCTCGTCAGCAGCCACCTGTCCTGTGTTCTTTATCTGGAAAGTCACTTCTACTGACTCATCGGTCGTCTGAGCCTCACTATTCACTTGCAGGTTCTTGTATTCAAAGGTAGTATAACTCAGTCCGTAGCCGAAGGGCCATTGTATCCGCGGATCCTTCTCTGCCGTATAGTTGTAGCAGACGGGCTCGTTAATCTCCGTATTCGGATAACTGACGGAAAGTTTTGCAGAAGGAACGACCTTACCATAAAGGATGTCGGCAACAGCATTTCCGCCCTCCTCGCCAGGATACCATGCCTGAATAACGGCAGCGCAACGGTTGGCGAGGTCAGAGATGACTTGTGCCCGACCACCGAACATCACCAGGATGACAGGTTTGCCCGTTTGGATCAGTTCCTCAACATACTGCTCTTGTTTGCCAGGCAAACGGAGTCCCTGACGGTCACGGTTCTCACCGCAAAGCATCACATTCTCTCCAACAGCGGCGATAATCACATCTGCCTCTTTTGCCATAGTGAGTGCTTCCTGTTTGTCGGCTTTTTCACCAGAATCCACCTTACGATGTAGAATATCGTAATCCCATGCACGCTCATCACCACCTTTGGAGAATATTGTTTCAATCTCCTCTGTCCAGTCGCATCCGCGAGAATACATGATATTGGTACCTTCGGGCTTGTGTGCATTCATACCCTCGAGCAGTGTTATCACATGGGGATGATCCAGGTCTTTCTCAATCATCTTCCAGAAAAAAGTCATAGCAGGGAAGGAATAGTCGCCACACATTGCCCACATGGAATTGGCATTAGGACCTGTCAGGAGAATATTTCTGGCATTCTTTAGTGGTAGGACTCCCTTATTCTCCAACAATACGATGGATTGAGTAGCAATATCGTATGAAGTCTGACGCTCCTCAGGGGTGTCCAACTTAATCTCTCCAGTACCATAGAGATAAGGATTCTTGTCAAACAGTCCTGCACGGAACTTGTATCGGAGTACATTCTTGACAGCACGTTCCAACACTTCAGGCTTCACAAATCCTTTCTCGATGGCATCTGGCAGATACTGGTAGTCTGATCCTGTGGGGAAATCCACATCATTACCACCATTGATAGCGGCGGCGGCTTTAGCCATGGCATCAGGAAGGTTGGGTAACTGGTCGATGGCAGTATAGTCGCTGACAACCATGCCGTCGAAACCGACATAACCGCGAAGGATGTCCTGCAAGATTTCGCTGTTTGCCACACAATTCGTACCATGAACGGCATGATAGCCAGGCATGACAGCCTTGCTGCCTGCCAGTCGGATCATGGTCTCATGAGGCAGAAGGATTTCTTCCATCAGCTCCTTTTCTTCCGCATCACCACCTCCGCCATAGCCAAGGTAGTGCTTGGAACAGGCACCCACTCCCTTCTTGAGATCTCCCTGTTGCAATCCTTTCACGAAGGCTGTACCCATCACAGCCGAGAGGTATGCATCTTCGCCATAAGACTCCTCCAGACGATTGAAACTGGGAGTACGGCAGACATCCACCATAGGCGATAAGGAAAGGATGCCTCCCATCTTACGCACAGCTATACTTGTCTGACGGGTCTTCACCTCTGCCAGTTCAGGATTGAAAGAACAGGCTTGTCCTATCTGTTGAGGATAGATGGTGGCACCACGGGTATTGATACCTGAAAGCACCTCCTCATGGAAGAGGGCAGGAATACCGTTAGGTGTGTGGTTCATCAACCATTCCTGTACAGCAGCCACTCGGTCACGAAGAACTTCGGGTTCTATAGGTTTCTGACTGGCATATTGTGAGAAGTGTCCGATGCCGTTGGGAATCAATTGAATACATTTAGTAGTATCCAAGTGTCCCTGCTCGTCGAACAGATTATCCATATAGATACTTCTCAACTGGGCAATTCGCTCCTCTTGTGACATTCTGTCATAGAGATCGTCTATTCTTTGTTCCATATCGATAGCGGTATTACAGCCTGCAAACAAGGCTGCGATGCAAATGATGATGAATCCTCTCATATAAATTAATATTACTCAACAGAATAATGTCTCAATGTGTTATTTCCCTGTCCGTACAGCATTGAGGAAATTTACCATCTTCTGGAGATTTTCCTCTGCATACATGCCCATACCATGTCCTCCTTCAGGAACAAAGGTCGCTTCCGTCTTGACACCTGCAGCCTTTAGCAACTCATAGAACATCTTTCCTTGACAACAGGGGACTACGTTATCTTTCTCACCATGGAAGATGATGATGGGAGGATTATTCTTGTCTACATAGTATGTAGCACTCAAACTGCGATATTTGTCTGGTTCCTTGGCAAGTTTAGAGTTCAGCAGCACATCTTCGGGACTGTTCTCACCCATCTTCATACCCTCACCGCAATCCATAGCGGTCAGATCTACAGGACCAGACCAGTCACAAGCGGCATTCACGCTACTACTCTCACTGAGATAGTTACCGACATTACCCTCCAGATCGATATCTACTGTACCTACCTTTGTCTGCTTGATACCACTGGTGGTGGCAGCTGTAGAGGCAAGATGTCCACCAGAGGAGAAACCGCTGGTTGCAACGAATGATGGATCGAACTTATACTTCTTAGCCTCTCCCCTTACAAAGCGGATGACAGCACGGATGTCGTGTATCTGGGCAGGCCACTTGGCATCCATACTGGAGCGGTGGTTAGGACAAACAACGGCATAGCCAGCCTCGAGCAATGCCTTGACGATGGTTCCGAGGTCAGCGGCTCCCTTGCTACTGTTACTGAACCATGCACTGCCATAGATATGGATCACCACGGGATAAGCGACCTTCTCTTCCTTTGGGAGATAGATATCACAGGTATGATAGGCATTATCATCACCTGCATAGTTGATGTCTTTCCATTGTTGACTGGTTTCCAGTTTTACTTCTGGCATCTGGAAACCACCAAAGCCTCCTGCAGGCTGTGCCATTGCAACAACAGCACAACACGACAGGATTGTTGATAGTATTTTTTTCATTTTCATAGATATTAGTGATTACGGAAATTCCACTTAGAGTTGTCGCTATTGAAATCGTATTCTGCCAAGGTGGGAGTGGAGTCGCCTGCAGAATAGATACAGTATTTAGTATTTTTGCCTTCTTGACCAGGAATGGCGTAAGGCATGATACGATAAGTGCCGTCTGTGAGTTGCTCAATCCACCATAACTGAGCATCCTCACCTTGGAAATCCTTGGTAGTGAGTTCAAGATTGGCTGTAGCTGTCAGCGCACGGTTAGTGCCTTCAATCTTAATTTCATAGAGAGGACCTGTCAGACGACCACCCTTGTCAGGACGAGGGGTGATAGTCCATTTCTGCCATGGACGGAACATGTAGTCGCCACAACGCACATCAATCTCGCCTTTCGGCCAGTTGCCCTGTACTTGCTCCAGTGTCTGGTTAGGTACAGGCTTCACGGGCTGCTGCATCTGGTCTCGGTTGAACCAACCCTGTCGCTCCTGTGTCATGCGGATAAAGTCCACAGCTAATTCTAACGAGTAACCACGACGCTCACTCTCAATCTCAAAGGTACCCCCCTTGAACAGTTCACCAGCATAGGGCCAGTCATTCTTCCAAAGTAGTGGACGAATCGCTAATGTGGAACGACCGCCCATGTCGAAGTCTGCCTCCCAGTGGAATGACATCACCTCTACACCCTCGTCGATGATGGTGCGTCCGAAATGTCCAGCACCTGTCTTACGGTCGCCAGCAGCAACTACCATACGACCACCACCATGGAACATATCACGGTTGACGTTATCGAGGTAAGGACCTTCAACGCTTTTAGAGCGACCTACTACGATGTTATAGGTAGAGTTCACACCATCACAGCAGGTTCCATGAGTACCTAAGAGATAGTACCAGCCGTTACGATAGATCAAATCACTGGCCTCGCAGTCGATAGCGATATCCTTCTCCTTGTTTCCTTTTACACGGAAACCTGTCTTGGGGTCAAGCTCAATGAGACGGATGGTGCCGAAATAAGTACCATAGCTAACCCATAAGCGACCTGTTGTTGGGTCGAGCAGCATACCTGGGTCGATGGCATCCTGGTCTTCCATGCCGTCAGAGGCACAAACCTCTACAGCCTCAGTCCATTTGAAGTCTGGTGATTTAGGATCAAGGGTCTTGTTCCACATCGTGAGGATACGGCCAGCATGTCCGCCACCAAGTCCGCCACCAGTGGCACCATAGATACAAAGGTAACGATCACCAATCTTCATGACATCAGGGGCAGCGCCTCCTCCTGGCCTGTCGGCTCCGCTATTCCAAGTCCATCCGTCCTCAGAAATGAGTCCACCGCCTCCTGTGCCGAAAGTATAATACTTGCCATCGCATTCCGCGATAGTCGAGGGGTCGTGAATATAGGGTGCACCAATCTGTGCCATAACGGGTGTTATGGCAATGCAAAAATTAAACAATGATATAAAAAGAAATATACGTTTCATATGGCGTTACATCTTAATGATTACATTTTTGAATTATTAACTGGATTACCTTTCTCGTCAAGGAAACGGACGCAGAAGTCACTCATGCCGGGACCATTAATAATGGCACCACGGAGGATGTTACGGCCTTTCTTTAATGTGAGGCGATGAGACATACAGTCATCTTTCACCATACGGCGGTCACCACTGAGTAGCAGGACTTCTTCACCATTGAGCCACCACATAGAAGCGGAGTTAGAGCCTACAGCCAGACGTACATCCTTAATCTCCTCGGGACAATCGATAATAGTGACACCCCAGAAGAGTACACCATAGACCTTCGTACCCCATTTCTCTGCAAAGCGGAAGAGCTTTACGTTGAAATTTTCACTATCGAGAGCGTGCCAGGTGAGGTTCTGAGAAACAGTCTTCACCTCTGGCTGTGCAGGAGCCTGTGCTCCACGACCAAAGCCTGCAGGAGCTTGTTCTTGCTTGAAGACGGCTTTCACTTTTTGACCGTCTTTTGGTAAAATGGTCTGCTGATCCTTGAAATACTCCCTGTTAAAGTGTTCGCGCAGATAGCTGTCTGTGAAGACGGTATTACCACTATTGGGTTTGTCAATTGGTTCCAGGAGCATCCATCTGCGGATGAAACCATCATTGTCAGGTTTTGCGGTAGCAGTAGTGACAGGTGAGAAATACTTAGGACGGTTCTTGAATTGTATCCAGTCTACGCTTAATGCACCATCTCCTTCATTTGTGATGACAAGGTCTGAGATGCCTGATGGAGAGTTTTCCAGTGCTACTGTTTGTGTTAACCACTGGTTTCTCATGTCACGGCGGAAACGAGCCATCATTGCAGGAGCACCGGCTGGTTGTTCAGGTTTTACTTCCAGTTTGATACGGGCAATCACCTTTCCCTTGGCACTCTTCTCGCGAATGCATACCTCTGTGTTGTCAGCGGCTTTTACGTTGATGAGCATATAACCATCAGTAAGACAGTTGAAGTCTATATCATTGTACTGGATCCAACTGCCTCTCGTAGGCAGGGTTGCCTGATACCCTCGGAAAGTGTTGATGGTATCGATAAGTGCCGTTGTTACATCGTTACTGGCGCTACTATAGCGGTCAATCTCAATCTTCTCCGTTGCCTTATTGATACCTACGCCACGTATGGTCTGCTTCACCTCCTGTATAGTACCGTCTGCATTGAAATACAACTTCTCGATGCAGGCAGAACGACGCTTGTCGTCATTGGGAGAGAGATAATTGTGATGATAGAAAAGGTACCACTGACCTTTGTAGTTGACAATACTATGGTGATTGGTCCAGCAGCCGTTGGGCTGCTCAGCCATGATTAGTCCTTTGTATTCGTAAGGTCCCATCGGGTTCTTGCTCATAGCATAGGCAAGGACTTCGGTTTTTTCCCTTACATATGGATATGTCAGGTAGTAATTACCATTATACTCAAAAGCAAACGGACCTTCAGCCTGACGGTTAGGCAGGTCTTTAAGACAGTGAACGCCTACCATCTCCATCTCGCGGTTGCCCCACTTGACGGTTTCTCTGGGGTTGTCATCGGCAAGTTCCTTCATGTTGTCCTTGAGTTTGGCGCAACGTCCATTGCCCCAGAAAATATAGGCGTTACCATCGGATGCCAGAAGGACACAGGGGTCGATACCATTGATACCTTTAATAGGTTCTGGTTCCGGAATGAATGGACCTTCTGGGTTGTCTGAGATGGCTACACCGACTGCAAAGCCCATACCTGTAGCAGGAGCGGATGGGAAATAAAAATAGTACTTTCCGTTTCTGTAAACACAATCAGGTGCCCACATCGAATAAGAATTAGGTCTCACCCAAGGCACATTGTTCTGTGTAACAATCATACCATGATCTGTCCAGTCCGTCAGATTCTCGGAAGAAAATACATGATAGTCTTCCATACAGAACCAGTCTTGACGCTGCCCTTCTGGTGGGAAGATGTCGTGTGAGGGGTAAAGATATACCTTGTCATTAAATACGCGAGCAGTGGGATCAGCCGTAAACTGGTCGCGAATAATTGGATTTTGCGCTACTACTGTCAGTGGTAGTGCAAGCGCGAGTAGCAATAGTTTTTTCATTCTAAAATATTTGTTTTAAGATGCTTTCTCAAGAAAAAATAAATTCTTTGCAAAGATAGTCCATTTCTTATGAAAGAAATTGATATGACGCTACTAATTTTTTACGATATGTAACATCAATAATATAATAAGCCGTCGATAAGAAACTTACCGACGGCATAAACATAAATATATTAATGGTTGATTGTATTACTTGAAGATGTGAGGTATGAATTCATGGAGTCCACGACGCCAGGTAAGGAACTCATGTGCTGTTCCAGCAGATTCGCTACACTCCACTTTAATGCCCAGCTCTCGCAGTTGCTTAACAATATCACCACTTTTGATGAAGTCGTCTGAGCCCCAGTTCATATACATATAGTGAATTTTCTTGTTGAATTCAGCAGCATTGGCAAAGACACCATTATAGGCAGTCTTTACGTCGAGACCAAAGATAGCACCACTGAAAGTACCGAGCCATGCAAACTTGTCAAGGTTTTGAAGCACTATGTCGAAAGTCTGGTGCCCACCCCACGAGAGACCTGCCATCGCGCGATTCTCTCGATCAGCCTTTGTACGGAAGTTCTTATCGATATAAGGTATAAGGTCGTTGAGCAGGACAGGATAGAACGAAGCACCATATTCACTCATACCTTGCCGGTTACTGCCACCACCGAAGGGACCTTTGATGTCTCCACTCTCCATCACCACGATCATAGGCACAGCCTCTTTCTTGGCAATGGCGTTATCCATGATGTGCTGCATCTTTCCTTGGATGCTCCAACTGGTCTCTCCTTCCCCCATACCATGTTGCAGATAGAGTACAGGGTATCTCTTTTTCCCTGTTTCGTACTCTGCAGGAGTGTATACCAAAGCATGACGCCATTCTCCGAATTTCGAATTGGGGCTATGATAGTATATGCTACGAACCTGACCATGAGGAATGCCTAGTTGTGGGCGATAGTAGTCACCTTCTGGACCTTCGGGAATCTCAATGCCGCCTGATTCGCGGTTGCAACCAAAGAAGGTTTCAGAAGCTGGGTCAACAAAGTTGACACCATCGATATTCATGAAATAATAATGGAATCCCACGGGAAGGGGGTCTGTAACTGCCATGAAGCCGCCTTTGCCATCAGGTTGCATGTCATACTTCTTGTTGCAGATGTCAACCACAATTTTGCGAGCTTGAGGTGCATTGATGCGGAAATAAGCACGATGCTCTTTGTCTACTTTGGGGAATTCATTGCCAGGAATAGTCGTTTCGGCAATAACAGCGTCGGCAGGTACCTCAATACGCTTTGGCATCTCGATGTATGGACGTTTCGGTTCGAAGCCGAGGTGACGGGCTACTGCCTCGCCGTAACGGCAACCGAGTTCTCGGTAACCAGCAGCATCGAAATGCAAACGATCCGGCCCATTGGTGCAGCCATCTGACGAGATAACTTGACAGGTGTGGATAGTTTGCGGCAATTCGTCAATCTGTTTTTTGCAGCCGATACATACACCTTTGCCGTCAGCCTGAACAATGTTGCCAACGTATAAGTTTACCTCTTCAGGCTTTAATTGGAGGTCACTGCAAAGATTGTCATATACCTGTTTTACCATGCCAGCCCACTTTGGATCACCAGTGTTTGTTTCTCCCTGGTGCATTAGAATGCCCTTGATGACTCCATCTTTCTGAGCTTTCTTTGCCAGTGTGACCAGACGTTCATAAGGGTTGTTATTGTAGGCTGCAAGCATGCCCTTCATCCAACCTGGAGCTTTTTTCTCGACATAACTTGGAATGCTATCGGGAAGAAAACCTTTAATGTCGATACCACCAATGGCAACGTGGATGACTCCGATTTTAATGTTCTCAGGCAGAGAATTTACAAGTGTACGACCAAACCAGTCGGCAGGTGTCAATCCTGTATTTGGGCGACAAAGTGGGGCAGAGGCTTCGCACCACTCGCCCATCTTGCGACCTTTGTCCGGGAAATCTACGGCAGGCATTAAAAGAAATCGTGGTCCAGGACTTGCGATGTCTTGTGCTTCGGGACGGGCATTCCCCTCCATATTCGACTGTCCGAAACAAAGGAAAATGTAGAAATTCGGATCTTGGGCCATCGTGGTTAGGGTGGCACAGACCCATGCAGCAAATATTAAAATACTTTTTTTCATAATTATATATTTAATTCTCTGATGTGAATGCAAAGTTATTACTTTTTTGTACTTCAAAAGCTGAAAAATGATACATTATTTTTACGAAACGTTACATTTTATGGGATTCAGGAGGGTTTGTTACATTCTGGAAAGTTTGCGAAACGCAAATATTTGTTCCTTGTTTCCTTTTGCTATATCTTTGCAAAAAGTTTAAAAGCAAGCAAGTAATTAGGTTAGAAATAATATTTAGATTAGTAGTTATGCTAGTTATGGTTTTAGTATGAGGGCTGACGTGATGTCACCCCTCTTTTTTTGTTAGAACAATACGTCATTCGGGATAAAATTTCGTCCCCCCTTCCCATTAGACCTTAGAAGGGGATGCTCACGACAAAACGACTGCCATTGGTATATTCGGGATCGAGGGTGAGGGTGCCCCCCATCAGCATGATGACACGGCGACATAGGAAGAGTCCAATACCGAGTCCCTCGGTAAACATATCAATCTTGGTGAATTTCTCGAAGATGAAGTCAGCCTTGTCGGAAGGAATACCAGGACCTGTGTCTTCAACAATGAAATTCACGACTGTATCAGTAGCTTCGATACGCATGGTCATGCTACCCTCTTGAGTGAAATGCAATGCATTGACGAGCAGTTCTGTGAGGGCGATAAGCAGATGATGGCGGTTGGTCTGGATGGTCAGTTCATCGCCCACATGGCTATCGAGGTGCATCTCTGCGTTATGGGGTGTCAGACTGCTGGCATTTTCGAAGGCCTCACGCGCCACATCATTGCAGCTAACGGTATCGTCTATGTTGATGGTCTGACAACTCTCAATCAGCGAAACGGTAAGTAACTTGCTCACCATATAGTCGAGGGCATTTGTCTGCACATACATAGTCTCTGCCACCTCCCGTTTTTCGTCATCTGCCATCATCTCACATCCGTCTCTCAACACTTGTGAGAATCCATGAACGACATTGAGTGGTGTACGTATCTGATGTGACATATCTTGCATAAACTGTGTCTTCTGCTCACTTGCCTGACGCGCCAGCAGGGTAGCCTGCTCCAGTTCTGAGGTACGCTGTTCCGTTTCCTGCTTGGTCTTCTCTGCATCGTTGATATGCTGGCTAATGCTCCGTCGCATCTGACAGAAATTGTTCTGCAGCTGTCCTATCAGGTCGGTACGCTGACTGGTCGGCAGGATTTTCTCATAGTCACCATGGGTTATCTGTCGCAACTCAGCAGCGAGCAGTCCCAGAGGCTGTATGAAGTGTTTCACGATGCGTTGGCATCCCATTGCCAATAACAGCAAACCGATAATGAGCAGGGGCAGCAAGATGTAGTTCAGTCTGTTGTAGCCGCGGAGCAGTTCATTGGACGGACATACGAGTGCTACACTCCACTGTGTACCTTCTAGGGGTCTGTAGAGTACGATATGCGATTTGCCGTCGATGTTGACTTCCATGTGTCCTGTCCGTCCGTTGATCATCTCGTAGCCCAATGCTACGATATCGGTATGCTCTCTGGGGTCGGTATTAGTGAAGATGGTCTGTTTGAGCAACTTCGTGGTGTCTGGATGTACGAAGTAGTGTCCGTCGGCTCCCAGCATCATGAAGTAGGAGTGTTCGTAGGGATGCTCTGCTGTAATTGTCTCTGTGAGTCTCTTCAGCGACAGGTCTGTGGAGATGACACCTATGAACTTCCCCTGTCTGTCATGGAGTGGGATACAATAGGACGCTATCATCTCCGGACTTGACAGCGTTCCGTCGTTATAGTCGTCAAAGGGATCTACCCAGCAGGCTTCTCTTTTCTGCCGTGGTGTCTTATACCACACCTTACTATAGTAGTCGTATTCCTCTTCCCGGACAGTGGCTACAGAGTCTTTTTCGGAAGTTGAATGTTCATCAAGACGGACGGAATAGGCAGAAAAGCCGTAGCTGTCGCCAGGGAAGAAGTCTGGTTCCATCGTAATGGAGCAACCATTCGTATTAGGGTGATTAGCGACGATTCGATGGCTGTATTTCAGCAGGGAGTCCTTGTCATGGTGAAGGTTGACGAGCCACAGGATGTTACGCGTAGCTGTCTCCACCTCAACCATAAACCCCTTGACACGCAATGCTGTATTGTCAAGCACATGTGTTGCCTCGTCTATCGCCTCTTGTCGGATGATGTTACGTGACTGCCAGTAGAGGAATCCGAGTGACAGCGAGAACACCAGTACCACGACGAACAAGATATCAAGGGTGAGCTTGATAGATAGTGACTGCCGAATATGTTTTCTCATCTCTAACATACACTCTCCTCCTGTTTTTTATCAGCGATATCGAGCAGATTACCCAACAACTCTGTGGTGATCGCGGTATGCTTCTGTATCTTTTCTGCCATGTGGCAGCATTCCTCAGCATCCATATCGACAGCATGCTGTCGGAAATCGGCGACTGTGGCATGGATAACCTTCACTGACTGTTCCATACGGTCACTCATATTCATAATGACTGCATCTTTCATGCGGTCTGCCTCGCGAGCCTGTTCATAAGCCAGTTTCAGGTCTTCATTACGCTGGCGGAGCACATCGGTTAGGTGAGTGATATGAGCGATATGCTGGCTGATGCTCTCCTGCATCTGGCGGAATGTGTTCTGCACATACCCCACCTCATCGGTGCGATGACTTACCTTCACGGGCTCATCCATCTGTCCGTTAGCCATACGATGGGCTGCATCTATCAGGTGCTGTAACGGTTTTAGCTGATGATGGCTGATGAAGAGACAGAACAGTGCGAGCAGCAGCAAACCGATGAGACTGATGATGATGGTATAACCCAAGAGCGTGTTGTAGGAACTGAAGATATCGCTCTCTGGGCATACGATGGCAACACTCCATCCTGCATTCTCAAAGGGATGATAGAAAATAAAGTTCTGTTTGCCTTCTATACGCATCTCGCTATGTCCGATATGTCCCGTCTTCATGGATATGGCTGCCAGATGTCCGTCGCTGGTAGGATTGTTGAAAGCCTCCGTAAAGAACGCCTCATGCTCTTCGAGCGTACTGTCAGGGTGGATAATCAAGTGTCCGTCAGTACCCATCACCAAGGCATGTGAGTTGGGGAATGGTTGCAACGAGAGCACCAAGTCAGCAAACCACTTCATCGAGATATGTGCCGATAACACCCCCATCAGTTCGCCTTTTTCGTTGTGCAGTGGCATACCATAGGCTGCGACGATGGATTTCTCTCCGCTCTCCATGTCGACATAAGGGTCTATCCAGATGGGGTTCTCATGGTGCAAGGGAATGAAATACCATTTCTCACGGGTATAAGGCTGCCGCCCATCATTCGTCGCCATTTGTATCTGTGTCGAATCGGTGGGGCTGCGGTAGGCAGAGACCTCATAGTAAGTACCGTATTTCGGATAGACACCTGGCTCGAAGGCGATGGCACACCCTTGGATATGAGGATTCTCTCTCAGCAACTGTCGACAGAGACTGTCCATAATCTCTGGTCTGTTCAGACGCTTCTCTATCGTCCAGTGCAGACTACGTGTTGCCGTCTCCACCTCTTTCAGCGTGTTGTCGATGCGCAACTCTGTGGTGCGCAGTGTCTGACGGGCTTTCTCCATTGCCTCCTGATAGATCGACTTACGCGCGTGATGGAACATGATAAAGAGGGCGGTGACAAAGAGCACAGACACGAATCCGAGAACCCACAACACTACTTGTGTGGTCAGCGAATGGCGTGATTGGTTTTCTGTTATTCTCTTCATCAGCTGCAAAATTAGATAAAATTTTCGAGATTATATACGCTCATGTGGTAAAAATATGAACAAACACCCCGAAAAATAGTAAAATTCATGTTTTCCCTTCTTATTTTCCCAGAAGCTGTTGGGCTGCCAACACTAAGAACATATAGTGGGACGAACCGCCGCCCAAGACATACTCTACCTGTTGCCAGAGGAAGGGGAACTCTAAGAGTTCTGGGAAGTCGGGTCGGATGAGGGCAGTACCAGACACAACACCACCAGGGATATACGACCAGTCTGCACGATTCAAGCCATAGGCTACTGTAGCAGACTTGGCACCAACGCCAGAGGCAAAGGAAGCGTTATTGCTGCCTGGATGACAACCGAGGATGAAGTTTAAGGCGTTGAAGACAGTCTCCTTCGGGAAGATGTCAGGATAGGCACTGGTCAGGAAATAATACTGGAAACCGAAACCCTGGATGTCCCAGCCTGCTCCCCAGATAGAGGGTCGGTAAGGAACACCATAGGGAGTCTCCGCTGCCTGCTTCTCCAACTCAGCACGATAGGCAGGAAGGGCGGCACAGAAGGCTGTCGCAAACTTCTTGGCGCGCGAGTCCTTCATCGTCTCCATCTGTTTAACAAGACGAGCCATATACCAACCAGAACGGTTGATGCCCTTGATAGCCATTTCCTGGTGATCCAAGATAAAGTCAAGATACTGTTGCTGCTGAGTCGTCAGGTATAACTCTACGGCTGCCTGCATCTTCATACTCTCCATAAAACCACTCACCTGCGTCTGCTGATAGACAGTAGTAGCGATATCCAGACACTCCTTGCTGAGTGCGTCGTTATAGCCCCTAAGGACACGACTGGCACCTGCCAACTCAGCAGCTGCAGACAAGGCGCGCATCGGGTTATCCTCCGTGAAGATCCAACGGTCGTCATCATTACCAATCTGTCCGTCGGTCATAGCGGAGGCATCGCCCAACAACACATACTGGCGGAGGTTATTACAGATGATACCGCGATAGAGTCTGCCTAATGCCTGATAGCTACGCACCACTGTCAAGGCACCGTTCTCTATCTGTTGCAGCATATCGTTCTTACCGTCAGGTTCATGGATCTCCACCTGATGACGCTGTTGGTCAATGGCAGTCACGTCAATATCGGGATGGAAAGCCTCATAGGCAAGGGCAAGGATATACGCCTCACCAGCCTGCGACTCGATACGGAGGTCGAAATCTCCGGCATCATGCCATCCACCGATATTCACACCAGGGACGATATCCCCTGCATTGTATTTCGACAAGCCTGGACGCTGGTCGTAGCCGTCGATATGGTTGCCGACGGAAGCCATACGGGCATCGTCCATGTGACAGGCATCATGCCAGACACGGTATTTCTCACTGACACGCATGTGACACATCTGCACAGGGAGGAAATACTCGAGGACAGGTTGCCAGACACCACGGTCGTAGATATCCTCGGCGATACGGAAGACAGAAGACTCCGACTTCGCGTACCTTATTTTATATAGTCCTGGCTGACGGACATCACTGAAGTCTGCCTTCAGATAGCGGTAGCGCAGGAACTTACCCCATACCGTAGGTTGTATCGTCTTGGCAACAGTCTCGCCCTCGGCAGCGATACGAATCAGTTGTGCTTGTAACAGACTGTTCTCACGGGCATCCGTCTCAATGACAGCCTGCTTCTCCTGTGCAGGATGGTAGCCGATCTGCGAAGTCTGTATCACAGGACTGTACTGCCAGTCGCTGACGATATTAGGCGTTATCACCCACTTCACAGCACCCTTCGTCGCACCAGCTTTAATCTCACTGCGCAGCACGAACCACCCGTTGTTATGGTTCATACGTCCGTCATAGAGTTTCAAAGGCTCCGTCAGCGACTCTATCGTCAACTTGCTATAGGGGTCGTCGGGACGGGAGGTGAATATACGTCCTACGGCATAGGGAGCAGCAATCAGCTGGTCTGCCGTATAAGGACTGTAGCCTATAGCATTCAGATGGTCAATGTCTGCCTTCTGCCCCTTGCCTGCGAAGAAATCACCAATGTGCTGGTTGTTGGCAGGTGTCGTCAGCATGGGCGAATTAGGCTGCTGAGGGTAGATACCCGACTGATTATCCATCAACCACGGTTTGCCAAACAGCCAACCAGGGAAGAACTCCAAGTTAAAGCCCACCTTCCCTAACAGGAAGTCAGGCACGGGCTTGTCTAAATCGACAGTGACGACAATACTCTTACCCTGGCTCTCTACATTCACTTGATAGGTGAATTGATAGTCGGGATACACCATCGGATTGAAACCAGTGAGATGACGGGAAGAGTCAGGATAGCACAATGTCGTGATAATCCTGTTGCCCTCCACCTTCCTACTGAGTTGCTTCGGTACAGGTTGCCACTGTCCTGGTGTCGCCTCCATTCGGATATCTCCGTTGGTGGCGATACGTTGTCCGTTCATGATTACACAGACTCCACCCTGATGTCCCTCTGAATAGAAGTCACTGAATGCCATCACATCAACACCGCCCTGCTTGAAATAGCCGTCAGGCAGTAACTGAAAAGTCTGTGCTGACAGCCATTGTCCTGCCAGCATCATGAATGCTGTTAATAGTTTTCTCATAATCCGTTTTTGTATATTGGTTTTTAATGATATCGCAAAGATAGTCGTTTTTCTCCTTATCATCGATTTTTTCGCAGTCTTTTTTAAGATATGTAACATCCTATGCCATTTTATGATACAAACGATGATTCGTTTCTCGATAATTGTTCGTAACTTTGTAACCGATTTTCGAAAATATAAAAGACTAACCTTTGGATGAAGATGAAACGGTATTTATTTCTGTGGATATTATTTGTCTGTATGACCTTACAGGCAAAGACTTTCCCATTTGGGAAGGGACAACTGACCATCAAGACGATAGCCCCCAATGCTGTACGTATCCAGTATTCGGAAAATGTGACAGACCAGGAACTGCCTGACTGGCTGTATGTCAAGCAGGACGAAGTGGCAGGAGACCTCTCCGTGGATGTCGACAACAAAAAGAATACTGTCACAGTAAAAGACAAGAATGGCAGGAAGGTCTTCGTCGCTACCAGTCATCAGCTGAGACAAGGACAGGCAACACTCACCATCACATCACCCAAGGACGAGTACCTATATGGACTTGGACAGTTCCAGGACGGCTACAGTAACATCCGGGGACTCTCCCGCAGACTGACACAGGTCAATACACAGATATCCATCCCCATGATGATCTCCAGCAAGGGCTATGGACTACTCTGGAATAACTACGGACTCACGGAGTTCAACCCCTCCAGCCAGTCTGTTACGCTTCAACGCGCCAACAGTCAACAGGCAGGCAATAGCCAGATTGTCAACGTCACCTCTACAGAGGGTAGCAAACAGGAAGTCCGTGAACAGCATATCTATGAGGCGACACTCACTGTCAAGGAAGAGGGTGACTATGCCCTGTTGCTGGATGTCGGACAGAAGATGGCACGCCGCCATCACCTCACCATCGACGGACAGACAGTCATCGAGATGCAGAACCTCTGGCTGCCGCCCACTGCCTCCGCCATCGTCCATCTGAAGAAAGGTAAGCACCAGCTTAAGGCAGAGCTGTCAAGAGGCGACCAGCCTGTGGTCTTCTATCATCCTGTCAAGGATGAGACTGTCTTCCAGTCCCCCATCGCCTCCTGCGTCGACTATACTGTCTTCACTGGCTCTCCCGATGAGATCATCGCCTCCTATCGTGAACTGACTGGCAAGGCACCACTGATGCCCCGATGGGCAACAGGCTATATCCACTGTCGTGAGCGGTTCCACTCACAGGATGAGATCCTGCAGACCGTTGACCGTTTCAAAAAGGAAGAGATGCCTCTTGATGTCATCGTACAGGACTGGCAGTACTGGGGTAAGTACGGATGGAACTCCATGCAGTTTGACGAAGAACATTACCCTGACCCCAAACAGATGATGGACAGTCTGCATCACAGGGGTATCAGACTGATGCTCAGCGTTTGGTCGAAGATCGACAAGAACTCCAGTGTCGGAAAAGAGATGGAGCAGCAAGGACACTATATCCCGGAGACGGACTGGATAGACTTCTTCTCTCCTGAGGCATCCCAAGCCTATTGGCGAAACTTCAGCCAGCGACTGGTACCATTAGGTATTGATGCCTGGTGGCAGGATGCCACGGAACCAGAGAATGACGACTTGGTTGGCAGACGTGTCAACCACGGGAAATGGTCTGGGGAAAAGGTACGTAATGTATATCCGCTATTAGTCAACAAGACCGTTTATGAGGGGCTGCGGAAAGACCAGCCCCAGAAGCGTCCGATGATACTCACCCGTTGCGGATTCCCCGGCATCCAGCGCTATGGTTCTGCCCTGTGGTCTGGTGATGTGGGTAATGACTGGGAGACCTTCCGTCGTCAGCTGACGGCTGGGTTAGGGATGCAGGCAGCAGGCATCCCCTGGTGGACCTACGATGCTGGTGGATTCTTCCGTCCCCATGACCAATACGCCAACCAAGACTATATCGAGCGGATGCTGCGATGGATAGAGACAGCGGTCTATCTGCCCCTGATGCGTGTCCATGGCTATATGAGTAATACCGAGCCGTGGAACTATGGCAAAGAGGCACAGGATATCATCAAGGAAAACCTGATGGAGCGCTACCGCCTGCAGCCTTATATCTATACCGAGGCAGCAGCTGTCTCGTATGAGGGCTCCACCCTCATGCGTCCCCTTGTCTTCGACTTCACAGACGACAAGGATGCCCTGCAACAGAAATATGAGTATATGTTTGGTAAGTCCTTGCTTGTAAGCCCAGTGACAGAACCGGGTGTCAGGGAATGGAAGACCTACCTGCCAAAGAACAAGACTGGATGGTATGACTATAGGACTCAGCAATACTATGCCGGAGGACAGACTGTCACCACTGCCGTTGACAAGGCACATATCCCTGTCTTCGTTCGTGGCGGTAGTATCCTGCCTCTTGCCGCCAATCCCTATGTCGCCTCCAAGTCACTGCACACTGCCCTGGGAATCCATATATATCCTGGTGCCGATGCCGTCTATACACTCTATGAGGACGATGGCTGGAGCAATGACTACGAACAGGGTTCCTGCTCACGCATCACCTTCCGTTGGGATGACAGCAAACAACAGCTGACCATTAGTCCACGGGAGGGACAGTTCACTACGATGCCGAGGGAACGTCAGTTCGTTGTCTCACTGCCCAAGGGCGGGACAAAGACTGTTAACTATACTGGAAAACAAGTCATCATTCAATAAAAGATAAATAACACAAAACAACTTAACATCATTTTATAACTATGAGAAAATCCATTCTACTGACGATGCTGCTTACGATGGTATGCGGCATCACACATGCACAAGGGCTGAAAGATGCCTACAAAAATTACTTTAAGATTGGCGTTGCCGTCAATGTCCGTAACGTAACCATCCCCGAGCAGATGGACCTGGTGAAGAAGGAGTTCAACAGCGTCACCGCTGAGAATGACATGAAGCCGGAACCCACTGAGCCGAAAGAGGGAGAGTTCAACTGGGAGAATGCCGACAAGATTGCTAACTTCTGTCGCGCCAACGGTATCAAGATGCGCGGACACTGTCTGATGTGGCACTCACAGATTGGCAAATGGATGACAGACAGTCCTACGAAGGAGGTCTTCTACCAGCGCATGAAGAACCATATCAACGCTGTTGTCAGCCGCTATAAGGATGTGGTCTACTGCTGGGATGTCGTCAACGAGGCAATGACGGATGACAAGAATGCCATTGACCCCTACCGTCAGAGTCCGATGTACAAGCTCTGCGGTGATGAGTTCATCGCCAAGGCTTTCCAGTTTGCCCACGAGGCTGACCCGAAGGCACTGCTTTTCTACAACGACTATAACGAGTGCGACCCTGTGAAGAGCCAGCGCATCTTCAACATGGTAAAAGCCATGAAGCAGGCTGGAGTACCCATCGACGGTATCGGTATGCAGGGACACTATAACATCTACGGTCCTACCGAGAAGGAAGTGGACGATGCCCTCAGCCTTTACAAGAAGATTGTCAAGCATATCCACGTCACTGAGTTGGATATCCGTGTCAATACGGAGATGGGTGGACAGCTCCGCTTCAGCCAGGGTGGCGTGAATATCAGCGACTCTGTGAAGCAACACCTTGCCGACCAGTATGCACGTGTCTTCAACGTATTCCGCAAGCATAAGGATGTCATCGACTGTGTGACCTTCTGGAACCTGGGTGATAAAGACTCATGGCTCGGTGCCAACAACTATCCCCTGCCCTTCGACACAGAGTACAAGCCTAAACTCGCTTATGACGTGATCAAGAATATGCAACCAGCCAAATGGGAGCTCCCCAAGGCTCCAGCACCCAGACCACGTCCGCAGATGCAGCGTCCTCCGTTCAATCCACAGATGGCTTTCCGCAAGGTGGATGGTGTCGCTGACGACTTCAAGCCCTCAGTGATGAACCAGCCCGGACAGGACTATCCTCAGGTGAACTCTCAGGGTTATGTACGCTTCCGTATTGAGGCACCCGATGCCAAGGCTGTCACTGTCAGCCTCGGTCTGGGTGGACAGGGCGGCACCAAGCTGCGCCGTTTCTTCGACGGTTCCTGGATCGGTCAGACAGAAGGTCCGATGGACGAGGGCTTCCACTACTATCACCTGACCGTTGACGGTGGTACCTTCAACGACCCAGGTACTCATAACTACTTTGGCTCCTGCCGTTGGGAGAGCGGTATTGAGATTCCTGCCAAGGACCAGGATATCTATGCCTGCCGCGAGAATATCGCACATGGAAGCATCCAGGAGGTACTGTTCTACTCTAAGAGCCTGGGTAAGATGCAGACCGCTA
The DNA here is from genome assembly GCA_902769805.1 of uncultured Prevotellaceae bacterium. Lineage (GTDB taxonomy): Bacteria > Bacteroidota > Bacteroidia > Bacteroidales > Bacteroidaceae > Prevotella. The sequence continues at coordinate 46,301 of CACXQL010000006.1, forward strand.
TGGTTTACCTGCCACCTACATACGGACAACTCGTTGACAAGAAGGGTGCACCTGTCAAAGCTGGCGACAAGGGTATCCAGGAGCGCTATCCCGTGCTCTATCTGCAGCATGGCTGGGGTGAGAACGAGACCAGCTGGGGTAAGCAGGGTCATGCCGGACTCATCATGGACAACCTGATTGCTGACGGAAAGATCAAGCCTTTCATCATCGTGATGGCATACGGTCTGACCAACGACTTCAAGTTCGGCACCATCGGACAGTTCACCGCCAAGGAGTTCGAGACTGTACTCATCGACGAGCTGATTCCTTATATCGATGCCAACTTCCTGACTAAGGCAGACAAGTGGAACCGCGCAATGGCAGGTCTGTCAATGGGTGGCATGGAGACCAAGCTCATCACCCTGCGCCGTCCTGAGGTGTTCGGTTACTGGGGTCTGCTCAGCGGTGGCCAGTATGCTCCCGAGGAGATCAAGGATCCGAATGTCGTAAAGGTGATCTTCGAGAGCTGTGGCAGCAAGGAGCGTCCTGACGGCATCAACAAGTCCGTGGCTGACCTGAAGGCTGCCGGCTATAATGCCCATGGCTTTATCTCCGAGGGCACTGCTCATGAGTTCCTCACATGGAGAAGAAGTCTCTATCACATGGCTCAGCTGTTCTTTAAGTAAGCATTTATGAAGAAATCAATCATTACCATCCTCCTCCTTTCTGCCATAACAGTCGTACAGGCTGCAGAACCTTGGCAGAAAGGAGGTTTTGAGACTCGCCAATACCGTAACCTCTTCGTTGAGATGGGTTATGCACCTGAGGCTGTCGAAGCCAGACTGCAGGAGGTGTTCAACGATGTGTTCTGCGGTCCTAACAAAGTCTATTTCGAGGTAGGCGACACGATGGGCTATATCTCAGACGTCAAGAACCACGACGCACGAACGGAGGGTATGTCGTATGGCATGATGATCGCCGTGCAGCTGGACAAGAAGGATATCTTCGACCGTCTGTGGCGATGGAGTAAGAAATACATGCAGCATCAGGACGGCATCCGTAAGGGATACTTCGCCTGGAGCTGTAAGACCGACGGTACACGGAACGCAGAGGGTGCTGCCTCTGACGGTGAGCTGTATTTCATCACCTCCCTGATCTTCGCCTCCAACCGCTGGGGCAATGACACAGGCATCAACTACCTGGCGGAGGCACAGCATATCCTGAACTGCATCCAACCGAAGGAGTACGAACCAGAGGCACGACCTGGCGGCTTCGGTGGCTTTGGCGGCTTCGGTCCCCAGCAGCAAGGTCCGCAGAAGATGTATCTGATAGACCCAGAGACACAGCTCATCACCTTCACTCCTGACGGTTTCGGACAGCGTTATACAGACCCCTCCTATCATATCCCCGCCTTCTATGAGGTATGGGCACGATGGGCTTATGACGGACGCTCCGACTACTGGAACGAGTGTGCGGCGAAGTCACGCGCATTCCTGCATAAAGCCATCAACGAGAAGACGGGTCTGAATCCTGATATGTGCCAGTACGACGGCTCACAATTGCAGATGTCCCGTTTCCCACAGCGTCCTGGTCAGCAGCAGGCTGCCCCACGCCGTTGGGGTAATGACAACTTCCGCTATGACTCCTGGCGTGTGCCGATGAATATCGCCCTCGACTATGAGTGGAGCTGTGCTGACCGCGAATGGCAACAGCAGTATGGAGAGAAGTTCCAGAACTTCCTCTATAAGCAAGGTATCAACACCTTCGTCGACCAGTATCGCGTGGACGGCACCCTGCCGGAGGGTAACGAGATCCTGCAGGCTGGCGGTTTCCGCAAGCTGCGCCACTCCATCGGACTGGTAGCTACTTCCGCCGCTGCCTCCGTGATGTGCCGCCATGCGAAGAGCAAGGAGTTCGTCGATGCCCTGTGGAATGCGAAGCACGAGCCTTTCGAGGACGGCTATTTCGATGCCTACTACGACGGACTCCTTCGCCTCTTCGCCTTCATGCACCTGAGTGGCAACTACCAGGTCATCTTCCCACAGAACAAGATTCCCCTCGTCTATCTGGATGAGCATACCGGCAAGGGATTCCCTGCCCCTGCCATGCCTGGCTACGACCAGCTGACAGAATGCCGTGACCTGCCTGACCCTCTTGCGTGGAGCAACGGACAGGGAAAGGTCAGCAGCTTCAGTGAGTGGGAGCGCCGCCGCAGTGAGATTGCCGAGGAGATACAGCATTACGGCATCGGCAAGAAGCCTGCCGTGGACAAGAAGAATATCAAGGCACGTATGGATGGTGACACCCTCATCGTCGACGTGACTGTCAACGGACAGACGCTCACGCTGCGCTCTGAGATACAATACCCCAAGACAGGAAAGGCACCCTATGCCCTGATGATTGGTACCAGTATGATCAGCCTTCCTAAGCAACTCTTCGACGACCGACCCATCGCCCGTATGACCTTCCACGAGAAACAGGTCAATGACTACGGACAGTGGGGCAAGCACCATGAGAGAGGCGAGCATAACTTCGACCGTCTCTACCCTGACCTGAAGGACAATGGAGCCTACAGCGAATGGGCATGGGGACTGAGTCGCCTGCTGGACGGTCTGCAGATCTTAGGAGAGGAGCAGACGAAGATTGACATGCGCCATATCGGAGTTACTGGCTGTTCCTATGCCGGTAAGATGGCACTCTATTGTGGTGCCTTCGACGAGCGTGTAGCCCTGACGATAGCACAGGAACCTGGCGGTGGCGGTGCTGCTGCCTGGCGTAAGTCACATGAATCCACTGAGAAGGTGGAGGACATCGACAAGACAGACTACCACTGGTTCCTCCAGAGCCAGTATGACACGTTCCGTGGTGACTCCGTCTATCGCTTGCCCTACGACCAGCATGAACTCTGTGCGATGGTATGTCCACGTGCCCTGCTGCTCATTGGCAACCCTGACTATCCATGGCTCTCCGATCCTGCCATGCTTGCCTCGGCAAAAGCTGCCCGTAAGGTATGGCAACTGTTCGGCATCGAGGACCGCATGGGCTATTCCATCATCGGTGGTCACCCTCATTGTATGCTCCCCGAGAAGCAATACCCCGAGGTTCTTGCCTTTATCGACAAGTTCCTCTTAGGTAAGAATACAGATACGCGAGATATACAGATAGCGGTGTTCTGACTTCCTACATAAAGTTTTTATTTTAACGTCACCGTCGTCACGTCGTAACACTCACTGACTATCAGAAGGTTGCGCATGACGACGGTGTGACATTAGCATCATTGTATTTGTTCCATAGGGTGGAACACTTTGTTCCATGGGGTGGAACTCTTTGTTCCATGCCTTGGAACATTATATTCCATGGGGTGGAACAACTCGAAAGTCCTTAGTCTTGCTGGTTAAAACCTGTCTCATAGTAATCGAAGGGGTGTTCTTCGGGAGTGCCATATGCCGCAATAAACCCTTCAATGTCACGCTGTTGCTCTGGCGACAGTTTACGCTCACCTTTATCGTAGCGATAGTAACTACCCACACTACCCAGATATCTCGTGATATCATGACGCAACGACGAGCGGAGATGGCGTGGGATATTCGCATATAATTGATGGAACCCGTAAGCGAGTACTACTTGTTCATTCTTTTGGAAATACTCACATTGTCCATCATGAAGTGCTGTCGGAAAGACGGTAAGTCCCCAGTTTCGCTTCTGCGCGATTTGTTGTCCCACCGCATACCTTAGACACTCCTTGTGCATAGCACAATCATCGTTAAAACACATCAGAAAGTTACCTGTTGTCTCACTGAAAACTACTTCTTTTTCTTGCATAGTTGACTTTTTAGTTGGTTAATTATTTTCTTTCAAATGGAATGCAAAGGTACGAAAAAACGAGAGAAAAGCCAAATTTCTTTGAGCTTTTCTGAGTGCATAGTAAGTTCGGCGGAGCCAAAGTTACGAAAATACGAGAGGAGAAGCAAACAAAAAGGAAGCCGCACTATTGCGCGGCCTCCTTTTATACATTTATAACTCTGTCGGTTTAGTAACCCTCGTTCTGCTCACACTCAGGATTCATGAGAATCTCATTCTCAGGAATAGGCATGAACATCTTTGACATCTGGAAGTCAAAGTCACGGGCTGTACGCCACTCTTGGATGACAGCAGGTCCGTTTACTGGCAACGTGTTCTTCGGATAAACCGTGTTCACGTGATCCTCCAAGAATCCAGACTTGTGCATATCTGAACGCAGGTAAGGTTCAGCGGAGAACTCCTTGCGGCGCTCATTGTTCACAGCAACCTTCCAGACTTCAGACTTATAGCCCTTTTCAGCCTTCACCTTTGTATAATACTCCTTAGCATCGGGTACCTTTACAGAAGCGGTGTTGAATGGGAAAGGATAGCCGTCCAGATCCACTGCATCACCATGACCGAGATCGCCATAGAAGTCAGCAACCTTCTGATGGTATGCAATATACTTAGACAAATCCTTTCCAACCTCGAGGTTACCGAAGGCACGCTCACGGATCTGCTTAATCAAAGCCCAGCCCTCAGCTTCCTTATTGAGGTTGAAGCAGCACTCTGCCAAGTCAAGCAATACGTTGGCATAACGCTTGAAGTAGATGTGGTCAGGCAGCCAGAGATTACCTGTTGACCAGTCACAACCACGACCATTACGCCAGTGCTTGGAAGACCATACCGTAGGAGCGGGGTCATTAGATGCCCAGTGGAAACCGCACCAGCCTACAAACTCCTGGTTGAATGCATTGTAACCGATGGGGTGCTTAGGATCATAAATACCACATCCAGCCTCTGCATCACCTTTGTAGTTGTTGTAGTATTTGTTGTAAGCATTCTCAGAATAGATGTATTCAGGCACATCGTCTTTGCCAGGCTCTACCTTTGCAACAACCTTACCGTCCTTCTGCTTAAACCATGTATAGGGGGCTTTCTTACCTTCCTTGTTCTTACCATAGATGGTATCTCCAGCCTCATTATATTGGATATTCGAGTAACCACGAACATACTTTTTGTTAGCCTCGAGCCATGCAGCAGTAGGCTTTACGCGCTGCTCCCATGTGGGATGATCCTTACGCATCTCATAAGGTACGGTAGCGGTAACCATTGAACCGTCACGACGCTTATCGAAGGAACCAGCATAGTCGCCATCCAGATAGTTCTCGAAGCTGTCATAGAGCTCCCAAGACATCTGGTAGGTACCCCATGCGCCATTGGATGTAGGACCGAAGTAGAAACCTGTCCAACCCTTTGCGTTAGCATGCTTGGATGCATCCCATGAGCCCATCTCGTCACCAGCATTCAGGACGACCTGCCAGATAGCCTCCTTAGGCCAAGCCTCAGCAGCATCATATAATGTGGTGTATGAAGGCATCAACTCGTAAGTACCACTCTTGACAACCTGCTGGAGAGCATCGTAAGCCTTCTGATAGCACTCTTTAGCAGTCTCGGGAACGGTATAAGCCTTCCACATGTAGGCATCAGCGAGGAACGTAAGAGCCATACCCTTGGTGCAACGACCGTACTGATCCTGGAAGGGTTTCCAGTCGAGAAGCTTAGAAGCCTCGTCGAAGTCCTTAATCACGAAGTCCCACATCTCTGTAAAATCCTTAGCCTTGGGCTTGGTGGGATTAGTGAGGTAAGTCTCACCGGTAGTCAGCAGAGGCACACGGCCGAATGTGTTAGCCAAACCGAAGAACTCGAATCCGCGAAGTGCCATAGCCTCACCTGATAAGTGCTTCTTGACATCAGCAGAAATCTTTTCTGCGTTCTCAAGACCTGCGAGGAAGTCGTTACAACGAGAGATACATGTGTACGACTGGTTCCAGAAGGTTTTCAACTGTGCCTGTGAAGCAGTCCACTTCTGGGTCATGAAGTCCTTATCCCAACCAGAAGCCTGAGAGTCCATCGTGGGGTGTGAACCATTGAAGATCCAATACTTATAGACGTCGTCATTCTCACGGGGAAGAACCTCATCGTAGCAACCGGTCATACCTTTGATGGCATTAGCATCGTTGTCGAACATCTCTTCAGCGTCTATCATCGAATAGTGTGTTACATCGAGATACTCCTCGTTGTTGCAGGAGGTCAGGCCTAAGCCTATAACACTGCACAACGCTGCTCCGAAAATGAAATATCTTTTTTTCATATATATTTTCTTTACTTAGTTTTTAATACTTAACTCATAACTGCATTAGAAGGTTACATTAAAGCCGAGTGCATAGGTGCGAGGCATTGGGTAACGACCGGTGTCAAGACCAGTGTAGATAACTGCTCCCTGACCGCATTCAGGATCACCGTACTTGTTGTAGCCGGAGATACATGCAACATTCTGGATAGAGAGATATACACGTGCGCTCTGGAGCAAAAGTTTCTTAGCGATCTCGTGTGGGAGGTTATAACCAATCTGGATGTTGGAGATCTTCAGGAAGTTAGCATCCTTCACCCAAGCGTCGCTGGCGCGCATGTTGTAGTTCTCGTCGAGGTATGACAGACGAGCCTCAGTTCCGTTAGGATTGCTGGTAGACCAAGCAGCAGCAGCAGCCTCAGAAAGGATGTTAGGAGCTGTACCATCGTCAGATGAGAACATGTTGGTCAGACGCATGGCTGAGTAAGAGAATATCTTCTGTCCGAATACACCGTGCATCTGCATGGTGAAGTCAAAGTTCTTATAGGTAACACCGAGGTTCAAACCGTAGTTCAAAGATGGGAAACCATTGCCGAGGATGTCCATATCCAATTCGTTGAGAATGCCATCAGGCTTACCCTCTGGACCGCTGATATCTCTGAACAGGTAGTCACCCATCTTAGCGTTCTGTCCCTGTGCCTTAGCCTTGGCAAGCATCTCCTCATTGTTGATGATGCCTTCTACGCGATAGCCATAGAATGAACCTACAGCCTCACCTTCCTTACAGATAGAGTGGTTACCCCAGTGATAACCATCGGCAGCACCTACGGCACCTGTGTTAGAACCGTCGCCAGTACCCTGACCGGATGAGTCGGAGTTAGTGTTGTAGATAGGATCACCCATCTTCTTCACCTTGTTCACCAGTGTAGAACCAGTCAGTGTTGCACTGATACCCCAGTCCTTGTTGATGCGCTTGTTGTAGCCAACCATGAACTCAAGACCCTTGTTCTGGATCTCACCGTAGTTGGTGTAGATTGTTGCGAAACCTGATGAAGGACGGATGTTACGAGTAATCAACAAATCCTTAGAGGTACGGATGAAGTAGTCAAGTCCGATAACGAGCTCGCTTCCGAAGAAAGCAGCATCAAGACCGATGTTGAACTGCTCGTTGGTCTCCCATTTCAGGTTAGTATCCTTCAGGATGCTATAGTAACCCGTAATAACGTTAGGTGTTCCAGTTCCCATACCGATACCAGCGTTAGCAGGATAGTAAACATAACGTCCATCAACGTTCAAACCTATTACAGATCTGTCTGTAGCACCACCAGAGTTACCAGTCTGACCCCAACCGAAGCGGAGTTTCAAGTTGTCAAGCCACTTCACGTCCTTCATGAACGGCTCCTCAGAGATACGCCAACCGGCAGCAACTGACGGGAAGGTACCCCAGCGGTTACCAGCACCGAAGTTTGAGCTACCGTCGCGACGGATGGTGGCTGTCAACAGATAACGGTCCATCAGGCTGTAAGTAGCACGAGCGAAGTAAGAGATCATGCGGCTCTCCAGATACAGAGAACCACCTGCACTACGCTTTGAAGGCTGAGTGGTAAGACCGAGGTCACGGTTGTTAGCAGACTCATAGCCTACAGAATTACCGTACACATTCTGACCATACCAGCGAGAAACCTCGTTACCGAGCATCACTGTTACATTGTGGATGTCATTGCTCCAATTATAAGTCAGTAAGTTCTGGATGCTCAGTGTTTGGTCTTCATTGTCACCCAGATCGAAGCGGTAGTCATTGTTTTCTGATGGGTTATAGTAAGCGTCACCATTACCCTGTGTAACGTCAATGCGCTGATCGCCAACATAGTTCACGCGCTTGATACCACCGTAGAAGTTCTGGTTAGAGTTAGCTTTATAGTCATAAGAAACCAATGTCTTCCAAGAGAGACCCTTCAGCGGAGTAATAGTCAGGTAGGCCGTTGCGAGGGTACGGTTGCTACGGTTGCGACCGTTCAGTTCCATCTGCTTGGCGTACATATTACCGAGGGTAGTTCCCCAGAAACCATCGTTGAAGTTCTTACCACCTGTTACGTCTCCAAAAGTACCGTCGGGATTGACAACATTCGGAGAAACGTATGTACCAGGAGCAACACCTGCATAAGTTACAGTGCTGCTGGTGATGAAGTCCATAGAAGGACATGCGAAAGCGTAGTCACGAAGAGAAGACAGGTTACCGAAGTTACCTACTGATTGGTTAGAACCGTGGCTGTCGGTGTGGGTCCAAGATACATCTGCACCAAATGCAAGGTATTTGTTAACCTCAGTCTTCACGTTTGCACGGGCTGTGATACGCTGATACTCAGTGTTTACAACAAGACCCTCATTGCGCAGGAAACCTACAGAGGCGTTATACTGTGTCTTATCGTTACCGCCAGAAGCAGAGATGTTGTAGTTCTGACGCAGAGCGGTACGGGTCATCTGATCCTGCCAGTCAACATACTTACGCTTGCCATCATACTCAGCATTCCAGACAGGGTTCCACATCAGAGCCTCTCCAGTTGCAGCATCGAACTGATTGTCGTTGATACGTGCCTGACGGAGGTTGGCTGCATAAGCGTCACCAGAGCAAACGTCAAGTGTAGAGCTCAGGGTCTGGATACCGAAGTCGGCAGAAATATTGATGTTGGAAACGCCCTTCTTACCATGCTTGGTGGTGATCATGATGACACCGTTAGCACCTGCAGAACCGTAGATGGCAGTTGCAGAGGCATCCTTCAAGACATCGATGGCCTCAATGTCGGCGGGGCTAACGAAGCTTGCATCAGTACCAACCTGTACACCGTCAACAACATACAGAGGCTGAGCGTTACCATTGATGGTAGCAATACCACGGATACGTACCTGTGCCCTTGCGTCAGGAGCACCGTCCTGCATCGTAACGATCACACCAGGAGCAGCACCCTGCAGAGCCTGGCCGATGTTTGTCGGAGCTTTCTTCATCATCTCCTCTGTGTTCACAGAAACAACAGAACCGGTGATGTCACTCTTCTTCATCGTACCATAACCAACGACAACAACATCGTTCAGCATCTGGGCATCTTCCTTCAGCGTAATGGCGATATTGCTTCTTCCACCTACGTTCACCTTCTGTGAGATATAACCCACATAGGAGATGTTGAGTGTGGCATTGGAGGCAGCGTTGACGCTAAAGTTACCGTCGAAATCGGTAATCGCGCCTTCATTGCTTCCCTCTACTTTGACGGTGGCTCCGATAATCGGTTCGCCGGCTTCGTCATTTACAGTTCCTTTAACAATGCTTTGAGCCATAGCTCCCAAGGGGAACAAACAAAGCAGGAACAGAAAAACCAATGGCTTTTGAAGTGATTTAATTTTTCGATTCATACCTTAGTGAAAAAGACAAAATAAATAAACAAAAGGTAACCCTTCTTCAAGTGTTTGATGAGGACAACAAACACTTTCTTATGAGAGTCGGGAAAGACCGTTCTAAACACTCTTACGACATTATGGTTCGCGCGAGAACGTATGTGGCAGAGTTCCTGCAGTCCTGGGAAAAATGTCAGGACGTACCTCTGGAAAGCCTTCAGTTGGATTTTATTCAACGCTTTAGTGTCTTCCTGAGTGTAGAGAAGGCTTTACGAGGTGGGACAATTTGGTTAAATTGTATGATGCTCAAAGGTGTTGTCCAACGCGCACATAGAAGAGGTTTGATCAGAGTCAGCCCTTTTGCGGAATTTCATATTGCCAAGAATATCCGTGAAAGAGAGTTTTTGGATGTTGAAGAAATTTTACAACTATATGAGCATGATTTTTCTCATCCTTTGGAAAAATATGTACGTGACGTGTTTGTATTTTCTGCTTTTACAGGAATGTCTTTTGTGGATATCCGTCATTTACGGAAATCTGATATTCAGGAGATAGATGGGCACCAATGGATTATGTCCTCCAGGCATAAAACCGGTATCCCATTCCGCGTGAGGTTGTTGGATCAGCCTTTATCCATCATCCGCCAATATGAGAAAGGCAACAATGAGTATATCTTTGACAGGCTGGAATACCATGCCATTGCCAAACGCCTTCCTGCGATATTAAAAGCATGTAATATTAATAAGCATATCACACTTCACTGTGCTCGTCATAGCTTCGCTGTGATGGCGCTAAACTATGGGGTGCCCATAGAAAGTGTCAGCCGTATTTTAGGACATTCCAATATTACGACAACTCAGATCTATGCGAAGATAACCACCAAGAAACTGAATATGGACTTTCTACGCTTAGAGCACGGTATAGATACGATTAATCCCCCGACAAGGAAAAAAGGGTCCTACCTAATATATATTAAAAAAGGTATAAGACGTATGTTGTCTTTTTTACACTTAACAACAAAAGAAAGGGGTGGAAATGTTAAAAATGAAGGAAAAAACAAAGAAAAATGCAAGAAAGTATCAAAAAAAACCAAGAAAAAGTAGGAGATATCATAAAAAGTGTTTATCTTTGCACGGATAAACATGATGTTTAGCGCCTAAAAATAGGATCACTATTAACACAATTATAAAATTAAAACTGAAAACTATGCCATTAAGAAATAAGGAATAACTCACCATTGCGAGTCCCAGGGACTTGGCGTGGAAGGAGATTTTTTCTCCAATAAAATCACTAACTAACAATCATCAAAGAAAAATACTTAAGTTAAATTTTTTTATTAATCACTAAGGTATGAATCGAAAAATTAAATCACTTCAAAAGCCATTGGTTTTTCTGTTCCTGCTTTGTTTGTTCCCCTTGGGAGCTATGGCTCAAGGAGCCACCGTCAAAGTAGAGGGAAGCAATGCTGGCGCGATTACCGACTTCGACGGTAACTTTAGCGTCAACGCTGCCTCCAATGCCACACTCAACATCTCCTATGTGGGCTATGTAACCCAGCAGGTAAACGTGAGTGGAAGAAGCAACATCAATGTAACCTTGGTAGAGGACACCAACACTCTGGATGACGTTGTTGTCGTTGGTTACGGTACGATGAAGAAGAGCGATATCTCCGGATCTGTTGCAACCATCAACAGGGAGCAGATGGAGCGTAAGGTTCCCGTCAACGTTGCCCAGGCCCTTCAGGGTGCCGCAGCCGGTGTGATGGTAACCAATCAGGACGGTGCTCCTGGCACAAAGTCAGCCATTCGTATCCGTGGTATCGGAACCATCAATGGTACCGCCCAGCCTCTGTATGTTGTTGACGGTGTACAGGTTGGTAATGATGCCGACTTCGTGAACCCCGCCGACATCGAGAGCATCGAGGTCTTGAAGGATGCCTCTGCAACTGCCATCTACGGTTCTGCAGGTGCCAACGGTGTCATCATGATTACCACCAAGCACGGTCAGAAGGGTAAGATGAATGTCAACATCACCGCAGACTTCGGTTTCCAGACGCTTCCCTACAAACTCAACACCATCACTGGTGACGAATATGCTAAGTCTATCCGTGCTTCAAAGGCTAACGACGGACAGACCCTGAACAACCAGATCTGGGCTGAGGCCTATGACGGCAAGCGCAACTATATCGACTGGCAGGACCAGATGTACCAGACTGGCTTCAAACAGCAGTATGGTATCTCCGCAAGCGGTGGTACGGACAAGACCCAGTATAATTTCTCTCTCGGATATCTGAATAATAAGGGTATCATCGTCAACACCAATTACAGCCGTCTTACCTCTCGCGCAAGTGTCAAGTCCAAGGTGAACGACTACGTTGAGTTCGGTGGTGACATCAACTACACGTACTCTACCATCAAGGGTAACAACATTGGTCTTGGTAACAACCAGAACCTTTCTTCTCAGCGTGATATCGCACAGATGGCTCCGACACTCGACTACATTGATGACGTAACTGGTGAGCATGTCAAGGTGAACGTTGTCAATCCCGACGGAACATTCGGTGCAAGTAAGGCTCCGACACCTGATGGTTGGGAAGGTATGACTGCCGGCGCGCAGAACCCCTACGCCACCCAGTTGGAGATCGGTCGCGAGACTCGCAACTCACGTATCTCCATCAATCCTTATATCGACATCACCTTCCTCAATCTGAAGGAGCATAAGCTGAACCTCCACTCCATCGCTTCTTGGACACAGACCAACTCCGACAACGACGAGTTCTCTGGTATGTACAAGCGCTACAATAGCATCGGCGGCAAGATGGTTCCAGTAAACTACGAGGGTCGTGACAAGGAATACTATAACTTCGGTCTCGGCATGAGCAAGGGTCTTTCCAAGAGCATCGAGACTTACCTGACCTACAACTGGAGCACAGACTTCAACAACCTGACCTTCATGATTGGTAACTCTGTCACCAAGTACGAGGGCTCATGGGTAAGTGGAAGCGGTCACACATTCCTTTCACCTGACAACCGCCTGATCTCTCTTGCAGAAGTAATCAATCCAAGTAACGGCGGTTTCAATGCTGAGGTGAAGACCATTTCTTACTATGGACGTTTGGTTTACAGCCTCTTCGACCGCTACATCGTGACAGCTACCCTGCGTCGCGACGGTTCTTCTAACTTCTCATCTACTAACCGTTGGGGTACCTTCCCATCAGTAGCCGCTGCATGGCGCATCACTGAGGAGCCGTTCATGAAGGACGTAAAGTGGCTCAGCAACGCTAAGCTCCGCTTTGGTTGGGGTCAGACAGGTAATGCCGGTGGTATCGCAGGTCGTTCTACATACGCTTTGTCTTCTGTTAACACCAAGTACCAGTTCTACAAGCAGGGCATGGGCGGCGGTTCTACTGGTGACTTCAGTCGTGTACAAGGTTTCTATGCACCACTGGTTGACACTAATCTGAAATGGGAGACTAACGAGCAGCTGAACTTCGGTCTTGACCTCGGTTTCCTCAACAACGACTTGACTGTTACATTGGATTACTTCACCCGTAAGACCAAGGACCTGCTGATCGATCGTCAGATCCGTCCGTCTGCAGGTAACTCCTCTATCTATACCAACTTCGGTCAGATCAACAACTACGGTTTCGAATTCTCCGTGAACTACAACAAGCGCCTGAACAAGGACTGGACTATCAATGTTGCATTCAACGGATCAACCCTGAAGAACGAGATTAAGAAGATGGGTGTTGACTATACTTCAACCTGTGGTGGTAGCAACAGTACCTATTCTGCAGAAGATGCCATGGACGGTTCTAACGTAGGTGCTGTCAATGGTACCGGTTTTGTATGGGACAACCACTCTATCTGCCGTGAGGGCGAGGCTGTAGGTTCTTACTATGGTTACCGCGTAGCCGGCATCATCAATACTGATGAGGATCTGGCTAAGGCTAAGGCTCAGGGACAGAATGCTAAGAAGGGTGACTTCCTCTTCGTGGATACAGACGGCAACGGAACATTGGATGATGGTGACCGCCAAATCATTGGCAATGGTCTGCCTTCGTTCAACTACGGTCTGAACATCAGCGCCAGCTACAAGAACTGGGACTTCAGTGTATACACATACGGTGTTTTCGGTATGGACATCCTTTCATACTCAAAGATGCGTATGAGCATCATGAACCCATCTGACGACTCCTGGACTCCTGCTCTCTTGCAAGATAGCTACAACAACATGTGGAGCGAGGACAATAAAGGTGCTTCACTCCCCCGCCTGACCCGTCTTGACGACAACAAGAACAGCCGCATCAGCGACGCATGGATTGAGAGTGGAAACTTCCTGAAGATCAGCAACATCCAGATTGGTTACACGCTGCCGCGTGACATCGTCAAGAAGCTGTTGATTCAGAATGCCCGCGTATACTTTGCCATCCAGAACCTCTGCACGATTTCTCCGTACACCAAGTACGGTGATCCTGAGGTCGGTCAGGGTAGCGTTATCTATACCGGTCTCGACACAGGCCGTTATGCAACTCCTCGCACATTCCAGTTTGGTCTTAATATCACCTTCTAATTACTTATAAAAGAAATAGATTATGAAAAATAATATTAAATATTTTGTATTGGCAGGTCTGGGATGCATCGCTCTGGCTTCGTGTAACAACGATAAGTTCCTGGACGTTACACAGTATGACATTCTGTCCATTGATGCCCAATTCGAGAACGATAACAATGCTCGCCTCGGCCTGAATGGTATCTATGCCTACAACAATGTCAGCACACAGGATAACAGCTGGGGCTACAAGCCCAACCTGTTTACCGGCAGCCACCCAACCATGGACACCCAGTGTACGGGTTGGGACGTGAAGTTCCTCAACCAGACCTGGGACGCCAACGTAGGCGAGCTCGGTGAAGGATGGGCTCACGCATACGCTGCTATCAGCCGCGCCAACCTCTATCTGGAGGGTCTGGATAAGGCAGAAAACGTCAGCGTTAATGCCAAGAGATATTGTACAGGAGAGGCACGTGCCCTCCGTGGATACTTCTACAGCTGGCTTGCCACCACCTTCGGTCGTGTGCCCATGCTTGCCACCGGTGAGGACTTCAACAACACTCCCAACAAGGCTGCTGCCGAGACCTACGAGGAGATGTGGGACTTCATCATCGAGGACTTCGAGGCTGCTGCCGGTTTGCTTTCATGGAAGCCGTATAACGACGAGTATGGTCGTTGCACCAAGGGTATGGCAAAGGCATACCTCGCAGACGCCTATATGTGGAAGGCTTACCGTTGCCCGGACAAAGCTGCCGAATGCTATAAAAAGGCAAAGGCTGAGCTGAAGGACATCATCGACAGCGGTACCTACAAGCTCTCTACCAACTTCGCCACCAACTGGGATCCCGCTGGTTTCTGGAACGAGGAGTGTATCTGGGCAATGTGCTCTGACGAGGGTAAGGAATGGAGCAGCTGGGGTGGCGACCGTACCATCACCTTCTGTAATCCTAACATGTTCAAGTGGTTCACCGCTTGTCCTGAGAATGGTGGTTGGGGAGCCGAATACCTCTCTTGGGAGTGGTATGCTTGTTATGAGCCGGGCGACACTCGCCGTGACGCTTCCTGTGCAACTGGTAAGATTCCTGAAGCAGATTTGGCTAAATGGGGTATTGAGAAGTCTAAGAATGTTTGGGGATACCATCCCTATCTGAAGGATTCCTTAGGAACAAAATATAGCGACGCCAGTGATCCCAACTATGGTAAGGTAGTTCATCCTTTCAAGAATGCTGAAGGTGTTTGGTCAGGTACTAAGACAGAACAGTTCCATTTCACTAATGGTGAGTTTGCTCCTGCTATCTGGACTACAAAGATCTGGCGTAATGCTTATGCTGACGGTAACTCTTGGGGTACTCAGATGTGGTCACCAACCATTATATACGGAAAACGTTACGCTAACGTGCTGCTTGACTATGCAGAGTGCTGTTTCCGCACTGGTGAAGCTGATAAAGGTTGGGCTGCTATCGATGAACTTCGTAACCGTGCTTGGGGTAACTTGACAATAGGTCAGGACTACAGCAGGTATATGGCTCACTTTAACACAGTTTACGATGCCTATCCTTGGCAGGGTGACGAGAAGAATCCACACCCAGAGTTAAAGCCATCGATGACAAAGTATCCTATCGGTGTGCTGGATGCCCCTGTTACGGTTCCTTCTGCAAAGGCTTACTACGAGGCACTTGCTAAAAAACCAAACCGCGTTGGTTATGTTCACAAGTCTGAGGCTTGGAAGGTAGCTGTCAACGAGGAACGTCGTAAGGAGTTCAACTCAGAGTGGTGTCTCTGCCCGGATATGATCAAGTCTGGCTATATCCAGGATCACATCGACTACAACTATCCGAAGGATAACGGCGGTTCTGACTACGCCAACTATCCTTGGTCTAAGCGTGAGTTCGACTTCGACGTCAACAAGATGGATATGCCTATCCCTGCTGCTGAGTTGCTCAAGAATACGCTGCTGAAGCAGAACCCAGGATACTAATCCATAGGTTTATCATACAGAAGATGCCGCGTTTGAAGCGCGGCATCTTTTTTGTTTTGTTTACTATTTCTTACCTAAACATTTGGAAGGATGGAAAAGAAAACGTACCTTTGCAGGTGATTCTGAAAACGATGAAGGCAAAGAGTTGGATTTCCCAATACGGACAAAAGGCACTGCTGGCAATTCTTGCGATAGCGGTCTTCTGCTATTGGTATTTCTTGTACCCTTATGTAATTGTTGTCAGAGAAATGTCGCAATTGTTCCTCTGGAATTGCGACTATCTGATGGAGCGCATGACGGTACCTGGCGGAGCGGCTCAATATTTAGGAGAATGCATTACCCAGTTCTTCATGAACCCAACCAATGGGGCATTGACGTATGCCATTTTCTTCATCCTTGCACAAAAACTTTCTTCCAAACTGCTTCTGCAATTCTTCCCAACTATCAGGAATAAAATACGTTTTCCGCTTTCTTTGGTTATTCCAATCCTATTATGGTATGTAGCCATGCTACCCCATATCCCACTGACACCAACGATGGCTGCACTACTTGTGATGGCGGTGGGGTGCGCGGTCATGAGCATACAGGCAAAACGGATAAGGCTCATCATCCTATGTCTGCTGATTCCTGTCATGTATTGGCTGATAGGTCCAATGGCAGCTCTTCTCATCTTCTGTTCTATCCGCTGGATACCCCTGACAGCCACGTTATTCACTACCTGTCTGATTGGAAGTTCGTACGTAATGCCCTATCCGTTGGCACAAATCGCCAAAGGCATCGACTACGATTGGAGTGGTGTCAGGGAAATGGGCACCTACGAGGAAATGGAGTGCGATATGCTAATACGTCAGCAGCAGTGGGACAAGATTCTGGAGAAATTCCCTGCGCCCAAATCTCCAGCTGTGAGGAGTGCTTGCATATTAGCCTACTATCAGTCTGGGCAAATGGGATATCAAGAACTCATGTCAACGATTGTAATACCTATCAGTATGTATGAAAGTGCCCCCTCCGTATTCTGTTTAGACGATTTGCATTTTAACGTTTATTTTGGCAGTTTGTCGTCTGCCTTTATCGTCAGCGAATTGGCTACTCAGCTAAGTTGGCCCGCCATTTCCCAGCGTGCTGCCTTCGAAGCCATGGAGTATATCCCCAACTACAACAAGAGCGGCAGGGCGCTTAAAAAGCTGACGGAAATCTGCATCATTACAGGACAATATGACTTGGCAGAAAAATATCTCTCTATTCTGGATGAGACGACATTCTACCGACGTTGGGTAAAGAAAATGCGCCCCTTAGTTAATAACCCCAAGTTGATAGAGCAATATCCTTTTATGAGGAAATCACGTGACTCGTATCTGAAGACCAAAGACTTTTTCTTTATCTAACTGCCTTATGAAACACCAGCTAATTTCACTTATCATTATACCCTTATCATTTTTCATCCTGATAGGCTGTCACACCGTGCCTGCGAATGTGGCTCAGAAGGATGAGTTGCCTGACATCTATCCTGACTATACGGATGTCACGATACCCGTAGGTATTGCCCCCTTGAATTTCTCCATGGCAGATGACGAGGTCACGACAATGGATGTGACAGTCAAAGGCTCCAAGACAGGGACACTCCATAGCAACGGAGACTTTGCGGACTTCGATATAGACGACTGGCATCAGCTGTTGGAAGACAACCAAGGAGGACAACTTCTTGTAACGGTATGTGCGGAGAAAGACGGGAAATGGACTCAATACCGTGAGTTCCCGATGCATGTGAGCAAGTATGCCCTTGAGGAATGGGGCATCACCTACCGCCGCATACCTCCCAGCTATGAGATATATAGTAAGATGGGACTCTACCAGCGTGACCTCAGCAATTTCGACGAAACGGCCATGCTGGTTAATACACAGACGCGCGACCAATGCATCAACTGCCATACAGCCAACCGCACCAATCCAGACCAGTATGTATTCCACGTACGTGGAGAACATGGTGCCACCGTTATAAGCCTCCAAGGGAAGGACGAGTTACTCATGGCTAAGAATGAGAACCTGGGAGGCTCGATGGTCTATCCCTACTGGCATCCTAACGGACGCTATTGTGCTTTCTCCACCAACAAGACATCCCAGATGTTCCATTTTGCCAAGAACAAGCGTATTGAAGTCTATGACTCCTCGTCTGACGTTTTCGTCTATGACACCAAGGAGCATGCCATCCTCCAAGACACGCTGACGATGAAGAAGTACTGGGCTGAGAACTGTCCCGCCTTCTCACCAGACGGGAAATGGCTCTATTATGTCACTGCAAAGCGACAGCTCTATCCCACAGACTATGACAAGGAATGCTATAGTCTCTGCCGTGTGCCCTTTGATGCCAACACAGGAAAGATCGGAGAACAGGTGGATACCCTTATCCAGACCAGTCGCATCGGCAAGAGTGTGACATGGCCGCGTCCCTCCTATGACGGCAGGTATCTCATGTACACCCAAGCCGACTACGGCTATTTCTCTGTCTGGCATCCTGAGGCTGACCTCTGGCTGCTGGACTTGCAGACAGGTGAGACACGACCGATGGATGAGGTCAACAGTGAGCGCGCAGAGAGTTTCCATAACTGGAACACCAACAGCCACTGGTTCCTGTTCACCAGCCGACGGGAAGACGGACTCTACACCCGTATCTATCTTGCCTCCTTTGAGAACGGCAAGGCTACCAAGCCTTTCCTCCTACCCCAGCATAACCCGAAGGAATATTACCGCCTTTCATTGTATTCCTTCAACACCCCGGACTTCTCCAGCCGACACATCGACTGCAATGCAAGGGAGATGGGGCAACGTATTGAGAGTGACCAACGAACAGAAACAATTATAAAGTAAACAACATGAGACTCATTACTACAACCTGCTTGTGCCTTATGGCACTCTTTGCCTCAGCCCAGCAGTCTGCGGCAAACAAGTATCCGTATCAGAACCCCAACCTGTCAGCCCATGAGCGCGCCGTTGACCTCTGCTCCCGTCTGACACTGGAAGAGAAGGCATCCCTGATGCTTGACGAGTCACCAGCCATCCCCCGTCTGGGTATCAAGAAGTTCTTTTGGTGGAGTGAAGCTCTTCACGGAGCCGCTAACATGGGAAACGTCACTGTCTTCCCCGAACCTATCGCCATGGCATCATCGTTCAACCCCTCCTTATTATATAAGGTGTTCGACGCTGCCAGCACGGAGTTCCGCGCCCAGTATAACGAGCGCATGTACCGCGGTTCTGGCGAGGATGAGAAGTTTCATAGCCTCTCCGTCTGGACACCGAATGTAAACATCTTCCGTGACCCCCGTTGGGGAAGAGGTCAGGAGACCTATGGCGAGGATCCCTATCTCACTTCCGTGATGGGTGTACAGGTTGTCAAGGGACTTCAGGGACCTGAGGACTCCAAGTATCGTAAGTTGTGGGCTTGTGCCAAACACTATGCCGTACACAGCGGACCAGAGTATACCCGTCATACCGCCAACCTCACCGATGTGTCACCCCGTGACTTCTGGGAGACCTATATGCCAGCCTTCAAGACACTGGTACAGGATGCCAAGGTGCGTGAGGTGATGTGCGCCTACCAACGTCTTGACGACGACCCCTGCTGCGGCAGCAACCGTCTGATGCAGACCATCCTTCGTGATGAATGGGGATTCCAGTACCTCGTTGTCAGCGACTGTGGTGCTGTCAGTGACTTCCACATGAACCATAAGTCATCATCCGATGCCGTTCATGGCTCATCAAAAGCCGTCCTTGCCGGTACTGACGTGGAGTGCGGTTTCGACTATGCCTATAAGAGTATTCCAGAAGCCGTCCGTCGTGGGTTCATCACAGAGGCAGAGGTGGACAAGCACGTCATCCGCCTGTTGGAAGGTCGCTTCGACTTAGGTGAGATGGACGACCCCTCTTTGGTGGAGTGGTCGAAGATTCCCTACTCTGCCATGGATTCTAAAGAGCACCGCCAGCTGGCTCTTGACATGGCACGCCAGACGATTGTGTTGTTACAGAACAAGAACAATGTCCTGCCATTGAAGAAGAATGCAGAGAAGATTGCCGTCATCGGTCCCAATGCCGACGACAAGCCTCTGATGTGGGGTAACTATAACGGTATGCCCAACCATACCATCTCCATCCTGGAGGGTATCACAGCGAAACAGAAGAAGGTCGTCTATCATCCTGGCTGCGACCTTACCTATGACAAGGTGATGGACTGTCTGATGGCTTCCCAGTGTAGTTTCGAGGGAAAGAAAGGAATGAAAGGAACCTTCTGGAATGACACCACCCTGGCAGGCAAGCCCGTAACCACCCAATACTATACCACACCACTTGCTGTCACAACGGCAGGTATGCATAATTTCGCCCCTGGTGTAAAAATCGAGGACTTCTCAGCTAAGTACGAGACTGTCTTTACACCTAAGGAGTCTGGCGAGTATGTGGTGAACCTTGAGGGATGCGGTCATTTCGAACTCTATATCAACGGAGAACGAAAGGTACTGGAGCACACCTGGCGCACGACACCCACACGCACAGCCATTCAGGCTGAGAAGGGGAAGGATTATACCATTGAGGTACGTTTCAAGTTTGTCAAAACATGGAATGCCAACCTGAAGATCAATATTGCCAAAGAGTATCCTATCGACTACCAGCAGATTATCGACCAGCTGAAGGATGTCAACAAGGTTATCTTCTGCGGAGGTATCTCGGCAGCCCTTGAGGGTGAGGAGATGCCCGTTGATATTGATGGCTTCAAAGGTGGCGACCGTACACATATCGAGTTACCGAAGGTACAGCGTGACTTCCTGAAAGCACTCAAGGCAGCAGGCAAGACCGTTATCTTCGTCAACTGCTCAGGCTCTGCCATCGCACTGACCCCGGAGACTCAGTCCTGTGACGCTATCGTACAGGTTTGGTATGCCGGACAGGAGGGCGGTACCGCCATCGCCGACGTACTCTTCGGTGACTATAACCCCTGCGGAAAGTTACCCATCACGTTCTACAAGAACTCCGAACAGTTGCCTGACTATGAGGACTACTCCATGAAAGGACGTACATACCGCTATTTCGACGATCCGCTGTTTGCTTTCGGCTACGGCATGAGCTATACCCAGTTCCAGATTGGTGAAGGAACCTTGGAGAAACAAGGCAGCAACTATACCATGACCATACCTGTCACCAATACTGGCAAACGGGATGGCACAGAGATTGTCCAGCTCTATATCCGCGACCTCTCCGACAAGGAAGGACCTATCAAGTCCCTGCGCGCTTTCCAACGTGTTGACGTAAAGGCTGGTCAGACCAGCCGCGCCTCCCTGGTGCTGACTCCGAAGTCCTTCGAGTTCTTCGATACTGAGACCAATACCATGAGGACCAAGCCTGGTAATTACCAGATCCTATATGGTAACAGTTCAAGACCGGAAGACCTGAAAACGATGACAATCACCTATTAATAACAGACAGGGCAGGACGACAATCCTGCCCTGTAACATTATTTCCAACTCATTTTTTGTAACATTTATTTGGTACATTTCATAAAATGTACTACCTTTGCACTTGTTCTGATGTAACATCGCATATTTAAACCAGTAATGAAGAGTAAAGTTCTTTGCGACCACATTGGAGTCATTATCCGTGGCGCGCTACTAATCTTATCAGTTATCCTTCTTCCTCTGAGCACCTATGCCCAGCAAGGTATCCTCTTTGATGCCAACCAACAGTTATCAAGCAGCTTCGTCAATCAGGTATATATCGACAATGACGGATTCATCTGGGTGGCAACCCGTAACGGACTCAACAAATACGACGGTTACAAGTTCCGTACCATCAAGAAAGAGATATCCGCTAATATGGGGATGGCGAGCAACTACGTGAACTATATCATGCAGGACAGCAGAGGAACCTTCTATGTTGGAATGTACGGTGCCCTACAGTCATTCAACGGTTACCGCTTCCAGGACATACAGGTCTATGACCTGCAGAACCGTATCATGCCACCTTATGTTACTTGCATCCTTGAACGTCATAGCGGAGAAGTGCTGATCGGTACTTCGGGACACGGACTGTTGCAAGTCACCAATGCCCATCAGGCTCATCAGATAGGAGGAGCTATTGCAGATATTATCGGTGTCCGCCAGATGATAGAGGACAGTCAGAACCGCCTGTGGCTCATCACGGAAGAGCAAGGACTGGTTTGCTATGACGGCAAGAAGACCATCCGCTATTTCAATGACGATGCCCTTAGCACCCAACTCCGTTCTATCCGTGAGGGAAAAGACAAGAAGATATATATCGGCACATCACAGAATGGTTTGTATGTCCTCGGGGAGAAAGGCATCTTTGAGCATATCGCCGTCACCAGCGACCTTCCTATTGTGGAGATATTCATTAACCACCTCGGCAACCTGATGTTAGGATATGACGGCAAGGGCTTCGGCATCTTCAATCCCCAGACAGGTACCCTCACCAACAACCCCTTCTATAGCAATGAGATAGACCTCTCACTCTGTAAGTGCTATTCCATCACAGAGGACAAGATGGGTAACATGTGGTTCGGATTGCTTCAGAAAGGAATCTACATGCAACCCCGAGAGGAACACCTGTTCCATTATATGGGTTATAAGCTGGGACCTCAGAATCTCATCGGACAGGCATGTGTCACCAGTGTCCTTATCGACAGCAGAGGATGGACGTGGATCGGAACCGACAAGGACGGATTATATAGCTTTGACCATAACAACCGCCCCGTCTTCCACTATAAGGCGAACTTCCCCAGCACGATTCTTGCACTCACAGAGGATGACAAGGGACATATCTGGATAGGATCATTCCGCGAGGGATGCGGATGGATTGACGCTGCCAGCCATAGTTATCACCCACAGTCACTTCCACAAGGTAGTGTCGTCAGCGTCTTCGACCTGGAATATGACCAGCGAGGCAATATCTGGATGGCGACGATGGGCGAGGGTCTGTTACGTCTGAACATTTCGACGGGAACCGTCAAAGCCTATATCACCAAGGAGAATGCCGTCATCGACCGCAAGGTTAACAACATCATCAACAACTATGTCTCCCAAGTATCCCTCTCTCCTGACGGACAGCGTATCTACCTCGCCACATCGATGGGACTCTGTTGCATGGACATCGCCACGGAGAACTGGACGAAAGTGTTTGGAGTCAACACCTTGAACTACGCCGTTCCCACTCGTGTCGCCAAGGAATACAATAATAAGATATGGATTGGTACCAATGACGGATTGTACAGCTACGACCTCTCCACCAAGGAATACCGCCATCTTAGTATGGAGAAAGGACTTGCCGACAATGGTATCGCCTCCCTCCAACAAGACAAGAACGGTATGATCTGGGTAGGTACCGACCACGGTCTCTGCCGCTATGACCCTAAGAACGGGACGACACGAAATTACTTCATCGATAATGGCTTGCAGAGTAATGAGTTCAGCGACGGTGCCGTCTGTATCTCACAACAGGGAACGATGCTCTTCGGAGGTGTCGGAGGTGTCACATGGTTTAATCCCTCGGACATCAAACAGAGTGAGTGGAAGGCAGAGGTATACCTGACCGCCTTCCTGATCAATGGCATCGAGGTGACACCAGAGACGAAGTCCGGGTGGTACCATGTCACTGACACCACAACCATTGCCGCCAAGCGTTTTGCTCTCAGCCACGGAGACAACTCGTTTTCCATTCTCTTCTCCACGCTGACCTATGATAACCCAGAACATATCTCCTACAAATACCGCATTAACAAGGAGGACTGGGTACGGATGCAACCAGGTGTCAACGAGATTACATTCAGTCACATGGCACCTGGAGCATACAATTTCTGTGTCGTCGCCCTGCGGAACGGTGCCGAGACGGAGGAGCGATGCTTTACCGTATATGTCAGGGCTCCCTGGTATCGTACCACACTCGCATACATAACCTATTTATTGATTATAGGGCTCTTCCTGTGGCAGTATCTGTACTACCGGAGACGGAAAGAACAGGACCGTCTGCACTTACAGGAGCATGTCCATGCCGAGGAGATGAGTGAGGCAAAGCTTCGCTTCTTCATGAATATCAGTCATGAGATACGCACCCCGATGACCCTGATTGTCTCACCCCTGGCATCTCTGATCAAGCAAGACAACGACCCGCACCGCCGCAGTGTCTATGAGACTATCCGTCGTAATGCTGAGCGCATCCTGGCACTCATCAACCAGATGATGGATCTTCGGAAGATCGACAAGGGACAGATGCAGATGCGGATGCAAGAGACTGACCTGATAGGCTTCATAGAAGATATCCATACCTTATTCGCCCAACAGGCACAGTCTAAGAATATCACCTTCAACTACGAGCATGACACACAGGAACTGCCCGTATGGATAGACAGGAACAACTTCGACAAGGTCGTGATGAATATCCTCTCCAACGCCTTTAAGTTTACACCTGCAGGCGGTGAGATAAGAATTCGCGTTACCCATCAAGACGAGAATGCCACCATCTCCTTCTATGATAATGGAGAAAAGATACCGGAAGAACAGCTCAAGCATATCTTCGAACGCTTCTACCAGTCACCAACCAGTATGAATAGCCGAAAGTCCGGAACTGGCATCGGACTCGACCTGACACGCTCACTGGTAGAATTGCATCACGGTACCATCAGCGTCCATAACAATGCAGACGGTAAAGGCTGTGAGTTCGTGGTGACGATTCCATTGGGTAACGGGCATCTGAAACCAGAGGAGATTGCCTTGGAGAAGGAAGACACAGAACCTGCGACCACACTCCTCCTGGATGATGACAACGACATTGACACTCCGGAGACGACGGAGATACCCAAGGCAAGCAAGGTACAGCGTATCGTCATTGCGGAAGACGACCAGGAGATACGCGAATATCTGGAGAAGGAACTCTCTGACAACTATACGGTCATCTGTTGCGAGAACGGTAAGGAAGCCTTCGCGGAGATTATCAAGACCGTCCCAGACCTGATCATCTCCGATGTCATGATGCCGGAGATGGATGGTAACACCCTTTGCTCGAAGGTGAAGACGAACCCCGTCACCAGTCATGTTCCCGTTATCTTCCTCACGGCGAAGAACCGCGACGAAGACCAGTTGCAAGGATTGGAGACTGGTGCTGATGCCTATATCGTCAAGCCGTTCAACATGGATATCGTACGACGTACTATCGTCAACCTGATACATACACACCAGATGCTCCGACTGAAATACGGACGCAACGACCAATTGGAGCAACAAGTGGATGAGGTACGCATGAAATCACCCGATGACAAGTTGCTGGAGCGTATCATGTCAGCAATCAACAAGAACATCAGTAACTCCGACCTCAGTGTCGACAGTATTGCCGAGGAGGTAGGCATCAGCCGTGTCCACCTGCACCGTAAGATGAAGGAACTGACGGGTCAGACACCTCATGACTTTATCCGTAATATCCGACTGAAGCAGGCTGCCAAGCTCCTGTCAAGTCAGAACATGAATATCACGGAGGTGATGTATGCCTGCGGCTTCAACAATGCGGCATCCTTCTCTACTATCTTCAAGAAGTTCTATGGCATGTCACCGCGTGAGTATATGAACAAGGGGAAAGATAAGAAGGAGGTATAAAAAAAAACTGCTACGACTGACAGAAAAGATACCCTAAGGCAAACGCATCGATAGCCCCGAGCAAACGGGTCGATACCCCAAAGCAAACGATACGAAAGGTGCCACCTATCGACCCGATAGGCGGCACCATACTTTTTCATCGCTTTAAGCGACAATATCTCTTACTTCAGTACTTTCTTTCCCTGATGGATATAAACACCTTTCTTTGTCGGTTCTCCCGGAAGTCTGCGACCATGGAGGTCGTACCATGCTCCATTATCTTTGATGAGCATTGTGGTGACATTCCCTATACCTGTCGCTGATCCGACAATAGCACGAAGAGTTCCCTGTTCTGCGTAGTAGCCGCCATTGACAAAGGTAAGGTTAGCGGTCTGTTTATCGTTACCACCATTATTGAAGATTATCATCGCCGGTGTTCCCTCGGGAGTCATCTCGGTGACGGTGTTAGGCTTATATGCCTTGCCGTTCCAACTCCATTTATACACCCTATTACCTTTATGGATGCCTAAAAGAGAACAAGTGGAGCCTGGCCACTTACCAGTAGTGAAGTTACAATGGTCATTCCATGCCCAACACTTGATATTGCTATAGGTAGTGGGAACCTCAAAGAAGGCACAAATCTCACCATCTCCCACTTTACAGAAAGGGGGAACGGTGAAGACAGGATCCTCACCCATGCCATCCAACGCGCTGAGGTCGATATTACCAGAGGCATAGAGCTTGAAGTTCTTGCCTTCGAGGGCTAATTGATAGCCGTCCGTTGGAGCAGTTGCTGTGCCTAACAACAATAACAAGTTGCCTTTAGTACCTTCCACGTTAAGCACATAGCCTTCTGCTGACGAACTCTTTGCAAGGATATTACTTTCGTTATGGATGCCAGCAGCCTTGCGGATAGTGATGAGTTTTTTGATAGTGGCTTTATATGATTTCCAGTGACCCAACCAGACACAGGGAGTACCTGGCATTGTGAGGATAAAGGCATTGGCAGCCTCGATATTGTCATAGAGGGGAGATTCTCCGAAGCGTCCACTGTCATGGTTATCGACAAAGGTCACGGCATAACGCTTGTAGTTATTGTCATTGGCAAGACAAGCACTGTTCAGACGGCTCCACTTACCCTGAGTAAAGGCATCGTTGATATAATACTTCAAAGGGAAGTCAAAGGCAGCACTCTGAATCACACCGTCCACCTTCGTTCCGTTGATCCAGTTAGTCACCACACTCTTACTGCCATCCCAACATTCTCCAACAGAAAATTGGGGGCGCGCCGTCGTATTATATAAGCCCACATATTTGGCAGCAAAGCCCTTCACAAAGTCATAGCGGAATCCTACATAACCTAAGTCGTTAAGTAGGAAATCCTCGTATGCCATCACATTCTTCTGTACATTCTCACTGGTATGGTCCAAGTCGCGTGCACCACCCCATGGCTCACCAGTATCTCTGGCACCTGTGGGATTATAGCCATTGTCTTTCGACTCGTCATCCTTACATATATCCGCAGCTGTCAACTGGTATTCCACCCCTTTGTAAGTCTCTGCAGGGAAGTTCAGCCAGTTGCTATTGACGCTGGCACGATGGTTGATGACCACGTCCTCTATGATACCCACATCCTTTGCCTTGAATGTCGCAATCATAGAACGCAATTGATCCTCTGTACCGAAGGCACTCTTATGATTGAACCAATAGACGGGATGATAGCCCATGTTATTACTTGTAGCGTTAGCATAGGCGGAATTGGGCACCCATATCAGATTGAAGAACTCTGCCATCTCATCAGCTTGTGACTCGAGGTTCGTCCATTTCGTATCAGCATAGGAGTCCCAATAGAAGCCCTGCAGCATGACACCGTCATACTGCGAAGGCCAACCCTGCGCCACCATAGAACCTATGATGGCGCAGAGCGAGAATAGTGTTGTGATTATTCTTCTCACTTAACAATCATTTTGCGACCGTTCATGATAACGATACCGCGGAAACCTGCCTGTACACGCTGACCCTGCAAGTTGTACATCGTAGTATTCTTGTTGGCAGCAGCGTTCTTCACGCCCTTGATGCCAGTAGCCTCATCAGCAGTAGCATAGAGCTCCTTGCTGTCAGGATTCCAAACGAAGGTCACGTCATAGTTGCCGTCAGCATCAACAGTGAAGATGCAATTAGGACCATCGGGTACACCGTCGGCACCATAGTTCTCAGCCCAGTCATGGTTAGCCAGTACTTTGAATTCATAGTTTGTGCCTGCCTCCAGAGCCACATTCTCCTTCACGAGCTGGAAGGTACCATCCTCCATGTCTGTCATATCGTTGTTCTCGTCCGTGTTATCCCAGTTAGTACCCAGGACAGCCTCTGAACCAGCGATAGTCCAAATCTTATCGCCAAATTCTGCCTCACCAGTCTTCACAGCGTCGCAACCTACCTCCTTGGTCTCCTTATTGAATTTGAAGGTCAACTTGTACTTACCGTTCTCAGTAACAGTAAGGGTGTAGTTGTCTGCAGGATACGCCTTATCCCATGCGTGGTCAGCAACAATTTTGAACGTATAGCCTACACCACCTTCAAGAGCGATGTCCTCCTTGATGAGGGTATAGTTAACTCCATCGGTGCTGCTCATGTCGTTCTCTGTGTTTGCAGGGTCCCATGCTGTTCCGCAAAGAGGTGCCACACCAGCCACTGTCCAAGTCTGGTCAGTAACAGGAGCTACATAGTCACCTGTCTTTGTAGCCGTAGCGGAAGGGATATGTGACTCTGCATTAAAAGTGAAAGTAATGGTGTACTCACCGTCCTCTGCGATAGGAAGAGTTGCGTTGTCACTACCACCCTCCTGACCATAGGACTCATCCCAAGAGTGGTTCTTCACTACTTTGAAACCATAGCCTGCTTCATTAGCCTCAACCATCATACCAGTCTTCACCAGCGTGAAGTTAACACCATCTTCAGAAGTCATGTCATTAGCAGTCTCCTCGGGAGCCCAGCCAACACCTAAGATAGCCTTCTCACCAGCAATGGTCCAAGTGTCCTGTGCCTGTACACCAAGTGCACATGCAAGCACTGCAATAAGCGTAAAAATTTTCTTCATAATCGTTCTAATTTAAAAGTTAGTAATTGGGTTTATTGAATATCAACATTGTCACCTTTCGGTTTTACGATACAAAGGTAGTCATTTATTTAATAGGTGATACTTTAAGTGTGTTAAAAAATAAAAGACCGTCTGTGCAAACGTTTACACAGACGGTCTTCTGCTATTATAATCTATCTTCCTTCGCTACCTCAATTATCTGCTGGTACGAAATGACCTGCACCTGTGATGTCGCAGAAGTAGACATGATAGGTACCTGCCGGTACGACAATATTTCCTCCATCTTGCGACAGCGTCTGTGCCCAAATATCATCATTGACGGTCCAATCGCCAGTAGCACCTCCAAAGCCCCAGTTAACCGCCCAGTCATGGTCAGCACGGAACTTCAGTTCTGTCTGTTCGGTAAGCGTCAGTTTAGCATACCAGTTATGCTTTGCCTTGTCAACAGCCTGCATATCCACATCACCAGTCCAGCTATTGAAGCCGCCAATGAGCGAGATAACACTATAGCTGGCAGGGTTTTGATTGTCCAGTTTCACCCAGCGGTAGGTCAGGGACTCCAGGTCTATCGTGAAGGTATAGTACTCCTTGGTGGGCGAGAAGATGGAGGCGTTGCGTCCCTGTTCCAGTTTACCTGTCTCACCCTTATATGATGACGGCTTTTCCTCACCAGAGCCATAGAGCATGGAGAAGTCACCAGACTCATGACCTTCCTGCCAGTACTTAGAGTTCCATACCTTCATGTCGCCGGAGCTGACGAACTTAGTGGTATAGGTGAAGATAACGTCACTCGACGGGTCTGGAGTCATGATAGTCTTGTAAGCCTCTTCCTTCTTTGACGAGGTAGCGTTACCATAAACATAATAATAAGGATTCTCTACTTCCTCCGGTGTTATCTTGAGCGTGAAGTCACCCAAGGTGATGAGTACCGACTCCGCCCCTTTGACAGCGTCGGCAAAGAGCTTAGCCGTGAAAGTACGCTCAGTAGATTTCTTACCATAGAAGCTATAGACCAGATTCACCAATTCCGCCTTGGTCACCTTACCATCCTCCGAGGCTTCCACGTTGGTGGCAACAGACTCGCTCTTATCGGCGGGCCATGCCTCCAGACGGATATTCTCAATCACCATACCCTCAGGCAGCTTACCCATCTTAAGAGTAAACAACTGTAGTCCTTCGTCAGCCAAGGTAGCAAGGTCGATATTCTCAGAGGCAGCAGCTGTCGGTGTAGCCTCGAAGCCCTCGATGACGATAGGATCCTCCTGCGGGAATACCGTGGGCTGCTGATAGTCGTTGAAGCTCTCGTCGCAGGCGGTCAAAGACCAGCCTGCCACTGCGAACAACAGATATAATGATAACTTTTTCATAATACTCATACTTATTATTTAGTTAATTGTTTGCAATTCACCAGAATCATTGGAGAAGTTGAAGCGAACAACCTGACCTACGCCACCACAGGTGTAAGGTCTGACCTCACCTCCGTTACCACGGTAGACAATCTTCTTGTCGTAAATGAAGAATTCAGTCTTCCACCACTCGTAGTTCTTGATCTTGACATAGGCACGCGAGCCGCCGTCACCATCTGTAGTCGTACTCGTCAACGCTGGAGATACAAACTCACCGTCCATCGTTGTTGGAGTGGAGATTTTGACATACTCTGCATAGTT
This sequence comes from uncultured Prevotellaceae bacterium, assembly GCA_902769805.1. Classification (GTDB taxonomy): domain Bacteria; phylum Bacteroidota; class Bacteroidia; order Bacteroidales; family Bacteroidaceae; genus Prevotella. The sequence goes on from CACXQL010000006.1 coordinate 76,713, forward strand.
GTCACGCAGCTCTGCCTCATTCCAGCAGTTGTCACTGGTGATGCCGGCATCCGCATTGATGATGCTCGGACCGATGAGCCACAACTCTGGCTCGTAGAAGCTGAAGGTGAGCAGCATGGTGCGCTTGTCATTATCAACCTCACCGTCAATGAGCATGACATACCATCCTGGAGTGGTAGCGGTTACTACACCAGTATCAGATACCTTGAAGCCCTCTGTCTTACATACATAAGAAGTCTCAATCATATCAGCACTATAGTCCGCCTCACTCATGGTTGGGCTGACCTTCACACCGTCGCCGTCAATCCATGCGATACGCCATTGGCTCTCGGGAGCGCCATTGACAGCAGCCGTAGCCATGGACTTCTCCCAGTCGTTACCTGTGAAGTTACCACATACATAGAACGGGTTGGGAACCTCCACATCGGGCAACGCAAACTTCGTCTTCACACTATTGAGCTTGACGATGTTCGACAACGCCTCAGTACCCTCCACACCGCTGATATAGGCACGGATACGTACATAGAGAGGAGTCTCTACAGGGAACTCGTCCTGTTTCTTGTTTTTCTTCTGCATAAGTTGCTTGGTGGTAGCGATGGCGATATCCCTTCCGCTCACCTCCATGTCGTTGAGCGAATAGGTTGTCGACAACTCCACAGGATCAGTCATATCAGCATCCACTGACAATTGTACTACATAAGTAACTGTGGCAGGGAATCCATAAGCAGGCTGTGTGCAGTTGAACCGGATGTATTCAGTATTATCCAAATCATATGTGCTGCCGGCAAAGGCAGGCGTATTCAGTGTGATGGGCTCCTGTCCCTTCGTCAAGTCGAGACGGGGATTATCGTCGCGGTCGGTCTGGCACGCCGTCAACAGCAACGCACCCATCAGCAGTGATCCTATTATATTCAGTCTTTTCATATCTGTATTGCATTAAAGATTAATAACCTTCAGTGGGAGTCAGATTGCTGTTGGCATTCAAGTCATCAGCAGGGATGGGGAAGAGGTTGAAACGCTTGTTGATAGGAGTACCTGCCTGTGTACCACCCATCCATTCCCATACATAGTCGTTCTGACCAGCATAGCGGTTCCAGCGAACAAGTACCATACGACGCATACCCTCATAGCCGAACTCACGCGACCACTCCTTGAAGATATCCTCAAGGGTAACAGCCGACAAGGCATCAGCACTGAGACCGTCATAAGAGTTGCCTGTCTTGACATTGGCACGACTGCGCAAAGCCTTGATACGCTCCACACCTGCCGGTGTACAGTTGCCGCCGTTCAGACGGGCATCAGCCTCTGCTGAGATAAGGTAAGCCTCAGCTAAGCGCAGTACTGGGAAATCTGTATCTACAAACTGTCCGCCGGCATGGTGACCAGACGTCCTGTCGGCATGCAGGTTGTTGTACTTCATGTAGATGAGTCCCTGATTCTTGTCATCCTCTTTCACGATAGAGAGTTTCTGTCCCTGAGTGTAGAAGATAGCACGGTCGTCACCCACGGCAGGAACGACATCCTTAGGAGTACCTTTGGTTACAGAGTTATCGTTGGCATTATCACCGAAGAACACCTTCGAGAAATTGGAACGGGCGCGTACACCAATGTCCCATTTCTCAGAAGTACCATAGCCAAGGATAGGATTGCCATTGCTGTCAGTCACACCATAAAGGTCTTCCTGTAACATCGCCTCCGACGTATTGCTGGCAATCATATACAGGGTTCCACCCCATGTCTGAGTCATCTCACCATCATGCAGGGCAGGCAGGATAATCTCATCCTGAGCACCATTGGTATCGTTGTCACCCATGAACAGTAACTGATAAGCACTGAAACCGTTCATGCCGTTGGTACAAAGCTTATACCCCGTCGAGATTGCCTTCTCTGCGTATGTCTTCGCTTCGTTCCACATAGCAGTGCCCTTATACACCTCAGCATTCAAGTAGATACGTGCCAGAAGCAGATAGCCAGCAGCTTTGTCAGCACGTCCATAGTCAATTGTACGGGCATCTGCCAGCACTTCGTCACCACTACCCTCACCGATGACATCCTTCAGCTCACTCACAAGGAAGTCAAAGAGGTCTGCACGCTGAATCTGGGGAGCATTCTCGCTCGACAATTTCGTGAGGAACGGAGGATTACCATACATATCCATAAGGTAGAAATAGTGGAGTGCGCGCATAAAGCGAGCTTCGGCACGCTTTTGCAGCGTAGAGGGAGAACCGTCGGTGGCATTATCGAGATAGAAGTTACAGATGGTAACACCAAACATCAGTCGATAATAGAGCGATGCCACAAAAGCATTGCTATCTGTCCACGAGTTACGGTTTAACTCGGGCATACCCGGGTCGTTCCACCAACAGTGAGCCTCGTCAGTAGTCAGCACATTGAAATACCAGATGAGACGGATCATGTTCGACATACCCTCATCGTCCGTGTCAAGGTCGCTGTCGCCATTAGGACCTATCTGACCCGTCAGCACCAGATTGCCATAGATTTTGTTGAAGATGTAGTCCTCATTGAAGTCTGACACCTCCTGCGGATTAATATTCTCTACCTTCAAATCCTTCGTGCATGACATAAGGACAGCTGCGCAGAAAAAGACCGCTATTGGTAAAATATATTTCAGTTTCATAGCTATTTACCTTTTCTTTTCATTTTTTCAATTCTTCAATCTTTCTCAGAAGTTCAAACTCACACCAAGGATGGTAGTGATAGGACGGGGATAGATATTACCATCGACACCACTTGCCACCTCAGGATCAAGACCTGTATATTTAGTAATTGTGAAAACATTCTGAACCGTAGCATAGACACGTCCACTCAGAGGAGCACCGAAAAGTTTCTCGAAGCTATAGCCGAGAGTGATGTTGTCCATCTTAAGGAAAGAGGCATTCTCAACGAAGTAGTCAGAAGCATACTGCTGCTCCAGCACGTTAGTGAATCCGCGATTGACGGCATCAACACGCAGGTTATTAAGATTTCCGTTTGTATAAACAGCACCGGCACCGACGTTACAAGCACCAGAAGCAGTGCTGTTGAACATATAGTTACCCAGGCTGGCACGCATGGAGAAGCCGAAGTCCCAATCCTTCCATTGGAGCTTGGACGACAGACCCATGAGCACATCAGCAGCTGGTTTGTAATAGTAATAACGGTCACCACTGTCAATATAGCCATTGGCATTACGATCGACAAAAGTATTGGGGATGGGCTTTCCATTCTGGTCGTACACCTGCTGGTAAACGTGGAAGGCATGCGTAGCCTTACCCACTGTGAAGGCCTGAACATCTCCGAAGTTCAGTCCACCGCCAGTACCCACAAAATAGTCAGCGCCCTTGCCACTGATAAGCTCATCAATCTCATTGTGGTTATATGTGAAGTTGTAGTTCACTTCCCAACGCCAGTCCTTTGTCTGGATGGGGCGCAGCGTCGTCATGAACTCAAAACCGGTGTTGTGAAGAGAACCGATATTCGAGGTGACAGTATTGCGGAAGTTAGAACCCGCTGCCACAGAGACCGTGTTAATCAGGTCAGTGGTCTTACGATAATACCAGTCAAGGGCAAACTCCAGACGGTTGTTGAGGAAAGCAAAGTCAAGACCAACATTCCACGTTGTGGTCTTCTCCCATGTCAACGCAGCATTATAAGGCTGCGGACGATAGGTGGTACCGTCGCCTAGTACAGGATACAACGCATGAGCATTAGCATTGGGTTTGAATACAGGGATATAGGAATAGTCACCAATGGCATCACCATCCTGCTGACCTGTGATACCCCAGCCTAAACGCAACTTGGCATCACTCAGTAAGTCTACGTTTTTCAGGAATGGCTCCTCTTTGATTTTCCAAGCGAGAGCCAAAGCTGGGAAGTATCCCCACTGCTGATTCTTGTTCCCTTCAAGCCAATTGAAACGTGACGATCCGTCAGCACGCAACGTGAAAGTAAGCATATAACGGTCCATGAACGAGTAGTTCAAACGTCCGAAGAACGATACAAGGTAACGCTCTGTCTTATATTCCGTCACCTGATTCTCAGCAGGAGCATTGTATTTGGTGCCAGCCGGATAGACAGTATTGCCCTCACGGAAGGTACCATAGCCATACCAGTCAGTCTTCTTATGGAAGTGCTGCCACTCATAGCCTGCCATGATATCAAAATGATGGTCTTTGTTGAAGTCTTTCATATACTGTGCATAGAGCGACAATTGGAGGTTATAAGTATTTTTCTTGTTCCAACCATTCCAGCCGTAGTAGTTGGCAACAGAGGAATAAGGATCTTTATAAGTATCCTGTTTTCCTGTTGAGATATCCATTGCGGCATTCATGTGGAGGTGCAGATCCTCAAAGCCGTGAATGCCATAGTCTGCCTCAATATTACCTATCAACGACTTGGAAGTTGCCTTGTCTTCTATTTGGTTAATGATGGAGACTGGGTTGGTACATCCTTTACCTGTGTATTTCCAGTTGGCTGCACCCTCATAAGATGCCGAGGTAAAGCTCTGAACATAACCTCCGAAATAGTCACGATAGATGTCATTGTCACCGTAAATGGCCTTCGTAGGATCCATGGCAATGGCAGCACCTACGACACCACCGTCCACATAACGGTTCTTGGCAATCATTCCCTTACCATTGATATTCAGTTTGAGATGATCCTGCAGCAACGAAGGCGAAATGCTGAAGCTTGCAGTGTAACGCTCGAACTTAGAAGTCTTGATGATACCCTGGTTGTTGGTGTAACCCAAAGAAACACGGTAAGGCATGTTCTTCAGTCCGCCAGACATGGTGATGTTATGATCTGTAGATACAGATGTGCGGAATATCTCATCCTGCCAGTCAGTGTTGGCATACACCTTGTTGCCGTTGGCATCAAGATAGCCCAGTTCCCTATATGCATCGCTGTCTTCACCATAGAGGTTCTTGATGAAACTGGTGAGACCTGGGGCATCAAGGACCTCTACCGTTTTCTTTTTCGATGCGATGGATATATTACCATTATAATTGAAGGTAGGTTTCTGACCAGAACGCCCTTTCTTGGTAGTAATGATAATGACACCATTTGAGGCACGGCTACCATAAATGGCAGTGGCAGAGGCATCTTTCAGCACCGTGAAAGACTCGATATCATTGGGGTTTACCATAGAAAGGGGGTTAGCCAGACCTTGTACACCATCGCCCGACATTGCCAAACCGTCAATCACAACCAGAGGGTCGTTAGAGGCATTCAGCGACGAGCCGCCACGAATACGGATCTGAGCGCCACCACCAGGAGTACCGTCACCAGAGATAACGCTGACACCTGCAATCTTACCGCTAATCATGTCCTGTGCGTTGACATTCAGACCATGGTTTTTGTCATCCGGTCTAATGGCTGTCACCGATCCAGTTAAATCGGTCTTCTTGGCACGTCCATATCCGATGACAACGACATTCTCAAGGACTGCGGCATCCTCTTGAAGAGTAATCTCGAGAGTAGCGGCTGCCTTCACGGTCTGGGTTTGATAGCCCACGTATGACACGCTTATGTCAGCACCTTGGTTAGCTGTCAAGGCAAAATTACCGTCGAAGTCTGTCACGGTAGCTGTCTGCGTACCTACCACACGTACTGTCGCGCCGATAATCGGTTCGTCCTGAGCATCCTTAACATGGCCTTTGACATCAATCTGTGCAAAGGCTCCCACCGAAAGAAAGAGTCCTAACATCAGGACCAACATCCTTAACGGAGTCTTAATGTTTACCTGCTTCATCATTTAATCTTTAAAGTTAGTTATGTTTTAAGTTCTCTGATTCTGAGATATTTGATTTAAATCAAGTGCAAAGATAGGAGTTGTTTGCATTCATTCATACTTTTTTTGAGTTAAATCCGTTATTAAGGAAATGCAAACGTTTGCACTTTTGCATAATATAAAATAAATAAGGTGACGAGCTATGGAAGAATATTTTCCTTAACTTTGCATCGTAAAACTAAAAACTAAGATATGGAAGAGCGTACTCCCTTGACGATGAAGGACATTGCCCGCAAGTTTGGCATCAGCGTGGCAACTGTTTCGCGAGCCCTGAAAGACTCGCCCCGGATCTCTGCGGAGCGAAGAACAGCCATTCAGCAGTATGCGAGGGAGCATAACTTCACCCCAAACGTGATTGCAGAGTCACTACGCCATTCCAAAGTACAGCCGATAAAGGTCATCGGAGTTATCATCCCTGAGTTTGCCCATTACTATTTCTCGTCCATCCTCTCCGGTATTGAGGAAGAAGCCTCTGCGCACGGCTACCGCATCATGGTTGCACAGAGTAACGAACAATATGAACGGGAGGTAAGAATCTGCCAGTCATTCTATGAGAACAAGGTATGCGGCATCATTGTCTCACAAGCAAAGGACACGCAGAAGTATGACCATTTCCAGCGCCTGATAGATGCTGGTGTACCTTTAGTCTTCTACGACCGCATCTGTACGGGAGTGAATGCCAGCCGCGTAGTTGTTGACGACTACATGGGTGCCTACAATGCCGTGACGCACTTGATAGAGACTGGATGCAATCGCATTGCATTCTATGGCTCGTCCATGACCTTGGAGATCTCAAAGAACAGATACAATGGTTACAAGGATGCTTTGCTGAAACACGGCATCCAACCAGACCCAGAGTTGATGCGTTTCTGTGATAACCGGACAGATGCGGAGGCCATTACCCCAGAGCTTCTCCAGAGTCCCACTCCTCCCAACGGTTTCTTTGCCGTTAATGACGACACGGCAATAGGTATTCTCTATACCGCCAAGCGCATGGGATTTAAAGTACCCGAAGACATCTCTGTCTGCGGTTTTACAAACGGACAGCGTGCTGTTGCCTGTGACCCTATGCTCACAACCGTAGAACAACGGGGGGTTAAAGTCGGTGAAGAGGCTGCCAACATTCTCATCGGGCACGTAGAGGGAACGATTCCCCGTGAGAAAATGGAACGTCGCATCGTACGCACCAGGCTGATAATAAGGGGAACGACGAGGTGAATAAAAATTAAGAATATGAAACAGAAACCGAATTTACCGTTTTGGAGTTTATGGAACCTGAGCTTTGGGTTCTTCGGCGTACAGATTGCATACGCGCTCCAGAGTGCCAACATCTCACGCATCTTCGCTACCTTAGGCGCAGACCCGCATAACCTGAGCTATTTTTGGATACTACCCCCTTTGATGGGAATCCTTGTGCAACCGATTGTCGGGACACTCAGTGACAAGACATGGACTCGTTTTGGACGACGTATACCTTATTTATTTATAGGAGCGGCTGCAGCAGTACTTGTCATGTGTCTGTTACCTAATGCTGGTTCATTAGGACTGACCGTCAGTGCTGCTATGATGTTCGGACTTATTGCTTTGATGTTCCTGGACACCAGTATCAATATGGCGATGCAGCCTTTCAAGATGTTGGTGGGCGATATGGTGAACGAGGAGCAAAAGACAAAGGCGTACAGCATCCAGTCTTTCCTCTGTAATGCCGGCAGTGTGGCAGGCTATCTGTTTCCTTTTATCTTCACCTTCATCGGTATTAGTAATGTTGCAGAGAAAGGAGTCGTTCCCGACAGTGTCATCTGGTCATTCTATATCGGTGCCGCCATCCTGATTCTATGTGTCATCTACACGACTACGAAGGTCAAAGAATGGAATCCGAAGGAGTTTGCAGAGTATAATGGGGCGTCAGAAGATAGGGAAGAGAAAGGTGATTGGTTGACATTACTGCGCGAGGCACCCTCCACTTTCTGGAAAGTAGGACTGATACAGTTCTTCTGTTGGGCAGCCTTTCTCTATATGTGGAACTACTCGACAGGAGCTATTGCCGAGACGGTATGGAATAGTACCGACCCTGCCAGTGCCGACTTTCAGGCAGCAGGCAACTGGGTTGGCGTCCTCTTTGCTGTACAAGCCATCGGTTCTGTCATCTGGGCAGTCGTGTTACCTCAGTTCAAGAACACCAAGATTGCTTATGCTGTTAGTCTGGTGATCGGTGCTATAGGCTTTGCTATGGTACCATTCCTGCACAACCAGTATATGCAATTTATTCCCTTCCTGTTAATCGGTTGTGCCTGGGCTGCCATGCTTGCCATGCCGTTCACCTTTGTCACCAATGCCCTGCAGGGCTATGGACACATGGGAGCCTACCTCGGTTTGTTCAATGGTACCATCTGTATTCCTCAGATTATCGCAGCACTCTGTGGAGGTATCGTTCTCTCTTTAGTAGGCAGCCATCAGTCTACGATGATGATGGTATCAGCTTTCCTTTTGGTTATTGGAGCTGCCTGTGTCACCGTCATCCGACAAAAACAATAAATGCAAACGTTTGCATCACATAACAAGTAAATCTCTCCCCATTTGGTTTAACCGAATGGGGATTTTTTGTACTTTTGACAGCAGAAACTATAAATGACGCATATGAAACTATTATTTAACATTGAGTACCAGACTACCTTTGGGGAAGATTTAGTATTGAACATCCTATCAGAAGAGGATGCTACGAAAGTAACGCAACATAAGATGAGCACACTGGATGGTATGCATTGGTCATATCAATTAACCAAGAGCACAAAGCTAGGAAGCTACATCGACTACTATTACAGTGTCTGTCGTGGTGACGAAGAGACTCGTCATGAATGGTTGGTAGAGCCACATCGGTTAGAGTTCGCCACACAGAACGCCTCCCGTTATACAATCTACGACCACTGGATAGACATCCCAGAAGATGCCTATATGTACTCTTCTGCCTTTACAGACTGTGTCATGTGCTGTCAGTGTGAGCCAAGCATACCTACGGAATACCAGCGTACGATACGGCTGAAAGTTCGTGCGTCCCAGCTCCGTATCGGTCAGCAGCTGGCTATAGTAGGCGGTTGTGAAGCCCTTGCCAACTGGGATGCTAACAAGGCTCTTCCCATGTTCGAGCATGAATATCATGAATGGGTCATCAGTCTTGATGCCTCCACATTGCCGCAAACCTTTGAGTTTAAGTTTGTGATGTTAGGTATCGACCAGCCTCTTTGGGAACAGGGTGCGAACCGCACAGTCTCACTATCCTCCATAGAAGCCAATGAGGTGGTAGTCTATGAACTCTCACCATCTAACTTTGATGTTTATCCATGGAAGGGTGCCGGAACGGTTATCCCCATCTTCTCCCTGAGAAGTAAGGGTAGCTTCGGCGTAGGTGATTTCGGAGACCTGAAGATGATGATTGACTGGGTAGACAAGACTAGTCAGCGCATCATTCAGATATTGCCTATCAACGATACGAATATGACTGGTACTTGGCAAGACAGTTATCCGTATAACAGTATCAGCATCTACGCGCTGCATCCACAATATACGGACTTCAGGCAACTGCCAAAGATTAAAGATGAGACGCTCAACAATAAGTTCGAGCAATTACGTCAGGAACTAAATGCCCTGCCGCAGATTGACTATGAGCGGATGTTCGCCGCTAAGATGGACTATCTGCATGTGCTGTTTGAGCAGGAATGGAAGCATGTAAAAGCATCCAAATCCTATAAGCAATTCTTCGAGGATAACAAAGAATGGCTGGTACCTTATGCCCAGTTCTGTGTAAACCGCGACAAATATGGTACCGCCGATTTCAACCAATGGCCCAAGGAAAGTTCAAAGATTAAAGTTCAAAGTTCAAAGGGTCTCGACTTCTGGTACTTTGTGCAATATAACCTCGACCAACAGATGCATGCCGCCCATGACTATGCCCGCGAACATCACGTCATCCTGAAGGGTGACATCCCTATCGGTATCAGCCGAGACGGTGTAGAGGCATGGGTGGAGCCAAGGTACTTCAATCTCAACGGACAAGCTGGCGCACCCCCAGATCCTTTCTCTGCTGACGGACAGAACTGGGGATTCCCTACCTACAACTGGGATGAGATGTTAAAGGACGGTTGTGCCTGGTGGGTACGTCGTTTCCGTAAGATGGCACAGTTCTTTGATGCCTACCGTATCGACCATGTGTTAGGTTTCTTCCGCATTTGGGAGATTCCTGTTCCAGAGAAGTCCGGTCTGATGGGGCAATTCTCCCCTGCTCTGGGTTTGAGCAAGGAAGAGATAGAGGCGTATGGTGTGACATTCAACGATGGTCTCTTCTTAGTCGACCATAAGAGAAATGACCGCTGGCATCCTCGTATTGCCGTCCAGTATCAACAGGCTTACGAAGAGTTGGACGAAGGTCAGAAATATAACTTCAACCGTTTGTATAACGACTATTTCTATCGCCGCAACAACCATTTCTGGTATCAGGAGGCGATGAAGAAGCTGCCTCGTCTGACACAGGCAACCCGTATGCTGGTATGTGCAGAAGATTTAGGTATGGTACCCGACTGTGTGCCCTGGGTGATGAACGAGTTACGCATCCTGAGCCTGGAAATCCAGTCAATGCCGAAAGATGACAAGGTACGCTTCGGACATCTGTCACAAAACCCCTACCTGTCTGTATGCACCATCTCCACTCATGACATGCCGACACTCCGTCAGTGGTGGGATGAAGACGAAGAGCGCACTCAAGACTACTTTAACACCATGCTCTATCGGAGTGGTAATGCGCCTCATCCACTGCCCAGCTGGCTCGCTAAGGATATTGTGAGCCGTCATCTGACATCTCCTTCGATGCTCTGTCTGCTGTCACTACAAGACTGGCTCTCTATTGACGAGAAATTACGCTTACCTGACCAGAATGCCGAGCGTATCAATATCCCTGCCAACCCACGTCATTACTGGCGCTATCGCATGCATCTGACGATAGAGGAACTGATGCAGGCAGATAGCTTCAACGAGGAAATCAAAACACTAATCAAACAAAGCGGAAGGAAATAATGATGAGAAGAACCAGACTATTACTGGCTGTCCTACTATGTGTCCTGACGGCAACAGCCTCGGAGATCAAGTCTCCCAATGGGAATATTGTCCTGACATTCAAGGTGGAAAACGGACGACCTACTTACTCCATGACCTATAAGAATAAGGTTGTCGTCAAGCCCTCTCACTTAGGACTGGAGCTGGCGAAAGACAAACATGCCTCCATGGGTATGGACGAGAGGGACCTGATGGACGATTTCACCCTCAAGAACGAAGAGATCAAAGAGTTTGACGATACATGGCAGCCCATATGGGGCGAAACCAAGGATATCCGCAACCACTATATCGAATATGCTGTGACCCTATCACAGCAATGGGAGACTAGCAAAGTCACGGCTAAAAAGAACGAACGTGGACGAGCCTTCTACCCACACGAGCGGCAGATCATCATCCGCTTCCGAGTCTATGACGACGGCATCGGTTTCCGCTATGAATTCCCCCAGCAGCCTGACCTTAACTATTTCCTCATCAAGGAAGAGCGTACTGAGTTCGCCATGGCAGGAGACCATATTGCCTGGTGGCTGCCTGGCGACTATGACACACAGGAGCAGATAACCCAACAGACCAGACTCTCTGAGATTCGCGGACGTTTCAAGGATGCTGTCAATTGGAGCAACTCGTCTGTCTCCGTTTTCTCGGAGACAGGTGTACAGACTTCGCTGCAGATGAAGAGTGATGACGGACTGTATATCAATATCCACGAAGCGGCATGTCTTGACTATGCTACGATGCATCTGAATCTCGATGACAAGACGATGACCTTCACGTCGTGGCTCACCCCTGATGCCACAGGACTAAAAGGCTGTATGCAGACACCTTGTGAGACACCGTGGCGCACGGTCATGGTCAGTGACGATGCCCGTGACATACTGTCCTCGAATCTCATCCTCAACCTAAACGAGCCATGTAAGATAGAAGACACCTCATGGATCCATCCAACCAAATACTGCGGTGTCTGGTGGGAGATGATTGTCGGCAAGTCATCATGGAACTATACTGATGAGTTCCCCAGTATCAAGCTCGATAACATCGACTGGCAGAAGGTAAAACCTAACGGCAGGCATGCCGCTAACAACGAGAAGGTGAAGCGTTATATCGACTTCGCGGCAAAGAACGGACTCGACGAGGTACTGGTCGAGGGATGGAATGTCGGATGGGAAGACTGGGCGAATATGTGGAAGCGTGATGTCTTCGACTTTGTCACTCCTTATCCTGACTTCGATATCAAGATGCTTAATGAGTATGCACACTCGAAAGGTGTTAAGATCCTGATGCACCATGAAACCTCTTCGTCGACACAGAATTACGAACGGCATATCAAGGAGGCGTATGAGTTGATGAACAAATATGGCTATGATGCCGTCAAGACAGGCTATGTGGGAGATATCATCCCTCGTGGCGACCATCACTACTCGCAGTCTATGAATAACCACTATCTGTATGTCATCAAGGAGGCAGCCAAGCACCATATCATGGTGAACTCCCATGAGGCAACGCGTCCTACAGGACTCTGCCGTACCTGGCCGAACCTCGTAGGGGGCGAGTCAGCACGTGGCACAGAGTATGAGGCCTTCGGAGGCAACCGTCCTGACCATACCTGTATCCTGCCGTTCACCCGTCTGCAAGGCGGTCCGATGGACTATACCCCTGGTATCTTTGAGACAAAGCTCTCGAACTGGAGTGACAACACTTCATGGGCCCGTATCACCATCGCCGGTTCACTGGCACTCTATCTGACAATGTATTCACCCCTCCAGATGGCTGCCGACCTACCTGAGCATTATGAGAGATACGATGATGCCTTCCAGTTTATCCGTGATGTCGCTTGTGACTGGGACGACTCAAGATATCTGGAGGCGGAGCCTGCCGACTATATCACCGTTGCCCGTAAGGCAAAAGGTACCGACAACTGGTTTATCGGTGGCAAGTGTGATGAGAACGGACACGAGAGCATCATCAGACTCGACTTCCTTGACAAGGGACGCAAGTATGACTGCACCATCTATGCAGATGCAAAGGATGCACATTACGAGACTAATCCGAAAGCCTATACCATCACGAAGAAGGTAGTAAAGGCCGGTGATGTACTGAAACTGAAGGAAGCCCCTGGCGGCGGCTTCGCCGTTTCGCTGATAGCGAAATAAGAAATGACGAAGAGAAGATGTTATGATGAAGAAACTAATCCTTGCAGGAATGACTGTCCTGATGATAGCATGTAAGCCAAATACAGAGGTATTTCATTTCGATGAGATGACCTATTCACCAGATGAGACTGTCTTCAGATTGTTTGCACCCACTAATGCTGAATGCTTTGTCGTGACAGACAAGGACAGCATCCGTATGACCCTCGGCACTGACAGTATCTGGACGGTAACGCTTAAAGGCGACCATAAAGGCGAGACCTATCTGTTCTCTGTCAACGGGCAACACTCACCTGGTGTCTTTGCCAAGGCAGTGACTGTTAATGGAGAGAAGGGCGTCATCATAGATATGAGGGACACAGACCCCAAAGGATGGGAGAACGACAAGCATGTACTTCGTTCCTATCAGGACTATATCATCTATGAGATGCACCATCGTGATTTCTCCATCGCACGTCCTGATGCCAAGAACCCTGGTAAGTTCCTGGCTCTGACAGAGCCTTGGGCCATCGACCACCTGAAAACCCTCGGTGTAAACGCCATTCATATCCTGCCATCCTATGACTACGGTTCCGTGGACGAGACACGTCTCAGCGACAATAAATACAACTGGGGCTACGACCCTGTAAACTACAACGTACCAGAAGGTGGTTATTCCACAGACCCGTATAAGCCGGAGGTACGCATCCGTGAGTTCAAGCAGATGGTACAGGCGCTGCATCAGGCTGGCATCTCCGTCATCCTTGACGTAGTATATAACCATACTTACGATATTGAACATTCCAACTTCCAAAAGACATACCCTGACTATTACTATCGGAAGACAGCAGAAGGTGTGTACAGCAACGGTTCCGGGTGTGGCAACGAGACAGCTTCCGAGCAGCCGATGATGCGGAAGTTCATGATTGAAAGTGTGAAATACTGGATCACGGAATATCATATCGACGGATTCCGTTTCGACCTGATGGGCTGCCACGACATAGAGACGATGAACGCTATCCGCAAGGCTGTCGATGATATCAACCCAAACATCTTTATCTATGGAGAGGGGTGGAGTGCAGGACAGTGTGCTTTGTCTAACGAACAACTTGGCATGAAGGCGAACATCCCCCGGATGCCTCGTATCGCAGCCTTCTCGGATGACATACGTGATGCTCTGCGCGGTCCTTTCTCCGATGACACCAAAGGAGCGTTCCTGGCTGGCATCCCTGGTGAAGAGCAGAGTCTGAAGGCAGGTATTGCGGGGATGATCAGTCACCCACAGATAGACTACTCCAAAGTGAACTACTCCAAGGAGCCGTATGCCACCGAGCCCACGCAGATGATCAGCTATGTCAGTTGTCACGATGACATGTGTCTGGTGGACAGACTCAAAGCGAGCATTCCCGGATTATCTGGAGAATCCGGGACAGCCAGCCTCATCCGTCTCAACCTTCTTGCCCAGACGGCTGTCTTCACCTCCCAAGGAGTGCCGTTTATGCTTAGCGGTGAGGAGTTGCTGCGTACCAAGCAGGGCGTACACAACAGCTTCGAGTCACCAGACTCCATCAACCATCTCGACTGGTCGAACAAGACAACATATCCGCAGGTTTTTGAGTATTACAAGAACCTCATCAGCCTACGCCAGCATCACCCTGCCTTCCGTCTCGGAAAGGCTGAACTGGTCAGGAAGCATCTGGAGTTCCTTCCTGCAGGCGACTGTCTGGTGGCTTTTCGTCTGAAGAATCATGCCGGCAATGACCTGTGGAAGGATATCATCGTCATCCTGAACAGCAACCGTCAGGCAGAGACGGTGAAAATTCCCAAAGGACGATATACGGTTGTCTGCCGCGATGGAGTCATCAACGAGGCAGGACTGGATGAAGTCAATGGTGATCAAGTAAAAGTTAGTCCGCAATCCGCATTAATTATTCATAACTGACATGATAAGAAGATTATTTATCGTATGCCTGCTTATGGGCGTGACAATGATGATGAAAGCCGCAAAAGTGACAATTGACCGTATCGACCCCACTGACTGGTATGTGGGAATGAAGAACCCTCAGCTGCAACTGATGGTCTATGGCAAGGATATCGCTATGGTTCAGGAAGTAACCACCGACTATCCAGATGCCCGTATTGACAGTGTCGTACACCTTGAATCACCCAACTACCTTCTTATATATATAAACCTGAAGGGGGCGAAGGCTGGTACGATGACCTTAGAGCTAAAAGCCAAAAATCAGAATATAAAAGTCGCCTACCAACTCAAAGAACGGGAAAAGGCAGGTTCGGAACGGAAAGGATTCACCAATGCGGACGTACTCTATATGCTGATGCCTGACCGTTTCGCACAGGGTGCTCATCATACGGCACAGGTCAAGGGAATGAACACCTACCAGGAAGACCGTTCACAGCCCTCGCTCCGTCATGGGGGCGACTTGGAGGGAATCCGTGAGCACCTCGGCTATTTCAAGGATCTTGGCGTGACGGCATTGTGGTTTACGCCTGTCTTGGAAAACAACTCCCCAGACAGTGATAACGGCTTCAGCACCTATCACGGCTATGCCACTACTGATTATTATAAGGTAGACCCCCGTTTCGGCAGCAATGACGACTATCGTCAGCTGGCAGATGCCGCCCATGCCCAAGGACTGAAGATGGTGATGGATATGATCTTCAACCATTGCGGCTTCGAACACCCATGGGTCACTGACATGCCTTCCAAAGACTGGTTTAACACACATGAATGGTTGAAGGAATCAAAAGGCACCTCCAACCCTACAAAGAGCTTCTTGCAGACTTCCTATAAACTGACACCTGTCAAAGACCCATATGCCTCACAGATAGACCTCCATGAGACGGTAGACGGCTGGTTTGTGCCTACCATGCCCGACCTCAACCAACGTAATCCGCATGTGATGACCTATCTTATCCAGAACTCCATCTGGTGGATAGAGACAGTAGGTATCGACGGCATCCGTATGGATACTTATCCTTATGCTGACAAAAAAGGGATGGCACAATGGATGAAAACCCTCGATGAGGAATATCCCAACTTCAACACGGTGGGTGAGACATGGGTGACAGAGCCTGCCTATACTGCAGCATGGCAAAAAGACAGTAAGCTCTCCGAGGAAAACAGCTACCTGAAGACTGTGATGGACTTCTCGTTCTTCGACAAGCTCAATCAGGCAAAACATGAGGAGACAGATGCCTGGTGGAATGGACTGAACCGCATCTATAACTCCTTCGTCTACGACTACCTCTACCCCAACCCGTCGTCAGTGATGGCATTCATCGACAACCACGACACAGACCGTTTCTTAGGCAATGGTTGTGACTCGCTCATGCTCAAACAGGCACTCGCCCTGCTATTGACTGTCAATCGCATCCCCCAGCTGTATTATGGTACGGAGATCCTGATGAACGGTACAAAGGAAGTGACGGATGGAAACGTACGCAAGGACTTCCCTGGCGGCTTCCCTGGCGACCAGCATAACGCCTTTACGAAAGAGGGACGCACCAAGGCAGAGCAACAGATGTTCCAATGGACCAGTCGTCTACTGCATTGGCGACAGGGCAACGAGGTTATTAGCAAAGGCAAGCAGATACAGTTCATCCCCTATGACGGTATCTATGTCATCGCCCGCCAATACAAAGGGCATACAGTACTCACCATCCTCAACGGTACGACAAAGCCTGCCACCATGCAGGTCAAGCGTTATGCAGAGGTCATCAACAACACCCAACGAGCCAAGGACATCCTGACAGGACGCTATTACGACTTGAGTACAAACCTGGAACTCCGTCCACGCCAGTCTCTTGTCTTGGAGTATTAATATAAGAAAACAGTAAAACAGGTCAGCGGCGCACGCCGCTGACTTTGGTAGCGACCGCTGTCGATATTAGCAGCGGCCGCTGCTAATAACAGCACCGTGCGCTGCTATACCTGCCGGAACGTTGCTTTCACCCTGAAAGCGGCTACCTTTCCCCCTGTAACAATGGCACTTATACCTTATTATAATACTTCTTTCACGAAGAAAGAGCTATCCTATACGACAAAGAGTAAGTACCATACCAATAAAAAGAGGCTTCCCATACGGAAAGCCTCTTCATTTTTCTTGACATTTTAATTACTTGTTCACAACCTTTGCAAGCTCTGCGCCAGCCTTGAACTTAGCCACCTTCTTAGCAGCAATCTTAATCTTCTGCTTTGTAGCGGGGTTGATACCCTGACGAGCAGGCTTCTTAGCAACTGAGAATGTACCGAAACCAACGAGCTGAACCTTGTCACCCTTCTTCAGAGCTGCCTTGATAGCTTCTACTGTGGCATCGAGAGCCTTCTTTGAATCAGCTTTTGTTAACTTTGCAGAAGCTGCAATCTTCTCAATTAATTCTGTCTTGTTCATAATTGTTGTTTTTTAAATATTAATAGTTTAAGTAGGGTTTGTAAATTCCATCGCAAATATAGGATAAACTATTTAAAAAACAAACAAAATTTGAAAAAAAGTGAGTTTTTTTATGAAAAAAAGTGCTTATACCCCCTTTTTTGTGCCTAAAAAGAGATATTTTTCGTAATTTTGCGCACAGTAAACAATTTTGTAAAGATTAAACACTCAATGGAAAAAGTAGCAAAATGAACAACATACCTACCATGACCAAGAATCTGCTCATCGTCAATTTCCTGGCGTTTGTGGCTACATGGGTCTTAGAATTACGAGGTATTGACATCACCTCTCTCTTAGGACTCCATTTCTTCTTGGCGAAAGACTTCCATATCTATCAGTTCGTGACCTACATGTTCCTGCATGGCGGTTTCACCCATATCTTCTTCAATATGTTTGCCCTCTGGATGTTCGGAGCGGTGGTGGAGCGAGTCTGGGGCCCGAAGAAATTCCTTTTTTATTACATTTCGTGCGGTATCGGCGCTGGAATGATTCAGGAACTTGCCCAGTATCTCAACTATATGGCGGAAGGTTTGGCATCCTATGAGCAGGTGAACCTTGGAGGACAGGTGATGGCAACGGCAGACTATCTCAATCTCTGGACGACCATCGGAGCCTCGGGTGCCGTCTATGCCATCTTGCTTGCCTTTGGTATGATCTTCCCCAACGAGCGCTTGTTTATCATTCCCTTCCCCTTCCCCATCAAGGCGAAGTGGCTGGTCATCGGATATATCGCCATCGAACTGTTCTCTGCACTCAGCGGACCTGGTGACGGGGTAGCCCATACGGCACACTTGGGCGGTATGCTCTTCGGCTTCATCATGATACGCTACTGGAAGAAGCACCCCGAGTCCAGCAACCGTTTCGGGCGCAATCGTGGGCAGGAGTTCTTCGACAACATGAAACGCCATTTCGACGAGAGACAACAGCGCAGCAACAACCGTCGCCGCTGGGTGGACGAGCCGGAGGAGCCGACGTATGAAGAGCCGAAGAAGCCCAAGCGTGAGAACCAGGAGGAGATTGACGCTATCCTTGACAAGATACGCAAGAGCGGCTACGACAGCCTTACCAAGGAAGAGAAGAAGAAGTTGTTTGACCAAAGCAAAGAGTCTTGATTAAGCAATTCAAGAAATTCACGACTAAGATGGTTGCTGGGGCGAATATCGCCACTATCATCCTGATGATCCTTGTCGGCTATTCCGACAGGTTGAATCCTGCTGACCATCCGATTCTGTCATGTGTAGGGATGACCTTCCCTTTCTTTCTGCTTGCCAACATCTTCTTCCTGTTTTTCTGGCTCGTCTTCAAAATCAGGATGGTCTGGATTCCCCTCTTAGGCTATCTCCTCGCGTATGTACCTATTAGTATATACTTGCCTTTGAATCTCCGAACATCCAAAGTGCCTGAAGATGCTATCAAGGTCGTCAGCTACAACGTGTGTGCCTATGGCGGCAACTTCAAGTATGAGCAAGGCTTCGAGAAAGTCAGGGACTGGCTCTTTGAGGAGGATCCTGACATCGTCTGTTTACAGGAAGATGTGGACACATGGCGACGCTATTGTTTCATTCACTACAAAAAGAAATATGCCTATAACGACACTGTCCTTTTCAACGAGGAGTTCATGAACGGAATGGGTATCCACACCCGTTTCCCCATTATCCGACGAGAGCGTATTCCTTACCGTTCCCTCTATAACGGCAGCGTGGCATGGTATCTGAACATCAACGGAGATACGGTATTGGTCATCAACAACCACTTCGAGGCTACCCACATCAATAAAAAGGCGCGTCATACCTATCAGGAGATCCTGAAAGGGGATATCAAAGGGGCTGCCGCCCGTTCGGAATCCCAAAAACTGCTGGTCACCCTTGCAGAATCGGCAGCCAAGCGCGCCCCTCAGGTTCAAGCTGTCCGCCGCTATATTGAGGAACACTCCCAATACCCGATCATCCTCTGTGGCGACTTCAACGACAACCCCATTTCTTTCTCCAGACATGAGATGGCAGAAGTACTGAACGACTGCTTCAAGAGCACTGGAAGAGGACTCGGTTTGTCATATAAACAGAAAGGCTTCTACTTCCGTATCGACCATATTTTCTGCTCTGATGACATCAAGCCTTACAACTGTTACGTAAACCATAAAATGGATGCCAGCGACCATTATCCGATGATATGTTGGTTAAAAATAGGTGGAAAAGACTGAAAAAAGCACGAATTTTCCCTATAAATTTCGGTAAGTGGAGAAAAATACGTATATTTGCAGGCTAAAATAGCGGAATCATAAATTAAAGTAATATAACAAACAAAATGCAAAACAAAGGAATTGTAAAATTTATTGCAGTAGTTCTGATACTTGTCTGCTGCTTCTACCTTTCCTTCTCGTTCGTGACTCGCTACCATGAGAACAAGGCAGCAGCCATGACAAAGGAGGCTGGTGAGGAGTATCTCGACTCTATCATGAACGAGAAAGTGTACTGCGGAATCTACTCCTTCAAGCAGTGCCGTGAGATGGAGATCGGTCTCGGTCTGGACTTGAAGGGTGGTATGAACGTGATTCTTGAGGTATCTGTTCCCGATGTTGTCGACGTACTTGCCGACCATAAGAACGATGCAGCCTACAAGAAGTCCATGGAAGAGGCTAAGAAAGAAGAGGAGACCAGTCAGAACGACTTCATCTCCCTGTTCATCAAGTACTGGAAGCAGAACAGCAACGGTCGTCCTCTGGCTGCCGTCTTCGCTACCCAGCAGATGAAGGGTAAGGTCAGCACCAACAGCACGGACGCTGAAGTAGAGCGTGCCCTGCGTGATGAGGTGCAGTCTGCCGTTGATAACTCCTTCAACGTTGTCCGCAACCGTATCGATAAGTTCGGTGTCGTTCAGCCTAACATCCAGAAGCTGGAAGGTCAGAGCGGCCGTATCATGGTGGAGATGCCTGGTATCAAAGAGCCCGAGCGTGTCCGTAAACTGTTGCAGGGTTCCGCTAACCTGGAGTTCTGGGAGACCTATAACTCTCAGGAGATTGCTCCGCTGCTTGCCCAGTTGAATCAGAAATATGCTGCCACTGGCGGTGACGCCACTGTAGGCAGCGACACCATCGCTACAGATACAACAGCTGTTGCCGAGGCTGCCGCTGACACCACGAAGGCTGCTGCCAGCGACCTCGCTGCCAAGCTTGCCAAGAAGAACGACAAGACTGTCGATACAAAGGCTAAGGCAGAGGCGCTGAAGCAGAACCCGTTGTTTGCTGTCTTCCAGCCACAGTCTCAGGGTCTTGCCATCGTAGGTTATGCCAATGCCCGTGATACCGCTGATGTCAACAAGGTCATCTATTCCGATGTTGCCCGTCAGATCCTCCCTGCTGAGTGTAAGCTCCGCTGGGGTGCCAAGGCAGAGGACTTCGGAGGTGAGAACACCAAGGGTGACATCTTCGCCCTGTATGCACTGAAGATCACCGAGCCTAACGGACGCGCTCCATTAGAGGGTGACGTGATTACCAATGCCAAGGACGAGTTCGACCAGATGGGTCATCCCTCTGTATCGATGCAGATGAACTCCGACGGTGCACGCCGCTGGAGTCAGATCACGAAGCAGAACATCGGTCGCGGCGTGGCTATCGTCCTCGACGATGCTGTATACAGTGCTCCCCGTATCCTCACTCAGATTGACGGAGGTAACTCTTCTATCACTGGTAACTTCACCATCGAGGATACCAAGGACCTTGCCAACACACTGAACTCTGGTAAGATGCCGGCTCCTACCCGCATCGTACAGGAGGAGGTCGTCGGTCCTTCACTCGGTGCACAGTCCATCAAACAGGGTGTCATCTCGTTCATCGTTGCCTTCGTGCTGCTGATGATCTACATGGTGATGCTGTACGGCTTCATCCCCGGTATGCTTGCCAACTGCGCCCTGCTGTTCAACCTCTTCTTCACCCTCGGTATCCTGACCTCCTTCCAGGCAGCGCTGACGATGCCAGGTATTGCCGGTATCGTGCTGACCCTCGGTACCGCTGTTGATGCCAACGTGCTTATCTACGAGCGTACCAAGGAAGAGCTGCGTAAGGGACACAGTGTGAAGGAAGCCCTGAACCTCGGTTACTCCAATGCGTTCAGCGCCATCTTCGACTCTAACTTCACGTCACTGATTACCGGTATCATCCTGTACGTCTTCGGTACAGGTCCTATCCGTGGTTTCGCAACCACTTTGATGATCGGTATCTGCGTATCCTTCTTCACCGCCGTCTTCATGACCCGTCTGGTCTACGATGCCAAGATGAAGAAAGACAAGTGGCAGAACCTCACCTTCTCGACTGTCTACAGCCGTAACATGATGCAGAACACGAAGTTCAACTTCATGGGTATGTATAAGAAGTCATTCACCATCTGGGGCGTTGCCGCCATCCTGTTCATCGTCAGCTTCGCTGTCCGTGGACTCAGCCAGAGCATCGACTTCACCGGAGGACGTAACTACGTGGTGACCCTCGACAAGGCAGTGCCCGTCGAGCAAGTCCGTGTAGCCCTTGGCGGAGCCTTCGTCAACACCATTGGCGAGAATGCCGGCAAGGATGCTAACACCAGCGTCATCGCCCTCGGTACCGACGGCAAGACCGTCCGTATCTCCACCAACTGGGATATCGAGTCCAACAACCCGCAGGTCGACGACAAGGCAGAAACGATCCTTTATAACACACTGAAGAAAGCTGGTTTCGTCAACCAGGCAAGTGTGGATGCCTTCAAGAACCCTGATGTCCGTGAGGGTGGTTCCATCATCAGTTCGTCGAAGGTAGGACCTTCTGTCGCCAAAGACATCACCTACGGTGCTATCATCAGCGTTATCATCGCCCTGATTGCCATCTTCCTGTACATCCTGCTGCGCTTCCGCAACGTCGCCTACTCCGTAGGTTCTATCGTTGCCCTCGCCCTCGATGCATTGATTGTCATTGGCTTCTACAGCGTACTGTGGGGATGGGTACCCATGTCACTCGAGATTGACCAGACCTTCATCGGTGCTATCCTGACCGTTATCGGTTACTCTATCAACGATAAGGTGGTGGTCTTCGACCGTGTCCGTGAGAACTTCAACCTGTATGCTAAGCGTGACCGTCAGAGCCTGTTCAACGGTTCTTTGAACCAGACCCTGGCACGTACCATCAACACCTCCGTGACCACGCTGATCGTGCTGCTGTGTATCTTCATCCTCGGTGGTGACAGCATCCGCAGCTTCTCATTCGCCATGATCCTCGGTGTTATCTTCGGTACCCTCTCGTCTATTTTCATCGCTGCTCCTACAGCCTTCCTCGTAATGGGTAAGACTATTCGTGAGAACGAGGTGGAAGAAATCAAGTAAGGATTACACCTTATTATATATAATAGCAGCCCACTCCGAAAAGAAGTGGGCTGCTATTTTTTTGGATCGCCTAAGTTCTCTTAGTTAAAATAATAGAGGAAGGCTGCGATACCTTCGAGGGCAGGTTTGCGCTGTCCTTCTATCTCTATCTTGAACTTAATCTCTGCCTTGCAGATGCCGCGCAGGTTCTGGATAGCATGGAGCTGAGTAACCAGGCGGACACGGCTGCCTGTGATGACAGGTTGTCCGAAGCGCATGTCATTCATCCCGTAGTTCACCAGCATCTTGATATTATGCACTTCGATGATCTGATCCCACATATAAGGCAGCAGACTCAGTGTCAGATAACCGTGAGCTATCGTGCTCTTATAAGGACTCTCCTCCTTAGCACGTGCCACGTCCACATGAATCCACTGATGATCTAAGGTAGCATCCGCAAACAGATTGATACGGTCCTGATCGACCTGGAGCCATTCAGAGGCTCCCAACTCTTCACCCAGATGGGCGGCAAACTCGTCGTACGAGTTAATGACTAATTTTCCCATAATCTTTTAATTGTTTTTGCAAAGGTACGAATAATTTTCAATTTTCAATTCTCAATTCTCAATTATATTTATTACTTTTGCACTCACTAAGACGATGCCCTGATAGTTAAATGGATATAACAAGGCTCTCCTAAAGCTTAGTTCCGAGTTCGATTCTCGGTCGGGGTACATATGGAGAAAATAGAAATCAAGACCGTCAATAATCTGAAGGACCTGAAGCAGTTTATTCAGTTCCATTACGATTTATACCGTGACTGTCCACAGGCTGTACCGTTTCTTTATTCCGATGAGATGAACACATTGCGGAGAGACCGTAATGCCTGTTTTGATTTCTGTGAGGCTGACTACTTCATGGCATTCCGTGACGGGAAGATGGTAGGACGTGTCGCCGCCATCATCAACCACCGTGCCAATGAGCGCTGGCAGCGGAAAGAGGTGCGTTTCGGATGGCTTGACTTCATCGATGACCTCGAGGTCAGTCATGCCCTGATAGACAAGGTGGTGTCATGGGGTAAGGAGAAAGGTATGACAGAGATAGCTGGTCCCCTTGGTTTTACGGACATGGACCGTGAGGGACTGCTCATCGAGGGTTTCGACCAAGAGGCGACAATGTATATCAACTACAACCACCCTTACTATGTACAGCATATTGAACAATGGGGCGGTTTCGAGAAAGACAATGACTACATGGAGTATCGGGTGAAGGTACCTGACAGGGTTCCCGATAAGTTTCACAAGATTGCGGAGATGATTCGCAAACGCTATAACCTGCAGGTGCGTAAGTTCACCCGTCAGGAGCTTATCAAGGAAGGTAAGGGCAAGGAGATCTTCGATATCATCAATGCAACCTATAAGGACCTGTATGGCTATTCCCAACTCTCCGAAAGACAGATCAACCAACTCGTGGACCAATATATCAAGGTTGCGGACCTGAATCTGGTCACTGCCATTGAGGACTGGAGTACGCCAGAGCATAAGATGGTAGGCTTCGGCATCACCTTCCCATCCTTCAACCAAGCCCTGCGGAAAGCCAAAGACGGCAGACTCTTCCCCTTCGGCTGGTGGCACCTCCTCAAAGTATTGAAATGGCATAAGACGGAAGTCGTCGACCTGTTACTGATAGGAGTACTGCCAGAATATCGTGCCAAGGGTGCTAACTCCCTTATCTTCGACGACCTCATCCAGTGGTTTGAACGTTACGGTTTCAAGTGGGCGGAAGCAATGCCCCAGATGGAGTCCAATGAACACATGCGCGGACAATGGCAGTATTTAGAGGCTACTCAGCACCGCCGTCATCGCTGCTACCGCAAATCCCTATAAGACTATTTGAGTAGTTTCTCTATCTCCCGCTCTACCTCCTCTGGCGAGAGATTACGTTTGATGATACGTCCTTGGGCATCCGTGACGATCATCGAGGGGATGGTGAGCATTCCTAACTGGGTGACCAGAGGAGTATCAAACATCTTCCCGTCAAAGACCACAGACCAGTTCAGCGAGTCGCGATCTATACGACGCTGGCACTCTTTGTTGTCACCATCCAGACAGATACTCAGCAAGAAGAGGTCAGGGTGTTTCTTGTGAAGTTTCTGGAGACGACGTTGTATATCCGTACTCCGATAGTTCCATGATGCCCATGTGGAAATCACATTCACCTTACCCTTCAGTTGCGCTCTGGTTACCTTCGCTCCTTTCGTATCCGTGACAGAGAAATCGGGAAGTGTTCCCTGCAATTGTGTCTTCCTCAATCCTTCCAGCAGCTGTCTCTGCTTTCGCAGTTTTCCATTATCCGGGTCTTCCTTCAGCATCAGCGACACCAGACGGTATGCCTGCTGGTAGTCTGGCTGTTCTGCTAAGATGAAGTATTTGTCCATCAGGTACTTGCTGACTAATGACTGAGGATGCTCTTCAATATACTCTACGATGACAGGAGGAATCTCAGGAGGTGTCAGACGGTTGATGCGCTGACGCAGCTTCGTCAATTCATCATTATCGTCTGTACCCTTGATGGTCATCTCCTTCAAGTGGGTGGCATCGCCTTTGATCTCCACCTCCTCCCCAGGCTCCGCAAAGACGACCTGTTCACTATAGTTCGGGAACAGGATGACAAAGGTTGCCTCATTACGCACCTCTTTCTCATAGGAGAAACGACCGTCACGCACCTTGATAGTATCCACACCGACAAAACCTCCGTCAGGACTATATATCAGGAACTCACCCTGATTGAGGTTACGCAGTCTTCCTTGCAGTCGGAAAATCCTGCCGTCAGAACCACAACTAAAGAGAAAAAAAATAAAAAGGTAAAAAGGTAAAGCCTTTATTACCATTATGTAGAAACTATTTCGTTTCAACATCTTCATTTTACCCTTTTACTTTTTTACCTTTTACTTGTTTACCTTTTCCAATTCCAAGTCCTTGTCGGCATACACCTTCAGCGACGGGTCTTTCTGTATGGCACTCCTCAGGAACGATGCTGCGGCATCGTTGTTACCCTGACGGGCATTGACGATTGCCAACAGGTAGTCTGTGACACCGTCTTTCTCCTTCACGTTCTTCAGTGTCTGCATGGCACGGGCAAAGTCTTTATTCATCAGTTGTGCAAGGGCTGCACTATTCGTGGCGTTATATCCGAAATCCCTCTGAGCAAGAGCATAGTTACCCTGTGCGAGGTGCAGGTTACCCAAAATCTCTGCCAGTCCATAAGCACCAGCAGACTGTGAGATATACTTCTCCGCTGTCTGAAGGTCACCATTCTGGAGAGCCAGCAGTCCTAAGTTAGCGTTTGCCTCTGGCACCTCCTGAGCCTGTTGGAGGTATGCATGCGCCTCTTCCTGTTTCCCTTCCTGCATAGCAAGGACAGCGAGGTTGTTATAGGTACGGGGTTCCTTCGGATACAGACGTGCTGTCGTCTTCAGGATATCCTCTTTATCTGATGCTGTCGGAGCAATGATGGAAGCATAGAGCAGTTCCTCCACACTCAGTTTGGTGGCATCCTTCTTAAACTGTTCAAATATCTGCTCGTCATCACGTCCAATCACCTCATAATTGATAGTCATACGGGCACGGCGCAACTCCGGCAGGATACCGTCGGCCAGTTCCTTGAAACCCTGACTCATATTCTTGATCTGCTGTTCACGCTCCTGTGGGTCCTGATACATCGAGAGGACACGCAGGATGACATCCTTGTCAGGGATGTTGCTTGCCTTTACCAACTCCTGGAAACCTTCCCAGTCCTGTGCCGTATATTCGGAAGACACACCACCCTCTATGTTAGCATCCTTCATCTGCTGGCGCACATAGCTCTCTGTATTCTGCTGTCGCTGATTGGCGAGTTTCTCATTCAGTTTCAGTCCACCGTCAGGCGAGGCATAGGCAGAGATCTCCACACTGGAGAGGTTCAGTCCCTCCTGGTCACGGGCAATCTGCTGCAACAGCTTCACAAAGTCCTGAACAGAGTTCGACTGCAGCTCACTCTTACGCAATTCCGCTTGTTGGATGAGGAACTTCACATTAGCATCCAACTTCTCTTCCGTCACACGCTGGAAGGCATCCTGAGCCACACAAGGCTGTGCCGTCTTTATCGTCTGGTGATACATCTCACTGGTGGCGATGACACCCTCAGCAACCTTCACGGCAGGAACCTTCACTGGTTTCTTACCCACTCGGGCATCGAAGGCCAGGTAGAGGTCACTCTGTTGCATGGCAGGCTCATAGGGAAATGATGTCTTCATCGTATAGTGACCGCCCAGCAGGTAGGAGATGGTCTGGTCGTTACCCATCACCTTCTCTCCCTGGAAGGTGGCAGAGGTTCCTTTCACCGTCTGCTGCATCCCGTCTTTCACGAAGCGAAGCTCTGGTATCACTGTAACTACTGCGTTACGATTCATATACTGTTCAGGGAACATGCCGTTGATGGTAGCCTGTACCTGTCCACCCACAGCCTCTAGAGTGCTGGGGTCTACCTTGAAGTTATCAGCAGTGAGGGACTTCAGTCCACCTCCACATGCGGTCAGGAGTAACAGGGCTCCTGCCATGAACATCATTGTCTTTTTCATCTCTATTATGTTTTATTGGGGCAAAGGTACTATTAAGCGAGCAAATAACAAAATAAATTCCAATTTATTAAAGATTCTTTCATTTCGGCAGATAAGTCTGGTAGACCAAGTAACAACCATTTGCCTCAACAGAAAAAGTATCACCTAACGCCTCATTGAGAGTCCCCTGCCAGAGTTCCTGCATCGGATAGCATTGCCAGCGAAGTCCTTCGCTCGTCAATGTCGTACATCCAGCATTAAACACACTGACCTGTTGACAGGGGAAGCTGCTGAATACGTGATTTCCTTTGACAGGCGTAAAGAAGCCGTAGTCGGTATACATCACCCCTTTCACTTGGTATTCACGGAAATAGCGCATCAACAATGAGATATTCCCAAGGGTATGATCTTCACGCTTTCCCGTACATCCGAGATAGGCTATCTTCCGCCAACCTTGCGCGACACAATAGCGAGTGGCTTTCGTCAGGTCGTTGTCTTCCTGTTCTTCAACTTGTATCAGACGGTCATGATACTGTGCAGGTACGGAATCACCATCCCCTATCACAATATCCGCATGAGGGAAAGACTGGATGGCACCGTCACAACAGATGACACGTGCCGCCGTATGCAATACCTGCAACGGAACAGGATGAGTAGGAAACACCCCATTGGCTAAGATGACGGCATCAAACATTGTTAAGTTCATATTTGGTAATCTTAGTCATCTTCTTCCATTTATAGTAGCCTGCAATGGCAATAACGACATACAGTCCATAGAGACCTGCCTTGAAGGGAATACCCTTGGTGACATAGAGGTAACAGCATACGGCATCGACGACAATCCAGAACAGCCACTGTTCCAGAAATTTACGTGCAAGAGCCCAAAGTCCTACAAACGAGAGGGCATTGGTAAAGGCATCGAGGACAGGAATGGTGGAGTTCGTCCATGTAATGAGAATATAGTATGTCAGTCCCCATGCCACAAAGAAGAAGACGGTCACAGGCAGATAATACTTATGGGGCATGTGTATGATTGGTAATGGCTTATGCTCTTTCCTGGTCTTCTTGAATCGCCAGATGACAAAGCCATAGAAGGCGGCAAGGGTATAGTAGACTGCCATACCTGCATCGCCATAAAGTCCATGCCGCCAGTAGAGCACGACATCGAGTGCGGGCATGACGACACCCACCAGCCACAACCAGATACTGGCACGATACTCGAGCCAGATATATACCAGCCCGAGTACCGTAGTGAATATGTCTAACCAATCTATCATCAGAAATTAACCGACAGATGAGCCATGAGGTTAAAAGGCGCCGAAGGGGCGAAGCCTGCAGCATCCATGTCACGCAGTCCCCATTCGTTGACAGCCTTCACACCACCATTGCCGTCCTTCACAAACTGTGGTGCAGCCCAGCCGTTATTATCGTATTTGGCAGAGAAGATATTATATAATGTCAGACCTGCCATAATCTCCTTCATTCCAAACTGCTTGAGAGCAAAGGTATAGCTTATGTCCAGATTCGTATTGAAATGACTCTTCAACAACAATGTCTCGTAGGTGGTGTTACCATTCTCCCAGGCATCAAAGCACTCCATCTCCTTAAAGCCGGTATTGGTGAGGTATTGGTCACTGACATATTGGCTCTGTACACTTACCTTGAAACCTTTATAGTTGAAAGTCAGGATGTTGTTGAAGATAAAGTCTGGTGAGAACGACAGAGGGGTGTCTCCGAGATTATGAACGTCGCCATCATTATCGGTGATAGTCCAGTCTTTGGCACGATTGCGACTCCATGTGGCATTGGCATCCCAACGAAACCATTCAAGGGGTTTCCAGGCAGCCTCTAACTCAACACCCAGACGGTAACTCTTACCCACATTGGTGGCTATAGCCTCACCAATGTCATTCAACTCTCCCGTCAGCACAAACTGGTCTTGGTATGACATCCAGTAGAGGTTAGCACCTGCTGAGAATCGCTCATACTGGAACTTATAGCCAACCTCCAAGTCGTTCAACCGCTCTGCCTTCAGCTCTGTACCGAGATTGTCTTCATAGTCGTTGCGAGTAGGTTCTTTATGGGCGATGGCAAACGAGGCATACACCTTATGATGGGATGTGATATCATAGTTCAGTCCGAATTTAGGATTGAAGAAGTCGAAGGTCTCATTGATAATATATTCGTTCGTCTGGTTGAATCCATAGGTATCGGCAGGATCTTGTAACTTATAGCCGATATGACGATACTGCAAGTCGACAAAAGCATTCAATCCACGCACAAACTCATAGTTAACCTTGCCATAGACATTGAA
>CACXQL010000007.1 GCA_902769805.1 uncultured Prevotellaceae bacterium
ACGGATCACGTCCGTACCACTGAGGTCGATGCGTGGGTCAGGCTCAGAGTAACGCTGTTCCTTGGCACGACGTACCGTCTCAGAGAAAGGAACGTCTGCGGCTATCTCGTTGAAGATGAAGTTCAGCGTACCACTCAGAATTGCCTCAATCTTCAGGATCTTATCACCAGAGTTACAGAGGTCATTGATGGTACCGATAATCGGCAAACCAGCACCTACGTTCGTCTCATAGCGGAACCAGACACCACGATCACGAGCCGTCTGCTTCAGTTTCAGATAACTGTCGTAGTCACTGGAGGCAGCAATCTTATTGGCAGCTACCACAGATATATTATGCTCCAAGAATGTCTGATAGAGTTGTGCGATCTGACGACTTGCCGTACAATCGACGAAGACGCTGTTGAAGATGTTCATCTTGATAATCTCCTCACGCATGTGCTCTGTGTCTGCCTTGAATCCTGCACGCAGGATCTTCTCATAGTTGTCAAGGTCAATACCATCGCGATCCAGTACGAAGTTGTCCACATCGGAGATACCCACCACATTCAGTTTCAATCGTCTTGACTGCATGAGGAACTGCTGCTGGGTACGAATCTGTTCGAGCAGCATACCACCTACAGTACCAATACCACAGATAAAGATGTTCAACACCTTGTATTCTGACAGGAAGAACGAGTCGTGCAGTACGTTGAGTGACTTGCGCAGGAACTTGCCGTCCACAACGAATGAGATATTCGTCTCAGAGGCACCCTGAGCACAGGCGATCACACTGATACCAGAACGTCCGAGGGTACCGAAGAGTTTACCAGCGATACCTGGTGTCTGTTTCATATTCTCACCCACGATAGCGATGGTAGCAAGACCGCTTTCCACTTGCATAGGGAACATGGCACCCGTCTCAATCTCCTTGGCGAACTCAGCGTTAAGTACTTCTGCTGCGGCAGCGGCATCCTCGTCACGTACACCAATAGAGGTGGAGTTCTCAGAAGAGGCTTGTGATACCATAAACACAGAGATTCCTTTGTTGGCGAGGGTGGTGAAGATACGGCGGTTCACACCGATGACACCCACCATTGACAGACCAGTGACAGTATTGATAAGTGTTCCCGGATGCTCGGGATTGAAAGTGTTCTTGACCCTGATAGGGATATTCTTGACACAGACAGGGTATATCGTCGGGGGATAGATGACCTTCGCACCGAAGTTACAAAGCTCCATCGCCTCAATATAAGAAAGCTCATTGATGGTATAGGCTGTCTTGATGACTTTCGGATCGGCAGTCATGAAACCATCCACATCCGTCCATATCTCCAGACATTCCGCATTCAATACAGCGGCTATGATAGAGGCGGTATAGTCTGAGCCACCACGTCCCAGGTTTGTTGTCTCATGGGTGTCACGGTCGCGGGCAATGAAACCAGGTACCACATACACCTTGTTTGTTGCGGTAGGGTCGCTACCTACTGAACAGAAAATCTCTTTTACCAGTTGTGTGGTCAGGTCAGCGTCAATCACGTGCTTGCCCTGTTTACGCTCTGTACGGATGAAGTCACGGGCATTCATACGGATACCGTTCTTCACCATGGCAGCGACGATGTGTGACGACAGACGCTCACCATACGATACGATGGTGTCCTCTGTCTTCTTCGACAGGTCGTGAATGAGATACACACCATAGTAGATACTCTTCAACTGGTCGAAGAGCTGGTCTACATTGTTGAATAAGTCTACGCGCTTTTTGTCATCGGAGATGATGGCATCAATCATCTGGTGGTGGCGTGTCACCATCGCGTCGAATTCCTCACGATAGCGGTCGTCGCCCTGTTTTGCCATCTGTGATGTGGCGATCAGTTTGTCGGTGATGCCGTCAAGTGCACTAACTACTACTACGACAGGTTGCGTCCGAGCCTCTGTCTCCACAATTTTCTTCAAGCTAAGAATGCTTTTTACGGAACCTACGGACGTTCCGCCGAATTTCATTACTTTCATATGCCAGACGGTACCCTTTAACAAGCAGGGCTTACTCCATTGGCGGTGCAAA
Source organism: uncultured Prevotellaceae bacterium (assembly GCA_902769805.1). GTDB lineage: Bacteria > Bacteroidota > Bacteroidia > Bacteroidales > Bacteroidaceae > Prevotella. The sequence continues at coordinate 2,042 of CACXQL010000007.1, forward strand.
GGTAATGAAAAATGTAATAATGTAATAATGTAAAAATGTAAAAAATGTAAAAATGCGAGTTTCCCCGCATTTTTACTTATTAATTATTGTCTTTTATAATTTTCTAATTTTTACATTCTAACTATACAGGAAACGTTTGATACTACGCTTGGGGGTCTTGGCGAACTCCTCCGTGCGGATCTCTATTTCCGTAATCTTCTCATAGGCAGGCAACTGTTCGTTCAGTTGCTGACGGTTCTGCTCCATGATATTCTTGATATCCTCCTCGTTGAAGTTCATGTTCTTCGCCTCGTCATAGTCGGGATATACCAGTCCGACGAGTTTCGTGTCACGCTGTACCACAACACTCTCGACGACCAGTGTCAGGGAGTTCAGCTTATCCTCAATCTCCTCCGGGTAGATATTCTGTCCATTAGGACCTAGCAGCATGTTCTTCGAACGTCCGTTGATATACACATTTCCGTCATAGTCCATCGTACCGAGGTCGCCAGTATGGTACCAGCCTTCCTCGTCGAGCGTCTCTTTGGTGGCTTCCTCGTTCTTATAGTAACCCAGCATCACATTGAGTCCCTTGGCGAGAATCTCACCAGGTTTATGGGCAGGGTCGCTGGAGTTAATCTTCACCTCCATGTGGTAGGCAGCCTGTCCACAGGAGCCCTGTGCGAAGGTCTGCCAGTCACGGTAACAGATAATCGGGGCACACTCTGTGGCACCATAGCCGACGGTATAGGGGAACTCGATTTTCTTCAGGAAAGATTCCACCTCCTGATTGAAGGCAGCGCCACCGATGATCACCTCATAGAGCTCGCCGCCGAAAGCCTTCACCACCTCTTTGCAGATCATCTGTCGTACCTTCTTCGAGATGACCGGCATCGACAGCAACAGTCTCATGCGGTTATTCTGTATCTTGGGGAAAACCTTCTTACGGATAATCTTCTCGATGACCAATGGTACGGCGATGATAATCTTCGGTTTGATCTCCGCAAAAGCCTGTGCGATGATGGCAGGTGAGGGGATGCGGTTGAGATAATATACATGACAGCCATGCAGGAACTCAAAGATAAACTCGAAAGCCATACCGTACATGTGTGCCATCGGGAGGATGGAGATGATACGGTCTCCCTTGTCGATAATCTTGCCTAACACATACTCCGCGAAGTCGTAGTTTGACCAGAGGGCACGATAGGGTACCATGACACCCTTCGAGAAACCTGTTGTGCCGGAGGTGTAGTTGATCATTGCCAGTTCCTCGCCACTCTCCTCTATATAATAATGTACGTGTTCCTTACGGAAATATTTGGGGAATTTCTTGCCGTACAACTCATTCAGATGCTCCCGGGCATAGGTCAGCTTGTCTGTGCGTGACAGCATCAGCGAGTAGTCGGGGTTGTTGATGATACCCTCCAGATTCGGCATCTGGGTAGGGTCAATCTGTGTCGCTACATGATCACCTACGAAGAGCAGTTTGGAATCCGAGTGGTTGACAATATTATGAATCTGGTCTGCCATGAACTCATGGAGGATAGGTACGGCGATAGCTCCGTAGGTCAGGGTGGCAAGGAAAGCCACAGCCCACTGACTGGAGTTACGTCCGCAGAGGGCTATCTTGTCGCCCTTCACCACACCACAGTTCTCAAACAGGATGTGCAGTTTCTCTATCTTACGTGCCACGTCATGGAATTGCAGGGTGGCTCCTTTGTAGTCAGTCAGTGCATCGAGGTCCCAATTGTCGATGATGCTCTGCTGTATAAGTTGATTAAAACTGGGTACGTTTTCCATATCGATTACGGTTATTTGTATAAGTAACGTTTGATACTTTTCTTCGGTGTTTTCTCGAACTCCTCCTCACGGAGCTCAATCATGTTGAGACGACTGTATGGTGGCAGTATCTCATTGAGTTGCTGACGGTTCTGTTCCATCACGTTAAGCAAGTCCTCGTCGTTGAGTCCCATCTCCTTTGCCTCGTCCATGTCAGGATAGACCAGTCCGACGAGATGGTCACCACGCTGTACGATGATACACTCACTGACCAGTGTCATGGAACCGAGCTTGTCCTCAATCTCCTCCGGGTAGACATTCTGTCCGTTGGCACCCAACAGCATGTTCTTCGAGCGTCCACGGATAAACAGATGACCATCCCATGACATCGTGGCAAGGTCGCCGGTATGATACCAGCCGTCCTCGTCGAGTGCCTTACGGGTAGCCTCCTCGTTCTTGTAATAGCCCAGCATCACGTTGGTGCCCCGCGTCACAATCTCCCCGGCAATCTCCTGTGGGTTGCTGGACAGGATCTTCACCTCCATATGGTCTACTGCTGTTCCACAGGAGCCAGACACAAAGTCATGGTAGTCGCTGTAGGCTATCAGCGGTGCACATTCTGTGGTGCCATAGCCGACAGTGATAGGAAACTCGATGTCCATCATGAATTTCTCGATCTCCTGGTTCAGGGGTGCACCACCCACGATGACTTCGTAAGCCTCACCACCAAAGGCGGCATATACCTCCTGACAGATACGCTCCTTCACTTTCTTGGAGACGACGGGCATCTGCAGCAGGATCTTCACGGCATTGCTCTGTATCTTTGGGAATACCCGTTTGCGGATAATCTTCTCGATGATCAAGGGAACGGCAACCACCAGATGGGGTCTTACCGTCTTGAAAGCCTCTGCGATAATAGCAGGGGAGGGCAGACGGTTGAGGAAGAACAGGTGGTAACCTGAGCAGAAAGGGAAGAGGAACTCAATAGCCTGTCCGTACATGTGTGCCATGGGCAGGATACTCAGCATACGACTGTATTTCGGTATCTTCATCCCTAAGCGTTTGATACAGAAATCCACGTTACCCCATAGGGCGCGATAGGGTATCATCACACCCTTAGAGAACCCTGTCGTACCACTCGTATAGTTGAGCATACACAACTCCTCCGGGTCGTCGACGTACCAGTTGATATGCTCAGCACGGAACGCCATGGGGTATTTCTCACCGAACAACTGGTTGAGGTGCTCACGGGCATCCATCAGTTTCTCGTTCCTGCAGGTGTGCAAGGAGAAGTCAGGAAGGTTGAAGATACCCTCCAGTTCTGGCATCTCCTTCGGGTCGATCATTTTGACCACATAGTCACCTACGAATAACAACTTGGATTCGGAGTGGTTGACGATATTATGTATCTGTTCTCCATTGAACTCATGGAGGATAGGCACGATGATGGCGCCATAGGTGAGGGTGGCGAGATAGGCAACAGCCCAATGGGCGGAGTTACGTCCACAAACGGCGATGCGGTCACCTTTCTCTATTCCCGCAGCCTCCATCATGATATGCAGCTTCTCTATCTTACGGGCTACGTCATGATACTGCAACGTAGAACCTTTATAGTCTGTCAGCGCGTCGAGCAGCCAGTTCTCCTTAATCGTCTTAACGATATAGGAGTTAAAACTTGGTATGTCGTTCATTGCACAATATTCAAAATTTTGTGCAAAGGTAATATCTTTTCTGCACATTCGCAAAAAAAATGTGCAATATTTTTAGTCTTTGGCAAAAAAAGAATAAAAAGAACGTAAAAAGGAACTTCGTTTCATCAAGCCGATGGAAGATCGATAATGAATCGGCATCCCTCATGATAGTCTGTGTCAAGGGACAGCTCACCACCTAAGGTTTGGATATGACGCTTTGCCAAAGGAAGTCCCAGTCCCAGTCCCTCAGAGAGATCGTCTACCTTGACAAAGAACTTGAAGATATCTTTGCAGTCTGCATCAGAAATACCCTTTCCAGTGTCTTCAATAATGAAACGGACACCATTGTCGACTAAGGTAATATTCAATGATATGTGTTGGCCGTCAGAGTATTTTCCTGCATTATAGAGAATCTCTCTCAGACTACGCATCAGGTAGAGGCGATTTGTATGTATGCAGTAATCGTCTGTCACGTCTGACTGGAAGTTGATAAGGATATCAGGATAATGCTCCTTAGTATGGTCAATAGCCTCTTTGGCTACTTCATTGCAGGACACCTTCTCTTTCTGGCTGGTAAGCTGAAGCTCCTCATAGAGCCCTGTCTCAGAACTGTCAAAAAGCATCAGGACTAGGCGGCTGAGCAGTTTTGAGTTGTGATTCATGGTATCCGTAATATTCTTCAGCTCTTCCTTTGATATAGTCTTCATCTGTGTGTCATCATCCAGTATCTGTACAAAGCCCATAACGATATTCAGTGGCGTACGAATCTGGTGTGACACATTCTGGATGAAGAGGGTCTTCTGTTGTTTAGCCTCTTCCACCAGCTCTGTAGCCTTCTGTAGTTCCTCGTTACGAAGTCTCGCCTGTTCTGCAGAATAACGTACACTACCTATATGGAAGTTCAGCGACTGCAACATCATGGCGAAACTGTTTTGCAGACGGCCCACCGCATCATCCCGTTTTGTATTTGGGATATGTATCTCCATATTGCCTGCGGCAATGCTCTGTGTCTTCTCCAACAGTTGATTGAGGGGACTAATAGCGAGACCGACGGTACGATGGCAGAGTAGGAGGATGACGATGAATCCCACGATGAGTAGAGGTATGATGATATATGTCTGTTTGTGGTATCCCTCTAAGATGTCACTATATGGACAAACGATAGCCAGGCTCCAGAAAGTACCTGGTATAGGGCGATAGCATACCAGACACGATTCTCCGTCGAAGGTAACATTCATACAGCCTTCGGCACCTGTCGTCATCTCATGTCCAAGTGCGATGATATCAGTCTGTTTGTTGGGATTCTCACCACTGAAGATCGTCTGATTGAAGAGTTTTGTCGTATCGGGATGGATAAAGAACCTGCCATCCTTGTTGACCATCATAAAATAGGAGTTAGGATAAGGCTTGTCTTGTGTGATGACTTTCGAGAGGTGAGACAATGAAAGGTCGGTGGAGATGATTGCCACCATTCGTCCTGTATTATCATATACAGGTTTGCTGTACGATGCCAACAATCCTGGAAGGATGAACTCCAGCGTGTCTGCCTCATCATAGAAGTCTGTCCAGCATGCCTTTCCCAAGTCATGTGCTTTCTTATACCAGTCCTTCACAAAATACTCATATTGCTTTTCAACTGTCGATCGAATAGAGTCACGACCATCAGCAGTCTTACCATTTTTGACACTATAGACAGAAAAATAGCGTCCGTATTGGGGGAAGGTGTAGGGTTCCGTACTGATACCACAAGCATCTATATGCGGATTCAGTCGTACGATACGATTGGACAGGTCTAACAGAGAGTCTGGATCCAGATGCTCAGCAATCAGCCAGCTGTTGACATTGGTGGCTGTCTCTACCGTGATAACATGGCGGTAAACACGCTGCATGGCGATACCTAACATACTGTTGGCGCGTCCTATAGCCTCCCTCTTAATCATGTGGCGTGACTGGGAGAAGAGTATTGCCAGGGAGATGAAGAAGATAGGTACTGCTAATAGCAGGACACTGATACTGAGCTTCATGGAGAACGACTTACGGATATTAATCATCGGCAGCCTCCTTTCCTATGGGTGTATCAGCTGACTGTACCTTATCCTCATCCGATGTGTTAATCAGATTCCTCAGCAAGTCAGTGATGACCTTACCTTCATTCTGGATTTCCTCAGCCAGTTTGCTGATATCTGAAGTATCTCCGTGCGAGACTTTCTCGACAAGGGTCTCCACATCCTTCTCAATGGAGTGGGAGGGGGTGACCATCTGGTTCGTCATGTTATGCAGGAAGGCGGTCTTCATGTGGTCAGCCTTCGCAGCTTGGTTATAAGCAGCCTCCAGTACCAGCTTGTTTTCTTTCAGTGTAGCAGTCAACTGTTCCAGTTCACCCATATGACCCGCCAGCGACTTCTGCATTTCCTGGAAGTTCTGCTGTAACAGTCCTATCTCATCCTCCTGTCGAGTGTCTGGAATGATACTGTCATAATGTCCCTTGGCGATGTAATGCGCCTTGTCCGTCAGCATCAGTAGCGGCTTCAGTTGACGATGGGTTATCCTCTGACAGAGGAAGTACAACAACAACAAACTGACAAGTGCGATAGCAAGCACATAGAGAAGCAGTTTGTTATAGTCGCCGTAGATATCGTTCTCGGGATAGACGATACCTACACTCCATCTCATCTTCTCCATAGTACGTCCTGCTACAGAGGTACGCTCGAATGGCCGGTAGAACACATAATATTTGGTGCCGTCCAGATGGAAGGGCACGTAGTCTGTGTCACCAGAGAGCATTGACTCTGCTGCTCTTCTCGCATCGGTTCCTTCTTGTGAATAGTCGGTGATTCTCTGGTTATGCAGTTTCGTTCCATTCGGATGTACGATATATGTGCCGTCGCTATTAACCAGGACACAGTAGGAGTTGGGGGACGGCTTGATTGTCATAATGATGTCTGACAACTGGCTGAGTGACACGCCGACACCCATCACGCCGATAGGTTCGCCGTCAGAACTAATGATAGGCAGACAGAATGTGATGACGGGAATCTCATCGGTATCTTCACCTACCATAGGACGTTGCCAGCCAGGTATCCTTAGCGACATCGGTTCCTCGAACCATGGCTGGTCCAAATAAACACCTGTGGTATCCGTCTCCTCTATGATATCACTCAAGGCTAACGAGCTCTTACTGCCGTCAAGGCGGTGAACCCATGCCATATAATAGGGATGGTCTTTCAGATAGTCTTTCTTAAAGGCGACGGCACAACCTGCGACATGAGAATTTGCCTCTACCAGCTCTCGGCAGTAATGTAGCACTTTCTCTGGGTTATTGATATAGGGCATGAGGTTGAAATAGACGATACCAGCCGACTGCTCCACACTCAACAGGGTGTTGTCAATATGCTCCACAGTACCTTCCAGTGTATGCGTGGCTTTGTGTAACACCTCTTCCTTGATCGCCCTTCTCGAATAATACAGCATCACTGACAACGATAGCATCAGCAGTATTCCCGTTGAGAGTACTACCATCAGACTGATGCGTGCTGATAATTTTTGTTTCAGGAATGTAGTCATCAGTGTCATATTCGAGAGGCAAAGATAGTTTTTTTTCCACGAAAAACCATAAAAATAAACGAAAAATACTATTTTTCGGGGTCAAAAAAGATAATATATAATAAAAATATGTAAATTTGCAAGCGAAATAACGCAAACTAAAACAATGGAGAATCAATCCACAACACCTACTATACCATGTAACCGACGATTACATATTGTCCTTACAATACTTGTTGTCTTTCTCATTTTCGGTGCTATCGCTTATCGTACCTGCTATCAATCCATGGAGGCCGAGCATCATGTACGCTATGTAGGTATCATGACGGTCACCTCCGAGAAAATCGCCAACATGATTCGGAGTATGGAGATGAATGCCATGAATGAGTTTGACGAAGTAGAGAAACATCTCGACTCTCCAGAATCTGTTATTGCCGCCTTGCAGAGTAAGACCAGTCTGAATCCAAAGGTCAGAGGTTATTTCGCAGCCTTTGAACCGAACTACTTCCCACAGAAGGGACAGTGGTTCGAGCCTTATGTCCACCATATTGACAGCAGCGCCTTCGAGGTTCGTGACGTTGGCTCAGCCAATCACAACTACCATAAGTCCGAATGGTATATCCGTGCCAAGAAATCAAAGGACAGTTTCTGGTCGGATCCATATTACTATAATGACGGGACAGCCATCAGCGGACATTACACCACCTTCGTCAAACCCGTCTTCAACGAAAAGGGACAGCTCGCCTGTGTCTGTGGAGCTGATATGACTTTTGAGTGGTTGGCCAAGGAACTGCAGATTATCAATGAGCAAATCAAGAATGGTGCCTTGATAAACAGATATGTCAGGGATACTGAATTCTATACCGTTATCATCAATAATAGCGACGGCAGCTGTATCGTCTCCCCTGAGGGAAAGGACGTGGCTTTCACAAAGGAATACCTCAAACGGGAGATGGAAGAGGAGAACAAAGGTACTATTAATATGGATATTGACGGTGTGCCGTCAACAGTCTATTACGGACCGATTGATCGCGTGGACTGGACTGTGGCTGTCGTCGTACCGCAACATGTCTATAAGCCGTTACTTAACCTCACTGTCATTCTCCTTGTTATCGGACTTCTCGGTATCATTGTCGTCTGGTATTTATGCCGAAAGTGACAAAAGGATTTGGATGACGATACAAAAGGATATGTATGACAACACAAAAGGATGGCACCTGTGAGTTGCAGATGCCATCCTTTGTTGTTGTAGGTGCCGTTGTTTGCGATGGAAAGTGCCGTTGTATGCATGTGTTACAAGCTTCCTTTCTGGTTGTCGACTCCAGTCAACAACCCTGCTGACTCCAGTCGACAGACCTGCTGACTCCAGTCGATAACCCTGATGACTCCAGTCAACAGGTGGTTTGGAAGTTCCGAACACGTGAAAACTCTGGGTGAATCATAAAATATACGACTATTTTGTTCGTTAAATCGAATATTTACATTACCTTTGTCGACAGATTATGAAAAAGATAAAGGCTGCTTTATTTGATCTGGATGGTGTTGTGTTTGACACAGAACCTCAATATACTGTGTTCTGGGGAGCACAGTGCAGGGAGTTCCATCCTGAGCATCCTGGACTGGAATATGAGATTAAAGGACAGACTCTGGATCAGATTTATGACGCTTGGTTCTCTGGGGAACTGAAGGAGAAACAGACCATGATAACGGAACGGCTGAATGCTTACGAGGCTTCTATGAACTATTTATATATTGCTGGTTTTGAGGCGTTTATTGACAATTTACGAAAGCAAGGCGTGAAGACAGCAGTGGTGACCAGTTCCAACCAACAGAAGATGGAGAGTGTGTATCGGCAGCACCCTGAGTTCAAGAAGTTGTTTGATGCCATCCTGACCTCTGAGGACTTCGATTACTCTAAGCCGCATCCTGACTGCTACCTGAAAGCCGCTGCCCGTTTTGGGGCTCATCCAAAGGAGTGTGTGGTCTTCGAGGACAGTTTCAATGGACTGAAAGCGGGTAGGGCGGCAGGTATGAGGGTGGTAGGACTTGCTACAACAAACGACGCGGAAGCCATCCGTCCTCTCTGTGATGAAGTCATCAAGGACTATATTAAATAATGCAGAAATCCCAAACCTCGAAAGAGATTTGGGATTTTCTGTGTTTGTTTGGAATAAATTATCTTTGTTTGTTCTCGTCGGCGTTATGCTTCAGGGATTACTGATACAACACTCTTGTTGCGCTTGCCCTTGTGGAACTGGACTGTTCCGTCAACAAGTGCATAGAGAGTATCATCCTTACCCATACCAACATTGTTACCGGGGTTGTGCTTAGAGCCACGCTGGCGAACAATAATGTTGCCTGCAACAACCTTCTGGCCACCGAAAATCTTAATGCCGAGTCGCTGAGCTGCTGACTCACGGCCGTTCTTAGAACTACCTACACCTTTTTTATGTGCCATTTCTTGTTCCTCCTACGTTTTTAAGCGATTACTGATTTAACTTCTACCTGTGTGTATTGCTGACGGTGTCCGTTCTTCTTGCGAGAGTCCTTACGACGCTTCATCTTGAAGACGATCACCTTCTCACCCTTTACAAGGGGATTGACAACTTCACACACAACCTTGGCACCACTTACGGTGGGTGCACCTACCTGTACTGAACCATCATTGTCGACAAGCAGTACCTTGTCAAATTCAACAGTCTTACCAGCCTCCACATCCTTCATGTGGTTGATGAAGAGTTTCTTACCCTCTTCAGCCTTGAACTGCTGACCGTTAATCTCTACAATTGCGTACATTGTTTTGTTATTTTAAACGGGTTTTTCCGCATGGCGCATGGCTTCGTGCCACGACTTAACTGAGCCACCACGGACTAAATCGGGCGCAAAGGTACAAAATATATTTGAAACAACCAAGAAAATGGGGAGAAAAAAACAAAGCGATGACCCTCACAGGCAACCGCTTCATATCTTCAATAGGTATTAGTCCTTTTAAGGTAAAAAGATTGTTTTCAGGATAACTGGTTGCAAAAGTACAACATTTTTTAATACTACCAAAACTTTTTACCTATTATTTTTCGACAAATAGGCTGTGTTCCCACACAACGAAACATTTTTTAAGAAAAAAGTGCAAAAAAGCTGTGCAAACGTTTTACTCTTTTTTCTGATGCTGATGATTCCTACTGTTGCCTTTTCCTTTGTTTCTTCTCTGGTGATAGCCTCCTCGTCCTCTTCCGCCACGTCCTCTGGTAGACTTTCTGGGAGCAGAAACCTTATATTCTGGTGCCTCGCCAAGGGCTTCTGGTAACGGGTTCTTAGTGATGTCTTTCCCCAGGAAACGCTCTATGTCAGAGAAGAAACGCATGTCATTATCAGAAACGAATGTGATGGCGACACCGTCACGCTGTGCACGGGCTGTGCGCCCGATACGGTGTACATAGTCTTCAGCATCCCTGGGCACATCATAGTTGATGACCATGAGGATATCGTCAATGTCAATACCTCGTGCCACAATATCTGTTGCTATCAGCACATCAACCTGTCCAGTCTTGAAACGGTACATCACATCGTCACGCTCCTGTTGGCTGAGATCACTGTGCATCTGTGCACAGTTGATGTGTATCCGCTGTAACTCCCGTGTGATATCCTTCACTTTGTCCTTCTTGCCGGAGAAGATAATCACACGATGCAGTTCTCCGTTCTTGAAGAGATGGCGGATGACACCCAGTTTCTGTGGTTCATAACACAGATAGGCGGACTGTTGTATCTTCTCCGCTGGTTTGCTGACAGCAATCTTTACCTCTACAGGATTATATAATAAGGTACGCGCGAGTTGCTGTATCTTGTCAGGCATCGTTGCCGAGAACATGATCGTCTGATGATCTCTGGGAAGTAACTTGGCTATCTGGAGGATATCATCTGAGAATCCCATATCCAGCATACGGTCTGCCTCATCAAGAATGAAGAAAGACAAACGTGAGAGATCGATATGTCCCATGCGGATATGGGAGAGCAGACGTCCCGGAGTAGCGATAATGACATCAGCTCCCATCTTCAGTCCACGTGTCTCTTGGTCAAAGCGGTTGCCGTCATTACCGCCATAGACGGCAACACTTGATATCCCGTTCAGATAATAACCGAACCCCTGCATAGCCTGATCAATCTGCTGGGCAAGTTCACGAGTAGGGGACATCACGATACAGTTGACTGCATCTTTGGGAAAGCCTCCGTCATCCAGCATACTGAGTACAGGCAACAGATAGGCAGCGGTCTTACCTGTGCCCGTCTGTGCGACACCAATCAAGTCATGACCGTCAAGAATCTCAGGGATACATTTCTCCTGGATGGGTGTCATCTCCTCGAAACGCATGTCGTAAAGAGCATCAAGGATATTGTCGTTTAAATATGTTTCTTCAAAATTCATCAGTTAGGGGCATGTCTGTAACAGAAATAGGCGATAATGGCATATAGGATATTGGGTACCCACGCAGCAAGCATGGGTGGCGTGTCCGCATTAATGGCAAAAGTGGAACTGATGGTCTGCAAGAGGATATAAGAGAACGAGAGTGCCAATCCGATGCCCAGATACATACCCATACCGCCTTTTCGCTTTCTGGACGATAACGACACACCTATTATCGTCAGGATAAATGATGCGAAGGAGGTCGCTATCCGCTTATGGTATTCCACTTCATACTGTACAACATTGCTTGAGCCACGTGATTGTTGCTTGGAGATATAGCGAAGCAGTTCCGGGGAGGTGAATGTCTCCTGCTGACCCTTGGAGAAGATAAGGTCCATCGGCTCCATCTGTATCAGTGTGTCAATCTCAGAGCCACTGGTGATTTTCTCCCTCATGCCCTTTAGTTCACGGATCTTATAACTTCTGGCTTTCCAATGATAGTGGGAGTCTGAGATGGTATCATATTGTATGATACTTGCCGTCATGTGACTGACCAGTTTTTTCTTCTCAAACTTATATAGTGAAAAACCATAACCCGTCTTTCGCGTATCGTCATATTGTGAAATATAAGCCACCGTTCCACGGTCAACCATCAACTGGATATTGGAGGCGGTGGTGTTTCTCTTGCTGTTCTTATATAATGACTCAAAGTCATGCCTGACAACGGTGCCTTTTGGAATGATATATGCCCCAAGGTAGAAATTCAGAACTGCTATTAATGCCGCAGAGATCAGATAAGGACGTAACAAGCGCTTGAAACTCATACCACATGCCAGCATGGCTATAATCTCAGAGTTTCCAGCCAGCTTAGAGGTGAAGAATATAACGGCGATGAAGACGAACAATGGTGAGAACAAGTTGGCGAAATACGGTACGAAATTAGCGTAGTAGTCAAATACTATAGCACGTAACGGAGCATGATTAGTCGTGAATTTCGCCAGGTTCTCATTAATGTCAAAGACGATAGAGATAGAGATAATCAGGGCAATAGAATAAATATAGGTGCCAATGAACTTCTTAATGATATACCAGTCCATCCGCTTGATGTACTTGAAGGGGTTCAGTTTCTTCAAGGGAGCAAGTCTTTCCCATGGCAGACTTTGGAACCGCTTCATCAGCGGATGCAACAGGATGAGCAGTCGTAGCCACCAACGCCTTACCTTATTCTTAATATCATTCCATTGCTCTATCATCGTCTTCGTCCCAAATCCTCAATAACAGACCGTTTCCATTGTATGAAATCCCCTTGTTCGATATGCTGTCGGGCATCTGTCACCAGTCGCAGATAGAATGCAAGATTATGGATGGAGGCTATCTGCATGGCAAGGAGCTCCTGTGCCTTGAACAGATGATGCAGGTATGCCTTGGTATGTATGCGGTCGATATCACAACCTTCAGGATCGATAGGAGAGAAATCATCTTCCCATTTCTTATTGCGCATATTCATGGTTCCTTGATAGGTGAACAGCATCGCATTACGTCCATTACGGGTAGGCATCACACAATCAAACATATCCACGCCGCGCTCAATAGCTTCCAGTATGTTCTGAGGTGTACCGACTCCCATTAGATAGCGGGGCTTGTCCTTAGGTAATATCTCATTAACCACCTCTATCATCTCATACATCACCTCTGTGGGCTCACCGACGGCAAGACCACCAATGGCATTCCCGTCTGCTCCTTTGTCGGCAACATGTTTGGCTGCCTCTTGTCGGAGGTCTTTAAATGTACATCCCTGAACAATGGGAAAGAGGCACTGATGATAACCATAAAGAGGCTCCGTCTCTTCGAAACGCTTGATGCAACGATCAAGCCAACGCTGGGTGAGTCCTAATGATTTCTTAGCGTATTGATAGTCACTCTGTCCGGGAGGACACTCATCGAGTGCCATGATGATATCTGCACCGATGATACGTTCAGTGTCTATCACATTCTCTGGTGTGAAGATATGGCGGGAACCGTCAATATGACTCTGGAACTCACAACCTTCTTCGCGCAGTTTACGGATACCGGTCAGTGAAAACACCTGAAAACCTCCAGAGTCGGTAAGGATTGGACTATCCCATGTGTTAAACTGATGTAAGCCACCAGCTTTACGAAGAATATCCAGTCCTGGACGAAGATAAAGATGATAGGTGTTCCCTAAAATGATCTGTGCTTTTACCTGTTCTCGTAATTCAGAGAAATGAACACCTTTCACGCTCCCACAAGTTCCCACAGGCATAAAGATAGGAGTTCTGATTTGCCCGTGATCAGTAGTGATGATACCAGTACGTGCTTCACTTGCGGAATCCGTATGTTGCAGTTCAAAAGTCATTTCTTCTCGTCTTTCTCTTCTGGAATATCGAATTTCAGTGGATTACTGACAATCTCATCTGTCAAGGCGAAGTTCCACACATCCTGAACATTCTCCACATAATGGAAATTGACACCTTTCAGATACATCTCAGGAATCTCTTCAATGTCCTTTTGGTTATCACGGCACATAACGATATCTGTGATACCTGCGCGCTTGGCAGCAAGAATCTTCTCTTTAATGCCACCGACAGGCAACACCTTACCACGCAGGGTAATCTCACCCGTCATGGCAGTATTCTTACGTACCTTTCGCTGAGTCAGTGCAGAAGCTATCGATGTTGCTATGGTAATACCAGCAGACGGTCCGTCTTTCGGTGTTGCTCCTTCTGGTACATGGATATGGATATTCCAGTTGTCGAAGATACGATAGTCAATGCTAAGGATGTCAACATGTGCCTTCACATACTCTAAAGCGATGACGGCACTCTCCTTCATGACATCTCCAAGATTACCTGTTAAAGTAAGTTTAGCGCCTTTTCCTTTGGAAAGAGACGTTTCTATAAACAATATCTCACCGCCTACGCTTGTCCATGCAAGACCAGTAACGACACCAGCATAGGCATTACCCTGATAGATGTCACGATAGAAAGGTGGTTTTCCTAACAGTCCTTCAATTTCTGTTGGAGTAATCTTCAGGAATGGCAATTCTCCGTCTTTTGCCTTCTGGAATGCCATCTTCCGGAGGGCTTTGTTGATTTGTTTCTCTAACTGGCGTACACCACTTTCCCGAGTATATTGCTCTATAATCTTCTCAATGGCAGCCTTATTAAAGGTCAGTCCCTTATCATTCAGACCTGTATTCTCTTTCTCTTTCGGAATCAGATGACGTTTGGCAATCTCGTATTTCTCCTCTGTAATATAACCTGAGACCTCTATGATTTCCATACGATCGAGTAATGGTTTAGGTATGGTGCTGAGGTTATTAGCAGTAGCGATGAAGAGCACTTTGGAAAGATCGTAGTCCACATCCAGATAATTATCGTGGAATGCGTTGTTCTGTTCGGGGTCTAATACTTCCAACAAAGCAGAGGCTGGGTCACCATTGTGTGTCATCTGTGTTACCTTGTCTATCTCGTCAAGGATGAACACAGGATTACTAGAACCTGCCTTCTGGATATTCTTGATGATACGTCCAGGCATGGCACCGATATAGGTACGACGGTGTCCGCGAATCTCAGCCTCATCATGCAGACCACCCAATGAAACACGTACATATTTACGATTCATTGCATCGGCAATAGACTTGCCAAGACTTGTTTTTCCTACTCCCGGAGGACCATAAAGACAGAGTATCGGTGATTTCAAGTCGCCTCTTAAAGAAAGAACTGCGATATACTCAAGGATACGTTCTTTTACCTTTTCCATTCCATAATGGTCGCGGTCTAATATCTTTTGGGCACGGTCGAGGTTTAGGTCATCAATAGTACACTCATCCCATGGCAGGGATACAAAGTTCTGCAGATAGGTGAGTTGGATATTAAACTCAGGACTTTGCGGATTTAACTGGTCAAGTTTGTCGGCCTCACGGTAGAAGATGCGTTCCACATCCTCACTCCAATGCTTTTCCGTAGCCTTCTCCATCAATTCCTTTTTCTCTGGAGAGCTCTCGTTACCCATCTCTGCCTGCAAGTTCTTGATCTGTTGCTGCAAGAAGTAATTACGTTGTTGTTCGTCAATATCATCACGAGTCTTGTTGCGGATGTCGAGTTTCAACGTCTGCAACTCAATCTCACGATTGACAATCTTCATAGTATTGAACAGGCGTTCCTTAATGGAGGCCATCATCAGCAGCATCATCTTCTCCTTAACAGAGAAGGGCAGGTTGCAACAGATAAAGTTCAATGCCATCATATTGTTGTCAACATTCTTAATGGCAAAGGCTGCTTCTTCTGGAATCTCATCGTTGAGCTTAATATATTCAGCTGTCTGATTACGCAGGTCATCCATGGCAGTCTTGAACTCATGGTCATTCTTCTCAGGTTCAATCTCCGGTGCGATTTCCACATGTCCTACCAGATAAGGCTTATATTTTTGCAACTCTAACAGTCTGATACGACCGAGTCCCTGAATAATGGCAGTGATATTACCATTCGGCAATGTCAGCAGCTTTAAGACCTTTGCAAAGACTCCCATATCATAAAGGTCTGCGCGAATAGGTTGTTCTGTTTCCGGATCACGCTGGCAGAACACGCCAATAACGGCATTCGACTTCTCTGCCATTCGAACGACCTTCATACTTGATTCTCTTCCTATCAGAATCGGGGTGATGACACCTGGGAATAACACGATATTACGAACAGCTAATATCGGGAGAGAGGTGGGGATTTCCACATTACTCAGGTCGCCATAATCGCCTTCTACATCGGCAATCATAGAAAAAGACCTGTTTCTATTGTCCATATATAAATTGATTGTTTCTTCCATAATAGGTTGCAAAGGTACAAATAAGTGAGCAAAATACAAAAAGAAAACTGTTTTTTTCGGATATTCGCTTTGTATTTTGGAATAAAATGTCTATCTTCGCACCCCGAAAACGACGGCTAATGTTTAAATTCAAACGATTTGCAGTAAGACAGGACCTATGTGCCATGAAGGTTGGCATGGACGGAGTGATGCTGGGGGTATGGTCTCTAGGCGGTAAGAGAATCTTGGATATCGGAACTGGTACAGGGCTGGTCGCCTTGATGATGGCACAGCGTTATCCGGAGGCAGCAATCGTAGGACTTGATATTGACGAAGGTGCTGTAGAACAAGCAAAAGTGAATGTCAGCAATTCTTCCTTCGCTTCACAGATCGTCATTACGAGAGAAGCGGTTCAACAACATCAGGGGTTTTATGACGCTATCGTTTGTAATCCACCTTATTTCAGTGATTCCCTGAAGGCACCCGATCAACAAAGGAGCATCGCACGACATACGGATACGTTGAGTTATGCGGAACTGATGCAAGCCGCATACAGGATGTTGGCAGATGAAGGGGAATTCTCTGTAATCGTTCCTTTCGATTATAAGCAACAGATGGAAGACGAGGCGACTTTTATTGGATTCTTTCAGCATCGTATATTAGGAATCCGTACTGTAGAGAATAAACCGGCAAGGCGTTATTTACTTTCATTTGTGAAGCATCCTGTAGAGAAAGAGTTTCATATTATTACCATTGGTGACGAAGAATACAAGACTCTGACTAGGGATTTCTACCTATGATAACCTGTACGTACGAATTCAGCAAATTGTCCTTGATAACCGTTGAATACATTGATATCAACATCTCCCGTAATACCTTGGACCTTACCTGTCGATGACAACTGCCAGTAGACCAATTTGACATCTGGCTTATATTCCCCATAGCGGGCAATCCATACATTATATTTCTTCTTGATATCCGTTGCTTTTGACATATGACGGAAAATGAAGTTCTGGTTGACATATAGAATAGGGCGCATATGCGTTCTTCGTTCCACATATTCCATAAAGATACGAATACGTCGCATAAGCTCATCATCACCAAGGGCTTCTATTTGTGACTCTGACGGTTCTACATCAAGGACCGGAGGAAAGTCACCTGGTCGGAACAAGGTGTTATTGACAAAATAGGTCGCTTGTTCCAATGCTGATGTTTTAATGGAAAAGAAATGATAGGCTCCAACATGGATTCCCTGGGCACGGGCACTGGTGTAATCCTTGAGGAAATAACGGTTACGGATGGTTGTACCCTCAGTAGACTTGATGTATACGAATGAGACTGGAAATGTCTGCCCTCCGGCATCATGTCTTTTACCTAACGACAGGATTCTCATGTTTTTCCAATTGATATTGAAACGCTGTCGTCCTTTCTCGTGCTGATGACGTGAAATGTCAATACCATAGATTCGTTCTGTGGTATAGCGAAGCCGTTCACCCATAAAGCGTCCGTTCTTCCATTCTCCTACACGCAACTGGTGGTAAGGGGATGACTCAAAGCCAAAACCGTTTCTTTTGTCATCTTTCCACAACCCTTCGTAATGACTGCCGTCGATAGAATGATATTGACCTTGTCCTGATGCCATCATTCGCTCATCCATCTGTCCTATATATAATCCTAACGTGTCAGTCCTTTTTGCAACTACAACGGTGTCATGCTCCCATAGTGCTCTCACAATTCTTCCCTTGTCATCCTTTACAATTCCTCTTCCAGCCAATTCCCGTTGGATATGGAAATGACCTGCATACCATAATCCTCCTTTTACTTTGACAGCAACCATAGGACGTTGTCTGGCATGAATGGTATCATAGGTGTAATATTGTGTGGAGTCTTTCAATAAAAGGGCTTCTAAATATTGATGTCGCTGATAGAGCTTGGTGTGGTGGGCAGCAATTAAGTTGTAGCCCTCGTCAGCAACTTGATGACTTCGGAGGTAATACTGCATCTCTTCCATTTCATCTTTTGTCAATTGAAGTGCGTGGATAAGGGAGTCATCAGAAGGACGTAGGTGAACTGTCACAATCACTTTATCTCCTATTGCCATTGAACGTTTCGGATGAATCAATGGGGAAAAAGGATTTAGCAGTCCTAATAGGACAACTATACAAATATCAGCTATGGTAATGTGGCGTTTCAATTGTTCTGTTCCTCCAGCCAATGATCAATCAATTGTCGCGCGATAGAGAGCTTCTCGGGAATCTGTGGCAGATGGTCTTTGTCGAACCAAGACCCTTTCGACAGTTCAGACCGTTGAAGATGTATCTTGCCTCCATCATAATCTGCCATAAAGCCTACCATCAGGCCACAAGGGTAGGGCCATGGCTGCGATGCAAAATATACCAGATTCTTGATATGCAGTCCTGTCTCTTCCATAACTTCTCGGTGGACAGCCTCCTCCAAAGTCTCTCCTGTCTCCACAAAACCTGCCACCAATCCATAGAAGTCTGTTCGAAAATTCTTGGCATGTACAAGCAATACCTTGTCTTCTTTTCGCACTAACACAATGACTGCGGTTGCCAACTGTGGCCATATCTCTTTGCCACACTGTTCACACTTCTTTGAGATTGGGGTATCGAAATGCATAAGACCGCCACAGACTCCACAATATTTGGTGTTTGAATCCCAATACAAGAGTTCCTGGCATTTACCAGCTTTCAGATAATCTTCCGACGATAACTTATAGTAACTCTGTCGAAGACCGCACATCTCATAACGTTCCTGGTCAGTCACAGGATGATCGATACGATAGGCCTTGTCACCGTCAATGTCCATAACGGTGGTCCATGGCTTAACCTCTATAGGCGGTTCTGTCGGAATATGATAACCATCGTTGGTTTTCTCCAATACAAGGTCACTTTGACAAAAAACAAAATATCTCATTCTTTGAAGACACAAACTAATTCCTATTTACCTGCAAGAAATCCTCCGCCCGTTGTAAGTCTTCGGGCGTATCAATTCCAACAGTCTCCACATCGGTTATCCCAACACGAATCTTATACCCGTTTTCTATCCAACGCAGTTGTTCCAGACTCTCTGCTTTTTCCAACGGAGACTGGGGTAATCGTGTGATTTCCCTTAGTATTTCTTTGCGATAAGCATAAAGACCTAAATGCTTGAGGAACGGATACTGCTGGAGCCAATCTTTCTGTTCTTTTCCACGGATAAAAGGAATAACGGAACGACTGAAATAAATGGCGAATCCTTGCTTATCTATAATAATCTTAGGAGAGTTGGGATTCATGACAGCTTCCAGGGTTTCAAAACGTTTTCCTAATGTACCTATCTGTGTCTGGGGATGATCAAAAAGCTGACAAAGTGTTGACAGCTGTGAAGGATGTACGAAAGGCTCATCACCTTGAATATTGATAATGACATCAGCATCCGTACCGATTTTCTCCACAGCCTCTTCAATACGGTCGGTTCCACTTTTGTGATCAGCACGCGTCATGACCGCCTTACCACCAAAGCCACAGACTACGTCGAAGATACGCTGGTCATCTGTAGCGACATAGGCATCTTCCAATGCGCTGACCGCTTTTTCATAGACATGCTGTATAACTGGTTTCCCTCCAAGGAGTGCCAGCGGCTTGCCTGGAAAACGTGTCGATGCATAACGTGCAGGAATGATTCCAATAAACTTCATCATAATCGTTTATTTTTCTGCAAAGGTACGAAATTATCTGTAAGTTGCGTTAATATACGCTAATAAATTTTGATAGTCTCGGAAAAAAAGCATACCTTTGTAGAGTTAACATGTAAAAAACGAAGACTATTATGAACATTCGATATATTATAACTACTCTTTTTATAACATCATCTCTGACGCTATACGCGCAGAAAATCACATTGGGTTCATGTACTACTGCAGACGGTGGCGAGTATCAAGGTGAGATGGTTGCAGGAAAGCCTCAAGGCAAGGGACGTGCTGTTTACAAGAATGGAGACTGGTATGAAGGAGAGTATGAGAAAGGCAAGCGGCAGGGAAAAGGTACCTACACCTTTTCTGACGGTGAGAAATATGAAGGAGAATGGTTCCAAGACCATCAGCACGGACAGGGAACTTTCTATTTTCAGAATAATAATAAATATGTAGGACTTTGGTATTCTGATGAACAACAAGGTCACGGCATCATGTATTATTTCAACGGGGATGTCTATGACGGTCAGTGGAAAGCTGACAAACGCAACGGACAAGGAACATACACGTTTAAGGGAGGTGCCTCCTATGTCGGACAATGGAAGGATGACATGAAGAGTGGTAAGGGTATTTTTACATGGCCGGACGGGTCCTCATACGACGGTCAGTATGAGAATAACCTCCGTCAGGGTAAAGGTGTGTTCCAATATTCCAATGGAGACCTTTATGTGGGGCAATGGAAGGAAGACACTCCCAATGGAAAAGGAATTTATAAATTCCAGAGTGGTGATGTTTATGAAGGTGACTATTATCAAGGTGAGCGCACCGGTCAAGGTGTGTTCCGTTATGCCAATGGAGACAAGTATACAGGAAGCTTTGTCAATGGTGACAAGCAGGGAGAAGGTATGCTTGTCTGGAAGAACGGAAATGTATACCAGGGGCAGTGGAATCAAGACAAGCCTAATGGAAAAGGTAAGCTGACCATGAAAAACGGAGATGTCTTTGAAGGACAATTCAAGGATGGAACTATTCATGGAGAGGGTATAGCACGATATGCCGACGGTTCTAAGTTCAAGGGGCACTTCAAGGATGGCAAGCGTAATGGTCCTGCTATTGAACAGGACAAGGACGGTAAACGGTTTGAAGGGTCTTACGTAGATGACCGACGTGACGGTCGTTTTGTAGAGAAGGATGCCAACGGTAATATCACCGCACAGGGTACATATACCCGTGGACGCAGGGAAGTAGATAAGAATTAATAAACATAATACTATGGCAACAACCAAGAAGACTACGGTCAAGAAAACAGTCAAGAAAGTAATAAAGAGAAAAGAAGAACCTCAACACATTGGACTGGTTAGAGATGATTCATGGCTCGAACCATTTGAAGATGCTATTCGTGGTCGCCATGACCATGCGGTATGGAAAATCAATCAGTTGACGCGTAATGGAAAGCAGACACTGTCACAGTTTGCTTCCGGTCACCTTTATTTCGGACTTCACAAGCTCGCCAAAGGATGGGTCTTCCGTGAGTGGGCACCAAATGCCACAGAGATTTATCTGATAGGTGATTTCAATAACTGGCAGGAGTCAGAGAAATTCAAGTGCAAGCGTATTGAAGGCACAGGCAACTGGGAGTTGAAACTTTCAGAAAAAGCCATTAAGCATGGGCAGCTTTACAAGATGAAAGTCAAGTGGAATGGGGGAGAAGGTGAGCGTATTCCTGCCTGGTGCCGTCGTGTCGTTCAGGACGACCAGACCAAGATATTCTCTGCTCAAGTATGGAATCCCGAGCAGCCCTATGTATGGAAAAAGAAGAACTTCAAGCCCAGCAAGAACCCCTTGCTGATCTATGAATGCCATGTGGGCATGTCACAAGATGCAGAGAAAGTCGGTACTTATAAGGAATTCACGAAGAATGTGCTGCCCCGTGTCAAGAAGGACGGATATAATGCCATTCAGGTGATGGCTATTCAGGAGCACCCCTACTATGGCTCCTTTGGTTATCACGTATCCAGTTTCTTTGCTCCTTCCAGCCGTTTCGGTACCCCTGAGGATCTGAAGGAGATGATTGATACAGCCCATAAGATGGGTATTGCCGTGATTATGGACATCGTCCACTCTCATGCGGTGAAAAATGAAGTGGAAGGCTTAGGTAATCTGGCAGGCGACCCCAACCAGTATTTCTATCCTGGTGACCGCCATGAGCATCCGGCATGGGACTCCCTCTGTTTCGATTACGGAAAGGATGACGTACTGCATTTCCTACTCTCCAATTGTAAGTATTGGCTGGAGGAATATAAGTTCGACGGTTTCCGCTTCGACGGTGTTACCTCTATGTTATATTATAGTCACGGATTAGGTGAGGCTTTTGGCGGATATGGTGACTATTTCAATGGCCATGAGGATGATAATGCCATCTGTTATCTGACCCTTGCCAACTGCCTGATACATGAAGTCAATCCCAATGCCATCACGATTGCCGAGGAGGTTTCCGGTATGCCGGGTCTCGCTGCTAAGTTTGAGGATGGTGGCTATGGATTCGATTACCGTATGGCGATGAATATCCCCGACTATTGGATAAAGACCATCAAGGAAGTCCGCGACGAAGACATCAACGTCTGCAGTATCTTCTGGGAGGTCAAAAACCGTCGTCCTGACGAGAAAACCATTTCCTATTGTGAGAGTCACGACCAGGCGCTGGTGGGTGACAAGACCATCATCTTCCGTCTGATAGATGCCGATATGTACTGGCATTTCGCCAAGAAGGATGTGAACGATATCGCCCAGCGTGGTATTGCCCTCCATAAGATGATTCGTCTGGTGACGGCAGGAGCTATCAACGGTGGCTACCTGAACTTTATGGGTAATGAGTTCGGACATCCAGAATGGATAGACTTCCCACGTGAGGGTAATGGATGGAGCTATAAGTATGCACGCCGTCAGTGGAATCTGGTAGACAACAAGGATCTCTGCTATCACTGGTTAGGTGACTTCGACCGTAAGATGCTGGAGGTTATCAAGAGTCAGAAGAATTTCCAGGCGACACCTGTGACGGAGATATGGCATGACGACGGGGACCAGGTGTTGTGCTATATGCGAGGTGACCTTGTGTTCGTATTTAACTTCTCACCGACGCGTTCATATACAGACTATGGGTTCCTTGTACCGACAGGTTCTTATGAAGTAGTACTCAATACGGATGCGAAGGAGTTTGGAGGTAATGGGTTCGCAGATGACAGCATCACCCATTTCACCAACTATGATCCGTTATATGTGCAAGACCATAAGGAGTGGTTGAAACTCTATATCCCAGCCCGTTCCGCTGTCGTGTTGCGTAAGCTATAAGCATATATATACAAAGAGTATTAGGAAATAGAGCAATTTTTGTTCTATTTCCTATTTGTTTTGGTGTCCGTCATACATTTTTTTAGTAAATAAGTCATAAATTACAGATAATTTATGTACTTTTGCAAACGGAAATCGATTTTTTTATGGTACATAACATCTTCAAAGGATTAGGTATAGCACTGATTACTCCGTTTCAGGAAGACGGTTCAGTGGATTATAAGGCACTGATGCGTCTTGTGGAATATCAGTTAGACAACGGAGCAGACTTCTTTTGCATCCTCGCCACTACCGGCGAGACCCCCACACTGACAACAGAGGAGAAACAAAAGATCAAGGATTTGGTTGTTAGTCTGGTAGGAGGCAGGGTACCTATTCTCATGGGATGTGGAGGATACAACACTGCTGCTATTATAGAAGAGCTGCAAACTAGGGACTTTCAGGGTATTGACGGCATACTCAGTGTATGCCCTTATTATAACAAGCCCTCGCAGGAAGGACTCTATCAGCATTTCAAGGCTATCGCATCTGCAACCTCATTACCTGTCGTCCTGTATAATGTGCCGGGGCGTACAGGTGTTAATATGAAGGCAGAGACAACCGTACGCCTTGCTCGTGACTGTCAGAATATTGTAGCCATCAAGGAAGCCAGCGGTAACCTGGAGCAGGTTGATGAGATTATCAAGAACAAACCCAAGGACTTTGATGTCATCTCCGGTGACGATGCCCTGACATTCCCGATGATCTCCTGCGGTGCAGTGGGTGTCATCAGTGTTATCGGCAATGCTCTGCCCCGTGAGTTCTCCAAGATGATTCGCCTTCAGATGAGAGGAGAGTATGACGGTGCCCGTAAGATACACCATCGCTTTACTGACCTTTTCTCCCTTCTTTTCGTTGACGGCAACCCTGCCGGTGTGAAGGCGATGCTCCATGAGATGGGATATATCCAGAATATACTCCGTCTTCCTCTCGTGCCAACACGTATCTCTACCTTGCAGCGTATGAGTGAGATTATGAAGGAACTGAAGATATAAAATGAATGGAAGAGGGCAGGGTCATTCGTGAGATAACCCCTTTGATGGGTAAGGACTCTCTTTATATTGCTGACCGCAGGAAAAAAGAGTTTACTTATCCTATACACAACCATGAAGCTTTCGAACTGAATTTTGTGGAGCACGCTTCCGGTGTGCGCCGTATCGTCGGTGACTCTAATGAGATCGTTGGTGAATATGACCTGGTATTAATCACCAGTCCTGACCTGGAACATGTGTGGGAACAGAACACCTGCACCAGTGAGAACATCCGCGAAGTGACGATTCAGTTCCATCTTGACATGAGTGAGAACGGATTTATCTCCCGCAATCCTTTCCATTCCATACAAAAGATGATGGCGGAGGCAAGGAAGGGATTATGCTTCCCCATAGATGCCATCATGCATGTCTATAATCAGATAGACACCCTGAGCACCATCAAGGACGGCTTCTATGCGTTTCTCCAGTTTATGACAATTCTCTACGAGCTGTCGAAATGTGAAGGTGCCCGTACGCTGGCAACCAGTAGTTTCGCAAAGGTGGATGTAGAGAGTGACTCTCGTCGTGTACTGAAAGTCAAGAACTATATCAACAAGAACTATACGGATGAGATACGTCTTTCCGTATTGGCGGATGTCGCAGGGATGAGCCCCTCGGCATTCAGCCGCTTCTTCAAGTTGCGCACAGGACGTAACCTCAGTGACTATATCATTGACATCCGTCTCGGCTATGCCAGCAGGATGTTGGTAGACACATCCAAGAGTATTGCGGAGATCAGTTACTCCTGTGGATTCAATAACCTCAGTAATTTCAACCGTATCTTCAAGAAAAAGAAGAACTGTTCCCCCTCTGCCTTCAGGGAGAACTACCATAAGACCCGAATCATCGTATAGCACATGAGAAACCTGAAACGACATATCACCCTGATCCTAACCTTTGTGGCGTTGCTGTCTGCCCATGCCGCCACGATGGACGAGCTGCGGAAATTATTGGAGAAGACCACAGACCCGGTGACTCGCACGGATATTATGGTGGATATGTATAATAAGAGTCTCACGATAGACGATATGGGGTTACAGGTCAGGTGCCTGAACGAACTGATTAACTACTGCCATGCTACGAAGCAGTACGACCGTGAGTCAGGTGCCATCAGGAACCGTATAGTCTATTTCTTCAATAATGACATGAATGATTCGGTCATCTATCATGTCCCCCGTGATATGCGTACCCTGAGCAACTACCAGAAGTGGGATCAGTATTACGAGATATGGGCTGCCCTTGCCAACACCTATTTGTATTCTGGAAAACCCAACCAGGCCTTGCGTGTCGCCCAGGAGATGTTTGAAGACGCGAAGAACAGGGATTATAAGCTGGGGTTAGGTATTGCCTATTATACTATGGGTAGCATCTATACCATTCTGAATGTCCTTGACGAGAGTATCAAGAACTACCAGAAAGGACTGGAGATCATGTCGGATATCCATCCTTATCCCACCATCCTTGCCGATCTCTATCCTTATTATGCCGACGTGCTTAACCTGAAACAGGACTATGCCGCACTGGTGAAGCTGACCCAGAGGTGGGAGATATACCTGAAGGCTATTAAGATGGAGGCTAACCGTGATGAAGCCAACACCAATATGCTCTATTGCAGCTACTATATGGCATGTGCCCAGGCAGCCCTGGGACTCCATCAGCCGGACAAGGCTGATGAGATGATGAACATGGCAAAGGGACATCTCGACAACATAGAAGACTATACCGGCAAGTCATGGCTGTTGAATATGGCAAAGCTTCGTTACCAGCAAGGAAGGTATGCGGAGGCACTGGACTATAACACACAGCGTCTCAACATGCCCGATGAAACGGACGAGGCTACTTCCTATATAGATGTGATCAAGCAGCGCGCAGAGATCCTGATGAAACTGGGACGCTATCAGGAAGCTGCCAATTACTTCGAGCGTGTCTATCATATCAATGACTCCGTAAATGTCCAGGATACCAAGCAACAGCTGAACGAGCTGAACACCCTGTTCAAGGTTGATGAGTTAAAGATGGAGCAGGAACGTGCACAGTTCCGCAACACCCTGATCATCGTAGCCCTCATCATCCTTGCCTTGATTATCTTCAGTATCTTCCGGTATATTGCCGCTAAGCGTCTGAAGGTGGCTCACCAGAAGCTGCAGACCACCCATGACGAGCTGTTGGTTGCCTATGATCAGCTGGAGGAGACGACGACAGCGAAGGAGCGTATCGAGAGCGACCTCCGTATTGCCCGTGACATCCAGCAGAGTATGATTCCGCAGAAGTTCCCGCCATTCCCTGAGCGTTCCGATATCGACCTGTTTGCGTCGATGACACCGGCAAAGGCAGTAGGAGGTGACCTTTATGACTTTGTGCTGATAGACGAGAAACTCTATTTCTGTCTGGGTGACGTGAGTGGAAAGGGTGTGCCTGCGTCTCTGTTCATGGCAGTAGCCCGTAATCTGTTCCGTGTTGTCTCCCAGCAAGGACTTCCTCCTGCTGAGATTGCCGATAAGTTGAATAATGCTTTGTCAGAGGATAACGAGAGCGGAATGTTCGTGACGATGTTCATTGGTATCATCGACTTACCGACAGGTCATCTCGACTTCTGTAATGCTGGACATAATCCGCCTGTCATCAAGATGCATGACGGTTCTACTCATTTTATAGAAATGGAGGCCAACGCCCCATTAGGCTTGTGGGCTGGACTTCCTTATGTGGGAGAGTCAATAGATGACATCAGCGGTTGCCCGTTCTTCGTCTATAGCGACGGACTGAACGAGGCAGAGAACGAGAACCATGACCAGTACGGTGACGACCTGTTGCTGGAGATGTTGGAAAAGCACCCCTTCGAGAGCTCTCAGAAGACTGTGGAGATGATGAAGGCTGACGTACTGCGCCATGCCAATGGTGCGGAGCAGAGTGATGACCTCACGATGCTGTGTGTGAAAGTACAAGGAAATCTTACTTTAAATCATTAACTATATGGAGAAAGAAATCAGTATTAAAAACCGGATGGATGAACTGGTGCGGGTAAACCAGTTCATTGAAGAGATCGGTGAAGAGCTGGGACTTGACATGGAACTCCAGATGAACCTCAACCTTGTCATTGAGGAGATGGTAGTCAATGTCATCTCCTATGCCTATCCTAAGGGTACTGAGGCTAATATCGAGCTGAAGGCCGAAAGCAAAGGCAAAGAACTCACCTTCGTCCTAAGTGACAGGGGAAGGGAGTTTGACCCTACTATGAAGGCAGACCCAGACACGGATGTTAACCCAGCTGACCGTGACTTGGGCGGCATGGGCATCTTCATCGTCAAGAACATCATGAACGAGGTGACCTACCAACGACTGGAGGGCAAGAACCTGTTGACAATGAAGAAGGATATTTGAGTTGGAAGTTTAAAGTTGAAAAATAATAATTATAACAATTAAAAACAATAAGATTATGACACAGATTATCAAAGAGAATGGTAAGACCATCATTAAGACCGGACAGCGTATTGATACTATGAATGCCGGTGAGTTTGAACGTGAGATTGAGCCTGCATTGGCAGACGGCGGTGTTGACCTGGAGATGGATTGCACAGAGTTGAACTACATGGCAAGTTCCGGTCTTCGCGTTATCCAGAAGACCATGCGTACCGTCATGCAGCAGAGAGGTCAGTTCAAGATGACTAATGTAAGTCCTGAGATTTATAAAGTACTGAACATGACCGGCTTTACTAAATTCATGAAAGTAGAACAGAGAAAAGATTAAGCGTATGATTTGGTGTGTTATTGTATTAGCATTAATCGTCATTGTCCTCGCTTTCGCCTTGTATTTCCAGGTGAAGGGCAGCCACGATCAGGCAAATGAACAGGAGACACTGCTCAAGGACTACCAGCGTCGTGTGGACGAGCAGCAACAGCTGTTGGAGGATTACCGTGCACTCGAGAAGAACTTCAACAATGTAGGTGAAGGTTACGAGCAGGCTCTCGACCTCTATGACAAGATGGAGGAGAACAGTCGTAAGCTGGAGGAGCGCAATACCTTCCTGGAGAAACAGAACAAGGAGTTGCAGACAGCCAACAGCGGTCATGAGGAGAACAAGCGTACCAGCAAGGAGTATCTCGAGCAGGTCGTGAAGGAGATGGCAAAAGAGGTGGACAAACTGGATCCCTCTGTTGCCGGACGCATCATCGGACTGGTACACAAAGTCCAGGACATCAACGAGCTGGGTAATGACACAGCCATCGAACGTAACGACAATGTCGTTGCCGACCAGGTGGCAAAGCAGGCGGTCGCTGAGTCTGCCATCGACCAGTGTCAGTATTTCACCTTCGAGTTGAAGGTCAGCCCACAGGCTGCCTCTATGTTGCAGACCAATGTGAAGCAGGCTGCCCACGCCCTTGCACTGGTACTCGACAATGCCAAGAAGTTCACGACAGAAGGCAGTGTCACCCTGAATGTGGATGCCGACTTGCAGGAATCCAAGGTCACCTATGCCGTTGAAGATACAGGTATGGGTGTTCCCACGGTAGAGGCAGAGAAGATTTTCGAGCCGTTTGTGAAGCTCAACAGCTATTTCGACGGTCAGGGACTCGGTCTTACCTTCGCTCGCAGCATCGCCCGTCGCTTAGGCGGTGAGCTGGTGCTGGACACCGCATTTACAGGTAAAGGTGCCCGTTTCGTGATGACTCTTCCGATGTAAGGTTTCTTAATAATGTAAAGAAAACTTATCGGAATTTATGTATGGATCTTGGGAGCTTCTAGAAAAATAGGAGCTCCCAAATTGTTTGTTTTGAGCGAAAAAAGAGAAAGGCGGCACCTTTCGATGTGTTTGTACGTACCTTTCCACCCGTTTGCTACGGGCAAACGACCCGACAGAAGGCACCTTTCTCCATGAAAAACAAGAGCAAAAACAGCACTTTTTGACCGTTATTGTCGCCTTTTTTATGGGTTAAAACGCCTCCTGACCGGATAACTACCTCTCTCACAACTACTTATTGTAATGGCTTTATTTCCGCATTTTTGAAGCCGACTTCAGCCTTGCTGGATTTTTTGCGATTCTACAGAGCCCCTTTGTCATAATGATTCATAACAAGGGTACACATTATTATAATAAAAAACGAGGAAAAACAATGTTGTTATCTATTTTTTTTATATCTTTGCAAACGAATAGTTTATTAACCCGAAACTGAATTAAAAATCAAAAACAATAAACAACATGAGAAAATTATTACTAAATCAACACAATCGGACAAGAGGGCTCAGGCAGCTTTCTTTGTTCTTCGCCTTATTACTCCTGCCAATGGGGGTGTGGGGACAGACTGAATACGGACTGACCGTAGGTGGTGTGGAAGTGACCAGTGCCAATGCTGAAAACATCATTGGTGATAACATCCAGGGTACAGTATCGTTTAATCCTTCAACGAACACGTTGACGTTAGATGGTGCGACAATAAGTGGAACGACTATTTCTAATGGTTGTATTGTTAGTGGACTGAGTAGCCTTAACATTGTTCTTAAAGGTAATAGTACATTAGATTGTAGTAACGACTCCTGTACTGCTATCAGGTCAGTGGCCAATGCCGCTCTGACAATTACGAAAGGCGAGGATGAGTGTTCTTTAGGTTTCTATGGAAGCCGTGCGATAAGAGACTTTAAGTCCGTTACCCTTTCCGGTATGGTTTGGGACAGAACCTGTGCATACCAGTTAGCCACTATTAATAATAATGGAGAACATACAGGAATGGTGCTCTATGATACCGTATCAAATGAAATAGGTGAGATTAACCTTCTGGATGTGGAGAATTTGCCTCATCCTTCTATGTATCCTTCATATAATCAGCAAAACGAACCAACATTTGGTTTTGAGGGTGACCCTTCATGGGAGATTCGTTATTCCATCGACTATGTGGACGAGTCTTTGGCTGATGTTACCAATGCGTTGTATGATATGCAAGGAGAAAATGTTCCCTTGCAAGGTGCCGCAACGGTTACCGCATGGACAGTTTTTGGCGATGCCACCAGTGATGAAGTTAAAGGTAAACTCTTCGACTTGTCAGAGACTTCTCTCTCCACGGTCTATGGTACAGCTGAGACACTATCTGCTCCAACCTTGCGTCCAGCCATTGATCCTGAGGATAAGATTACTGTTTCCTACATAGGTAGAGAACAGAGCGATGTTGCGACGATTAACGCATCAACAGGAGAGGTGACCATATTAGGTCCTGGTTCTGAGACTTTCAATGTGGACTTTTCAATTGACGATGGTTGTACAGTCCTTAATTACGAAGACCTTACTTTCGATGTGACGGTTCAGGATGGTTATCCATTAACGATTAATAATACTCAAGTAACGGAGGAAAACCGTTTGGATGTGCTTGGTGACGGAGGATCTGTACAGTTTGATAGTAAGAACACCCTGATATTGAATAATGCCTGGATATCGAGTGTCATACTCGGTGCTGACGACAGTTGGGTTAAGAAAGGACTGACCATCTACTTGAAGGGTGATAATAATAACATTGGTGAACAGGAACAGGATGGACTCATCTATCAAGGACAAGGTGCCAGTGTGCCTTTGACATTCGCTACTGGTGATGTAGAGCCAGGAACATTGACGCTCAGTTATTCTGACCAGCCATTGTACTGCTTCAATACAACCTATCAGAACAACTTGATAGAGACTTTGAATCCAGAAAATCACACAATGATTATTGCCGTCAGCATGAAGCCGTTCGTGACATATAACGAAGAAGAGAAAGCTGTAGATGGTGGTGGAGTCGGTTTAGGTCAGGATATTGAGGAGGCAACAACAACTCAATTGACTGATGGTGTCTTGGTGAATAAGATCCTGTATACACTGCCAGATGAGTATGACGGTTACTTGTCGGAGGACGGCAATAAGTTGGTAGCACTGAACTCTTCGATGACAGACGCTGATGCTAATAGGATTATGGCAGCTATCACGGACGGATCTCTCCTTCCTGGTACGCCAGACTTCGCCGCAGAATTCCATGGAATGACATTCCTGTTGCCTGCCGGTAATGGAAATATCGTCCTCGAAGTCAATACGAACGAGCATGGTGAGTTGCATGTGAAGGTAGGCGACAACGAACCTGTTGTCATCACTGGTACGACGGGCTTTGAGGAAGTCACTATTCCCTATGCCTTGACAGAGGAGTCTTATGTATTGCTCTATAGCGTTGTCGGGGCTGCTGGTGCCCGTACCGACGATATGCATCGTGCACCTGGTAAGAAGATGATGAATACGACAACATTGAAGAAGGTGGGTGTCAGTGCCAGAAGCGTATGCAGTACACCGCAACCTCCATTATCACCGAAGACTCTTACAAAGGATGGCTATCTATTGGGTCATGGAATATTTGTTCATTCATTAGAATCAGCAAACATAGTTGTTGATGATGCAGATATCGTCGCCATGGATGACGATGTATTTGAGAACTTATGTACCGGATACCCGGAATTGACATACGTTGATTTGTCAGGAACAGGTATTACCGGCATCACTGTTGACCGTACGAAAGCACCGTTCAAAGACCTTCCTTCTGCTACTTTCATTTATCTGCCTGTAGGTAATAAGATAAAGGATGGTGAGAAGAATGTCATCATTGGCGGTGTTTGTGAAGATGTCACATTGTATGATGATAATCCTTTCGAGATTCCAAAGGACTTCACGGCTACAAAGATAAGGCTTGACCGTGACTTCAGTGGAGTGTTGGGAAAGAAGTGCTCCATCATGTTGCCGTTCGAACTTGACGAGGAAACTGCTGCAAGCATAGGTACTTTCTATGAGATCGCTGATGCAGTTTTATATGAGAATAAGGTGTATATGGAAACAGTAGATAAGACAAAAGCTAACTGGCCGTACATGTTTAAGCCTGCCAAAGAATCCATTAGTCTTGAAATGGTAGATGTGAAGGCTGTAACAGAAGTTCCAGAGTACACGGTATCAGGACTTACTTTCGTCGGATGTTTAGAGAATGAGAGTATTAAATCTGACAACAGCCAATTCTTCTACTGCTTCAAGGACGATACGTTTGCATGGGTCTATGATAATCCAGTTACTGTAAATATTTTCCGTGCTTATATGAAGGCATCGGGTGGTGCATCCTCTAACACCTTGGCTATTGACTGGGGCGACGGTACGACAAGCATCAAGAACATGAAGGTCGGTAGTGATGATAATATCTATTATGACTTGCAAGGTCGCCGTGTACTTTATCCACAGAAGGGTGTCTATATTCTGAATGGTAAGAAAGTCGTGATTAAGTGAGAATAGAATTGAGCTAGCTCGAATTCTATCGAACGTGAACGAGTTCAAGCGAAGCTCAAAGTCATACTGAAGTAAAATGTAATAATTATAAAATGTAATAATGATGATGAAGAAACAATATATCACTCCAGAAACGGAGATTTCCAACCTACAGATAGAAGGTGCTCTCTTGGCTGGTTCTGTTTTTGAACCGACTATTTGGAAAGGAGGCGGTGGTGCTGATTCCCGCCTGTTCGAGGACGAGGGAATGGATATCCTCACGGGAGATTCCGATTTAGAGATATTGTTCTAATAATAAGAAAAGGTGACAGACTCGAAAGTCTGTCACCTTTTTCTTGTGACTCCCGCGGGATTCAAACCCACAACCTTCTGATCCGTAGTCAGATGCTCTATTCAGTTGAGCTAGGGAGCCTCCCTTTTTGTTTTGCGGTTGCAAAGGTACATACTTTTTATGGAACTGCCAAACTTTTTCGAAACTTTTTTTGATTTACTTTATTATCTTCGTTTGAAACGCTCTTCAATAGAACGGAAGATGACGAAGAGAACAGGAACGATGAATATCAGAGCAATTGTCCCGACAACCATACCGCCAATCGTTCCTACGCCGAGCGAGTGATTACCATTGGCTCCGACACCTGTGGCAAGTGCAAGGGGCAACAAGCCAAAGACCATCGTGAGTGAAGTCATCAGGATAGGACGCAGTCGGACGGTTGCCGCATCAAGGGCTGCTTCAACAATACCCATCCCTTGACGGCGACGCGTCGTTGCATACTCTGTGAGCAGAATGGCGGTCTTTGACAACAAACCTATCAGCATGATAAGTCCTGTCTGCATATAGATATTATTCTCCAATCCCCACATCCATGCGAAGAGGAACGAACCAGCGAGTCCGAAAGGTACACTCAGAATAACGGCAAGGGGAATAAACAGACTTTCATAAAGGGCACAGAGAATAAGGTAGATGAAAATGATGCAGATGATGAACACAAGGGCAGTGGTATTCTGTGCCGAGGATTCCTCACGTGTCATTCCACCGAACTCATAACCATAGCCTTCGGGTAATACTTCTGCAGCGACTTCACGGATGGCATCGATAGCCTGTCCGCTGCTATAGCCGTCGGCTGCAGTACCTCCGACTTGAATGCTGGGGAAAAGATTGAAACGTGAGAGTGTCTCAGAACCGTAGACACGTGTCAGAGTAATATACTGACCGATAGGCGACATCTCCCCGGCACCGTTACGCACGAAGATGTTGTTCAGTGACTCTGTGTCAAGGCGATACTCGGGCGATGCCTGTACCATAACACGGTAAAGCTTGGTGAAACGCACGAAGTTAGATGCATACGATCCTCCGATATATCCACTAAGAGCTGAGAGAACGTCACTGGGGGATATACCATGGCGCTTGCATAAGGCAGCATCCACCTCCAAACGATACTGTGGATACTTCAACGAGAAGTTGGTATAGGCACGACTGATTTCCGGTCGTTCGTTCAGGGCAGCAACAAGACGGTTGGTATAAACGAGTAGGTCATTGATGGTGCCGCCATGCTTGTCCTGTACATGAAGTTCGAAACCGTTGATACGTCCAAAACCTGGCAGCATATTCTGCGTGTTCACCTGAATCTTCGCATTGGCAATATCAGCGGTGCGTCGATAGATCTCATCCACCACGCTCTGCACGTCATCACCCTTTCCTTTGCGCTCACCCCATTTCTTAAGCTTCAGCGTGAAGTTACCATTCGACGATGACTGTTCAAAGTTATTACTGTTACCAGCTATAAGTGAATAGATACGAAGTTGCGGTAAATCCTTGATACGTTCCTCTACCTGTTTCAATATACCATAGGTCTGTTGCAGACTACTACCCGGTGATGCCTGTACATTAATAAATACTGTACCCATATCCTCATTAGGTACAAGTCCTGTCTTCGTCGTGCGCATCATCCAACCTAAGCCAATGACGGCTATGACAACAAGGACGATAGCCAGCCAACGACGCGGTATCACCGCATTTAACATCTGTTTGTAGCGTTCGAGTACTGCCGTAAACCCAGCATTGAACCGTGCGTGGAATCCTTTTCTCCCGTCTCCCGTCTCCTGACTCCCGACTCCTGACTCCTGTGGCTTCATTATCAATGCACAAAGGGCAGGGGAGAGGGTAAGGGCATTGAAGAGTGAGATACCTACTGCAATTGCCATCGTTAATCCGAACTGCGTATAGAATGTACCCGTAACACCACCGATAAAGCACACCGGAACGAAGACTGCCATAAACACAAGTGTTGTCGTAATGAGGGCTGACGTGATACTCTTCATTGCCTCTTCCGTCATCTCTCCTCTCTTCTCTTTCCTCTCTCCTCTTTCAAGCCTTGCCTGTACTGCCTCCACAACCACAATGGCATCATCCACAACGGTACCGATAACCAGTACGAGGGCAAAGAGTGTCAGCATGTTTAATGAGAAGCCAATAGCATAGATGACAGCAAGTGTGGCTATCAATGAAACGACGATAGCAATGGCTGGAATAATAGTAGCGCGCCAACTTCCGAGAAACACCCATACTACAAGGATAACCAACAGCAGGGCTTCCAACAGCGTCTCCACCACATTGGTAATAGAAGCATCCAGGAAATCTTTCTTGCTCTCCAAGTCTTCAATGACAATACCTCTCGGCAATGACTTACGTATTTCCTCTACCTCCTGGTCTATTTGTTTGATAATCTCGTTAGCATTCGAACCTGCCACCTGGTTGATACTGATGTTAATGCCAGGACTACCGTTTGTTTCACCAATGATGTTATAGTTCTGTGAACCGAGTTCTACACGGGCAATATCACCGATGCGTAGCACATCGCCATCGGGTAATGAGCGTACGACCAGGTTCTCATATTCTTGTTCTTCCTCATAGCGACCACGGTACTTCAGTACATATTGGAATGTATTACTGCTTTCGGCTCCCAACGTACCCGTAGCTACTTCTACATTCTGTTCGTTGAGAACCTGTGTCACATCAGCGGGTGTCAGTCCATAGTGCGCCATCTTCAGGGGATCGAGCCAGATACGCATGGAATAGTCGGCACCCATCACGTTCACTTCACCTACACCGGGAATACGACTCAGACGCGGTTCTATATTAATCTTCGTGTAGTTGGCAAGGAAGGAACGGTCGAAAGTACTGTCAGGACTATATACGGCAATCTGTTTGATATTGGATGTCTGTCGCTTGCGTACGGTAAGACCGCTTTTTACGACATCACTTGGTAATCGCCCCTGTACGGTAGCCGCACGATTCTGTACGTTCACCATCGCCATATCGGCGTTAGTTCCCTGACGGAAGAAGATACCGATAGAGGCTGTTCCGTTATTCGAGGCAGATGATGTCATGTACATCATGCCTTCCACACCATTAATGGCTTCCTCTAATGGAACGATAACACTCTTCTGAACAGTCTCTGCATTGGCTCCAGTGTAAGATGCCATGATGCGGACTGTAGGCGGTGCTATCTCCGGAAACTGTTCAAGTGGGAGCTGGCTCAGTCCGATGATGCCCACGAGTACCATCAGCACAGAAATAACTCCAGAGAGTATTGGGCGGTCTATGAATGTCTTGACGTTCATTTTTCTTTCGTTATAACGTGATGGCGTTATTTGGGCTCCTCGGGTTTCTTAATCTCAACGCCATCCTTCAACAATCCGGATCCTTCTGCGATGATAGTATCACCTACGTTGATGCCGTGCTCCACAATATACTCTTTTCCGTTGTGCTGCGGATACAGTGTGACAGCCGTCGCCATCGTCTTTCCGTTGATGACACGATAGACAAACGAACGGTTCTGTAACTCATATGTAGATTCTTGTGGAATAACGACACACTGTCGGAGGTGTGTCGGTACAATAACCGTAGCACTTGCGCCGTTATGCAACAGATGGTTGTTGTTAGGGAACGTAGCGCGCAATGTGACAGCACCAGTCTGAGTATCAACCGTACCACTGACAGCACTGATGTGTCCTTCCTGTTCGTACTCTTTCCCGTTACTTAAACGAAGCTTGACGGGAGGAGCCTTCGCAATAAACTCATTGATAGAACCATATTGAGAGATGAGGTCTAATGACTGGTTTTCGCTGATACTGAAATACACATACATTTCCGAATCGTCTGCCACAGTTACCAATGGCTCACTGATACTGCTGCTGACGAGCGACCCTACATGCCATGGAATCATAGAAGCGACACCACTCACAGGACTCTTCACCTCCGTATAACTTAAGTTGTTACGGGCATTCACTTCTTGTGCCTTCGCCTGCGCCAATGCCGCCTCTGCTTCCCTCAGTGCATTACGCATCGTTTCTACAGAGACTTCGCCAACCACACGTCCTTCCTTCAATAGTATTTCGTTATCGTAATTCATTCGTGCTGTAGCCAAACGAGCCTCTGCACTCTTGCGATTAGCTACAGCCATTTCCAATGCGGCACGATAAGGAACCTGATCAATGATGAAGAGTGTCTGCCCTTTATGGACAGGTTGACCTTCACCAGTCAAGATACGTGTGATACATCCGGACACTTGTGGGCGCACCTCCACAATCTGCCGACCAGTAAGTCGCGCACTGTAGCGACGTTCGAGCGACATATCCTTACGGCTCACCACCATTGTCTTATACTGAGCCGCATCGTGACCCTTCCGTTTTTCCTCACCACAGGACGTGACCAACAGCACAGCTGCAAGAGTGACCATGAAGAATTTCTTTGAACACATCATATCATTTTTATGTTGGTCTTGATTATATCTATTCATAATTATGGGGACAAATATACGAAAAATCTCTGATAATTCGCATATCTGCCCCCAGATTTAATATGTTTTCTTAATTTATTTAATCAAGTCAACACTTCGTTTCAGGAACTCATCAAGGGCTTCACCCTTCAGCATACCATTCTGCAATAGTGCAAGATCAATAAGTTGATGAACGATATCATTCTTCGCAGCAAAACCGCTCAGCACTTCTTGCTTCTTGTCTTTCTGCTCTTGAATGGCCTTTTCTGTATTGGTCTTATCGTCTTTCTCTTCCTGTGTCAACTCGTCAGTCTTTTTCTTTTCCTGAGCCTGACGGATAGCAGCAAGGCGAGCCTCTTGACCTTTCAACTCACTCTCGATAGGCTTGAGCGCCTCTTCCGTAGATGTCTTGCAGTCGTCAAGGATTCGTTTCACCAAAGGATGGTCACTATTCAAGACAAGATTCATGGAGTCAGGCATCTGGGCATAGAAGTTCATGCCTGGCTGGAAACGACTCATCTCCTTCATACGACGCATATACTCGTTCTGAGTAATCATCACAGGACGAGCCTGTTCACCCAACGCCTGTACCTCTACCATAAACTCTGTCTTCTCTATCTTCGGCATCTGTGAACGGAAGACGGATGACAAATTGGCAGACTCGTCGTCTGACAGGGTAGACTTAGGAGCATCGTCCTTGACAATCAATCGGTCAATGATGTCGCTGTCGACACGGGTGAAACGGCTCTTCTCAAATTTCTGCTCCAGCATCTGAATGGCGGGAACATCGAGTTGACCGTCCAGCAACAGGACTGAATAACCTTTATCCTGGGCTGCCTTGATATAGCTGTACTGTTCTTCTTTATCAGTAGCATAGAGGTAGACGAGGGTGTCGTCCTTGTCTTTCTGTGCTCCCTCAATGAGTGTCTTATACTCGTCAAAGGTGAAATATTTGCCTTCTGTGTCCTTAAACATTGCAAACTCCTTGGCGCGATCATAGAAACTCTCTTCCGACAGCATACCGTAGTTAATGAAAAGTTTCAAATCATCCCATTTCTCTTCGTATTGTTTACGGTCTTCCTTGAAGATAGCCTGTAGACGGTCTGCCACCTTCTTTGTGATGTAGGTAGAGATCTTCTTTACGTCACGGTCGCTCTGTAAATAAGAACGAGAGACATTCAAAGGAATATCGGGAGAGTCGATGACACCATGTAACAATGTCAGGAACTCAGGAACGATGCCTTCTACCTGATCGGTGACGAACACCTGGTTGCAATACAACTGGATCTTATTACGCTGCAGGTCGATATTCGACTTAATGCGAGGGAAATAGAGGATACCAGTGAGGTTAAATGGATAGTCTACGTTCAGATGAATCCAGAACATTGGCTCATCACTCATAGGGTAGAGGGTACGATAGAAACTCTTATAGTCCTCATCCTTCAGTCCTGAAGGTGCCTTCGTCCATAGCGGCTCCACATTATTAATAATATTATCCTCAGCAGTATCTACCATCTTCTTTTCTTCAGAAGACCATTCCTGCTTCTTTCCGAAGGCAATAGGCACAGCCATAAACTTACAATACTTTGTCAACAACTCCTGAATCTTCGACTTCTCCAAGAATTCTTTGCAGTCATCGTCAATATAAAGAATAATGTCAGAACCTCTGTCTTCTTTCTCTGCATCGTCAATCTCATAGGCAGGACTGCCGTCACAGCTCCATTTCACTGCCTTGGCATCGTCCTTATACGACTTGGTGATGATCTCCACCTTCTTCGATACCATGAACGAGGAATAGAAGCCCAATCCGAAATGACCGATGATGTTGTTGGCATTGTCCTTGTACTTCTCCAGGAAGTCGTTGACACCAGAGAAGGCGATCTGGTTGATATACTTGTCAATCTCCTCCTCGGTCATACCGATACCACGGTCGCTGATGGTGATGGTACCCTTGTCGGTATCGAGCTTCACCTGTACGGCAAGGTCACCCAGCTCACCTTTGAACTCACCTTGTTCCTTGAGGGTCTTCAACTTCTGGGTGGCATCGACGGCATTGCTGACCATCTCACGGAGGAATATCTCATGATCGGAATAGAGAAACTTTTTGATAACGGGGAAGATGTTCTCTGTCGTAACCCCGATGTTACCTTTTTGCATATACCTTATTTATTATTATATTATAATCACTTTGCACTAAATATTGCAAATACCGTGCCATATTCGAATATAATTGAAAATTGAAAATTGAAAATTGAAAATTATTTCGTAACTTTGCAGGCAAATTACGAAGACAATGAAAAGAAGATGGCATTGTAAACCTGGGGAACAGCCTACTGAGTTTGACAAGAGGATAATGTACTTGGAGAACAAAGGGGCACTGGTTCCTACACGGGAACTCATTAAAACTCCTGAACAGATAGATGGTATCCGTCGTGCAGGTGTGGTGAATACTGGTGTATTGGATGCTGTTGGCGAGGCTATACATGCCGGTATGTCAACACTGGAGATAGACAAAATATGTCGTGACTACTGTGCGGCACATGGTGCGACACCTGCATGTTTGAACTATGAAGGTTTCCCCATGAGTGTCTGCACCAGTATTAACGAAGTCGTGTGTCATGGTATTCCAAAGGCTGATGACATCCTAGAGGAAGGTGATATCATCAATGTCGACTTTACCACGATTCTCGATGGTTATTATGCCGATGCATCGCGCATGTTTATTATTGGAAAGACAACGCCTGAGAAGGAACAACTCGTCAAGGTAACGAAGGAATGTCTGGAGATCGGTATGGAGGCTGCTAAACCCTGGGGCTATGTCAACGAGATTGGCAAGGCAATCGAGAAGCATGCAAAGAAATATCATTACGGTGTCGTCCGTGACTTATGCGGTCATGGGGTAGGGTGCCACTTCCATGAGGAACCGGAAGTGTGTCATTTCGCCCAGCGAGGTGACGGTATGTTATTGGTTCCCGGTATGGTATTCACCATTGAACCGATGATAAACATGGGGACATGGAAGGTCTTTATAGACGCTGACGACCCCTATGGATGGGAAGTCATCTCAGAAGACGAACAGCCCTCTGCCCAGTGGGAACATACCTTGTTGATGACAGAACATGGTGTGGAAGTGTTGTCTTATTAAAAACAAACTTGTAATAACGACATAACGTAATAACGTGATAACAAAAGATATTTATATATTAGGCATTGAGAGTTCTTGCGACGACACATCCAGAATGTGGTACCAGTGGTAGACCAAGCAATCAAGAAAGCTGGTATCACTAAGGAGCAGTTGACAGCTGTCGCTTTTACCAGAGGTCCAGGTCTGATGGGATCATTATTAGTGGGTATCAGTTTTGCGAAAGGATTCGCTCGTTCATTAGGTATTCCCCTCATCGATGTCAACCACCTGCAAGGTCATGTGATGGCACATTTCATTAAGGAGTCGGAAGACGACACCAATCAACCGCCACTGCCTTTCCTCTGTCTGCTGGTCAGTGGTGGCAACTCCCAG
Organism: uncultured Prevotellaceae bacterium; assembly: GCA_902769805.1. GTDB lineage: Bacteria > Bacteroidota > Bacteroidia > Bacteroidales > Bacteroidaceae > Prevotella. The sequence continues at coordinate 42,931 of CACXQL010000007.1, forward strand.
ATTGTAAAGGTGAACGCATATAACGACATGGAGGTTCTTGGACAGACGATTGATGATGCGGCAGGCGAAGCTATTGACAAATGCTCTAAAGTGATGGGACTCGGTTATCCGGGTGGTCCAATTATTGATAAACTGGCGCGTCAGGGTAATCCTAAGGCTTACCAGTTTGCAGAACCGCATATCCCTGGACTCGACTATAGCTTCTCGGGACTGAAGACCTCTTTCCTCTACAATATGCGGAAATGGATTGAGGAGGATCCAGACTTCATCGAGCATCATAAGGAGGACATCGCAGCCTCGTTGGAATGGACGATTGTGGATATCCTTATGAAGAAATTGCGCCTTGCCGTGAAACAGACGGGTATCAAGCATGTCGCCGTTGCTGGGGGTGTCAGTGCCAATAACGGATTACGTAATGCTTTCTATGACCATGCCAAGCGGTATGGATGGACTATCTATATCCCAAAGTTCAGCTACACCACTGATAATGCCGCTATGATAGGCATCGTGGGATATTATAAATACCTTGATGGCGAGACGTGTCCTATTGATGCGCCAGCCTTCTCGAAAGTGACATTTAAATAATTAATAACAATGATAGATTTTGAAAGTAAAGTTATAAGCAGAGAAGTCAGTCAACTACTGTGGGAGATGGAGAAAACTGTTGGAACAGCAGAAAGCTGTACGGGTGGACGAATTGCTGAAGCATTGATTTCCATCCCAGGTGCTTCCAAGTATTTCAAGGGCGGCATCGTCTGCTATGTGGACGAAATAAAGGAGCGACTCCTGAATGTGGATGCCCAGGTGTTGGAAGAACAGACGGCTGTCTGCGAGGAAGTGGCACGTCAGTTAGTAAAGGGAGCCTGTCATACTCTGAACACCGACTATGCTATTGCTGCCACAGGATTCGCAGGTCCTACAGGTGGTACGAAAGATATTCCTATAGGTACTATATGGCTTGCTTGTGGTAATGCTGAGAAACAGATTACCTTCAAGGTGGAAGAAGACCACGGCAGGGACATCAATCTCGCTATTGCAACCAATAAGGCGATGCAAATGTTCCTTGAATTCCTCAAAGAAGAGGTCGGACAGAAAGCAGAGAGTTAAAAAATATTAAGAGAAAAAGAAAACTCTATACTTTAAACTTTAAACTCTAAACTTTTTCGTACCTTTGCACCCTGTTTGGAGTAAGTTACATTTAAGGAACAAGTAAAAGTAGATAGAAATGTCTAAAATTTGTCAAATTACGGGAAAGAAGGCACAGATTGGAAATAACGTGTCTCACTCAAAGCACCGCACAAAGCGCAGCTTTGATGTAAACCTGTTCAGCAAGAAGTTCTACTATGTAGAGGAGGCTTGTTGGATTCAATTGAAGATCAGCGCTGCTGGTCTGCGTATGATTAATAAGGTTGGTCTGGATGCTGCCCTGAAGCAGGCTGTTGCTAAAGGTTATGTAGACTGGAAAGACATTAAAGTTATAGGAGATTAATATTATGGCAGGTAAGAAAGCTAAGGGTAATCGCGTTCAGGTAATCCTGGAGTGCACCGAGATGAAGGAGAGCGGACTTCCCGGAACAAGTCGTTATATCACGACCAAGAACCGTAAGAACACTCCTGAGAGAATGGAATTGAAGAAGACAAGGAGATTAAATAATCTATAAAGCATGGCAAAGAAAACCGTTGCTACCCTCCATGAAGGTTCAAAGGATGGTCGCGCTTACACAAAGGTTATCAAGATGGTAAAGAGCCCCAAGACTGGTGCTTACATCTTCGATGAGCAGATGGTTCCTAACGAGGCTGTGAAGGACTTCTTTAAGAACTAATATTCAAGAACAATATAAAAACCGGAATCCAACAGGGGTTCCGGTTTTTTTGTTTATTATCATTAGTGTCCCGTTAAAATGGGACGAGTTTAAATATTAATCAAATAGTCCCAGAATGAGGGGACAAAATTGATCTTTGACATCGTTGAAATTAGT
>CACXQL010000008.1 GCA_902769805.1 uncultured Prevotellaceae bacterium
CAGCCGACGGATAAACTCTTCACAGTCCACATTGAGAATGTCTGGACTACAATACGAGTAATACCTGACATACTGATAGTCATCCCCCACTTTCTCGATACCGTAATAGGTGTGTTCCGCTATCATGTCCCTTGTTGCCCAGGGAAAGTCAGCCTTCATCTGCTCGAATGCCTTGTCGATATAGGCATTCAAATCATACCCGTATGGAAACTTCTCGCTCATAACATTTTGGTTTATAGTTTTATACCGCTGCAAATATAGGAAAAAAACGCAAGAAAAGCAAGAAGAATGTGAAATAATGCATCTTTTTTCATTTCTATTTCGTATCTTTGCAGACTACACTTGCAAGGGTGGAGAATTATATTTATGTCAGGTACCAGTCCCTCTGACATTTAAATATCCAAAAGTGATATGGATGTATATGCAGAAAAGCAGTCCAACTTTTAGGCTGCACCTCAAAAAAACTCAAATAAATTTGGTTTTTTGTTCGGTTTACACTACCTTTGCAATAACTAATAACTAAAAGCGTAAGAATATGAAACACATCATTCGGATATTATTCGCAGTGGCATTGCTTATCGCCGTGCCAACAACAATGAATGCACAAAGCCCAAAGGGTAAAACGACGAAAGGCAAAGTGACGACAAAAGCTAATGGCACGACAAAGACGAAAACAACGACAACCCCGAAAATAATAGAGAAAAATTCTACTGCTAAAGGTCTTGAAATTATAAATAAAGCAAAAAAAGGAGATGCTGAAGCTCAATTTTATTTAGGACAAGCCTATACAGGAAAAAGTTGGACAGGTATTGGAGTCGCTAAAGACTTTAAGTTGGCTCTCTATTGGACGAGAAAGTCTGCCGAACAGGGATGTGTTATGGCTCAAACTGAATTAGGTTTTTGGTATTCAGGAATAACGGTGATAGTAAAAGAAGATCTCAACCAGTCAAAATATTGGTTCCAAAAAGCGGCTGAGCAGGGAGATGCAATGGCTCAATATAGGTTGGGTAAATGCTATTATCATGGTGATGGAGTCGCTAAGGACTTGAAGCAGGCTGTTTATTGGTATCGTAAGGCGGCTGAGCAGGGAGATGAAGATGCAAAAAAAGCATTGGAAGAAGTAGAAAAAAAATTCAGTCCTTCCGCTTTAGAAAGTCTTAAAAACAAGGCACAAAACGGTGATTCTAAGGCCCAATTTGAATTAGGGCGTTGTTATCATGAAGGTGAGGGATTTACAAAGGACTACCAGCAGGCTGTCTATTGGTTCAGGAAAGCGGCTGAGAAGGGAAATGCAAATGCCCAATTCTATTTGGGTTTATGCTATTATAATGGTGAAGGAGTCGCTAAGGATGAACAGCAGGCTATCTATTGGTTCAGGAAAGCGGCTGAGCAGGGAGATTTATTGGCCAAAGTAACATTGGAAAAAATAGAAAAAAAAAGTCAGCCCTCCTCTTCGTCCTCTCAAGCAAAATCGTCAACATCCTCTTCTTCAGGGCAAGTTCACGATGTAGTAGAACAAATGCCTCAATTTCCTGGCGGACAATCTGCTTTATTTCAATTCCTTTCTCAAAACATTCATTATCCTGAAATATGTGAGAAGAAAGGCATTCAGGGAAGAGTCATCTGCTCATGTGTAGTTGATACAGACGGTAGCATTACAGACGTGCAGGTTAAGCAATCGGTTGATCCTAATCTGGATAGAGAGGCAGTAAGAGTCATTCAAAGTATGCCAAAATGGACTCCAGGAAAGGAGAACGGATTACCTGTACGAGTAAGATACACCATACCTATTACTTTCAGACTTCAGTAAAAAAGAAAAAAGTTTTTTAATGCCACTACTGTCACTAATGTCACAAATGCCCTATTTATCGGTATTCTGAAGTGGCAGTAGTGGCAGTTACCTCCGATTTGGGGCATAAAAATGGGCAAAAAAAAGGATGAAAGCATATGAATAGAAAGAGGAGTAATGAGGTTTCAGCTGTAGCCGAAAGGTCTTGCACCTATAGGTGAAAGATCTTGCAGCTGCAGGTGAAAGACCTTTCACCTATAGCTGAAAGATAGAAAGGATGCTCCTTACTCCGCGAAAGTGCCGTTCTAACGCCCCGAAAGGAGGCTCCTTTCTCCCCGAAACCCCTAAGCAAACGACACAAAAGGAGGCACCTTTCGGGTAGACGGCAGCACCTGCCAACAGAATCAGTCATAAAATTATTTCGTTTTTCACTTTTCGTTTTCCGTTTTTCTTTTTATCTTTGCAAACGAGAATAATAAATCACATTATTAATCATTAAAACGAATGACTATGAGACTGACCTCAAAGATATTGATGTCTGTCATCCTTTTTACCGCTGTCCCTGCGTCAGCCCAACAATCGGTTCCCCAAGGAGCAAAGATCCTGATAAAGGCCTACCCTAACTTCATCAAGGGCTATGAGAATGGCAATCTGCTGATGTCTGACGGGGCGAAGATGCTGTATGACGACGGACGACAGAAATCGTTCGAGCAGAAGTTGGACGATGCCGACCCTGAGGATATGTTTGCCTTCAAATACGACAGGAAGTCATGGACGCCTGAGTATTTGCAGGATGCAGGCCGTAGTCGTTGTGAGCAACTCTTCAAAAAGATGTATGGAGCCTCAGCGGCGGAAGTCAGGAAACACCTTGTCAGTGTTCCGTGGTTTGGAGAGAAAGTACTGTTTACCACCATCAACGGAGCCGCAGACAGTCTTCGCGCTGTTGCCAAGGAACTGGAGAAACACCCGGAGTTGCACTCCTATCTGAAGTCGTCCGGCTCATTCTATTGGCGTAAGGTCAGAGGTGCCAACCGTCAGAGTGCCCACTCCTATGGCATGACCATCGACATTGCCGTTGCGAAGAGCGACTACTGGTTATGGAAGAATCCAGGCAAGAAAGAGACGGAAAAGATTGTCTATGCCAATCGCTTCCCCAAAGAACTGGTACTTATCTTCGAGAAACATGGTTTTATATGGGGTGGTCGCTGGTATCATTATGACACCATGCACTTTGAGTTCCGCCCAGAGATTCTGATGGCAAATCCATAATATAAATAAGGTATGAAACTGATTAGTTGGAACGTGAACGGATTGAGGGCTTGCGAGGGCAAGGGCTTCAGTGATATCTTCAAGGAGTTGGATGCAGACTTCTTCTGTCTGCAAGAGACGAAGATGCAGGAAGGGCAGTTGGACTTACAGTTTGAGGGATATACCTCCTACTGGAACTATGCGGAGAAGAAAGGCTACTCTGGTACGGCTATCTTTACGAAACACCAGCCCCTGAATGTAGAATATGGTATCGGCATCGACCTGCACGACCATGAGGGACGTGTCATCACCTTGGAGATGGATGACTTCTTCCTCGTCTGCTGTTATACCCCTAACTCACAAGACGGACTGAAACGACTGGAATATCGTATGTCGTGGGAGGATGCTTTCCGCGCTTATCTGAAGCGACTTGATCAAAAGAAACCCGTCATCCTTTGTGGCGACCTGAATGTCGCCCATGAGGAGATAGACCTGAAGAATCCCAAGACCAACCGCATGAATGCAGGTTTCACGGACCAGGAACGCGAGAAGTTCACCACCTTATTAAATAGTGGCTTCATCGATACCTTCCGAACACTCTATCCAGAACAGGTCACTTACTCATGGTGGTCCTATCGCTTTCAGGCTCGACAGAAGAATGCCGGATGGCGCATCGACTACTTTGTAACCTCCGAGCGATTACGTCCTCAGATTGTGGATGCGAAGATACACACAGAGATTTACGGTTCCGATCATTGTCCTGTGGAATTGATAATTGAAAATTGAAAATTGAAAGTTGAAAATTGAAAGTTTCGATTTAGCGAGAGCAGAGCCTTGCTTGCATGAGCTATGCCGAGCGTGAGAAACTTGGACGAAGTCAAAGTTTCGATTTAGCGAGAGCAGAGCCATGCTTGCATGAGCTATGCCGAGCGTGAGAAACTTGGACGAAGTCAAAGTTGAAAGGTTAAAAGAATTAAAAGAAAATAATCATCTATCAAAATAGTTTGTATCTTTGTCGCGGTTTTGAGAGAACCAATAAACATGTTTAATAAAAAAATTGAAAAGGAGAAAGTAAAACTATGAAGAAGATTCTTTTTGCAGTGATGGCTATGGTTGCCATCGGATTCACAGCTTGTAACAACAAGACACAGCAGGGTGAGGCTACTGACAGCACAGAGGTTGCTATCAATGTTGACGACGAGGCTAATGCAACTATCTCTGCTCTGACAGAGCAGATTGAGGCAAAGGATGCTACTAAGTTGCAGGAAGTTCTTGCTTCTATTAAGGAGAAGATTGCTGAGTTCATCAAGACCAATCCTGATGCTGCCAAGGAGTATGTTGCTAAGGTGCAGGGCTTCTTGAAGGAGAATGCAGACAAGATCAAGGCTTTTGCTGGTGAGAATGCTGCTGTTGCTTCTGCTGTTGCTGCTATCACAGACGTAGAGCCCGATGCTGTTGTCAGTGGTTTGCTGGAGCAGGTTGGCGATGCTGCTACCGATGCTAAGGACGCTGCCGTTGATGCTGTCAACGAGAAGGTTGACGAGGCTAAGCAGGCTGCCGAGGACAAAGCTAACGAGGTAAAGGACGCTGCCAAGGAGAAGGCCGCTGGTGCCATTGACGGTGCTGCAGACGCTGCTAAGAAAGGCTTAGGACTGTAAGAATTAATAGCTAATTCTTGATTCGCTGAATAAAAGAGCCGGTTCGTTGAATAAATTTCACGAGCCGGCTCTTTCTGTCTATCTTTGCATCATCTAATCTGAGTATTAACAACTAAAACGTAACGAATATGAGAAAGATGATGTATTTCCTGCTATTAGCAGCAGCGATGATGACAACCGTAACAGCATGCTCATCTGAAGACCCGTTCCTATCTGATGACAATGGTACAACGACAGATGACAGCAATGGAAATAGTGACAACACAGGAGGGACAGTGACCACGTCCGTCTATGCGGATATGTCCAACTTCTCCATTGCTACCGACAAGACAACGACAGAACCAGCAAGTACGGCGAAGGCCGCCTATCCTGAAGGTATCACGGAAAGCAGTAAGGATGCTTTCGGGACTGTGGTCAATATCGACATGTCCAACCCGACTGCCTCCACAGAGAATGGTGTGACCATTACCGTCGACGGCAACGATGTGATAGCAGACCATGGAAAGACAGAAGGAATCTGTTATGTGGTGACAGGTACGACAACAGACGGGTCGCTGACAATTGAAGGCAAGGCGGATTATGAGGTCAACCTGAACAATGCAGATATTACCAATACCAGGAGTACGGCTCTTGACTTGGAAAGCAAGAATAATGCCTTTGTCGTATTGACAGGCAGTAACAAACTGACAGACGGTATCACGGCAGACGACAGTCATAAGGGAGCCCTCTTCGGTAAAGGCATCCTCCTCTTCAGCGGCAACGGTTCTCTGGAAGTCTATGGTAACTATAACAATGGTATTCACGGCAAGAGCAACATCGTGTTCGACAAAGGCATCAACATCTATGTGAAGTCTACTGCCAATCATGGCATCAAGGCAGGCGACGACCTCTATATCAACGGCGGCATCCTGAATGTCGAGATATCCGCTCCAGGAGCCAAGGGCATCAATGGTGACATTGATATCACCATCAATGGAGGACGTACCACAGTCCTCAGCACCAGCAAGGGTGAGTGGGACACTGAGGATCTGGAGACGAAAGCCTCAGCAGGTATTGCCTGTGACTCCATCCTCACCATCAACGACGGTGAGATATTCCTGCAGTCTACTGGTAGCGGAGGCAAAGGACTGAAGGCAGACTGGGAGGGTTATATCAACGGTGGTAAGATCCGTATCATCACCACAGGCGGACTTTACTATAGCGACGGTACGACAGAGAACCATAACTACACAGGTGATACCGACCGACTGGACGATGCCTATACGTCGTCACCCAAGGGTATTAAGATTGGGACGAAAAACGAACATGGTGTACTGACCATCACGGGCGGCGACATCATGGTACGCACCAGCGGCAACAATGCCGAGGGCATAGAGAGCAAGGGTACATTGGATATCACTGGCGGCACGGTATTGGTATATGCCCATGACGATGCCATCAACTCCTCTGGCGACCTGACCATCAGTGGCGGAACGGTAGTAGCCGTAGGTACTAATAACGACGGTATCGACTCTAACGGTGATATGTATCTGAAAGGTGGAACACTCATCGCTATGGGTGCCAGCGGTGCAGAGGCAGGTATCGACATCAACGAGCAGAAGAAACTATATATCAGCGGAGGAAACATCTTCGGTATCGGCGGACGCTTTGACGGTTCCCTGGGCAGCACATCACAGGGTATCATCAGCACGACAGGCTCTGTGACTGCCAACAGCACCGTGACTATCAGCGGTGACGGGAAGACTATTGCCACCTTCAATATGCCCCCTGTCTCCTATAATAGTGGAACGATGGTTATCAGCACTCCCAGTCTGACCAGTGGTAACAGCTATACCCTCAAGTCTGGAAACAACTCCCAGACGGTCACAGCATCGAACACTGTCAGCGGTGGCATGGGCGGCGGTCCTGGCAACGGTGGACCTGGTGGCCCCGGTGGTTGGTAACATACAATAATCATCCAAAAATCACGTTATATGAAATGGATGAAAGAACAGAAAAGACATGAGAACCTGACATACCTGGCACTGTGGGGCATGCTCTTCGCAGTGCCAGTGCTCAGTCTCTATATCCGTTCCGTCAACATCCCTGTCTTTGGCTTCGAATGGAGAGAAGTATTCATGATATGGAGACAGTTCGGCATCTTCCTTGCCATCTTCCTTATTCATAACTTTCTGCTCGCTCCCCTCTTGGTGTACAAGCAACGCCGTACCCTGTATTTCAGCATCATCGCTGTAATCATCGGAGCCTTCATTGTATACCAATGTACTACGCGACCATCCGAGCGCAGGGCTTTCCATCATGGACCGCCTCCCTTTGAACAGATGGAGCCGTCACACAGACAACATCCTCCCCAGCCCCGAGAGTTCAAGAAATTCCAACGGCACAGACCTCCATTGATGATGGGGCAACATGATATCATCGCTCTCATCATCCTCATCCTGATGTTAGGCATGAACATCGGCATCAAACTCTATTTCAAGTCACGTCATGATGCCAAACAGCTCATGGCACTGGAGAAGGAGAACCTGGAGCAACAATTGGAATACCTGCGGTACCAGATCAATCCGCACTTCTTCATGAACACACTTAATAATATCCATGCATTGGTGGATATCGACCCCGAGAAGGCTAAGGATACGATCCTGGAACTGTCGAAGATGATGCGTTTCGTACTCTATGAGGGTAATAAGGAAGGGGTTCCCCTGAGTCGTGAGTTCGATTTCATCCGTCATTATGTCACTTTGATGCAGCTACGTTATACGGATAAGGTAGACGTACAAGTAGACCTGCCTGCGGAAGTGCCCGACTACCAGTTGCCGCCTCTCATGCTCATCACATTTATCGAGAATGCCTTCAAACACGGCATCAGTTACCAGCACGACTCGTTTGTCCATATCAAGGCTGACATCGAGGATGCTACCTTATATTTTGAATGCAGGAACAGCAAGGCGGATACCCCCAATCAGGATAAGGGCGGTGTAGGTCTGGCGAATGTCAAACAACGATTAAACTTACTCTATGGAGAAAACTATACGCTGAATATACAGGACGAGCCTGATACATATAATGTAGAACTTCAAATACCACTCACATGATCAGATGTCTGGCTATTGATGACGAGCCCCTTGCCTTGCAACAACTGGTGACCTATATCGGAAAGATTCCTTTCCTTGAACTGGCAGCCCAGTGCCAGAGTGCTTTGGAAGCAAGAAAATTCTTAGAACAGGAGACGGTGGATGCCATCTTCTGCGACATCAATATGCCAGACCTCAACGGGATGGACTTCGTGAAGTCGCTGCAATACCCTCCTATGATAGTCTTCACTACCGCCTATAGCGAATATGCCGTTGAGGGCTTTAAGGTGAATGCAGTTGACTATCTGCTGAAACCTTTCGGTTTACAGGACTTCCAACGTGCCGCCAATCGTATAAGAGAGAGACTGGATACAACAACTCGTCTCCCTCAACAAGGAGGAGTCGGAGATGGGTCTGACACAATCTTCGTCAAGACCGAATATCGCATCGTTAAAGTCACCATTGCCGACATCCGATATATCGAGGGCATGAGTGAATATCTGAAGATTTACATAGAGGGAGAATCAAAACCCATCATCACCCTTCTCTCCATGAAGAAAATCACAGAGCATCTTCCTGATACGTTCATGCGCATCCATCGCTCCTATATCGTCAATCTGACAAAGATACAAGAAGTCAACAAAAACCGCATCATCATGGATGCAGACACCTACCTGCCTATTGGCGACCTTTATAAAGAGGGCTTCCAGAACTACCTTGACACCCACTTTTTAGGGAAGTAAGGGATAAATAAATCGGGTTTTATTTTGTGTTTCCCTCTTTTTACACTATCTTTGCACCTTAACAACAAAGATAGCATGAGGAAGATACTACTCTTTTTTTCTGTCATATTGTATGTGTGCTCGGCGAGTGCGCAGATGGCAGACCCTGTCCACTTCACGTCGCAACTGAAGGAACTCGGCAACGATGAGGCGGAGATTATCTTCACGGCAAAGATTGACCAAGGCTGGCATGTGTACTCCACCGACTTGACGGGTGGACCGATAGCAGCCAGCTTCAATGTCGTCAAGATGGATGGTGTGGAGAAAGTGGGAAAGCTAAGACCCCGAGGCAACGAGCAGAAGGTGTTCGACAAGCTCTTTGACATGGAGGTACGCTACTTTGAGAAAGCAGCCACCTTCGTACAAAAGATTAAGTTCACTAAGCCGGAATACACCATCGACTGCTATCTGGAGTATGGTGCCTGCAATGATGAGATGTGTATGCCCCCTTCCGAAGTAGCATTTAAAAAGGAAGGAAAGAGCCCCATCCCCGTCCCCTCCCAACAAGAGGGGAGTGAGGACAACGTCAAGACAGACACTGTTGCTCGTGTGGATCTTACTGAGAACACAGACAGCATCAACGAGGCTGCAGGTACAGACAGTACCCTATGGGCGCCAACGCCCCTTCCTCAACAGGGAGGGGATGAGGGAGTGTCTCATGGTTTGCTTGCCATCTTCCTCGCAGGACTATTGGGAGGCTTCATCGCCTTACTCACTCCCTGTGTATGGCCTATCATCCCGATGACCGTATCATTCTTCCTGAAACGGAACAAGGAACGCTCGAGAGCCATCCGTGAAGCGATTATCTACGGACTGAGCATCATCGTCATCTATGTGGCATTAGGACTTCTTGTTACAGCCTTGTTTGGAGCCAACGCCCTGAATGCCCTCAGCACCAATGCTTGGTTTAACATCTTCTTCGCCCTGTTGCTCATCATCTTCGCCGCCTCTTTCTTCGGGGCTTTCGAGTTGACACTACCCTCTTCATGGTCGAATAAGATAGACCAGAAGAGTGATGCTCTTTCCAATAAGGCAGCAGCAAACGCTACACTCTCAACGCTACACTCTTCACTTGCCATCTTCTTGATGGCATTCACCCTCGTACTGGTATCGTTCTCTTGTACAGGACCTATCATCGGATTCCTATTGGTAGCTGTATCCACCCAGGGCAATATCCTCGGACCGACTCTCGGCATGTTAGGATTCTCCATCGGACTGGCTATTCCCTTTGCCTTCTTCGCCCTTTTCCCGTCACTATTGAAATCTGTGCCGAAGTCGGGCGGATGGATGAATACGATAAAAGTCGTGCTCGGATTCATCGAACTCGCCTTTGCCCTCAAATTCCTGAGTGTGGCAGACCTTGCCTATGGCTGGCGACTACTTGACAGAGAGGTATTCCTCGCTATATGGATAGCTCTCTTCGGACTATTAGGAGCTTATCTGATGGGATGGCTACGCTTCCCCCATGACGAACCGGAGCATCGTACCAACGTACCCCAGTTCTTCCTCGGACTGCTCTCCTTTGCCTTCACCATCTATATGATACCGGGACTATGGGGAGCACCCTTAAAAGCCATCAGCGCCTTCACCCCACCGATGTACACACAGGACTATAAGATAGTCCAGACGACGGTAGTGGAAGCGCCTTTCAAGGATTACGAGCAGGGAATGGCATTTGCAAAAGAACAACACAAGCCCGTCATCATCGACTTCACGGGCTTTGGCTGTGTGAACTGCCGTAAGATGGAGGCTGCCGTATGGACGGACGAGGAAGTGGCACGACGACTCACACAGGACTATGTGCTCATCTCCCTCTATGTCGATGACAAGACACCCCTACCCCAACCTGTCGAGGTGGAGGTAAACGGTCAGAAGCGCACATTACGCACTATCGGAGACAAGTGGAGCCATCTGCAGGCCGTCAAGTTCGGTGCCAACACACAACCCTTCTACGTCCTGCTTAATGAGGATGGCATGCCATTGGGACCATCCCGTTCCTATAATGAGGATATCCAAGAGTATCTCCAATGGCTTGACAATGGTCTCAACAAGTATAAACCATAAAACAGAAATAACATGAAAAGAATTACCACATTAGTCATGGCCATAGCACTTGCCATACCGTCATTCGCCCTGTTTGACTCGGACACAGGCAGGAGCCGCTATAACCATATTAACACGGAGCACTATTACGGACTGCGTATCGGACTGAACATCGCCAGTATGAGCAGTGACGACCCACAGTTTGACGCAGGAACCAGGACTGGTCTTGCCATCGGCGGTGTCTATGGCATCAAGCTGTCCAACAGTACACCTCTCTGGCTGGAGCCGGGACTGATGTACTCAGAGAAAGGTGGTGAGACAACCATCGAGAATGAGAAAGTGACCTACCGTCTGTCATACCTGCAACTGCCTATTGTCATCAAATACAGCATAAATATTGATGACGACTTCTACGTGCAACCATTCTTCGGCGGCTATCTTGCCCTCGGCGTGGGCGGCAAAGCGAAATATTATAATACCAGGGAGTCTGATGCCATCTTTGACACGATGAACCGTTTCGACGGGGGACTGCGTCTCGGTTGTGGCGCAGAATATAAGATGATCTATGCCGAGTTAGGCTTTGACCTCGGACTTGCCGATATCGCCCAAAACGATTTCGACGCCACCCGTACCCGTAGCTTCTTTATTAATATCGGAGTGAATTTTTAGTTCATCGTTTATCATTCATAGTTAAGACCATGACCCTATATCCCCAGATGATTGTCGATGCCTTGCAGACAGTGACGTATGCAGGTACGAAGAAGAATATTATTGAGAGTGGCATGCTGGCAGACCAGCCTGTCGTGGCTGCACCCCAGAAAGAAGGAGAACCATGGAAAGTGAGTGTCGTACTGGAGTTCCCACGCGATACAGACCCTTTCCTGAAATCGACTGTCAAGGCGGCGGAGGCAGCTGTCAAATACCATTGCGGTAAGGATGTCGAAGTCACTATCCAGACAGAATTCAAGTCGAAACCACGCCCTGAGGTGGGTAAACTGTTACCACAGGTGAAGAACATCGTGGCTGTCAGCAGTGGCAAGGGAGGTGTGGGCAAGAGTACCGTCTCTGCCAATCTCGCCATCGCACTGGCACGACTGGGGTATAAAGTAGGCTTGTTAGATACCGATATCTTCGGACCTTCGATGCCAAAGATGTTCAAGGCAGAAGATGCACGTCCCTATGCTGTCAACGTAGACGGACGGGACCTGATAGAACCTGTCGAAGTATACGGAGTAAAACTGCTCTCTATCGGTTTCTTCGTCAGTCCTGAGACAGCAACACTCTGGCGTGGCGGCATGGCATCAAATGCCCTCAAGCAACTCATCGCCGATGCTGACTGGGGAGAACTCGACTACCTCATCCTCGACACACCTCCAGGTACATCCGATATTCATCTCACATTATTACAGACTCTTGCCATCACGGGTGCCATCATCGTCTCGACACCTCAGCAGGTAGCCCTTGCCGATGCCCGTAAAGGTATTGATATGTATCGCAACGAGAAAGTGAATGTACCTATCCTTGGCTTGGTAGAGAATATGGCATGGTTCGCCCCTGCCGAACTGCCAGAGAACCGTTATTACATCTTCGGCAAGGAAGGATGCAAGCAACTCGCTGAAGAGATGGATGTTCCCCTACTCGCCCAGATTCCTCTTGTTCAAAGTATCTGTGATAATGGCGACCAGGGAACTCCTGCCGCTCTCAATAGTGATACGGCAACAGGACTTGCCTTCATCAACCTTGCCCAGGCTGTCGTCACCGTCGTCAACAAGCGCAACCGCGAACTGCCTAAGACACAGATTGTTGGGGTGAAATAAAGTTTTTTTCATGATATTTGTATCTTTCAGAAATAATAACTACCTTTGCAAATGAAGTGAGGAAGAACACCTTATTAAAGAATAACCAAAACAAAAAGAAATATGAGAAGACTGTCATTATTATTAGCGAGTTTATTCATCTCCCTGATAACATTTGCCGGCGAGGTGACAGAAGAAGAGGCATTGCAGAAAGCCCAGCAGTTCATGAAGGGCAAGCAGTTCAAACAAAGGAATTTGCGACGTGCTGCCTCTACGACAGGGAATAATCCCTATTACGTGTTTAACGCAGAGAACAATGACGGTTTTGTCGTCATTGCAGGCAACGACCTTATGCCAGAAGTGTTGGGATATGCCGAGCATGGCAATCTTGAGCTGTCGAAAGCACCTGACAATGTAAAGTGGCTCTTCAGCTATTATGCCGATGTTGCCAAGACATTAAAAAATGCACCTGCCAGCACTACCACCAGGCGCGCTGCAAGGAGAAGTGCCAACCTGACAGAACTCATACCATTGATGAAGACCAAGTGGGATCAGGCAGGTAACTTTCAGGAGCATTGTCCTGAGATAGGTGGCAACAAGGCACTTACTGGTTGTGTGGCAACAGCAATGGCACAGGTAGTAAACTACTTCCAGTGGCCTTTGAATAGTGTACGTGAGTCAGTAGGTTATTTATCTAACAAAGACGATGGCTCAAAGCCCCAGATAGAACTCGAGACACTGCCAGCCAGAAAGTTCAACTGGTTTAATATGAGCGATGATGACATTGCATGGCTGATGCGCTATTGTGGTCAGTCGGTTTTGATGAACTATAATCTTGATGAGTCCACATCGTTTGCCTCGAGGATTCCCGGTGCACTTATCTCAGTATTCAACTTCAGTAAGGGCGTCGATTTGGTAAACCGTAATGAGTTTACGGATGAGGAGTGGGAACAGGCTCTTTACAAAGAGATTGAGTCGGGTCGTCCTGTCATCTATAGCGGTTTCAAAGACCAAAAAGGTCACACCTTCGTACTGCACGGCTATAAGGAGGGCAAGTTCTTTATCAACTGGGGCTGGGGTGGTAACTTCGACGGTTATTTTGCCTTGACTGAACTGACACCTAATGGTATGGATCTCACCGAGGATCAGAATGCCG
The DNA here is from genome assembly GCA_902769805.1 of uncultured Prevotellaceae bacterium. Taxonomy (GTDB): domain Bacteria; phylum Bacteroidota; class Bacteroidia; order Bacteroidales; family Bacteroidaceae; genus Prevotella. The sequence goes on from CACXQL010000008.1 coordinate 13,547, forward strand.
TAGTGGGTATCCAGCCTTCCTCGAACAACGAGATCAAATATGAAGAGAAAACTGAGATTGGCTTCCGCGAGGTGCATGTAGAGAAACAGGGACAGTTGGCTTCGCTGCTCCCTGAGAGCGAACGCTATCTTATCAGCCGTCTGAAGGTGACAGGTGAGATTGGCGGTAAGGATTTTGACGTAATACATGATATGTCGGAGAATAAATACGGTGAGGGGCCACAGGGTCGTTTGTCGAAACTCGACCTGTCAGAAGTGCGTATAGTTGGCGGTGAAACGTTTGGAAACAATCAGGAGATGCATGATGACACCTTCTCAATGTGGCAATTTGCACAATGTCAGTCGCTGACCAATATCATTTTTCCTAAAACACTAAAAAAAATCGATGAATCAGCATTCTTCAATGTGCATCTTACGTCGATTATCATACCAAAATCGGTGACAGAGATTAGTGGTATTGCTTTCAGAATTGAAACTCTGAATTCCATCCAGGTAGAAGAAGGCAATCCCGTGTATTACTCACAAAACAACGCTCTTTATGAGAAAGCTACAGGCAAACTTATCAGAGGCTGTCGAGGTTCTGGTATTCCAGAAGGAGTAAAGGAAATTGGAAATGATGCCTTCTATGAGGCTGGTTTGGAGAGCATTGTCTTTCCAAAGAGCGTAAAGAGTATAGGCGATTATGCATTCGGCTTTAATTATAGAATTCAGGATTTGTATATTCCTGCCTCTGTGGAGAGAATAGGGTATCGCGCTTTCAATTTATGTTCATTAGCTTCCATCACTGTTGACAAAAATAATGAGGCGTACGATTCTCGCGATAATTGTAAAGCTCTCATTGAGACCAACACGAATACATTGATTGTGGCATCAAATGCCACTACCGAGATTCCATCTACTGTGAAGGCATTAGCTCCCGGGGCTTTTTCTAAACTCGACATAAATCTTCTGGAGATACCCATAGGCGTGAAAAACTTCAAGTATGCTTTCGAGGATGTCAAAACAAAAACCATCAGGGTCTACTATCCCACACCCATCGACATCGAAGAGAATGCTTTCGACGATGAAGAAGGTAATTACCTGCCCCATAACATCCGTCTGATAGTTCCTGACGGCACCAAAAAGCTGTATGCTGCCGCCAAAGGTTGGAAGGTGTTTACACAATTTGAACGACTGATTGTGGAGGCCTCGGAGTATGAGTCAATGCGTGACTATACAATTCATGTGACTACACCAGGAACGCTGGAAAGTCGTATTCCCTCCGGCAAGAAGAATATCATCGAGAAGTTGACGGTGACAGGTAAGATCAACGGGGAAGATATTAGGATACTAAAGGACATGTGCCAAAGCGAGGGCATGCTGTCAAGCATTGACCTGTCAGGTGCAACTATCGTTGAAGGAGGTGGTTCTACTGCCAATGAACTACCTGCGGAAGCTTTCATATCGACGACCAATCTGAAGTCTATCGTGCTCCCGAAGAACCTCACGGCTATCGGCGATTATGCCTTCCAGGACAGCGGCATCGAGGAACTGGTATTGCCCAAAAACGTCACATCACTTGGACGTGACATCTTCTATTACGCCCGTAACCTGGAGGCACTGAGTGTGGAGAATGGCAATCCCGTATTCGATTCGCGCGACAACTGCAACGCCATCATTGAGACGGCTACCAACACCCTGCGTATAGGTTGCATGAATACAAAGATTCCGACTAATGTGACAGCAGTGGGCGATATGGCATTCAGCGGCAAGCCTGGATTGGAGGAAATAGAGATTCCTAATAGTGTGACATCGTTAGGATGGGCATCCTTCTGGGCTGATACAGAACTGACGAAGGTGAAGATGTCTGCCGGTATCACCAACCTGGGCGAATCACCCTTCGGAGGCTGCGACAACATCTCCTCGTTTGTTGTTGATGAGAAGAATCAAAAGTATGACTCTCGTAACAACTGTAATGCCATCATCGAGACAGCGACCAATACCCTTATCCAGGGGTTTGCCACCACGAAGATACCAGAGGGAGTGAAGGTCATTGCTACTGCTGCCTTCCGCAGCCTGGCTACGCTGACGGAGATAGAGATACCTGCCAGTGTGGAGAAGATTGAACCGGAGGCTTTCCTTTATTGTAACCAAATGACAAAGGTTGTCACTCATGTCAAGAAGCCTTTTGCTGTCTCATCGATGGTGTTCAGTGGTGACAACATGAAGATAGCCAAGCTCTATGTGCCCTATGGAACGAAAGATGCTTATGCTAATACTCCAGGGTGGGATAATTTCCCATATATCATTGAAATGGAACCTGCAGCGGGTGAATATGCTCAAAATGCTGCTAGTGTGACTTCTACCGACTTCGGCAAGGCTTATGCTGCACTGAACGGACAGGTATCCGTGCCCATCACACTGGCAGGCGAAGGTATTACCCCTGTCACCAGCATCGACTATACCATCACTACTGGAAGTACCTCCACCCAGCACCATCTGGAACTGTCTGACCCGGTTGCCTTCATGATGAATGCCGAGATACTGGTACCTGTCAAGGCTGATGCAACGGTTGGTGAGCGTGACAAGGTGTTCACGCTGACTAAGGTCAACGGTGTTGCCAACGAGTGTACGACAGAGAATATGAAGGCAAAAGGCAAGCTGGTTACCGTTGCCAAGAAGCCAAAGGTGGTTCCCGTTGTCGAGGAAGCCACAGGCACCTGGTGCGGATGGTGTGCCCGCGGTATTCCCGGACTGACTTTGTTGAATAAGGTATATGGAGACGACGTGATTACCATTGCCGTCCATGGCGGTGGTAGTGGCGACCCGATGATACTGGACGGCTATCAACTGAATCTCGCAAACTATCCCAGCTGTCAGATTAACCGCGGTGAAGTCGTGGACCCCTACTACGGCAGTGGCAGTGAGGCTTTCGGTATCAGTCGTGAAGTGGAGGCTGCTCAGCGCAGCTACGTACCCGCAGGCATTGAGGTCGATGCCGCCTGGAGCGACGACAAACAGAATACCATTAATGTTAAGACCACCACAACCTTTGTCGAGGATGTGACCAATGCCAACTACCGCATCGGCTATGTGCTTCAGGAAGACGGTATGAAGGGCACTACGCCTGGGTGGTATCAGACGAACTATTATGCAGGCAGCTCCCTCAACGACCTGAATCTCATCAATCTGACAAGTGGCGAACCGAAGATTACCAATGTTGTATACAACTATATTCCTGTTGCAGCCTATGAGCCCTTCAACGGTATTGAGGGCAGCGTGCCTGCCACCATCACCAAGGATGTTGCCATGGAGCACAATTATTCAATTGATATCTCCAGCATTACGCGTATTCAGGACAAGAAGAAGCTCAGTGTCGTGGCATTGCTCATAGACAAGAACAGTGGGAAGATCGTGAATGCCGCCAAGTTCAAGTTTGACAAGGACAGCGATACCGGTTCTAGTGGCTTCAACTTCTTAACCACCCTCGGTGATGCAGACGGCGACGGTTCCGTTGATGTGAACGATGTGACCTCTACTATCAATCACATCTTGGGCAAGCCTGTTAACAAGTTCGTCCTCAAAGCCGCTGATGTGGATGGTGACGATGTGATTGATGTCAATGACGTACAAGGCATCATCGATATTGCTTTGGGTAAGAAAAAATAAGAAACACAGAATCTATGAAGAAACTATCTCTATTACTCATCAGTCTTTTAGCCTGCATGACCCTATCCGCAGGCGAGGTGACAGAAGAGGAGGCATTGCAGAAAGCCCAGCAGTTCATGAAGGGCAAGCAGTTCAAACAAAGGAATTTGCGACGTGCTGCCTCTACGACAGGGAATAATTCCTATTATGTGTTTAACGCAGAGAACAATGACGGTTTTGTCATTGTCAGTGGTGATGACCGTACCACAGCCATCTTAGGCTATGGTAACACAGGTAACCTTGACATGAAGAACCTGCCGGAGAATGTGAAGTGGTGGTTGGAGAGCTATGCCAGACAGATTGCGGCACTGGACACCTCACTGGAACCTGTTGCCTCGACTACAAGAAGAGCTTCAAAGGCTGCCATCACACCACTGATTACGGCAAAGTGGAATCAGGGTACACCCTATAACTATATGTGTCCTGACGGCAGTTACAAAGATTGGGATGAGGAAGGCTACAATGTCGACAACCGTTGCGTGACAGGTTGCGTGGCTACGGCGATGGCACAGGTAATGTACTATTGGCAATGGCCGAAGACCTGTCCTGCCTTGGATAGTTATACAACTTCAGGTCATACAATCAAGGCGCTTCCTGCTACCACCTTCGACTATGAGAAGATGACTGATACCTACAAGAAAAACGAGAAGGGCGTGGCAGCGGATGAGGTCGCCAAGCTGATGCGCTATTGTGGTCAGGCTGTTCAGATGAAATATACTCCGAGTAGTTCAGGAGCTAATCTCACATCCAGAACTCTGTCAACGGTCTTCCAGTATAGTAAGAATGTACGTTTTCTGTCGCGTGATGGTTATACCACCACTCAGTGGGAAGCCATCGTATATGATGAGTTGGCTGCTAAACGCCCCGTATTGTATTCTGGTAGTACGGAGACATCTGGTCACCAGTTCATTATCGACGGCTACGACGGCAATGGACTCTTCCATATTAACTGGGGCTGGGGCGGTTCTCCTGACTCCTATTATGTATTGTCGATAGCCGATCCAGGAATCGAACAGGGTGCAGGCGGTTCTGAGGGTGCTTTCCAATATGGCCAGGATGCTTTGATTGGTGTAGAACCTACCAAAGATGGCGAGATATTACTTCCTAAGCTAAGCAGTTGGATCAGTTCTTCCATCGAGCCTGCAAATTACAATCGCGATGGAGCAGCATCTTCTTTTACCAACGTAGAACTGAACGGTGAAGTCGGAGTGTACTATAATCTCACCCCAGAATCTTCGTATGCTGCAGAGATTGGATGGGCGCTATACCAGAACGACGAGCTTCAGGGAGTAGTATTCAGTGAGTCCACTACAATCCCCGTTCTTGAGGCAGGAACTTATGACTATCTGTCAAACTATAGGTCTGCAACATTTGGAGCCGGTCTGTCTACTGGCACCTATCAGTTATGCCAGGTCTACCGCTTTGACGGAGAGACGGAGTGGAAGCGCTGTATCAGCTATGATGTCTGTCTGTTGGCAGAAGTAACACCAACCACACTGACCGTACGACTTGCCGACACAAGCAATATGTCGTTTGTGGTCAACAGCATCAATACCTCAGACTATCCTGAAGTAAACAAACCTGTAGAAGTCAAGATGAACATTACCAATAATGGTGAGTCGAAGAATCAGATTGTCAACCTGTGGATGCGGAAGCAAGGTGCATCAGCATGGAATAAAGTCGCCCAATCCACCAGTTATGTCGATCCGGGTAAGAGTGGTGATGTCGTGATATCATTTAAACCGACAGAAGCTGGTACCTTTGACTTGAAAGTAACTGCCGGTAGCTCTACAACAGTTTTGAAGACTACCACAGTTAAGATAGCTGACAAAACGCAAGTTGTCGTGGATCATGTCATCTATCTCTGCACACCGGACTATCAGCGTGCCACTGTAATTGGATACGAAGACGAGGATAAGAAGATTAACAGCGTGACGATAGCCTCTACCGTTACTGCCAATAGTAAGAATTGCAAGGTCATCGCTATTGGCGACAATGCGTTCTATAACTGGTATAGCCTGAGGACGGTGACTATTTCAGAAGGTGTACAGACCATTGGCTACGAAGCGTTTGTATATTGTTCTAATCTCAACAGAATAAATCTGCCGTCGACATTGACCAGCATAGACGAGGGAATATTCTATGGGTGTCAGTCGTTGACATCGGTCGCCTCCTATATCCAGAATCCGTCAGCTGTCAGTGACAAGACTTTTGCTAATGGAAGGTGGAACGAAGAAACCGAAGATATCGATTATTTCCCATCGTCAGCCACCCTCTATGTACCTATCGGCACTAAAGCAAAATATGAGGCTTTGTCTGGCTGGACACAGTTTGCTGCCATCGAGGAGGGTGAACCGAAAGAGACTGTAGTCGACGGACTGCGGTACGCATACTCTACCGGCGGTACTACGGCAACCGTCATTCAGGACGACAGCTATAACTATCTAACAGAGGTTAATATTCCTGCCACCGTGAAGATTGACGGCAAGGACTATAGCGTTACAGCCATTGGCAACAAGGCATTCCGTAACTATAATATGATTGAGTCCGTCACAATTCCTAAAAGCGTGAAGAGTATCGGTAGTAGTGCATTCGCTTATATATGGAATCTGAAAAAAGTGATATGTCATATCGAGGAGCCCTTTGCCATAGCTGATAACACCTTTGAACATTGGGATTCCCCGTCACCAGCTACGCTCTTTGTGCCTATCGGCACCAAGGCAAAATATCAGGAACTGTCGGGTTGGAATGGGTTTACTGCTATCGAAGAGGGAGAGCCGAAAGAGGCTGTAGTCGACGGACTGCGGTACGCATACTCTACCGGCGGTACTACGGCAACTGTCATTCAGGACGACAGCTACAAAGACCTAACAGAGGTTAATATTCCTGCCACCGTGAAGATTGACGGCAAGGACTACGACGTAACTGCGATTGGTGAGAACGCCTTTTTGTATTGTTATAATCTTTCAGAGATTAAGCTCTCAAATAAACTGAAGACGATTGGCGATTATGCCTTCTATAGTTGTTACAATGTTATGTCCATCACCATTCCTGCCAGTGTGGAGGAAATTGGAGAATCTGCATTCGCCTATTTAGGCAAACCGCTTACTGTTGTCTCCCATATTACAGAGCCTTTTGACATAGACAAGATATCCTTTGAGCAATGGGGCGGGGACGGTGACGATCCCACTCTCTGCGTACCGTATGGTACCAAAGCGAAGTATGAGGCATTGGATGGATGGTCTGTGTTTACCACAATCATTGAGATTGGCGATGCCGACGGTGACGGGAGTATCGATGTAAACGATGTGACCTCAACCATCAACTACATCTTGGGCAAGCCTGTTGCCAGCTTCTTCCAAGGAGCCGCCGATGTGGATGGTGACGGAACGATTGATGTCAATGACGTACAGGGAATTATCGACCGTGCGTTAGGGAAATAATAAATAATCACTAAGAGAAGAGGCATTCCGTAGGAGATGTCTCTTCTCTTGTTTTTTATCAAAAAGACGGAATTGTTTTGCTATTTATCCACTATTTTTGTATCTTTGTACGCAGATTAAATAACTAAGAACGATTCTTTATGAGCATGAAAAAATATTTCATCACATACATACTCACCATTTTAATGAGCATGGTTGGAATAGAAGCCTCTGCGTATGATTTTAAGGCGACGAGTGATGACGGTGTCACGTTTTTTTACAACTGGATAAAAGACAAGACAGAGGTAGCAGTCACCTACGAGGGTAAGACATGGGTAGCCACGGCAGGCTACACGGGTGACATCAAAGTACCTGAATCCGTGACCTACGAAGGCAAGACCTACCCGGTGACACGCATTGGCTACTGTGCTTTCTTTAACTGTGAGATTACGTCGATTACCATTCCGAGATGTGTGAACACTATTGGCGAGGGCGCACTGGGCGAATGTATCCGCCTTACATCGCTGTTCATTCCCAACACTGTCACCAAGATTGGTAACAATGCCTTCCAGGACTGTATCGGTCTGACATCGATAGTGGTCGAGGACGGCAACCCCAATTACGACTCACGCAACAACTGTAACGCCGTCATCGAGACCGCTACCAACACATTGCTCCGAGGATGCAGGAACACGGTGATACCAGATAACATAGAAGCCTTCGGAAGCCTCTCAATGAGTAACTTGAAGACCTTCACCATACAGACGCTTCCAAGTACGGTGAAGTATATAGGAGTATATGCCTTCCTAAACTGTGAAAGTATCACATCAATGACGATACCAGGTAGCGTAAAGACCATTGACGATGAGGCATTCCACGGTTGTGTAGGTATGAATAGTCTCACGATTGAGAAGGGAGTAGAGACCATTGGTGCGGGTGCTTTCTCGAGTTGTCTGGCTCTGACAAAACTGACTTTACCCGTCACCATACAAAGCCTGGGGGGCAGTATGATATTCGAAAGCTTCGACATAAAGACCATTGAGGTACTGTTCGGCGAGCCGATACCCATCAATGAATCCACGTTTAACACCTACTATAGCCCAAGCACCATGACACTCTATGTTCCCAAAGGATGCAGGGAGGCTTTTGCTGCTGCCGATTATTGGAAGGAGTTCGGGCAGATCATCGAGACCGACGAGGAAGCTGAACCATTGGAATATTTTTATTCCTACATCAACGACACCAAGATGTATTTCAAGATCCTTAACCATGAAAGCAAAACGGTACAGATTGGTCTCGGAGACGAACCTGCCATCGATACTGCCGTGAGTGGTGAACTGATCCTGCCTTCTGAGGTGAAGGGCTATACCGTCACAGGTATCGCTGCCAATGCCTTTGCCGGATGCGCAGGTCTTACCGAAGTGACCATCCCTGCCAGCATCACGAGTATTGCCAGTGGAGCCTTCAGCGGCAATACTGAACTGACGAAGGTAACCTATGAGGGTAGTCCTTGTCCCATAGCCTCCGATGCCTTTGATGCCTATACCTACAACCATGCTGCTCTGGTTGTTGACGACGACAAGAAAACCGAGTTTTCCAACACGCAGGGCTGGAAAGAGTTTATAAGTCTGACGGTAGACCTGTTCATTGGCGACACCTTTACTGATACCACTATCGAGGGCATAGAGGTAACATACACCGTCACGTCGGTGTCACCCAGAACCGCCAAGGTGGGAATAGACGCTTACCACGTGGGGATTCCTTCTGGAAGTTCAGGCACCATCACCATCCCCTCCAGTGTAAAGGGATATCAGGTGACTGCCATTGCATCGGGAGCATTTGCAGGCAGAAGCAAAGTGACGGAAGTCATCCTTCCCCCAACGATTACTACGTTAGAAGATTATGCTTTCGGCAACACTTCACTCAAGTATGTCACGCTGCCTGCGTCCGTCCAGTCCATAGGTACCGATATATTCTATTATAGTAACAGCATAACGTATGTCAGAGTGTTGTCAACAACGCCCATCGCCATTAAGGAAGATGCCTTCCCCAAACGATCCAAGATGACGCTTTATGTGCCCTATGGCAGCAAGGAGGCATACCAGACTGCCGCATACTGGAAGGAGTTCAAGGAGATTGTCGAACTGCCGGAAGATGACTCGGACATCCTGATGCCCGGCACGACCTTTACCAGCAAGACCGTCGAAGGTGTGGATGTAAGTTATACCGTCCTGTCACTATGTCCTAATACCGTCAAGGTCGCTTCCAAAGCGGTGGACAAGGAGACCTCCGGTACCATCACCATCCCTGCCTATGCGAAAGGCTATGAGGTGGTTGGTATTGCTCAGGAAGCATTTACGGCACGTAAGTTGACTGAAATAAAGTTGCCGGCTACCATCACTACATTGGATGAAAGGGCATTCTATTTAAACTATGCGAAGGAAATCAATATCCCCAAAACTATCACAGTCATCCCCAAGGAGGCTTTCAGGGTTGCAGACATCATACGTATCACCATTCCTGCATCTGTCCTGTCCATTGGCTCTAACGCTTTTTACGGATGTGATGATCTAACTTTCGTCTTCATGGAGTCTGCCACACCCATTGCTATTCCAGAAGATGCCTTCCCCACCCGTGCCAATATCACGCTATATGTACCTTATGGCAGCAAGAATGCCTACAAGGCAGCTGATTACTGGAAGGAGTTCAAGGAGATTAAAGAACTGCCCGAAGACATGACGGACATTCTGTTGCCAGGTTCAACATTCACCAGTCCGACCGTTGAAGGCGTTGACGTGCTATATACTGTTACATCGATTAGTCCCAATACCGTCAAAGTCGCTTCTAATGCAGTGAACTCGGGAACCAAAGGCACAGTCACCATCCCCTCCAACGTGGAAGGTTATGAGGTGACAGGTGTTGCCAAGGATGCATTCTCGTCAACTTACTATCTAGAAGAAATAAAACTTCCTTCTACCGTCACAACAATAGATGAGAGTGCCTTCTATTTCTGCTATGCAGAGAAAATCAATATCCCCGAAGGTATAGCATCGTTCCCTAAAAATGCATTCTTTTGTTCGAAGATCAAACGTATCATCATTCCTGCATCAGTCCAGTCCATTGGCTCTGACGCTTTTTACAGATGTGATGATCTTGCTTATGTCTGCATGGAAGCTTCCACACCTATTAACATTCCAGAAGATGCCTTCCCTACCCGTGCCAATGTCACACTGTATGTACCCTATGGCAGCAAAGAAGCTTACGAGGCGGCTGACTACTGGAAGGAGTTCAAGGAGATTATTGAACTACCCGAAGACATGACAGGCATCTATCTGCCTGGTTCCACTTTCACCAGCAAGACCGTCGAGGGCATTGATGTACTATACACTGTTACATCGCTTAATCCCAAAACCGTCAAGGTCGCCTCCAATGCCGTGAACAAGGAGACCACAGGTACAATCACTATCCCCTCGAAAGTGGAAGGCTATGAGGTGATAGGTGTCGAAAAAAAGGCATTTGAATCAATCCGTAATCTGACAAAGATTATACTACCACCCACCATCACCACATTGGACGAAAATGCTTTTTACTTCTGCTATGCACAGGAAATCATTATCCCAGAGGGTATAACATCTTTTCCCGAAGATGCATTCTATTATTGCTGGAAACTACTTACAATGACCATTCCTGCCAGTGTTGAAAGTATTGGAAATCATGCGTTCTACAACTGTAACAAACTGAAAGTCTTGATTGTACATTCACCAAGCCCTGCAACTGTTACTGAGAACACCTTCGAGAAATGTGACGACGCTATCCTTTATGTCCCCAAGGGCAGTAAGGATGCTTATGAGACGGCAGACTATTGGAAGGAATTTAAGGAGATTATTGAGTTGGAAAAGGGTGATGCCGACGGTGACGGGAGTATCGATGTAAACGATGTGACCTCAACCATCAACTACATCTTGGGCAAGCCTGTTGCCAGCTTTATCCCCGAAGCAGCCGACGTCGACGGTGATGATACCATTGACGTGAATGACGTACAGGGCATCATCGACATCGCATTGGGTAAGAAGGCACAGTGACAACATATACCCTTTCTACGCACAAAATGCTTTTTGCAATACCTGAGCATTAGTGCAACTGTTCCCAATACCTGGGAATTAAGATCCCCGATATGCGGAATGTTATTACGCATATCGGGGAATAGTATTCCCGAGGCTCCGGAATGACATTCCCAGATATCTGGAAGGATTCTGGGAATACTGTCAACAACTGCTTGATTAACAAACAAAATAAGGACTTCAAGACATACGCAGGAATTTCCCAATGAGCCTTTTTTGTCAAAATCCTTGTAACTTTCGAAATTATTTCGTAACTTTGCGACATACAATAAATAAAAGAATATGAAAAAAAAGAGTTTATTACTGGTTCTATGTGCTTTCTATGCATGTATGAGTTATGCCTATAATTTTGAAGAAGGCGGTATCTACTACAACATCACATCGTCAGCAAACATGACGGTGTCGGTCACCTCTGGTACTGAGAAATATAAAGGCATTTGCCATATCCCAGAGTATGTTACTCATGAAGGAGAAACTTATTATGTCACTGCTATTGGCAGTTATGCGTTTTCCGGCTGTACAGACCTTAGCTCTGTTTCATTTGACTCTAACAGCTGTGTCACTTCGATAGGCAGTTCTGCATTTGCTGGCTGCAATGGGATGATGTCTATCACTATACCTGCGTCTGTAACAAGCATTGCTGATAACGCATTCTCCGGTTGTAAGACCTTACGGACTGTCATTATCGAGGACTCTAAAACAACACTTTCATTGGGAGAAGGTTCCATGAAAGGATCTAGCTACCCCTTATTTGCTGACTGTCCTTTGACAACATTCTACTGGGGCAGACCACTAAGTTACAGCACTTATTACAAATTATCGCCTATTTCCAACCAATTATCATTAAATAATCTTACTATTGGACCCAATGTAACCACCATTAGTGCCTATATGTTTTCTGGCAATCCAAAGACTACCATAGAACTGCCTGAAACGGTGACGGCACTCGGTGACCATGCCTTTGATGGTTTCACAAATCTGACATCCTTTACTATTCCAAAGAATATCACCTCTATTGGGGAATATGCCTTTGCCAATTGTACAGGACTGACATCCCTGACGATTCCTTCTTGGATCTCAACGATCAGCGTAGGTACTTTCCAGAATTGTACGGGACTGAAGTCGTTCGTCATACCAAACAATGTAACTTCTATCGGCAACTTTGCCTTTAACGGCTGCACGGCAATGACAGGTGTAGTTTTTGAGGAGGGCGATGAAACATTGTCGTTGGGTTACAATTATTACAATGGCAATGGTGGTAGTGCCTTAGGCAAGGGTATGTTCTATGACTGTCCTCTCCAGTCGGTGTTTGTCGGGAGACCGTTGACATACCACGCTGACAAAAGCAAAATTTGGTAATCCCCTAAAGGTCATACAATCCTACCTGTTCTATGACTGCAAGTCGCTGAAGACATTAGAATACAACCCCAACTGTGTACCTACCAGTGTGGAGAGTTACGCTTTCAGTGGTTGTAAGGCGATGACGGAGACAGACATCGTGCTGCCACAGTCTGTCGTAAACATTGGCGAAGGGGCTTTCAGCGGCTGCACCTCCTTGGAGGGCTACACTGTCCCCAATCATGTGAAAACGGTAGGAGACTATGCCTTCCAGAACTGTGAGAAGATGAAAGCCGTCGTCATTAAGCCGTCCGTCAAGTCCATCGGTAACGGTGCCTTCAACGGCTGCACGTCAATGACAGGCGTTGTCTTTGAGGAGGGCGATGAGACACTGTCATTAGGTTGCAATTATTACAATGGCAATGGTGGTAGTGCCTTAGGCAAGGGTATGTTCTATGACTGTCCTCTCCAGTCGGTGTTTGTCGGGAGACCGTTGACATACCACTATTGGTACGGATATTCACCTTTTGCCCGGATTGAGACGCTGACAAAGGGACACTTTGGTAATCCCGTGAAGGCAATACCAGATTACCTGTTTTATAGTGTCAAGAATCTTAAAACAATAGTATATAACGAGAACTGCAAACTGGAATCAATAGGTAAATATGCTTTTGGCGACTGCAAGAGTCTTCCTACGCAGAAACTCCACAACACAATCACTGTCATCGATGAAGGAGCGTTCAGCAACTGTGTTTTGTTTACTGACTTCGACCTGCCAGAGAACCTTATGACAATAGGAAGCCATGCCTTCGAGAACTGCACGGGGCTGACTATGCTCAAAATCCCTGCCACCACAAAAAGTATCGGCAACTACGCATATAATGGATGTGACGGCATTACATCTGTTACGGTCAAATGGACCAAACCCATCTCTATCTATTCTGAGACATTCTCCAACAGGACAAATGCGGTACTCGAGGTACCTCATGGCAGCGTAGCCGCCTACAAAGCCGCCAACTACTGGAAGGAATTCAAGGTGATCATAGAAGCAGGTGAAGACCCGATCTCTGTCCTGAAGGGTGATATGGACGGTGACGGCGTTCTCGATGTCAATGATGTGCAGATGCTCATCAATGTTATTCTGGGAAGAAAGTAACACCATATTTAGAGACAGCCGCCGACGTAGACGGTGATGATACCATTGACGTGAATGACGTACAGACGACTATTAATATCATATTGAAGAAGTAAGAGGATGTGAACGAGATAATTCAATCGTTTAATTAAGTTCCAACAAGAGGATGTGTCATAATGGCACATCCTCTTGGGCTATAAAATATCCATCCAATTATTTGGAAGTCACGAAAAAAAAAATTACCTTTGCCAAAAGAAACATAAAACTTATAATAACTAAAACGATGAAACAGTTTAAACTTACATTTCTTCTCATCGTGCTGATGAGCATGGTTGGCGTAAGGGCATTAGCGTATGATGCAGAGATAGACGATATCTACTATGACTTTGATGGAACAGACGCTGTGGTGACGTACAAAACTACAGATTACAATTCCTATTCAGGAGCTGTAGTGATCCCACCAACTGTTACCTACGGTGAGACTACTTACAACGTGACATATATTGGTTTCAGGGCTTTCTATAATTGTTCAGGCTTGACATCTGTCACTATCCCGAATAGTGTGATGTATATTGGGCCAGATGCTTTCACCGGATGTACAGGTCTGACCTCAATCACAATCCCGAATAGTGTGACGAATATTTATAGCACTGCTTTCGCAGGCTGTTCAGGCTTGACATCTATTACTATCCCGAACAGTGTGAAGGGTATTGGGGACGGTGCTTTCAAGTATTGTAATGCCCTAAAAACCGTAGTTCTCAACAGTAATCTCGTGGTTTCTGAGCCTCGAACGTCAAAGACTTCATTTAGTACCATTTTTGGAACCCAAGTTACAAGTTACATATTAGGTGATGAGGTGACGAGCATTGGAAATAATGCGTTCCATGGTTGCACTAGTCTGACCTCCATCACAATCCCGAATGGTGTGACGAGCATCGGGGACGATGCTTTCGCTCAATGTACAGGTCTGACCTCCGTCACCATTGGCAACAGTGTGACGAGCATTGGAAATTATGCGTTCGCTAGTTGTCGCGGTCTGACTTCCATCGAGATTCCAAATAGCGTGACGAGTATCGGGGGCTATGCTTTCAGTTGGTGTTCTAACTTGACATCTGTCACTATCCCGAATGGTGTGACGAGTATCGGGTCCTATGCTTTCAGCAGCTGTTCTAACTTGACATCTGTCACTATCCCAAATAGTGTAATGTCGCTCGGCTGGGGAGCTTTCGAAGGTTGCAGTGGGTTAACCTCTATTGAGATCCCCAACAGCGTGACGTGGATTGGAAAGGACGCGTTCAAAGGTACAGCATGGTATGACAATCAGCCCGATGGATTGGTATATGCAGGTAAGGTGGCATATATATACAAAGGTACAATGCCAGCCAATACAGGTATCATCATCAAGGATGGTACGTTAGTAATTGCAAGTGGGGCATTCTATAAATGTAGCAATCTAACCTCCATTGCGATTCCCAATAGCGTGACAAGCATTGGCTATGATGCGTTCGATGGTTGCAGCGGTCTGACATCGGTTGCTGTAGGATTAGAAAACCCAATAACTATTAGTTATAGCACTTTCTCTAACAGAACTAACGCTACCCTTTTTGTTCCCTATGGCAGTATAGATGCCTATAAGGCAGCTGATTGCTGGAAGGACTTCAAGGCTATCATTCAAAAGGGAGATGCCGATGGTGACGGAAGTGTCGACGTGAACGACGTGACATCTACCATTAACCATATCCTAAACAAACCTGTTGCCAGCTTCTTTGAGGGTGCTGCCGACGTAGACGGTGATGGGGTGATTGATGTCAATGACGTACAAGGCATCATCGACATCGCATTGGGTAAGTAATAATACAAGATTATTATCATTGAGTTAGGCGGCACCTATCCCCTCGATACCCCCAAGCAAACGGGTCGATAGGTGCCGCCTTTCTTTGCGATAGGTGCTGCCTTTCTCGATGAAAAGTGGTGGGTTTCTCGCAAAAAGTGTATTTTTTAGTCCCGTTTTTGCCACTTTTTACTCGTTTATTTGTGTATTTTTGTTATAAAATCCACATTTATTGTCACTAATATCACACCGTCGTCACGCGTAATTCCCTGATTATCAATGAGTGTGACAATGTGACAACGGTGACGTTGATTTTAAAACTTCATGTAGAAGAACTGAGGAGAATGAATGATTTGCGTATCAAAGAACTCCCGACGCAGAGCCACCAGCCTGTTTCAATGGCTCATTGTCGGGGGCAAAGGTACATAGAAGATAACAAAACTTTTGTGGGTTTTTTCGCCTTTTGTTCTTTTTTCTCGTGATTTTGTACTACCTTTGCACACATATTCAATAATTATACTGCATTGGCAAAGATCATAGTTCAGAATACGGAGATAACGGTCTTGTCTCACAATGACAAGGACTATATATAACTAAATTTTCAAGCAAATGAAAACAAAATCATTATTAATCTCTTTGATTTTCCTGCTCACTGCCATGAAGGCGACGGCAGCGATAGGAGACTTCTCCATCACTGAGTTCAAGCTCAACCCGTCGACAGCGACCATGTCACCTGGACAGACGGTAACGTTAGAGCCCCAGGTTACTGGTGCCGACGACTATACACTGACCTACAAATGGGAAACCTCCAACCAAAGTGTCGCCACCGTCGGCACTGGCGGTAAGGTGACTGCCGTAAACTACGGCTCGGCTCTTATCACCTGCACCATCAACCAGACGGGTGACAAAGCCACCTGTCGCGTGACGGTCTTCAAGCCTGGCCTCATCTATGCCGGTAACATATTCTATAAGATGAGTGAAGACAATACCTCCCTTGAGGTCACCAACTGCGCCGGCGGCGCACCGTCAGACCTCTCAGTCGACTGTTATGACTATGCCGGTACAGTATATGTCCCTGAGTCTGTGACACACGAGGGCACCAAATATGCAGTGACAGCCATCAGCCCGTTCGCCTTCTACAACCAGGCAGACCTACAGGTGCTGAATATCCCGACAAGTGTCAAGGTGATAGACGCTTCAGCCTGCGAGGGTGCAAGGAACTTAGCGCGTGTCTTCTTCGACAGCAAGGAAGGCGGACTGATTCGTATCAACGACCGTGCGTTCTACGGCTGTAAGAAACTGAACGTGGTAGACCTGCCCAACACCACGACGGGCATCTACAAGAGTGCCTTCCAGAATTGCGACGCACTCGCTGACATCACGCTCTCCACGTCGCTGACCTATATCGACGAGCTTGCCTTTGCCGACTGTAAGGTGCTGAACAACATCGAACTTCCCAACACGAAACTCAACATCAATATTGCCGCCTTCCAGAACAACGTGGCATTAGAGGCTATCACCCTTCCTGCAAGGCTCCAAGGCCTGGGAGCCTCTGCCTTCGAGGGCTGTACGGCACTAAAGGCGGTGACGTTCCTCACTACTAAGAACCATCGCTTCACAGTAGGTGCCGATGCCTTTGCCGGTACCGCTGTCGAACGCGTAAATATTGCCAACCTTGACAGCTGGATTCAGATCAATTTCAGCAATCCTGCCTCCAACCCCGCAAGTATCAGCCACCATATATATAATAAAAACGGTACAGAGATTATCAACGCTGTCGTACCCGAGGGTCCGATAGCCATGAACAATAATGTGTTCTACGGTTGCTCGGCACTGAAGAGCATCCAGCTACCCTCTACGCTGAAGACTGTCAACGACAACACCCTCTTCGGCTGTACATCGTTGAAGACAGTCAAGGTACGTGCCGCCATCCCACCCTACTTCGCCGGCACTGGCGACCCGACGGAGATGAGCGATGTGTTCTCGAATGCACAGCTTAACGTACCTGACGGCACAGATACCAAGTACAAGGCTGACACATGGTGGAAACGCTTCAAGACCATCACCGGCAACGTGACCGATGCCCAGTGCGCCAAGCCTGTAATCTCCTATAGTGGAAACACGCTGACCTTCAGTTGTGCTACAGCAGATGTGGACTTCGTCTATGACATCAAAGTGGCAGATGCCCTGAGCGGCAACGGCAACAATGTCAAAATGTCTACCACCTATGCCGTCAGCGTCTATGCCACCAAGGCAGGCATGGCAGACTCTGAGGTTGCTACCCAGAACGTCACCGTCGGCGGAAGCGGCGGCAGCGGTATCAAGGGTGACGTGGACGGCGATGGCACCGTTGATGTGAACGATGTACAGACAACTATTAACATCATATTGAAGAAGTAAAAGAGCGGAATGATAACTAAAATAATCAAGCAAATGAAAACGAAATCATTATTGATCATCATAGCCTGCCTGTTCGTGGGAATGAAGACAGCAGCCCAGACGTTTACGATAGACAATATCCAGTATAAAGTGTCTGAAAATTCCCATGTGGGAGTGACAGCCTACACAGGAACATCAACGTATGTCGACATACCCGACAAGGTGACTTATAACGGCTCGACCTATACGGTTACCCAAATTAACGGCAGAGCTTTCCAAAACAAGAATTTGTATTCAGTGACATTGCCTACTACACTGGAAAAGATATACAGTTATGCATTCCAGGGGAATAAAATGTCGGATATCATCATACCTGCAAAAGTGAATTACGTCGGTGAATATGCCTTTAAAGACTGTTACAACTTGAAGGAACTCTATTGGTATCTGGCTGACGGCAATTACCTCAGCAGTGCCAACCAAGACTATTGGTTTGATGGCTGCGATGTTCTGGGTGATGTCTATCTCTACGGAACGCAATGGAAAGCGACATCTTCCTGGCCGATACCGCCCGCAGCAACAAACGGTAACGTATGGTATTATGTGGCTCCGTCGATAACGAAGCTTAGTAACGCCGTCCCCTCTTCCTGTTCTTTGTACCATTACGAGGTGAACATTGGTGGCACTTTCTATTCAGGATGTTTTACAGAGTATAAAGTCAGCAGCAAAAGCAACGTCACCTTCTATGAGCAGGACGGTCCTTATAATTATTCGAGCGACCACGGCAAGCAGTGTAACATGACGAGTGCAAACACGAATATTATCAATCCCAGTAATACTCAAAGCACCAAGTATTTCTCTTGCAGAAAAGCTGGTTCAACGACCGTTGACATCCAATACCGAGGAGCAACCCTTCAGACAGATGTTCCTGTCACCGTGAACGCTACCCAGTGTACTGGCATCACACTCTCGGAGACCTCGAAGGCCCTCAAGGTCGGCGAGGAGTTCACGCTGACACCCACGGTAACTGCAGAGCGCAGCATCAATTTTAATGGTGGTCAATGGACATCAAGCAACACCGCTGTGGTTTGGAATAACTATAGTAATACTTTCCGGGCGACTGGTGCCGGAACGGCAACCATCACTTATACCGCTACCTACCTGACAGGAACGAACACCGCCACCTGTACGGTGACGGTGACGGAAAACGACATCGCGAATTTGAAGCTCAACGGCGGAGAGACGACGGTGAGAGCCAACTTAGACAAGATGTCGTCGATAAAGCTGAAGCCGACATTCGACTTCGACGGCAACAAGAGCGTAATAGGACTGGACTGGACATCGGACAATACGGAGGTGGCATCCTATGACACATACACTCCTAATTCTGCCTATAGTATGGGCGAGATTCAAATGACGGTAAAACTCAACCAGGCAGGTACAGCGAACATCCTGTGCAGCCATACGAACAGCAACGGTGCGGAAGTGAAAGCTACCATAAAGGTAACCGCCTACCGTCCCACCATCAGCAATTTCGCCTTCGGTGAGAGCACCTATAAGGTGGTCAAGGGCGGCACGGAGAACACCTCGGTATCGTTCACCTCTAAGGAAGCTCCCGAGGATGTGAAAGTGACCTATACCGTCGATGACGAGAATATCGCCACCTTTGCCAATGGCGTACTGACGGGCAAGAAGAACGGTACCACTACCATCACTGCCTCGCACGTCCAGAACGACGGTACGACAGTGACGACAACGGCAACGGTGATTGTCGCCGACTTCTTCATCAGCGATTTCAAACTAAACCCCTCATCCACGCTATTGACTCCCGGACAGACGGTGACACTGACACCCATTGCCGTGGGTGGCGGCGACCATACGCTGACCTACAAGTGGAATACCTCTAACGATAAGATTGCAACCGTCGGCACCAACGGTAAGGTGACTGCCGTGGCTTACGGCTCGGCACTCATCACCTGCACCATCAACCAGACAGGTGACAAAGCCACCTGCCGCGTGACGGTACAGAATCCCGAAGTCATCTATGTGGGTAATGTCTACTATAAGAAGACGGACGAGGGCGACGGTGCTTCCCTCGAAGTGACCAACTGCGCCGGCGGTGCACCGATGGACATGACTGCCGACTGCTATGACTATGCCGGCTCGGTATTCATCCCTGCCACGGTGACCCACGAAGGTAAGACCTACGACGTGACCGCTATCAGTCCCTACGCTTTCTACAACCAGGTAGACCTGCAGTCACTGGTCATCCCCGCCAGTGTCACGGTGATTGACCAGAGTGCCTGCGAGGGTGCAAGGAACTTAGCACGTGTCTTCTTCGACAGCAAGGAGGATGGACTGACACGTATCAACAGCCGCGCCTTCTACGGCTGTAAGAAACTGAACATGGTTGACCTGCCCAATACGACAATGGGTATCTACAAGAGTGCCTTCCAGAATTGCGATGCCCTGTCGGACATCACGCTCTCCACGTCGCTGACTTATATCGACGAGCTTGCCTTTGCCGACTGTAAGGTGCTGAACAACATCACACTGCCTGATACGGAACTGAACATCAATATCGGAGCCTTCCAAAACGACGTGGCACTGACAGCCATTACACTGCCCACCAGCTTGCAGGGCTTGGGAGTCTCTGCCTTCCAGGGCTGTACCGCCCTGAAAGAGGTAACGTTCCTCACGACCAAAAAAGGCTTAACGGTGGGTGCCGATGCCTTTGCCGGCACTACCGTCGAGCGCGTGAACATTGCACACCTCGACAAATGGATTGAGATGAACTTCAGTAACCCGGCAGCCAACCCCGCCAGCATCAGCCATCACATCTATAATAAGGACGGTGTAGAGATCATCAACGCCTTCGTACCAGAGGGTCCCATTGCCATGAACAACTATGTGTTCTATAACTGCTCAGCACTGAAGAGCCTCCAGCTGCCTGCTTCTCTGAGGACCGTCAATGACAACACTCTCTACGGCTGTACGGCACTGGAGCACGTCTATGTGCTTGCCACCAATCCGCCATACTTCACCGGTACTGGTGACCCGACACAGATGAGCGACGTATTCAACAAGGCAGAACTGTGTGTGCTCTCAAGCGCTCTCAATAAGTACAAGGCTGACACATGGTGGGGACGCTTCAAGACCATTACCGCGACTGCCACTGGTACCAAATGTGCCAAGCCTACCATCAGCTACAGCGGTGGCAAGCTGACCTTCAGCAGCAAGACCTCTGGTGCCAGTTTCGTCTATGACATCGAGGTTGCCGATGCCCAGAGTGGCAGTGGCAATAATGTCGCCATGACCACCGTCTATAAGGTCAGCGTCTATGCGACGAAGGCAGGCATGGCAGACTCTGATGTTGCTACCCAGAACGTCACCGTCGGCGGAAGCGGCGGCAGCGATATCAAGGGTGACGTGGACGGTGATGGCACCGTTGATGTGAACGATGTACAGACGACTATTAACATCATATTGAAGAAGTAAGTCCTGCAGGGGGTAGTTGAAAAAAGAAAGAAAAAATGTATTAAATATTTGCATTTTTTCTTTCTTTTTTGTATTTTTGCGCCATAAAGTATCCTTTAACATAAAAAACCCAAATTATGATGCAACCATTTTTTATAAAGAGATGTTATGTGAAGGAGATTTCACAAAACCTTCACCGCTTATTAAGTCTTGCGGCACTGGTGATCTGCATTGCCGCTGAAGTACAAGCCGCTGACTATTATGGATTCAAGATTGGCGGTGTCAGCGTGACATCAGAGAACTGCACCAACGTCACCGGCAGCAACATAACTGCCTACGACACTGGTGCCAACGGTGGCAACTACTCCGTGTCTTATGATCCCACAACAAACACCGTAACCCTTTATAACGTCAAGATTGACCGTTCAGGTAGTGGCAACCGCGCTATTCTGAATGAGAGTTGCAGTGGACTGACCATTGTGCTGAAGGGTCAGAACTACCTGAAAGCCATAGACGCAGCGCCCGTCAGGTTAGAGGCGACTACCACCATTATCGGTGAGGGGGAGTGGGACAAGACTGTAATCACGGGGGGCACACAAAATGCTATTACCATTACCAACACTGCCACGCTGTCTATCCGCAATATTGCCCTGGATATCGAAGCAGAGGACAGTCCTTGTTTCTATGGCGCAGGTAACTCTTCCGACAACCCAGAAGACTGGGCGACACTACTCATTGACGGATCGAACGTTGATGCTTATACGGGGAAGACAGAATACAGTTCGTGTCTTTGTAGATTCAATGAACTGGCAGTCTACAATTCGTATGTAAGGTTTGAAACTGCATCTGAGGGGAATGCTGCAGTCAGAGATTTAGCGTCTTTCACAAAAGGACTTGGAATGTATCTATATACTCTCAACCCGGGAGATCGACTGATAAATTTCACACCCAATTCATCTGTGAGTTTTGGTTGGTACAATCGTGTGGTAATGGATACATATAAAACAGAAGGAGTCCCTGTCACCGCAAGTACATTCCCTGACCCTAATCTCCTCTCCTTTGTCGACAGATATATTAGTAATGGTAATGGTTATGTAACTTTCTATGATTGTCAACACTTACAAGGCAAAATAGAGATCATAAATCAAGGAATTGCCAGTGCTAAAGGATTAGAGGAAATCGCTGACTTCATCAAAAAAGAAAACATATATTATAAAGAACAGATTGAATCTCAAGGAATATTTGATACTCCACCATTGATTAAGTACATCACACATCTTAATCTCAATAATAATCTTCTCACTTCCTTGGATTTGGATTTGTCAAAGTTCGAGTATTTATATCATATCGATTGCAGCGAAAATCAGTTGACTTCCCTCGACCTTTCAGCATGCACAGAATTGTATAGTATCAATTGCTACGGCAACAATATCCGAGGTGCTGGGATGGACAGACTTGTCTATAGTCTTCCAGAAAGATCAGCAAGTAAACCAGGTACTATTTTGGTGAAGTATGAAGGGCTTGAGACGGACAATGAGATGACCAAGGCGCAGGTGCTCGTCGCTAAATCCAAGGGATGGTATCCTTTTTATCATAAGGATGATACTTGGGAAGAATATGAGGGCGTGGATGACGTTACCGAATCGGGGATTGCCATTAATGATATCACACATTTCCCCGATGCTGCCTTCCGCGCTGTAGTGGCAAGTGCAGACATCGACCTCGACCAGAACGGCTATCTCAGTGACTACGAACGGCAACGAGGGGGACTGTTTCTACAGGGAAAGGGTATCAAAAACCTGCAAGGCATTGGGTATTTCGAGGACTTGACAAGACTTGACTGCTGGGACAACGAACTGACGGAGCTTGACTTGTCGAACAACAAGGATATAAGATTTGTCTATTTCTACGGCAACAATATCTGTGGTGAGGCGATGGATCGCCTCATCGAATCCTTGCCCACCAGAGCAAGCAGCGACAAAGGCTCCTTGTTCGTCATCTGTGACGGAAAGTCGCCCGACAACGCCATGACTAACCTCCAGGTGGAAGCAGCAAAAGCCAAGGGCTGGAATACAATTAAGTCCACCAACGACGGTACATCATGGCAATTCTATACGGGTGAAGATGTGGGCTTCGCCATCGATGAGCAGCACTTCCCTGATGAAAATTTCCGTACGTATATTCAATCTACCATTGATAAGGACAAGAACGGTTACCTGAGTGTGTCAGAACGACAGAACGTGACGTCTATAAACATCAATAGTGAGGGTATTGCCCGTGTGGAGGGCATAGAGTATTTCCCCAATTTAGAGCAACTGAATTGTATCACTAACCAACTGACCTCGCTTAATCTTGAATATAACCGGAAACTGAAGGTATTAAATTG
Source organism: uncultured Prevotellaceae bacterium (assembly GCA_902769805.1). Lineage (GTDB taxonomy): Bacteria > Bacteroidota > Bacteroidia > Bacteroidales > Bacteroidaceae > Prevotella. The sequence continues at coordinate 37,319 of CACXQL010000008.1, forward strand.
CCGTAGCAATCAATTGACGTACTTGAATATCTCGCAGAACGAATTATTAGAGGAACTAAATTGTAGTTCTAACCAATTGACCCAACTCGTTTTTGAGAACAACCCGAACCTGAAAAATATATATATTCATAAAAACAAAGTTCGCGGTGATAACATGACCCGTCTCGTCAACAGCCTGCCAACAAAGTCGGCAGATAGTCATGGATATCTGTATGTATTCTATGAAGAGGATGAGAACACCGGTAACTACATGACCTACTCGCAGATGGCAATGGCTATGGAAAAGCACTGGGACATACACCGGACAACTGACGGTAATTGGAAAAGGATTTCTATTTCAAGTCTGGGCGTAGCCATCGATGAAGGCAACTTCCCCGATGAGGTCTTCCGTGACTATGTTAAGCAATACGACACCGACAATAATGGCGCACTGAGCACAGAGGAGCGAGAATCTGTGACGGAAATGGATGTCGACGGCCATGTTGCCGACGTGACGGGTATCGAGAACTTTACGGCACTGAAGACACTTGAGGTTGATAATCAACAACTGACCAAACTTGACGTATCGAAATTGACGGAATTGGAGACGCTGAGGTGCTATAACAACCAGTTGACGACCCTTGACCTGACTAAGAATACAAAGTTGATTCACTTTACGTGTTCAGATAACCAGCTGGAAACACTCAATTTGGCGAAGAACACAGCGCTGACAGATATATGGTGCTCCAATAATCAGTTGACTAAACTTGATGTGGCAAACAACACGGCACTGGTAACGCTGGATTGCTCCGATAACCAGCTGACATCCCTTAACGTTGCGAAGAATACGGCACTGGCAGACCTGAGGTGCTATAACAACCAGTTGACGACCCTTGACCTGTCGACCAACGTGAACTTGGAATATTTATATTGTAACAACAACCGACTGACAACCATTCTGACTGCACCTGGTACGCCGAAAGAAGATTTCAGTTGTAAGAACAACTGTCTCAAAGGCCGGGTCATGACGGACATCGTCAATAATCTGCCTGTGGTCGAAGGCAAAGCCATCTATTTCCGCTCGATGAAAGACACTGAGGAGAACGAGATGACATCGGCACAGGTGAATATAGCCACGGGCAAGGGCTGGAAAGTAAGGATGGACTGGTACTATGACAGACTCGAAGACTATGAGGGCTACTGGGTAGAACTTGCCATTGACGAGAAGAACTTCCCCGATGCGAACTTCCGCAGATGTGTGGGCAGCAGCATCATCGACAAGGACGGTGACGGATACCTGAGAACAGAGGAGCAGGAGGCTGTGAAGTCTATCAACGTCAACAGTTTCAACATCGCTGACCTGACGGGTATCAAGGTATTCACTAATTTGGAGGAGTTGGATTGCGGTAGCAACCAGATAGCGACTTTTGACGTGTCAAAGAACACGGCGCTGAAGACATTGAACTGCAGCCACAACAAGCTGACAGCACTGAATTTGAACAACGAAGGACTTGAGACCCTTGACTGTAGCAGTAACCAGATAGAGGCACTCGTCCTTGCAACACAGAATATCAAAGAGGTGAACTGTAGCAACAACAAACTCAGTGAGCAGGATGGCACAGCATGGCTCATCGAATACCTGCCAAAGACAGAAGACGGTAAACTGTTTTTCAAGAATGACGGTGATGAGAATAGTATTTCCAACCAGCAGATAATGACTGCCAACAAGAATGGATGGAAGGTATACCACTGTAACGATATCACCTGGCAGGAGTTCAATGTATTGATCAAGGGTGATGCCGACGGTGACGGTGTTGTTGATGTGAACGACGTGACGACTACTATTAATCACATCTTAGGCAAGCCTGTCGCCACATTCATCCCCGAAGCCGCCAACGTAGACGGTGACGATACCATCGACGTGAATGATGTACAGGGCATCATCAATATCGCTTTGGGCAAGGCTGGCGACTGATCCCTAAAAGCAAAGTGAACGAGATCATTCAATCGTTTAATAAGTTCCAACATAAGTGTCCCGTTAAATGGGACACTTATTTAAGGAACTGCTGAAGCATAGGAAATGGAAGTAATGAATGAGAAAACTTGTAGGTCGCAGTAAGCAAATAAACTTATTGTGAAAAAAATCCATCAATTATTTGCATATTTTAAAATAAATACATATCTTTGCAATCGGTATATACATAATTGAAATACAAATAATAGATTATAAACATTAAAAACTAACATTATGAAAAAGAAATTTATCTTAATGCTTACCCTGCTGGCAGGTGTTCTGTCAGCTAATGCCGACAATGTTGTCAGCATTGGTAATGCCGACATTCCACAGAATGGAATAGGCTTTATCAGTATCAATCTCGACAACACCGATGATGTTGCAAGTTTCCAATTTGACGTAACATTGCCTACAGGAGTCAGTTTTGTGACAAAACAAGAGGCTGTGATGATACAAGATCCGGAGGATCCCAAAAAGAAGATTCAAGCAACGGATGAGGGTGGAAATCCTATTTGGAGAGACGTACCTGTAGGAGAGACCACAATACGAACATCCACCCAGACAGTTGAATCTTCAATGGAGGGTCAGAAAGGAAGTTTCCTTATTTATAGTGGACAGGGAGTTACTGGCAACTCCGGTTCCATAATCAGAGTCAAGGTTTCTACCGATGGTTCTTTGACATCAGGTGAATATGAAGCAACGTTGGGTCATATCGTTCTCGCTTTGGATGGTGCAATCAAGGACGACTCTAACGCAGATAAGAATTTTGATCTTGCTCTCTTTGATGGAGTTGTTCTCGATGAAGAATCTACAGAAGATCCCGCAAAAGTATCAGAAGTTAACGTAAAAGTATTACGTACCATTAAGGCTGGTGAATGGAGTACTATCTGTCTGCCATTCGACATGGATGAAGATCAAGTGAAGGCTGCTTTCGGTGATGATGTAGAATTAAAGGAATTCGATAGTGCAGAAGCAAGCGAAGAGGCTATTTCTATTAAGTTCACAGATGCAGACGAAATTGAAAAAGAAACTCCATATCTTATTAAGGTAGGTAGTGATATTAGTAGTTTCATAGCAGAGAACGTAAATATAAATGGCAAGAGCACTAAAGTTAAGACAGAGGGAGATGGTGGAACATTTAGAGGAACTTTCAAAGTTAAGAAATTAGATGAAGAAACCGTATTCATTAGTAATAATAAGTTCTATTATTCCAAGGGTCTAACTAACATTAAAGGATTCCGCTGCTGGTTCGAATTTGATGAAACTCTTGCTGCCTATGATGAATCTCGTAGTATCGAATTTGAATTCATTGACGGTACAACAGGTATCAACAATGCTGTTCGCCAGCTGCCTAACGACGGTAACTACTACAACCTGAAGGGTCAGCGCGTAGAGAAGCCCTCTAAGGGTGTGTTCATCGTGAACGGTAAGAAAGTCGTGGTTAAGTGAGAATAGTATTAAGAGTTATCATCTTTAAAAAGGAAAAGCTATGAAAAAGAAATATATGACTCCGAATACGGAGATTGCCATCATTGAGACTCCTGCCCTATTGGCTGGCAGTATTACAACTAACATTCCTGGACTTGGTGGTTTTGGAGGTACTGACGATACAGGTGATTTGGTTCCATCATCTCAAGAACTGGAGGATCTGGAGAACTTGCTGGGTGGAGGTTTGTTCTAAACACCTATCCCAATAAGGATACAAGCAAGAGGATGTGCCTGAGCACATCCTCTTTTGTTTCGTCATAAAATAACAAATGTGTTACTTATGTTTCTGATAATAGTCTAAGCCGCGCTTGACATTCTCCTTGACAGCATCGGAGGAGAGAGTGGCACCAGTGACACCATCAACATGTGCCTTCTGAGCATCCTTGACCGTCATGCCGTTCCATTTGTCCAGCATCTGCTTCTTGATCTTGGCGAAATACTTTGGGGTCTCTTGATTCTTGAGCGCCTCAATCTTCACAATCTTGTTCTTCTGAATATAAATCTTCAGAGGGGTAGCACCAATATAGCCTTCCACATCACCGGCAAGCGTAGTGGTGTTCACAACATACACGCCATTCTCCTTGGAGATGACACCGTCATTACCCTTTGCAGCCATCAAGAGGAAGGCAAGGGAAAGACATCCAGTTAAGCCTAAAAGTTTCTTTTTCATATACCTTATTATATATTATTATACTTCTTTTGTTTCTGTCATATTTACCTCACGCTTATGCTTCAGGAACTTCAGGCGATCCATTGCATAACGACGCGCTTCATAGAACTGAAAGCGATAGACCGCCAAAGTCAGTACGAAATAACACAGAGCCTGTATCCACAGGATGCGCAGCTCTGGCATGACATCACTGATGTCAGCACCCATCGAGTTCAGACGGATATAGGCACGGGCACCGAAAGTTGAAGGGAACAGCCATGAGACACCCTGCCAATAACTCGGGATATTCGACTGAGGCCAAGAGACACCTGTGAGGAACAATAACGGCACAGAGACGAAGACGACTATCAGCATCACATTCTCACGATACTTCACTGTACACGACACCATCATACCGAAAAAGGTACAGGCAAGGATATATGGCAACATCAGACATGTCAACGAATAACCGGTGGCAAGTTGTGGGAAATGGAACAGATGCGGCACAGCCATAGACAGCCAGGCACCCATCACGAGAAAGATCATGAAATAACACATCGACTTTCCCATCACGATAGGTACGGTGTACTTATAACGGGAATCGCCGACAGGAATCAGGTTACGATAAGGATTCTCATCACGTGCCGTACCTGCAGAGAGACCGATACCCAGTACCAGCGTCTGTTGTAGAATAAGCATCAGAACAGCAGGGAGGATGGAGGATCCATAGCCACCCGCAGGACTGAAGATCGGCACATCGTCATAGTCGAGCGGACGCGACGCTATTGCTTCCTCACGAGCGGTATAGTGTCCTCCCAGCTTTGTCTTCAGCTCCGTACCCATCTCCATCGTCACCACCTGTGCCGTCTGGAAGATAGCCTTATAGATAAGCATCAGACTCATATCACAATAGACGCTGACGACACCTTGCTTCAAGCCATAGACATCACCCTCAAAACTACTGGGAATCAGGTAGACACCTTTGACAAGCTGGCGACTGACGAGTGACTTCGCCTCATCAAGATCCTGCGCATAATATTTTACATGGACATCAGGGGAGGCATCACACATACGGATGAACTGACGTGACAGCTGGCTGTGCGACTGGTCGACGACACAGACAGGTACCTCATGCACCACCTCATTATTATATATCCAGGAGTAAAGCAGCGGATAGACCAATGGCACTACGATGAAAAAGATGAGAACACCTTCGTCCTTCACCACCTGCACCATCTCCTTACGCCAGATATAGCAGGCATCTTGTAGTCCTTGATATATATTATGGAATATATACATAGGTCAGCATCGCATTCTTAATCTTCTTAACAACAAGCCAGGGCAGCAGCATGAAGGCTGCCAAAGCGACAAAGTGGAACCATGACTCAATGAGTGGGAAACCATTGAATACACACGTCTGGTACATCATCCAGTAATGACGCAGGGGAAACAGCCATGAGAGCGACTGCAGAGAATCATCCATTCCCATAACGGGGAAGGCGGAGCCAGCCATAGAGATACTGAGTACTGCCCACAGGGAACAGATACTCATCGACATACGCAGCGAGGGCATCAAGCCGAAGGCGAAGATACCGAACCCCTGCGAGGCGAGTACCTGCATGAGTCCCAAGAGTACAAGCATCCAAGGACTACCCAGATGTGGGAATCCAAGATGGTAGAACACATACCACTCATAGCTGTAGACGATGGCGAGCCAGATGACGGTCTGAGGCAGGAACTTACCCAAGAGTGCCACCGTGATATTACCATCCGCCCGTTCTATCCAGTCCTTCGACGTGACGAACTTCAATTCAGTACCCAGCGAATAAGCAGAAATCAGCAAGATAAACAGCATGATGATACCTGGTACAATCATCGTACTCAAGTAAGCATTATAATTACTCCACGGGTTGGCAATCTGGTGTAAATCGACCTTGATAGGTTGCAGGAGGGTCTGTATCTGTGCGTCAGTAAGTCCTTTGGCACGCATCGTCGCCTGTCCTAATCCTGCAGAGCCAAGGGTCGAGATCGTTTTCATGTCCTTCATCAACATCGAACCCGCCGCCATAGTGGTATAAGTATAGTAATAGGATATCTTAGGCTGACGACTGGAAATCAGTTTCTCTGTAGTCCCCTTAGGGATATAGAGGAAGCCATAGATCTCATTGCGCTGGATGGCACGACGCGCCTCCGTCACACTGGGATAGCGGGCAACCACTTTCGACATCTGGAAACCATCCAGCTTACGAGTCAGTGAGCGTGAAGTGGTGGTATTATCCATGTCGACAACACCCACAGGCATGTCTGTAGGAAGTCCGTCATCCATCAAAGAGGTAAAGAAAAAAATGACCAGTATGGGGAAGAGTACCATACAGAACGTGTAAATGTGATTCTCGCGCAGAATCAGCAACTCACGCATGGCAATGTCATATATCTGCCTGAGATACCTCACCTCAACTATAAACTATGAACTATAAACTATTTAATAATCAGCGACATCCCGGGACGCAGTCCATCAACTTTCTCCACAGGACGCGCCTTTACCTCAAAAGTCTTCAGGTCATACTGACCATTCGTTTTAGTCGCCTTCCAGACCGCATAAGAGCCCTGGTCCTTCATATAATAGACCTTCATCTGGATGCTCTTGTTGAAGGCAGGCACGAAAGCGTCAAACGTCTTTCCAACCTCCATGCCATTGAGCTGGTCCTCACGGACGTTAAACGTGCCCCACATATCTTTCATCACAGAGATATTCATAATCGGGGAACCAGTACCTACCAGCTCACCCACTTTCGGAAACACATCACTAACCTCACCCTCCATCTGGGCTATTTGCACCGTTTCATGGATATAGGAGTTTACCTCATTCACGGCACCCTTGGCACGACCTACCATTGCGGCGGCAGCCATCTTCTCTTCACGACGGGCACCATTCTTAGCCATCTGATACTGGCTCTCGGCAGCCTTCGCCTGTGCCTCCATCGCCTTGTAGTTGGCATAAGCCTCATCACGCTTCTGAGCACTCATCACACCCTCGTCATACAGACGCTGAACACGCTGGTACGACTTCTCTGCAATCTCGAGACCAGCCTTTGCCTGCTGCATCAACTGGAAAGCACCCTGTATCTGTTCCTGACGGGCACCATTACGTGCCATCTCTTCTTGGGCGGCAGCGGCATTCTCTGCACTCTGCGCCTGTTCCATCTTCGCACGGACCTCAGGGGCATCGAGGATGGCAAGGGTATCACCCACCTTCACAAAGTCACCTTCTTTCACACGAATCTCCAAGATACGACCAGGCACCTTACTGGACACACGATACTCACTAACCTCCACCTGTCCCTGTATTATCTCAGGGTCACGCCCCAAGGCGAAGAAACCAATGAAGGCGACGATGGCGACTGCTGCCGCAAATCCTACGATGGCAAGCAGAATGTTGTTATGTTGTGTTTTTGCTGACATAATATATATTTTTTCAATTTTCAACTTTCAATTTTCAACTTTCAATTTTCAATTTTCAATTCTATTGCAACGTTCCCATTGCCTTCTGCAAGTTCACCTGACTAAGTCTGACACCGATCTCCGCGTCAATCTTCTCGGACTGAGCCTGCAGCCAGGCGGTCTGTGCTTCCATGACAGTTGTGGAAGAGATAACACCCTCACGGAACCCAAGGTCTGCCGTACGCAGGTTCTCATCCGCCTTACGGGTATTAGCCTTCGCCATCTCCAGCTTCTTGTTCGCCTCCTCAACCTGGAAGACACTTTGGTTGACTTGTAACTCAATCTTCTCACGGACATCATCCAGTTCAAGATTGGCTATCGTCGTGGCACCCTTCGAAGCACGTACCTTATAGGTGACATCGCCCCAGTTCCATACAGGGATGCGTACAACCACACCGACATTCCATACACCAGCGAACTTCTTCTCGAAGCCATTAAACACATTCGGATTCGAGACGGCATAGCCACCCGTCAATAGCACCTGGGGCAGATTACCTGCCTTGAGGATATTGGTCAACTGACGACTCATATCCACCATATTCTGCAACTGCTTGAGCTCGGGACGGTTTCCGGCAGCCTGCTCCACATCCAGCTTCGGTGCCAGACGCGTGGTAGCAATCTCCTCCGTTTCCTCATCCGCCAAGGTCACTTGTTTATCCATCGGTAGTCCGCAGAGCTGACATAGCAGCATCTTCGAGAGCGTCAGTCCGTCATTGACTTTCATAAGCATCATCTCTGCCTCATTCACCTTCACGCTAACACTCAGTCCCTCAGAACGGGTAGCGACACCCTCCTCTATCATCTTCTGAATATCACCGTCGAGTTTCTTCACCAAGTCAAGATAGCCCTGGGCAAGTTTCTGCTTATGCCGCAGAGACACTACCTGCCAGTAAGTCTGGTCTATCTGATACAAAGTCTGCTGGCGTCTCGTCTCCATTGAGTTGGCTGCCATCGTCTCACCGATATCCGCCATCTTGTTCATGGCGACGATGGCACCGCCCATGAAGACAGGTTGCGTCACCATGACAGCACCTGCAAACATATTACGGGTATCTGTACGGAAGGCATCTACAATACCTTGTCCTGTATGGTTCAAGGCTGCTCCCATAGGATTCAAGATGTTACCCATCCCCTGTTGGACAGAAGCGGGAGTGATACCCATGGCGCCCAACATATCCCAGACTGACTGAGGCACCGTCTTCATGACCTCTCCAGCCCTCTCCTGTATACCAGAGGTTAGGTTCGTTCCTAACCCTGACAAAGTTGACTTCTGGTCGTCGTTCAGCAGGGATATCTCCTTACTCGTCCATTCATAACCACCCAACACACTGACATGCGGCAGGTACTTTGTCCGTGCCGACTTACGGAGGTTGGCAGCCACATCCTGCTTGACACGGGAGACACTCAACTGTTTGTTGTTACGCAATGCCATCGCCCGACAACTGTCCAGCGTCAGCGTCTGCGCCACAACAGGAACGGAGCACCATACAAGCAAGGAAAACAATAACTTTTTACTCATTGCTATTTTTCAAGTTCTATAGAACGGGTACCTATCTCGTGTCCATCTACAATGACCTGTACACGATAGGTTCCTGGTATCAACGTGTCTTTCTTTGAAATATAAAACTCCATCGGTGTCTCCTCACCCGTATACTCGATGGCCTTCTTTACCGTATACGCGACCTCCTTATCCTCGAAAGGACAATGACCTGAAGCGTTCAGCACGTTGCCTGTAGGCGTGAGAATCCTGACATAGACGGTACGCATGCCGTTGCTTGCCGTCACATTACGGGAGAGAACGAAACGTACCTTCATCTCATTCGTTGAGCCACCAATCTTATGAGGATGCTTCACACGCTCCTTCGTCTTAGACGAGAGCGCCGCCTTGTGCATCATCATGATATCGATATTGACGGCATTCAACTGAGCGGCAATGGCGACCTTCTCTGAAAGCGTCGCATTATCAGATGTCAGAGCCTCGTTCTGCAGGTTACTCTCCTCCAGTTCACTACGCACCCGGGTGTTCTCATCCTGTAATGCCTGATTCAGGCGGTTCAGGGAGTCTATCTCCAACACATAGCTACGTAACACCTCACGGACAGTAGCGAGCTCTTTCTTCAGACGGGTGATCTCCGCTGCGTCCGTTGCCTTCGTTTTCTTCAATTCCTGAAGCAGCTGCTCTGTGCGCTCCTGCTCACGGGTCAACTGGGCGATAATAGAGTCATTATTGATCCGTGTCTTCATCTCACTGTACTGGTCGGCAAACTGTTGGTACTCTCCTTCCATCTCTTGTTTGTCGAGCACAGCAAGCTCCTCCATATCCCTATTCACCTGTGTCTGCTTGTTCAGGTTGTAGGCAAGATACGCTATTCCTACGGTCAAAAGAACACAAACAGCACTCAGGATGAAAATAATCTTTTTATTCATACAATACTTTACAGCATCTTTTATTTATTACTAAAACTCTGCAAAGTTAGAACTTTTTCCATAAATAGACAAAGAAAAGTTTGCAGTTTTGATTTTATTTACTATATTTGCAACAATATTAACGATAAAAAGGACTGCTGATGAAGAAAAATGGCTTCTGGTACAAGACCTTTGACCTTTACTATGACGGTTTTCGTCATATGCGTCTGGGAAAGACCCTGTGGGCTATCATCCTCATCAAGCTGTTTGTCATCTTTGTGGTCCTGAAACTATTCTTCTTCCCTGATTTCCTCAAGAGCCATACAGAGAAAGGCGGAGAAGCCGACTATGTGGCAACGGAAATGATAGAACGAGCTAACCATTAACTTAAATCACATACGAATATGAATGACTTTCTATTAAGCATCGATGCCGGCTCCATTAACTGGGCGAGAGCGCAGTTTGCCCTCACAGCCATCTACCACTGGCTGTTCGTCCCACTAACACTGGGTCTTGCCGTGATTATGGGTATTGCAGAGACTTGCTACTATCGTACCCAGAAGTCTTTCTGGAAGGATACCGCCAAGTTCTGGCAGAAACTCTTCGGCATCAATTTCGCCATGGGTGTCGCCACAGGTATCATCCTTGAGTTTGAGTTTGGCACCAACTGGTCGAACTACTCCTGGTTCGTAGGGGACATCTTCGGGGCACCGCTTGCCGTCGAGGGTATCGTTGCCTTCTTTATGGAGTCCACCTTTGTCGCCGTCATGTTTTTCGGATGGAACAAGGTCTCCAAAGGATTCCACCTTGCTTCTACATGGCTGACGGGTTTGGGAGCCACCATCTCCGCCTGGTGGATCCTCGTGGCAAACGCCTGGATGCAGTATCCCGTAGGCTGTGAGTTCAATCCTGATACGATGCGTAATGAGATGGTATCGTTCTTAGATGTAGCCCTCTCGCCTTTTGCCATCGGCAAGTTCTGCCATACCGTCATATCGGCTTGGATTATCGGTGCCGTCTTCGTGGTCGCCGTCTCCTGCTGGTATCTATGGAAGAAACGTGAGATCCGCCTTGCCAAGGAGAGCATTAAGATCGGTGCCATCGTCGGACTGGCAGCCTCTTTAGGCGCTGCCTTTACCGGACATATCAGCGGACAGCAGGTAGCTAAGGTACAACCCATGAAGCTCGCTGCCATGGAAGCGCTCTACAACGGAGGCACCGACCAGGGATTAACCGCCATCGCATGGGTGAACCCTATTGTGCAGCCAGACTATCAGAAGGAGGAGTCTGCTCCCTTGAAACTCGATATACCATACGCCTTGAGCATCATGGCTACCGATGACCCGCATGGATATGTGCCGGGCATTAATGACATCCTCAACGGCTATACTAAGCCTGACGGCACCAAGGAACCGTCTGTGGATGAGAAGATTGAGCGCGGAAAGAATGCCATCACCGCCCTTGCCGCCTATCGCAAGGCGAAGAAAGAAGGCGCCGATGAGGCAGCACTCGCCCCACTCCTTTCCACGCTCTCCTCTAATATGCAGTATTTCGGTTACGGCTATGTGAAGGACAAGAACGATATCGTGCCTTACGTGCCCATCAATTTCTGGGCATTCCGCATCATGGTGGGACTGGGTTGTGTCTTCATCCTGTTCTTCGCCGTTATCATCCTGATGGCATTCGATATCCCGTTCCTATCCATTGTGACACGGAGACTCCTTGCCACCATTGGACTGATACCAGAGACGGAGGCGGACGTACATGATATCAGCAGACTCCCTAAATGGCACTATATCGTTGCCATCGCCCTGGTACCACTCGCCTATATCGCATCAGAGAGCGGATGGCTCGTCGCGGAGTTCGGACGACAGCCTTGGACTATCCAAGACATGCTGCCCACATGGGTGGCTGTCAGTGATATCAACAGCAGCGCTGTTGCGCTCACCTTCTTCCTCTTCCTGTTCCTCTTTACGCTGATGCTTGCCGTAGAGATCAGTATCCTGCTCAAACAGATCAAGAAAGGACCAGAGTATTCGGATAAGGTGTAAAGTGTAAAGTTTAATGTGTAAAGTGTAAAGAAATATGACATACGAATTCTTACAACATTATTGGTGTTTCTTAGTATCACTGTTAGGGGCATTATTGGTTTTCCTGCTCTTCGTACAAGGAGCCAACTCGATGGTGCGCTCTTTAGGCTATACAGAAGAGGGCAGACGACTGATCATCAACTCCACTGGGAGGAAATGGGAGTTTACATTCACAACGCTCGTTACCTTCGGAGGTGCTTTCTTTGCCTCCTTCCCTCTGTTCTATAGTACTTCATTTGGTGGAGCCTACTGGTTGTGGATGATTATCCTGTTTACCTTTGTCCTGCAGGCTGTCAGCTATGAGTTCCAAAACAAACTCGGTAACTTCCTCGGACCGAAGACCTTCCAGATGTGTTTGGTCATCAACGGTCTTGTTGGTCCACTGTTGCTTGGAGGAGCTGTTGCGACCTTCTTTGAGGGCAGTAATTTCATCATTGCCAAAGAGAATCTGATTGATGCAGAGTCGTTCACACCTATTATCAGTCGTTGGGCAAATGCCTCACACGGACTTGATGCCTTACTCAACCCCTGGGTACTGGTATTCGGACTCGCTGTGATGTTCCTTGCCCGGGTGTTAGGTATCCTTTATATTATGAATAATATAGATGACGAGGATATCCGTTCCCGTGCCAGCGTACGACTCATCGGTGCTGCCATTCCATTCCTTCTGTTATTTGTGACCTATCTTGTTCACCTGCTGTTGAAGGACGGCTATGCCTATGATGACAACGGTATCATCTCTATCGAACCCTACAAATACCTGACAAACTTCATCGACATGTGGTATCTCACTATCCTGCTACTCATCGGTGTTGTGTTAGTGCTCTATGCTATCGGTAAGACCATCGTATCAAAGACATATATCAAAGGTATCTGGCCTGCAGGTCTTGGAGTAGTGTTAGTCGTGTTACCACTGTTGCTGATGTCAGCATGGAATAATACCGCCTACTACCCTTCCACCGCCGACTTGCAATCATCGCTGACAATAGTCAACTCATGCAGTAGTGAGTTCACGCTCCGTACCATGTTTTATGTCAGTCTCATTATCCCTTTCGTCCTTGCCTACATCGTGTATGCATGGCATGCCATCGACAAGAAGAAACTTAACAAACAGGATGTTACTGACGAGCACGCCTATTAAAGGATATGATAATACTTGTTGCCATCCTTGCCTATTTCGTGCTGCTCTTCATAGTCAGTCGCACAACAGGGCGGAAGGCTACTAATGAGACATTCTTTCGTGCCAACAGGCGCTCACCATGGTACATGGTCGCCTTTGGCATGGTAGGCGCTTCCATATCAGGTATCACCTTTGTGTCGGTACCTGGTATGGTGGTTCATTCACAGATGACATACCTACAGACCTGCATGGGTTTCATCTTTGGTTATATTCTCGTGGCATTTGTATTACTGCCACTCTTCTATCGACTGAACCTTACCTCCATATACACTTACCTCAACAAACGACTGGGATACCGTTCCTATAAAACGGGAGCCTGGTTCTTCCTGTTGTCTAAGATGACAGGGGCTGCGGTCAGATTCTATGTGGTATGCATCATCTTACAACATTTTGTCTTCCAGCCATTAGGTATTCCATTTATTGTAACCGTCCTGTTATTGGTATTCCTTATATGGCTCTATACTCGTCGAGGAGGTATCAAAACATTGGTATGGACAGACTCGTTACAGACGGTGTTCCTCTTTACATCATTGCTTCTTATCCTATGGCAAGTGGCTGGCGACCTTCATCTATCGTTCAGCGATGCAGTCAAAACAATTCATCATCATGAACTCTCACGCATCTTTGTGTGGGACGACTGGCAGTCAACGCAATTGTTCTGGAAACAATTCCTCAGCGGAATATTCATCGTCATCGTAATGACAGGAATCGACCAGGATATGATGCAGAAGAATCTGACCTGTAAGACACTGCGTGGAGCACAGAAAGATATGTGCAGTTATGGTATCGCCTTTTTGCCTGCCAATCTACTGTTCCTTTCATTAGGAGTGTTACTGGTGCTGTGGTATCAACAACAAGGTATTGCCCTTCCCGTTATGAGTGATGATATATTGCCTTTGTACGTAGAACACTCCTCGCTCTTCCTGTCTCTTGTCTTTGTGCTTGGCATTGTGGCAGCCTCTTTCTCCAGTGCCGACTCCGCATTGACATCACTTACTACCATCTATTGCGTTGACATCTGTGAACGGAGTAATGATGAGACGTTACGACGTCGTACCCATCTGATGATGTGCCTGGTCTTCATACTTATCATTTTATTGTTCCGTGCTGTCAATTCCACCAGTCTCATCGATGCCATCTACATCATCGTCAGCTACACCTATGGTCCTCTGCTGGGTATGTTTGCATACGGTCTGCTTACGCATCGTCCCGTTAATGATACCTGTGTACCATATATTGCTATAGCATCACCCTTACTCTGTTATGCACTCGACTGGAGCATCAATAGCACGACAGGTTACCATTTCGGTTACGAGTTATTAATGCTCAACGGATTGCTTACCTTCTTGGGATTATGGATAAGTTCGAAGTATATAGTTCATAATTAAAAAATAATTCGTACCTTTGTCCCACAGAAAACGAAAAAACAACGATATGACACCAACAGAACAACGAAATCAACGATTAGGCGAGAAAATGATTCAACATCTGGAGCGCCGCCACTTTGAAGCATATTATTGTAATACTGGTGAAGAAGCCGTCCAAAAAGTCAACGAACTGATTCCAGACGGAAGCAGTGTCACATGGGGAGGTACAATGACTGTGCGCGACCTTCAGATTCCACAGATATTGAAAGGACGAGGAACCCTTGATGTCTGGGACCGTGACCTTGTAGAGACTCCTGAAGAAAAACAAGAGATGTACTATCGTGCTTTTCATGCGGACTACTACCTGTCATCTGCCAATGCCATCTCAGAAGACGGCATCATTGTCAACATCGATGGTAATGGCAATCGTGTGGCAGCCATCACTTGGGGTCCCAAGCATGTCATCTTCGTAATAGGTATGAATAAGGTAGCGCAGGATGTGGAAGCTGCCCTAAAGAGAGCAAGGAGTACGGCAAGCCCTATCAATGCTGCCCGTTTTGATATTAAGACACCCTGTCAGATAGACGGACAGTGTCATAACTGCAACTCGCCCCAGAGTATCTGTAACTATGTCCATTTCCTGCGTAACAGCAGCAAGCCCGGACGTATCATCGTCATTCTGGTTGGTGAAAGTTTAGGATATTAAACTATGATTGTCTGTATCGCAGAGAAGCCCAGTGTTGCAAAGGATATTGCACGAATCATCGGAGCAACGAGTGCCCATGACGGCTATATGGAAGGTAATGGTTTTCAGGTAACATGGACGTTCGGTCATCTGTGTACCTTGAAAGAACCTCATGACTATACCCCGATGTGGAAAGCGTGGAGTCTGACGGCACTACCGATGATTCCTGAGCGTTTCGGTATCAAACTCATCGACCAGCCGAGTATCAAGAAACAGTTTGCTATCATCGAGGGACTGATGCAGAAAGCAGAGCGTATCGTCAACTGCGGTGATGCCGGACAAGAAGGAGAACTCATCCAACGTTGGGTGATGCAGAAGGCTGGAGCCAAATGTCCAGTCAGTCGTTTGTGGATATCCTCTATGACAGATGAAGCCATCCGCGAGGGTTTCCAAAACCTGAAAAATCAGGAAGACTATCAACCGCTTTATATGGCAGGACTCTCCCGTGCCATTGGCGACTGGCTGTTAGGTATGAATGCCACACGTCTCTATACACTCAAATACGGACAGAACCGGCAAGTATTGAGTATCGGTCGTGTACAGACTCCTACCCTCGCCCTTATTGTCAACCGTCAGAAAGAGATTGACAATTTCAAACCTGAACCTTATTGGGTCCTTGCCACCATTTACCGTGATACGACATTTACGGCTACAAAAGGGAAGTTCACTTCAAAGGAAGAAGGGGAAGAGGCTTTTGCCACCATTGAAGGGAAGCCTTTTACAGTTACTAAGGTAGAGAAGAAAGAAGGAAAGGAGCAACCGCCCCAACTCTATGACCTTACCTCCCTGCAAGTAGACTGTAACCGTAAGTTCGGTTATTCAGCAGAGATGACACTCAACCTCATCCAGTCACTCTATGAAAAGAAATTCACGACTTACCCTCGTGTAGACACCCAATACCTCTCAGACGATATCTATCCCAAGTGTCCACAAACGCTCAATGGTCTTTACCAAACAAAATTCAGCGGAGTGGCACCCTATGCTGAATTCATCAAACCCATCGGCGGCAAAGCATTGAAGAAGTCGAAACGTGTCTTTGACACCTCAAAGGTCACTGACCACCACGCCATCATCCCTACGGGGGTTGTTCCACAGGGGCTCTCAGATGCTGAGCAGAAAGTCTTTGACCTTGTGGCTCGTCGTTTTATCGGTGTATTCCTGCCTGACTGTAAGTTCTCTACAACAACAGTATTAGGTGTGGTAGACGAGGTAGAATTCAAGGTGACAGGTAAAGAAATCCTCGAACCAGGTTGGAGGATTGTGAGGGATAAATCCTCTGAGAGCTCTGAGAACACCGAGAACTCCGAGAAAGAAGAAAAGACCCTGCCCACCTTCGTCAAGGGTGAGACAGGCGACCATCAACCTACGCTCACAGAGAAATGGACCACGCCGCCACCCTACTATAACGAAGCATCACTGCTCCGTGCCATGGAGACAGCCGGTAAGTTCGTGGAGGATGAGACATTACGCGCTGCCATGAAGGAGAACGGTATCGGTCGCCCGTCCAGTCGTGCCAGTATCATTGAGACCCTTTTCAAACGTCATTACATCAAACGGGATCGCAAGCGTTTGGTAGCTACACCTACAGGTATTGAACTCATCGACTTGATCCGCGAAGAACTGCTGAAGAGCTGTGAGTTGACTGGTATATGGGAGAAGAAACTCCGTGACATAGAGCATCAGCAATATGATGCCCAACAATTCATTGAGGAGCTTAAGACACAGGTTACAGATATCGTCAATGAGGTGATGCAGGATACCAGTAACCGACGTGTCACAGTCCTCACGGATGCAGAACTTAAGAAAGTCAAGTCACAAAAAAGCGAACAGGCTCCCAAAGCCAGGGGCTCTCGGAAGCCCAAAGCCTTGAAGCCTGACGACAGCCTCATCGGCAAGCCCTGTCCTCTCTGTGGCAAAGGTCACATCATCAAGGGCAAGACTGCCTACGGCTGTTCTGATTACCAGCATTGTTCATGGCGTCTCGCATTTCCAGATCAAGAGCATTCTCAATGATACTGTAATGCTTTGCTGCCTTTCTCTTACTTGACAATAACCTTCTTCACAGTGCCATTACCCTGACGGATAACATTCAGACCGCGTTGCAGTTGCGGAAGCTGTTGACCATCGAGGTTATAGATAGCAGACGCTGTAGTTGTTGCCTTCCTCGTGTTCTCAATGCCAGTGATTACGTCAATCACCTCACCACCGTTTGGTGTGAAAGCAAATACTTTTTCATGACCATCAAAGTTGCTCTCGCCACTTATACTACCGCCTGTCGCCATGATGCGACCATCTGCCATGATGGCAAGTCCTGCATAGATATTACATACAGGAAGCTCTGGCGCATAGGCAATTTCCTTCACAGTTCCGGCATTATAGTCAATGGTAGCAATATAGTAGGAGAAATTGTCTGAACTGATCTTTACAGACTTGATAACATACGCCTCACTGACAGCAGGGTTGACGATCAGGTAACCACTCCATGCTATTGTCTGTTCGAGGATGATATCAGGAAGGGTTAGCAGCAGCTTTGCCGTCTCTGCATTAGCATCAACAAGTACGATGCCGTATGTACCATCATCGTCTGCTTTCTGACATACTACCAGATAGCGTCCTTCACCGATGGAATAGTCTGGAGTATCGGCAGCCTCACCTGGCCACACAGGAAGCCATTCATTGAATATGTCAAGGGTAATCTGTGTTATCTCACCAGTGTTCGCATCGACCTTATCAACGGTAGAAAGACCAGAACGTTTGCCTATATTACCAAGGACAAGGAAAGATGCCTTGTCACTCGTAGGCATCAGATAGGGATACCAATGCGCCTCACTTAGCGTAGCATCCAATACCGATTGTGAACCATCTGACCAGACATCAACAGTTATGGCTGCCGATGAACTCCAATAGTCGCCCATCATGAAAGCCTTACCTCCTGCCTGCACACCATTACACATGGCACGTCCTTTTAACAAATGACCTCCATCGACAAAACTCTCTGTGGAAGGGTCATAGATGTCAATGCCTGTCACACCGCCACCAGTTCCAAGATCTCCTCCATGTCCTCCGAATATCAGCGTACGTCCGTCTTCCATCGTAACGGCACCGGCGCCGTCATGAACATAAAAAGGAGTAGGAAGCAGTGTCCATGCCCCGTCCTTGAAGATTTCGGCACTTTGCTCACGAGCAAATCCCGTAGTGTGACCACCGATGACAACAAAGTCATTACCTGAGGGCAAGATACGGTGACCCATACGCGCAATGTTCATATCTGCCAACTGTTCCCATTGCAACTTGGAAATCTTTATTTCCGTTTGTGCACTGACTGGTTGCATACATAAAAAAGCAACCGATGTCAACAAAAGAGTAGAAATCCCTTTCATAAGCATTTAATTTTAAAAGGTGAATAATAATAGTAATATAATCCGTTACAAAGATAAGGAAAATTTTCTAAACAACCAAAAATTGAGAGGTATAAAATACGGAGCAAACGTAAAATACAATACAAAAAGGGTTGTCATACCCTCAGATGCAATAAATCCAAGAGTTTTCCGTTTTAATGATTGTATGCGGAAACTACACCTTATATATATTATCATAGCCACCGTGTTCCTTGTGGGATGCGGTGCCGATCAAGCTATGAAGAAAGGTGATAAGTTCTATGCCCTCGGTGAGTATTTCGACGCAGCGACACAATACAGGAGGGCGTATGCCCAGACCCCAGTCAAGGAACGCAAGCTGCGTGGACAGCGTGCCTTGAAGATGGCAGACTGCTATCGGCGCATCAACTACACCCAACGTGCCATTGCTGCCTATCGTAACGCATTGCGCTATGGGCAACAGGACTCCATGACACAATTGTATTTAGGACAGCAGCTTTTGAAGAATGCCAGCTACAAAGAAGCAACAAAGGTCTTTGACGACATGCTCATCGACTCTGTAGCCGCACAGAGTCCTGCCTTTGTCAAGATGCTCGCCCAGATAGGAAGACGCTCTGCCCAACAGGCACCCGTCTGGAAGGAGGAAGGTTCACGCTATACTATCAAGCGCGAGAACATCTTCAACTCCCGTCGCAGTGAGTATTCACCATGCCTGGGAGGCGATGCCAACGACCGTCTTTACTTCACCTCCACCCGTAATGAAGCTACTGGTGATGAGCTGAGCGGCATCACAGGAACGAAGAACGGAGACATCTTTGTGTCACTGAAAGATGAACAGGGTAAGTGGCAGCGTCCACAAGTGATTGACTCCGAGCTGAACTCCGCTGAAGACGAGGGAGCCTGTTGCCTGACACCTGACGGTCTGACGATGTATCTCACCGTCTGCCAGACAGACAACAACTATCCCCGTTATGCGAAGATTGCCTCTTCACGCCGCTCGGATGCCGCATGGAGCAAGCCCCAGATAGTGGAGATCACCCGCGACACCCTCTCACTCTTCGCCCATCCTGCCGTCAGTCCTGATGGCAACTGGCTCTACTTTGTCAGTGACATGCCTGGTGGCATGGGCGGCAAAGACATCTGGCGTATGCGCATCGACAATAATATCGGAGGCGTGGAGAATGTGGGAGCTCCTATCAACACCCCGGGTGATGAACTCTTCCCTACTTTCCGTCCCAATGGTGACCTGTATTTCTCCAGTAACGGACATGAGGGAATGGGTGGTTTAGACATCTTCATTGCTAAACCCAATGCCTTCGGATGGCAGTTAGAGCATCCTGGTTTCCCCTTGAATTCACAAGGTGACGACTTCGGTATGACTTTCGAGGGGAGACTGAATAAGGGTTTCTTCTCCTCCAATCGTGGTGATGCACATGGCTGGGATCATATCTATTCATTTGAGAACCCTGAGATTATCCAGACTGTCAAAGGCTGGGTTTATGAGCAGGAAGGCTATGAACTGCCTCAAGCAGTAGTCTATCTTGTAGGCAACGACGGCACCAATCTGCGTCTGAGTGTCAAGGGTGACGGTTCTTTTACTCAACAAATCAAGCCCAATGTCGACTATGTCTTGTTAGGCACCTGTCCTGGTTTTCTCAACCACAAGGAAGAACTGCGCGTAGAGCCTGTCACTGACTCCGAGGAATATGTATTACAATTCCCTCTTGCCAGTATTGCCGCCCCAGTGTTAATTGATAATATCTTCTATGACTTCGATCGTGCCACGCTGCGTCCTGAGTCGACAGAGGCACTTGACAAGCTGGTGGTCCTGTTGAATGAGAACCCGCATGTAGCCATTGAACTGGCTGCCCATTGCGATTATAAGGGCAGTGAAGAATACAATGTCCGTCTCTCTCAACGTCGTGCCGAGTCCGTCGTCAACTATCTCATCAGCAAAGGTATCAAGAAAGACCGCCTGTCGCCTAAAGGTTATGGCAAGGGCAGTCCAAAGAAGATACGTAAGAAACTGACGGAGAAATATCCTTATCTAAAAGAAAACGACGTTCTGACAGAGGAATATGTCAGAACGTTTACACCAGAACAGCAGGAAGAGTGTAATCAACTCAACCGCCGTACGGAATTCAAAGTGACCTCTACGACTTATGGTATGTTCGACAAGAAAGGACAACTTATCGAATCACCCGCTCGTAACTAAGCAGTTCGTAAACGCCAATCATCAACAGAGAGAACAACGTGAAGACCACCATAACAGGATTGATATGTGGTGGTTCGGCAATGGTCGTACGTATGAACACCTCCATCTGAACCAACAACAGTTCCCATCCGTGGAATAACGTGAAGAGAAGTGCGGCAAAGAGAATGCAACACCCTGTCCAGATGCGCGTATAACGCTTCATACGAACAGGAAGACGATTCATCACACGCTCTGTGAAACCATTGTCTTCTATCGTCTGCTGGGCTGCTTCACTAAAAAACTGTTTCAGCAATTTCTCATCTTGTCTATCCATATCCGTTTTGTTTTAAATAGTTTGCCAGTTTTTCTTTTCCTCTGGAGAGGTGTGACTTCACCGTCCCCTCCTTAATCTGTGTAATCTCCGCTATCTTCATGATGTCATAGCCGTCAATGAGTTGCAGCGTGATACAGGTACGTTCATCAGGCTTTAGCAACGCAAGAGCATGGTAGATATCCATCTTCAATGTCGGACTCTCTTGTGGACTCTGTCGCTCTGGTACGCTGTCCATGTCTGCCAGTTGCTTATGCGTCCTCGTATAGTCGTAAAACACATTATAGGCGATACGCATCAGCCATGTCTGGAAGGAAGCGAGTCCTCGGAACTTACTGATATTCATATACGCCTTGATGAATGTGTCTTGGGCGAGGTCGTCACTCAGCTGTTCATCTCCTAACGTCTGGTGTAGGAAGAAACGTCGCACAGGTGACTGGTATCGACGTACGAGTTCGTCAAAAGCCCGTCGGTTGCCTAATACAGTCACTTGTGCTACTAAGGAGATGTCAGTGAGGGAAGCCATCAGATCACTTTACTCTTCTCAGGCATCACGATCCACGCCACGATATAGAAGATGACACCAGAGAAGCACGTCGCCAATGTCAGGAAAGCATATCCTAAACGTACAGCAACAGGGTCGAAGTCCAGATACTCTGCGATGCCGGAGCATACACCAGCTATCACGCGGTCATTAGATCGGTACAATCTTTTAGTCATAGTCTTTATTCCTTAAATGATTAATATTATCAAGGTCTTTCTTGCCTACAGACTTAGCGGCGAGAATCTTACCTAATCCGATACAGAATACCAAGGCACCAATGCCAAAACCTACCTCATGAGCGGCGAATCCAAGGAAGATCATCAGTCCCACACCTACGAAGCACTGGCGCATACCCTTCTGATACTCGTCGCTAACCTCATCAGGCTGATTGTTTAACAGCTCGTCTGGAATAGGCTGTCCCTTTTCCATCGCCATCTGTGCCAGTTTCATCTTCTCCTTGCGGTTCTTATTGACGAAATAGAAGATGGCAATGATGATCAGTAATGGAGCCAGAAGGAAGATGATCACGATGGCGACGATAGCAATTACCATACCTGAGAAAAGCTTAGTGTCCGAGAACATGCCCTCCAACATCTTACCGACACCTTTTTCAATAGGTTCTTCGGAATCCCAATCTTCATCAACAGGCATGCTGTAAGCACTGTCTATAGATGTCGTATCCGAGAAGGCATCCACGCCACTGTTATGCTTTGTAGTGTCCACCAACTCCGTTCCGCGAGGGGTGTGACGGTGCTTTTGTGAGGCTGCCTGTACACTCATTCCGAGTGTAAGCATCAGGGTTAAAACGATTAATACCTTTTTCATTTTCATATATGTATTTATTGTTTTGTTCACTCGTTAGACGTTACAATCTTCCAATTAGTTGCAAAAGTACGAAAAAAATTCGTACCTTTGCAAGCAAATGACGGAATTACCTGTTGAGTTTACCGAATATACGCGCCAACTGATGGGCGAAGAACGCTTCAAACGATACCTGCATTCGTTTGAGGAAGAGGCTCCTGTAAGCATTCGTCTCAACCCCCGAAAGCCCGCAGGACAGCCTATTGATGGAGAAGAAGTACCTTGGTGCCGTCATGCTTACTACTTGAAGCATCGTCCGAATTTCACGATGGATCCTCTCTTCCATGCTGGTTGCTATTATGTGCAGGAGGCTTCCTCGATGTTCCTGGACGAAATCATCCGCCAACTTTCAACTTTCAACTTTCAACTTTCAACTTTAGACATGTGTGCGGCTCCAGGTGGGAAGTCGACACTACTACGCAGTGCTTTGCCTGAAGAATGTGTACTTTATAGCAACGAACCTATTCGTAACAGGGCGAATATCCTCTTGGAAAACGTCCAGAAATGGGGCTGTCCAAATCATATCGTCACCAACAACTACCCAAAAGATTATCGCAGGTCGAAACTCCATTTCGATTTAATCCTCTGCGATGTCCCTTGTTCTGGCGAGGGTATGTTCCGCAAAGACGAGGCAACCATCCGCGAATGGAGTCCGCAGAACGTAGAGAAATGCTGGAAACTACAGCGTGAGATCGTCGCCGATGCGTGGGAATGTCTTAACGAGGGCGGACTATTTATATATAGCACGTGTACCTTTAATACAAAAGAGAACGAGGAGAACATCCGTTGGATACTCGAAAACTATGAGGCGGAAGTGCTGAAAGTAGAGATAAAGCCAGAGTGGAACATCACAGGTTCGCTGTTAGACGGCTTCAATGAACCCGTCTATCGCTTCATTCCTGGCATCTCACGAGGGGAAGGACTGTTTATGTGTGTCCTTCAGAAAGCGTCTCAAAACTCATCTCATAGTATGGAACAAGTTTTACCAAAGCCTGGAACAACTCGTTCCAAGCATTGGAATACATCGTTCCAAGGCCTGGAACAACTCGTTCCAAGCATTGGAACAAATGAAAAGAATGCCTCCTTTCCTTTAGTTGAATTATCCTACCCTCAGGCAATGGCGTATCTAAGGCATGAAGCACTCGTTCTTCCAGAGGAGACACCCCGTGGCTTGGTAGAGGTTTGCTTCCTCGGACACCCTCTCGGACTTGCCAAGAATATCGGCAATCACGCCAACAACCTCTATCCCAAAGAATGGAAAATAAAGACGACACATTTACCCAACGAATACGAACCTATACTTAAACAGATATGAAACAATACTTAGACATACTTGACCGCATCCTGAAAGAGGGTGTACAGAAAAGTGACCGCACAGGAACAGGCACTATCAGCATCTTTGGAACACAGTCACGCTATCATCTCGATGACGGCTTTCCTTTGTTGACGACCAAGAAACTTTACCTGAAAGGTATCATCTACGAACTGCTATGGTTCTTGAAAGGCAGCACGAACATCAAGTTCCTGCAAGAGAACAACGTACACATCTGGGATGAATGGGCAGACGAGAACGGAGAGTTAGGACCTGTCTATGGACACCAGTGGCGCTCTTGGCCTGACTATAACGGTGGAGTTATCGACCAGATACAATATGTCGTCGACCAGTTGAAGAACAATCCTAATTCACGTCGTATGATTGTATCGGCATGGAATGTAGCGGAAGTCAATAAGATGGCGCTGCCTCCTTGTCATACTATCTTCCAGTTCTACGTCGCTGGCGATCGCTTGTCGCTTCAACTCTATCAGCGTTCGGCAGATACCTTCTTAGGCGTTCCTTTCAATATCGCCTCTTATGCCCTCCTGCTTCAGATGATGGCACAGGTCACTGGTTTCAAACCAGGCGACTTCATCCATACTACTGGTGACACGCATCTCTATCTCAATCACCTCGAACAGGCGAAGTTACAACTGACGCGCGAGCCGCGTCCACTGCCTACTATGAAGATTAATCCGGATGTAAAGAGCATCTTCGACTTCCATTATGAGGACTTCGAACTCGTGGGTTATGACCCATGGCCACATATTAAAGCGGAGGTTTCTGTTTAAATTAGAAAGTAGGAATTAGAAATTAGGAATTATGATTACTATTATTGCGGCGGTGGCGAGAAATCGTGCCATCGGTTTCGAGAATAAACTGCTATATTGGTTGCCTAACGACCTGAAGCGTTTCAAGGCACTCACCACTGGACATACCATCATTATGGGGCGCAACACTTATCTGTCGCTGCCCAAAGGTGCGTTGCCTAATCGTCGAAATGTGGTATTAAGTCGTTCTGCGAATGCGTTTCCTGGTTGTGAAGTGTACCCTTCTCTGGAGAAAGCATTGAAGAGTTGTAAGGATGATGAACAGGTCTATATCATCGGAGGAGCAAGGGTTTATGAACAAGCAATAGCCTTTGCCGACAGGCTCTGTCTGACAGAGATTAACGATACGCCCAAAGAAGCCGATGCCTTCTTCCCAGACTACAGCGAATGGCACATAGAGACAAAGGAAGAACATCCGAAGGATGAGAAGCATGCCTTCGAATATGCTTTCGTGGACTACGTCAGATAATACTTATTCTTTGTTTTTCTCTGTCGCTGAATAGTTGATGCGAAGGGCTCCTGCCTGTCGCAACGCCTGCTTGACATCATTGATGGTTCCCATGTCTGTATCACGATCTGCATGGACATTCACTGTCATACGCATCCTGTCTTCATTCGACATCTTCTCACGAGCTTCAGCAATAGCTCCTGGAATCTCATAGACTGACACATAATGGTCATTCACTTGTATACGTGTCTCATCACTCACTACCTGTCCTTGTTCATCGACAGGATGTCCGATATACAAATACACCACACCACCTTTATGTCCTGTCTTCTCTAATTCTGTTCCCTGCGGCACCACATAGCGCACCTTCAGTTCTGTCTGTCTCATGTGTGTCACAATCATAAAGAAGAACAAAACGGTAAAGATCAAGTCAGGCATCGAGGCAAGATTCAGGCCTGGCACATCATGGTTACGACGACGGAAACGACTCATCTGGCACCTCCTTCCTGTGTAGGTTGTGCCTCACTGATGCGCAACGGATAACGTTGAATGATAACTTCGCGCTCTTCTGGCGTACATTGTGAGAAATGATGCCCATAACGTTGCTGTGCCATCTTCTCACGCAATGCATGGAATGCAGCCACAATAGTGTTCTGCATCTGGAAATAAGCCTGATAGCTGGAGGTACGATCTGTCTGCACGCCTACCACATAGTGCTCTGTCTGTCTGCTTGCCACAAACGATTCTACATGTTGTTGCAGTTCTGTAAACGAGACTGTCTGATTGTCTATCCACAAAGAGTCTTTTCCGTCCAAGCGTATCTGCATCACATTACTGCGACTGATATCCACTTCCTTCTGTTGCTCATCATCAAGTGGAGGCAACTGACGGAAAAGTCCTTTGTCCGTATCCATCGAGGAAGTCACCAAGAAGAACACCAACAGCATAAACGAGATATCGGCTGTCGATGTGGTATTCAATTGGGGAACGTCCCTTTGTTTACGTCGGAAGAACATACCTTAATGCTCAATGATCAATTCTTCAACTTTCGATTGAGTCCGGAGATGCCATAAATGACAAAGCATCCTGCTATGACAAAGAGAATAATGGACGAGTATATCAGTCCGTCTGTCGTCTTCAACCAGAAACGATCCGTATAACTGATACCATTGATAATCAGCGGTTGTGAAGAGCCTAACAGACAGGTTATCGCCAATAAGATAATGGTAAAGCCTACCACGCCCCAGGCTATCCAACGACGAGGCACCTTGTTACTCATGGCAATACTCTCCGTTCGCAGACGGAAAGAACGCACAGCAGATATCACAGCGACAACCACCGCTGTCAGTAATGCGGCATACATCAGCCACAACATCACCTCTGCCAACAGATAATTACCGATATTCGCCATTCTTTTTCTCTCCTCTACTTTTTACCCTTTTACCTTTTCTTTATACTTCGTTACAGAGTCTATCAGCGTGATAGCACTCTCCTCCATTTGCGAAGTCAGATGCTCTATCTTCGAAAGGATATAGTTATAGAAGAGTTGCAGTATCAAGGCAACAATGATACCAAAGATGGTGGTAATCAATGCCACCTTCATACCTGATGCGACAATGGTAGGACTGATATCCCCTGCTGTCTGAATCTGATCGAAAGCCATCACCATACCAATCACCGTCCCTAAGAATCCCAGAGAGGGGGCAACAGCGATGAATAACTTAATCCACGAACAGCCTTTCTCCATATTGGATATCTGTACTGTACCATAATTCGTCAACTGACGGTCAATCTGTTCCAGTGGTTCCCTGATATGTAACAACCCCTGATAACAGATACTTGCGACAGGACCGCGAGTGTTACGACACAAGTCTTTGGCACCTTCCACATCATCCTCCATCAGTTTGGCATCAATGTCCTGCATCAGTTTCTTCGCATTCACCTCCGACAACGTCAGGTAGATGATACGCTCTATACAGAAAGCAAGTCCTATCACCAGGGCAAGAGCCACCAGAGACATAAAACCTGCAGTACCCTCAATGAACTTCGATTTGAGAATCTTGTGCAGTCCCCCACCCTCTGTGTTGTCCATCGCATTGAGGTCAGCATCAATCAATGCCATCGCCGAATCAGCGACAAGAGTGTCACTCCCCACCAGTTCCGTGGAGTCCTTTGGTTGTTTGTCTTGTGCCATCACAGGTTGCATGAAAGCAAACACCCCCATCATGGCAAGAAGCGCAAATAGTCTTTTCATATCATTTATCACAATTTGACGGCAAAGATAAGCATAAAAATCGGAAAAGAGTCGGCTATTTTGATTATTTTGTTTATTTTTGCAGCATATCTATTATCTGATGTTAAATATGATATCCCAGACAAGGAAAAACCTTTGGATGTTGGTCATAATAATGACCCTGTGCAGTTCTATGGTTCTGGCAGCATGTTCCGATAGTGATGACCCTACTGAGCAGGACAATGGGAAGGTTGCTGAGATAATAGAGCGCGGCATATTGCTCATCGGTACTACTGGAGATTACCGTCCACTGTCTTTCTGTGAGCCAGACGGGACCTACTGGGGCTTTGACATAGAGGTCGCAAAAGAGATTGCTAAAGAATTAGGTGTTGAGGCTGTGTTCATCAAGACCTCATGGCCTACACTGACAGCAGACGTGTTAGCAGAGCCTCAGACTTTTGACATGGCAATGGGTGGAATAACGATTACTGACACACGGTGTGAGACAATGCTCATGAGCGAAGGCTACCTGGCTAACGGAAAGACCATCCTTTGCAGAGCCTCAGAGAGTGAGCGATACAAGTCACTGACCGATATGGACAAACCCGAAGTCCGTGTGATGGTGAATCCCGGTGGGCTGAATGAGAAGTTTGCCAAAGAGAACCTGATGCATGCAACGATTATCGTACACCAGAAGAACGAAGAAATACCCACACTCATAGCAGAGGGAGAAGCCGATATAATGATTACGGAGATAACAGAAGCGCCTTACTATGTGCAAACGGATCCCCGTTTGGCAGCCCCTCTACTGAACGAGCCTTTCAATCATGGAGAGATTGGTGTGCTGATGCGTAAGGGGCAGGATGACTTGTTACAGGTAGTGAACAACACCATCCGGAAGATGAAGTCAGACGGCACCCTTCACCGACTGCATGAGAAGTATGGACTGGTATATGCCTATTAACAATGAGTAAGATAGAACGTATCAAGATATGGTTGAAGTCGCTGTCATTCCGTACTGGTGTGATTGTCTTATTATGTTGCATTCCCTTTTATATCCTCTCCTTTGCCCAGATGCTATTACCGATAAGTGCTGCTGCAAAGGGTGTGT
>CACXQL010000009.1 GCA_902769805.1 uncultured Prevotellaceae bacterium
GAATTTTCTTGTCAAGATTGTCTATTTTTTCTGTTGTTGCCATATTGGTAATAAACTGTCTAATATTTACAATTTGTAAGCAAAAGTAGGCAATTTTATCGAGATAAGCAACATTTTGACAAGAAAATTGCAATATATTAAACAAAAAGAGCAGAATCGTGTTCTGCTCTCCTTGTTTTTATTTATCTAAAATCTCTAAAAGTTCAATCTTGAAAGTCAGCATGGAGAAGGGTTTGATGTCCTCACCCTGCTGCTTCTCGCCATAGGCAAGCTCTTGGGGGATATACACTTCCCAGACGGAACCTACAGGCATATGGGTGAGTGCCTCCGTCCATCCCTTGATGACCTGGTTGCAGCGGAACTCGGTGGGCTCGCCACGCTTGTAGGAGCTGTCGAACACTTTACCGTCGAGAGTCTTACCCTCATAGTGTACCTTCACTTTCTGAGTTGCTGTGGGTATCACTCCGTTACCTGCCTTGATGACCTTATACTGTACTCCGTCCTTCAGGACCTTGACATCCTTCTTCTTGGCATTCTTCGCAAGGAAATCCTCACCAGCTTTCTTGTTGTCACCATATTTGAGCAGTGCCTGCTCCATCTTCACCTCTCTCATAAGGGTCTTGGCTTTCTCGTCAGCCTCCTTCACCGTCATCAGTCCACCCTTACCATTGGTACCACTGATGAAACCAGACAAGAAGAGGTCTGTGGAGATACTCTTGGTGGAGTCGTTGCCATAGACTTCCTTATTGATGCCTGGCAGCATCTGTTTAGCTATCTGCTGACCGATCTGCGTACCTATATAAAACGCTGCCTTGTGGTGGTCGCTACTGTTGGCAAACGCCTCACGTAGACCCTGTATGAAGTCATCCATACAGTCGAGGTCCATGTGCTGGCGGTTCTTCAGGAAGTCCACCAACCCCTGTGTCTGTGCCATACCGACGGCATAACTCAGCGAGTCAGTACGGGTATTCAACTGCTGGGCTGTTGCCGTATTGAAAGAAGCACCCGCCATGAGGGCGAGTGCTGCTATCATGAGTCTTCTCATCATTGTTTACTTCTTTTTAGGATTCACCTCAATCAACTCGATCTTGAAAATCAACGTAGAGAAGGGCTTGATGTCTTCACCTTGCTGACGAGCACCATAAGCCTTATCCTGAGGAATATATACCTCCCATACAGAACCAGCAGGCATGTGTGTGAGCACCTCTGTCCAGCCCTTGATGACCTGGTTGCAACGGAACTCGGTGGGCTCACCACGCTTGTAGGAGCTGTCGAACACCTTACCATCGATGGTCTTACCCTCATAGTGTACCTTAACGACAGAGGTATCGGCAGGGATAGCACCAGAGCCTTCCTTGACGACCTTATACTGAACACCGCCTTCAAGCGTCTTCACACCCTCTTTCTTGGCATTCTCGGCAAGAAACTTCTCACCAGCGATCTTATTAGGACCAAACTCCTTCTCCATCGTATTCTCCTTGATGGTCTTCATCAGTCTCTGAGCAACGACCTGGGCAGAGTCAACAGACATCAGTCCGCCCTTGCCTGTGGTACCGCTGATAAAGCCAGCCATGAAGTTCTTCAGGGAGATAGTCTTCGTAGAGTCATCACCAAACAACTCGTGGTTGATACCCTTCACCATCTGGTTGCTGATCTGCTGACCAATCTGAATACCTGCATAGTAGGCAGCCTTCTTCTTGTCGTCACCAGCGTTGGCACCCTCGTTAAGACCCTTGATGAACTCATCCATATAGGCAGTGTCAATATCAAGACGACCAACCAGATAATCTTTCAGACCCTGTGTCTGCGCCATACCGATGGCATAGCTGACGCTATCGACGTCACTCTTCAGATTTGCCTTGGGAGTACCCATTCCGCAAGAGTAGAATGTCATTGCGGCTACTGCTGCAATAGCAGCAAAAGTAAACTTTCTCATTTCTTTCTTATTTTTAGTGTTAATTTCTTTCGTTATCACGTCTGATGATACCTTACATCACCTTGATCAACTCCACGTCAAAGATGAGTGCTGCAAAGGGAGGAATAGAGCCACCTGCACCACCCTCGCCATAAGCAAGGCGATAGGGGATGAAGAAACGGTATTTGGCACCTTCCTGCATCAACTGCAAGCCTTCCGTCCATCCGGCAATCACCTGTTGCAATCCGAAGACGGCAGGCTCACCACGCTGGATACTGCTGTCGAAGACAGTGCCGTCAATCAGGAAACCCTCATAATGACACTTCACGGAGTCCTTCGCTGTAGGCTTCTTACCATTACCTTCCTTCAATACCTGATATTGCAATCCGCTGGGCAAAGTAATAACACCATCCTTCTTGGCATTCTCAGCGAGGTATTTCTCACCTGCCTCCTTGTGTACCTTACCTTGCTCGGCACGCTGCTTGTTGATTTTCTCCTCCTGGGCAGCGAAATAATCTTGTACTATCTGCTGAGCATCACGATTAGACACCTTCAATTCATTGCCTGCTATCACATCCTTGATGGCTGCGGCAAAATCATCAATATTCAACTCTGTGGCTCCCATCTGTGCCAATTGGCGACCAATACCCAAGCCCAGAGCATAACTTACACGATCCATTCTTTCTCTATTTCTTATTAATTATTTAGTCTTCTTGTCTTGAGCACCTGGTTCTAACTGTCCCTTAAATCCAGTAGGGCGCGGGCCATACACCACTTTACGCTCTTCCATGCGCTTACGATATTCGAGCGCACTGCCAATCTGCTGTTTCAACGTACTGACTTCCTGCTTCAACGACTCGTTCTCCATGTGGAGCATCTTAATCTCCTCCTGAGCCTCTGCATGGGCTTTCTGCACCTCATGATAAGCTTTCTGCGACACGCAGGAACCAAAGCCCAGTGCCACGATGAGGGCAGAAAGGATGACGTTGACGGTATTACGAATTTTCTTCATCATAACAGAATGTTTCTAATTCGGGTGCAAAATTAGTAGTTATAATTGAATAAATACCTAAATAAAGATTATTTAACCATCTTATCGGCATCTTGAATACGCTTCAGATGACAGAGGATGAGATTTCCTGCCTCATCACGCAAGTGCATGCCATTACCCCTGCAGTAACGCCAATAACGACAATCCTTACAGTCGCCCTTGCGCATCCACTCACGATGGCGATAGGGTGCATATCGTTTCTCCCACACCTCCATGAAATCGTCCTCGTAGATATTCCCCTGCTTATAGTCTGCACGGATACTGGCACAGGCAGCAATGGAGCCGTCTGCCATCACAGAACCTACTGTCACGCCTGCCTGACAGTCGAAGAACATCTCTCGTACCTCACCTTCATAGCGTCCGAGAAAACCCTCACAGCCATAGGACGCGTTAATCTTTCCTTCTTTTCGCGTCTGTCGGATAAAGTCAAGCATGCCCCGATACTGTTCATGACTGATCTGCATCATCGGGTCATGGGCGGCACGTCCCACAGGGAAGATAGAATAGATGCGCCAATAACCGATACCCTTGCTGATGAGATAGTCTCGCATAGCGGGCAACTGTTCGTAATTACGCTGATTGACACATGTCACTACATCTGAGGCAATCTGCGGATGTTGGACGAAGAGATCCAATACTTCATCAACCCTTTGGAAACTCTGCGGATGACGACGCATCCAGTTATGGTTTTCTTCTAATCCGTCCATGCTGACAGTAATACTATGCATACCTGCTTTCCGCAGTGACTCAAAACGCTCTGGAGTAAGGACAAGACCATTGGTCACCAGTCCCCAGGGGAAACCTCTCTCGAAAATCTCTTTGCCACAGACTTCCAAGTCTTCTCGTAACAATGGCTCTCCACCTGTGATTGTCACAAAGACTTTATGAGGATCTGTCTTTTGGGCAATACTGTCAAGGACGCGGAAGAAATCCTCACGAGGCATGTCTTTCACTTCCGACAGTTTCCTGCAGTCACTGCCACAATGGCGACAACTCACATTACAACGCAGCGTACACTCCCAGAACAACTGTCTCAAGGGGTGCTCCTTACGGATGTCCTGACTAATCCATGAGGCAAACTGGAGGGCAAGACGCTTGCGAATACCTAATGGTTCCTTCTCCATCATTTTTTTATTTAATGGCAAAAGTACGAAAAAAATATGAGAATATAAGATTTATTTTCTATTTTTGCAACAGAAAACCAAAAAACGAATGACTATGAAGAAGATTGTAGTATTGACTGGTGCTGGTATGTCAGTGGAGAGCGGACTGAAGACTTTCCGTGATGCTGACGGTTTGTGGGAGAATTATCCTGTGTCGAAAGTGGCAACCCACGAGGGATGGGAGGCTGATCCGACCTTAGTGACAAACTTTTATAATATGCTGCGCAAGAAATGCGTGGGTACACAGCCTAACGAAGGACACAAACTCGTTGCAAAACTGGAGGAGAAATATGACGTGACCGTCGTCACCCAGAATGTCGATAACCTCCATGAGATGGCAGGCTCCTCGAAGGTTATCCACTTGCATGGTGAACTGATGAAAGTCTGTTCCAGCCGTGATGTCGATGACCCCCGTTACCAAATCCTGCTGACTCCAGAGAACTGTGAGGTGGAGCCTGGTACAAAGGCTGGCGACGGTTCCCTGCTACGTCCTTTCATCGTGTTCTTCGGTGAGGCAGTGCCAATGATCAGTGTTGCTGCCGCAGAGGCTCAGGAGGCAGATATCTTCATTATCATTGGTACATCATTGGCTGTCTATCCAGCTGCAGGACTCATCCATTATGTCCGTCCTGGTGTCCCTGTCTACCTCATAGACCCTAATCCCATCTCTGCCGGCAGTAATATCCAACAGATACAGAAGGGTGCCAGTGAGGGCATGAAGGAGTTGTCCAAGATACTATTAGATGACATAGCAATATGAAGTCATTGTCAGGCAGGACATCATCTTCGTCGCTGTCATCGATACGATAGGTATCAACTTTTTTCGAGGGATTCTACTTTGGGAGCCTCTGCAGGGGCAGCAGGCTGTTCGGGAGTCTCCTGTCTCTCTGGGGTGGCAGGAGTTTCCTTGTGTTTGACACTGTCTTTCTTTACCTTTGCAGGCTCTGCACCTGGACGTGACCACTGCTGGTGGAGGAAGCGGAGATAAGAGCCATAGGTATGGCTGCTATAGGCCTTGAAGATATTGTTGGCAAAGAGGATATCCGTGATCTTGTTCTCTGCCACATAGGCGATAATATCCTTCGTGAAATAACGGGAGTCGATGACATGTACCTCCTCGAAGGAGAAGAACAGATAACCAGGCAGCATATTGCCGAAGCTGTCCTTAAGGATAATCACACGACGACCGTTATGCGTGGAGGTACGCACCTGTGTGAGTTTAGTGTCACCACCCATCATCGTACAATAGGCGCCCCCATGTCCATCCTTGAACTTAAAGAAGAACGGTGCCGTAAAAGGCTTACCTTCACCTGTCACCTGATAGTTTTTGTTGATGGTATAGTTGGTATAGGTCGTAGTATACTCTACACCCTTTGGAACATAATATACAAAATCCTCAGGAGCATTCTTGATGGAGATATCCTTCGAATAGCCATACATGCTGCCCACATAACCGTGGGTGACACGCCGCTCATAATGCGAGAGATCCTTGAAAGGCACACCAGCGACACGTGCAAACTCCTGTGCCGCATAATAACCACCGAGAGGTGACCAGTGGTGGTCAGTACGCAGGTAGATGTCTTCGTTGGCATGCTTACCCAAGGTCGTGTACACATCAACGGGTTTCACCCCTGGATCAAGGTGTGCCACTACATTACGGATGGTAGGCAGTTGGGGATTAGTGCGGCTCTTCGCCTTGTCGGGACAATAGAACTCGACAGCGGTGGGGATAACCATACAATAGACATTCACCTTATCACCAAACACCTCTTTATATTTATTAGCTGCCTGTGCATAGCCTACACACCCCTTAGGACCACCACCATACGCCATCAGGGCACGTACCTTGTCACCCTTGCCGACGATAATAATACCTTTGTTGGCTATCTTCGCATTCTCATCAGCATTGATATGATTCTCATACTCGTCAATGGTCATACTGTCAGTCTTCTGCCCTCCTGACTCCTGACTCCTGTCTCCTGACTCCTCAGCATTCTGCGGTGTATCAGAGGCATGGAAGGTCACATTGTCATCTGACGGGGCAATACCAATGATATCCTTGATTTGCATACTCATCGTCATAAAGACATCACGGTAAGGTTCGCTGTCGCTGAACCATGTTGAGATATCACTGGTGAACGAGCCATCGGCAAGACGCTCCCATGTGAAGTCAGGGAAGGTGGCTAGTTCACGCTTCTCCAACTCCGACACCGTACTGCGTGGGAAGGTGTCGAAGACCACTGTGAAAGCGATAAAGACGATGGCGATGACAGCAATATACAGATAGTTCTTCATTGTTCTAAATAATGGTTATAGGACTGATGGGTGACTGATGCATAGGCATGACCTGCATTGTTGGCAAAGAGGATGTCCGTGATGTCATTCTTCTGTACATAATGTACGATATTCTTTGTGAAGTAGCGGCAGTCGACCACATGAATCTCCTCAAAGGAATGGAACAGGTAGGCTGGGATGGCATTGCCATAGCTGTCTTTCAGAATGAGAAGACGACGACCATTATGCGTAGAAGTCCTCACCGTTGTCGTATTCGTGTCCCCATGCATGAAGGTGAGATAGGCGGCACTGCTGCCGTCAGAGTACTCATAGAAGAAATTACCTTCCTCAGGTTCCTTCTCACTCACCACCTTACGGTTCTTTCCTAACTGGTAGCGGATATACGTGGTCGTATAGTCAACACCCGTAGGAACATAATAGACAAAGTCCTCTGGGGCATTCTTCACAGCAGCATCACGAGAGAAACGATACATCGTTCCCACATAGTCGTGGATGACATGCTTCTCATAAGTGGACAGGTCGGCAAAGGGCACCTCTGCCTGACTGGCAAACTGCTGGGCGGCATAATAGGCACCAAGGGGAGCCCAGTGGTGGTCAGTACGGGAGTATATCTCCTCATTGACATGGGCATCCATCGTGTCAAAGAGGTCAACGACCTTCACGTTCTTCGAGAGATGGGCATAGATATTCCGTACTGTCGCCTTCTGGTCTCTCGTCCATTCCCTGGCTTCCTCAGGACAATAGATTGCCACAGCTGTCGGGATAATCATGCAATAGACGTTGACAGCATCACCGAAGGTCTGCTTGTATTTATTGACAGCATCCGCATATCCCAAGCCTCCGTCGAGGGTTCCACGGAAGGGCTCGAAGGCTCTTACACTGTCGCCTCTGCCTACGATGATGATACCTGACTTTGTCTGACGGACATTATCAGCAAATACAGGGAAGGTGATCAGAGCCAACAGGAAAAACGATATCTTTCTCATAACTTAGAATCTTGTGTAAATGAATGCATTATTCGTAGCACCCACCAACAGGGCTGTGCTGAGTATCAGGATACCTACCGACAGGATGATGCGGGAGGCATAGACTACTGTCGTCTTCAACCAGGAGTCGCCCAACAGGCGGTCTGTCCACTCCCCTACTGTCGTACGGACAGGCAGACAGAAGAACAGGGCGACAATCCAGAGCCAGAAATTATCGAGCAACGCACTCTCGTCAACAAAGTCATACAGAGAGGCGACATTACCGAAGAACGCCTGGAAGAATACTATCATCTGGTCAAAGTTATCAAAATAGAAGATGCCCCATCCTGCAATGACTAACAACATACTGTAAATATGCAGGAAGACGGATGGAATCTTATCATGTACCTTCAACAGCGTGTATTTCTCTATCATCACAATCAGTCCGAAATAGACACCCCAGATGATGAAGTTCCAACTGGCACCATGCCACATACCTGTCAGGAACCACACTACAAGGATATTCACTGCCTGATGGGCGCGGTTTCCGCCCAAGGGGATATAGACATAGTCACGGAAGAAACTACCCAGTGAGATATGCCAGCGACGCCAGAAGTCTGTAATGGAGTTACAACAATACGGATGACGGAAGTTCTCATTGAAATGGAATCCCATACAACGTCCCAGTCCTATCGCCATATCAGAGTAACCAGAGAAGTCGAAATATATCTGTAGGGTAAAGGCGACAATACCTATCCATGCACCTGCCGTCGTGAGAGTATTGAGGCCATTTACCAGGAACTGGTCGGAAATCTCCGACAACTGGTTGGCAAGGATAACTTTCTTACCCAAACCGATAAGGAAACGATAGATGCCGTCGGCAAAATCTGCTGTGTTCACATGACGATGGTGTATCTCATCTGCCACTGTTCCATAGCGTACGATAGGTCCTGCTATCAACTGTGGGAACATCGAGATATACAGTAACAGGTCTGGGAAGCGTCGCTGGACGGGTGACTCCCTCCGATAGACATCTATCAGGTAGGAGATAGACTGGAAGGTATAGAAGCTGATACCAATAGGCAGTGCGATATTCGGTTTTGCCACGGGAATGCCTATGTCACAGAGACACTGGGCGAGGAATCCTAAATACTTGAAAGTACCGATGATGGCGATATTGAGTATCAGACCGATGACTAATATCGCTTTACGATGCTTTTCCGAACGGTCGATGCCCAAGCCCACCAGATAGTTCACGAAGACACAGAAGAGCATCAGGAACACATAGACAGGTTCACCCCATGCATAGAAGATGAGGGAGAAGCATACCAGTATGAGGTTCTTCGCCTTATTACTCCGCAAGCTCTCTGATGATAACCACTGGCGGTCTATCCATGTCGCCAACAGATAGCACAGCAGGAAGGCTGGCAGGAAGACGAAGAGAAAAAACAAATCCGAGAATACCATGTTGTAATCTTATTGCTGCAATAACTTTTGCACTTGTTCGTATAGATATGTTCCTAACACTTTCGCACCCTTCGGCGTGGTATGCACACCATCCTTAGAGTATCCACGACGAATGAGATCAGGACCATAGAACACCTCATAAGCCTGATCCAGACGAATGAAGTCCAGTCCCAACTCTTGAGCACACCATTGGATATGGGAACCAACGATATGCTGATCATTTAAGTCGGTCTTATTATTCTGTGGGGGTGTTATCAGGATAATACGTGCCTTGGGGAAAGCTTCCTTCAACAGTTCACAGTCATAGCACACACATTGTGACAACTGCGTCAACTCTGAAGGTTTATAATTAGAAATACTCGTTACAGGATACTTATAAATATCAGAGGCTCTCAACTTCAAGCAGTCTGATCGTTTGTCTGCAAACCATAAGTCATTGGTGCCTGCCATTATCAATATCAGATCAGGAGTCGTTTGCTCCCCTGTCAAGACTGTCGTCACCAGACGCATCGCCTGATTATAGACAACATTATTGTCACCCAGTACCCCGATATTTTCCTCCATGTCAAGAACAGTATTGGAGGTATGTGTCCATGTGGCACCGCTACGTGCATAGCTACGGCATGACAACGGTTTGGCAAGGTCCTTGAACCATTTGTTCCATCCTTGCGGCTTGTCACAATCATCGCCTCCGATAAAAGTGTTTGAGTCACCCAGCATGACAACATGGTAAGGTAGCTGTGCATGCATCACCCCACACAGCCAAAAGCCCCATAAAATAAGTAATCCTATTCTTTTCATTATCAAGACCATACCTTTTTCGGGGTGCAAAGGTAATAATAAAAAATGATATATGATTCAACAGTTCAGGAAAATTACCGCTCACTGTCCAGTTCTCTCTCCAACTGGTCAGTACGGTGCTGGAACTCCCGATAGGCATTGGAGAGGTCGCTCTTCGTGATATCGATGGTAGTATTGACAGGTCGCCAAGGGTCTCTCAGCGTATGCTGGAAGAGCCACTCATAGGTCTTGCTGGTATAGAAGAAACGGGCAAGGGCACCATGGGAGGCACCTGGCAGCCAGTCATAGCGCAGACGACTGGTGATACCTAAGGTCTTCATGCCTGTCACTATCTTCTGTGACTCTTTCACAGACACCGCCCTGTCAGCAGTACCATGCACTATCCACAGGGGCAGCTCCCCCAGTCCGCGATAGTCTTTGATGGTAGCGCCACCACACAGAGCGACGGCAGCAGCAATTTTATCGGGATAAGTTCCTGCAAAGTCAATGGTACCATAGCCTCCGAGACTCATACCAAGCACATAGACTCTTGATTCATCAAAGACATAATGCAGTTTCATCCACTCCAATATCTCATTGAGCTTATGGGGATCCCACCAATTACCTGGATTCTGCGGTGCGACTATCAGGGCAGGAATCATCAGTCCCATCTTCGCGGCATCAATACTCCCATAGCGCAACACCTTGTTCAGGTCGTGACCACACAGACTGGCACCATGAAGAAAGAATATCAACGGTGTCGTCTCCTGCGTATAATAATACTCCTCTGGGGTATATACCCAGAAGTTATAGTTCCCTTTGATCACGTTCTTCTTCGCAGACAACAGGTCATACTGGGCGAGAGAAGAGAGCGGAGAGAGAAGGGTGAAGAGCAATATAAGTACTAATATCTTTTTCATTTGATGACGAATTTATAGATTTTATTTCCGCGACAGCCTACCACTGCCGTATTACCGATGACAACAGGTGATGACTCGAAATTAGAGCCTACCACTTTCTTACAAACGACCTCACCCGTCTTTCCACGGATGATGCGGATGATACCAGAGGCATCGCCGGCAAAGATGAACATCTCATTCTTCTCATTATGGAAGGCAACAGGCGATGACCATGCGAACTGTCCGTATGGAACAGTATAGAGGATTTTGCCGTCTTTGGTACTGAAAGCCGTCAACTCACCTGCAGACTTGGAGGCACCGTTGCGACAGATATTGGCAAATATCATATCCTGACAATCGCCACTACCAATCAAAGGACTGGCATACATACCGCCATCGAGGGTCTTGCCAGGCAGATTGATACGTCGGCAAGGGATATTGGTCTCCCAGACGCGCTCACCGTTCAGTCCGTTCAGCTTGATGAAATGGCAGATGCCACTGTCACCCTGCTTATCTACTTCAC
The DNA here is from genome assembly GCA_902769805.1 of uncultured Prevotellaceae bacterium. GTDB lineage: Bacteria > Bacteroidota > Bacteroidia > Bacteroidales > Bacteroidaceae > Prevotella. Next base: position 11,059 of record CACXQL010000009.1, read on the forward strand.
AAGCCGTATAAAGATAAGGTACACCACCTTCTTCACGACAGACCATTGTGCCGTCGGAATCATCGTGGTTATTATAATACCATACGGGCTTCATCGTGTTCAGGTTGATACAGATGACATTCCCTCTGTTATCCGAGAAATAGCCATAGTTACGATAGACACACAGACTTGACTCTATACCAGGAGCCATACCGCCTATCCGATAGCGCATCACACTGACGCGACGTAGTGTTCCCTGACTGCGCTCGTATTTATACACACTGCCGTTCTCACCACACCAGAAGAGGTAACCGCCTGCCACAATACTGTTGGAATCGAAGGCATTCCAGCCTCTCCATGCTTTTGGGTCAGGGCCGAAGAAGAAGGTTCGCTCATGTTTCAGCAAATCAAAGACCTGGTGTCCAAAAGGGCCTGCCTGACGAGGCACCCCCTGTCCTACATACAGGTTATAGTATTCAGGGTCAAGTCCTATCGTTCCCTTTACCACATTACCTAAGTCTAGTGGCTGACGGGAGGCCTTGCCTGTCTGGTAATTGATGAAGTAACCCTTGCCACAGAGGGAGCCTACAATAATCTCCTCCGGGCCGAAGTCTGCCGTCAGACCAGGAGACGACTTCTTGAACAGTGCCTGTTGGTCGTCCGTCCACTTCACATACAGCGGCTGACCAGTCCATCCACTGCCGCCTCCCCATGTGCCAAACCTGGTATGAGTCGTGTCGTACGCTGTCTCAAACGCCCATGCGATCTCCACCTCCCGGGGTGTCCCCTTCACCTTTCCGCCATAGTCTGCATCACGGCGCAGGTCCTTACGGAACACATAGACACTCTCTTTTCCAGCATAGCGGTCGTCCAAGTCTTTCAAGGGCGCTGCCACGGAGTCTTCATCCTCCACCACAAACTTCACGACCTCCACGGAGGCATAAGCCGTATCAGGCAGGAAAAGCTGCTCGATGGGTATCTCCGGCTCTATGACGGTAGAGTCCGTATCACTGGTATTTCCCGTTCCGCGTCCTGTACAGGCAGTCATGATAGCGACAGCCGTCACCATGACACTCCCAACAAGTATTTTATTGTCCATGTCCTTTCTCCCTCTTTTGTTGTATGCTCACAGAGTCTGTCCGTGAGGGTTGCTCCTCCTGCCACTGTGGAATAATGCCCGTACCAGGATTTGTGGTCTCTATTTCTATCTCCGGAATCGGCAAGTCTTCCGGCTTATAAGGTACTTCCGTCGGTTTCTTATAGACGGATACCTCCACGACAGCAACCCCCTGGTTAAGAATACCTAACTCCCGGGCGGCACGGATGGAGAGGTCGATGATACGTCCTTTCACATAGGGTCCTCTGTCAATGACCTTGACAACGACTTCCTTGCCATTGGCAGGGTTCTTCACCAGGAGAAGGGTTCCGAACTTATGTGTTTTATGAGCACACACCAGACTATCGTTATACAGACGCTCGCCACTGGCGGTTTTCCTTCCATCCCACTTACGGGTATAGAAGGTTGCCTTTCCTTTCTGTTGTGCATCTGCCGGGGTTGGCAGACACATCAAGATGATAGAAAATATGATTAATAATGGTCTGTACATATTATGTTAATAGATTGAATAATGCTGCAAAGATAAGCATTATTCAGAAAATATACATAATAGTTGGCTGATATTTAGCAATTTAGCGCAAAAGTTAGGACTTTTTCAGAATTCGCACACATCTCTTATGTCAAGAAAAATGGCATGTTTTTTTGTTCTGTTTTTTGGAGCTTCTAGATTATTCAGAGGCTTCAAAACGGTTGTCTCAGGCAAAAAAAAGGCTTACAAGTCACTCTATCTTCAGTTCTTCTTTCCTGCGAGTGAAAGAACGATAGGCGTTCGTACGCTCGTCGGCAGTAATCTGAATGGAGGTATCTACGGGTCGGAAAGGCTCATTGAGGGTGTGCATAAACAACCAGTCGTAGGTGTCTGCCAGATAGAAATAGCGGGCGAGAGCTCCATGCGAGGCTCCTTTAATCCACTCATAACGCAGTCGTCCGTCGGCATGCAGTGACTGCATAGCGTCCACCACCTTCTTCGACTCTTCCACCTTCACTGACTTATCGGCGGTGCCATGGATAATCCACAAGGGAAGCTCGCCCAGTCCACGGTAGTTCCTCAGGGTACTACCGCCACACAGGGCTATGGCGGCAGCAATCTTATCGGGATAGGCACCGGCAAAGTCAAGGGTGCCATAGCCTCCTAAACTCATTCCTATCACATAGACACGCCATGGGTTGAAGACGTAGTGCTTCTTCATCCACTCCAAGATATCATTGAGTTTCTGAACATCCCAATGACCCTTCGGATTCTGGGGTGCCACGATCAGGGCAGGTATCTCCAATCCCATCTTCACGGCATCCAATGGACCGTATTTCAACACCTTGTCCATGTCAGTACCTCGCAGACTCGCCCCATGAAGGAAGATGATGAGGGGTGTGATCTCCTTATAGGCGGCATAGTCCTTGGGCGTATATACCCAGAAAGGATAACCGTCCGCCTTCACAGCCCGTCTCTCCGTCAGGAAATCATCCTGTGCACTGACAAGGGTCTGGCACATCCAACAGAGGATGATAATAAGCAGGTTTCGTTTTATCATGTTGCAAATTTACGTCATTATTCTGAGAAAACAACAAAAAAGGATGGGAATAAAAAAGAAATTCATTATTTTTGCAAACGAGAAGATTATGAGTCGTATGATATCCATTAAAAAAGTCCTTGTCAGAATCCTGAAGATCGTGGGAGGCATCATTGTCGCCTTCGTGGTATTAGTCGTCGCTGCCGTCGGTCTCCTTAATAGTACCTCTGTCCAAAACAAGCTCCTTCAACACGCCACGGAGATGCTGGCAGAGAAGTTAGAGACAAAAGTGGAGATTGACAGTATCCGTATCGGTTTCTTCGGTGACGACCTTCGACTGACAGGAGTACGTGTCGACGACCAGGAACAGCGAAGGATGCTGGAGCTGAGGAAGTTGTCAGCAGAGGTGGAGATGCTGCCTTTGGTCTTTTCACAGAAGCTCACACTCCGGGATGTGAATGTCTCTGGACTCCATGCCCATCTCATCAAGCCCAAGGACGCTCCTGCCAACTACCAGTTTGTACTGGATGCTTTCAAGAGCGATAAGAAGAAGGATCATCAAGAGAAGAAGAAAAAGTCTGCTCTGGAAGTAGACCTTCACAGTCTTACTATCGATGATGTGAAAGTCGTCTTCAATGACAACGCTTTCTCTTTTGCCCATCTGGAGTTTAAGAAAGGATGGATGGGGAAGCAGACTGGTAAGATCCAGCAGTTGCAGACCTCCTGGGTACATATCAAGAAAAAAGACTCCACACATGTCGACAACACCCTCAAAGTGGATCTCATCACCTATGAGGGAACAGATGACAGACATACCATCAGCATTGACAGTGTCCGGTGGAAGACAGACAACCACAAACCCCATAAACGCACTGGCAAGCCCAAGCGCGGCTGGTTTGACGATGGACACATGAATGTCGTAGCACACCTGAAAGTCAATATCCACCACGCTGACAAGGACAGTGTCTGCGGTACGCTGAGCGAATGTGACGCAAACGATGTCGCATCAGGGCTCCATATCACCGATTTCCATGCTCAGTTTAAACATATTGATGGGAAAGTACACGTCCATGACGCAACAGTATGTATGAGGAATACCACCCTGAAGTTCCAGCAAGGCCTCATCCAGTTGCCCAGCAAGAAGAAGGGCATCCCCTTCACCTTCTCAACCTCCGACATCACAGGAACGACACTTCTCACAGACATCTCGAGACCTTTTGCACCTGTCTTGGTGGGATTCAAGCAACCTCTCTGGCTGAGTACGAAGTTCAGCGGGACGGACAGCAACCTCGTCTTCCGTGATGTCATCGTGAAGACTCCTGACAACAACCTCCAAATCAAGGCGACGGGAGGCATAGAGGGCTTAAAGGACAAATACAAACTCAACGTCCATTTCAATGTACTGAAGATGACGACCAACCCAGCGACTGTGCAGCGCATCATCAACCAATTCCCTGTGAAGAAGTTCATGATGAAGCAACTTCGCAATCTCGGCTCTATCTACTATACCGGTTCTTTTAAGGTCGTCTGGAAGAAAGAAGAGTTCCGAGGACTCCTGAATACCCATGTCGGTCACCTGAGTTTCTGGTTTGCCTTGGACGAGAAGAACAAATACCTCAACGGCAACATACAGACAAGTGCCATCGAACTGGGAAAGGCAATGGACTATCCTGACATCGGCACTATCGCCTGCCGCGCCGGCTTCCGCTTTGACATCTCAAAGCCACGTACCGCCCAGATGCGTCGTGTCAAGGGCGGCAAACTGCCTATCGGAAAAGTCGATGCCATCATCTATAAGGCAAAGTACAAGTTTGTCTCTGTCTCCGACATCGCAGTCCATATCGTCAGCGACGGTGCTGTTGCCGAGGGTAAGATTAATATGAAGGGAAAACTTGCTGACGTCCTCTGTTCTTTCTCTTTCACCAATACCGACGAGATGCAAAAGACGAAGATCAAGCCCGGTATCCACTTCAACCTCTTCGGCAAGAAGAGCGATGAGGAGAAAGCTGCCCAGCAGGCAAAGAAGGAACAGAAGAAACAGGAAAAGGCCGCCAAGAAAGAAGCTCGCAAAGCTGAAAAGGAACAGAAGAAGGCGGAGCGGAAAGCACTGAAAGAACAACGAAAGGCGGAGAAGGCGCAGCGAAAGGCGGAGAAGGCACAACGGAAAGCGGAGAAGGCACAGCGGAAAGCAGAGCGTAATGCCATCTTATAAGTATTTTCCTACAATTCATCACTTGTTTCTGTTTTTTTTCGTATTTTTGCACCATCGTAAACATAAATAACCAATAAACAAGAAGAATACTTCCCACAGGTATGAGAATAGTATTTATGCTCTTAAGTCTTTTGAGCTTTCTGCCTCTGACAGCTCAAATCCGTATCAATATGGGAGAGGACAGTCCTATGCGGAAACTGCAGATTGCCGAGATGGCGATCAGCAATCTCTATGTGGACAGTGTTGACGAACAGAAACTGGTAGAGGACGGCATCCGTGGGATGCTGGAGAAACTGGATCCTCACAGTAGTTACATGACGGCAAAGGAAGTGAAGACTGCCAACGAGCCGTTGCAAGGTAACTTCGAGGGTATCGGCGTACAATTTAACATGGTGGAGGATACGCTGTTAGTGATACAGCCAGTAGTGGGCGGTCCTTCAGAGAAACGAGGCATCCTGGCAGGTGACCGCATCGTGTCTGTCAATGATACCGCCATCGCCGGTGTTTCGATGTCAAAGGAAGAGATTATGCGCCGCCTGCGTGGTCCAAAAGGTACGAAAGTGAATTTAGGCATTGTCCGGCGCGGTATTGCCGATACGTTACGCTTTGAGATTATCCGTGACAAGATTCCCGTGAAGTCTATCGATGCTACTTATATGATCCGTCCTGGCGTGGGCTATATCCGTATCGGCAGTTTTGGTGCCCAGACACATGATGAGTTCTGCGAGAGTCTGCTGAAACTGTCAGGCGAGGGGATGCAGTCGCTGATACTCGACTTACAAGAGAACGGTGGTGGTTATCTGCAGTCTGCCGTTGCTATCGCCAATGAATTTTTAAGTAAGAACGACCTGATTGTCTATACGCAAGGGCGTAGAGTTCCTCGTAATGAGTATCATGCACAAGGAAACGCACTCTTTGAGAAGGGCAAGGTCATCGTATTGGTAGACAGTTATTCCGCTTCTGCTGCAGAGATTGTGACGGGTGCCATACAGGATCATGACAGAGGCTTGGTAGTTGGTCGGCGCACCTTTGGTAAAGGACTGGTACAGCGTCCTATTGATCTGCCAGACGGTTCCATGATACGACTGACGATTGCCCATTACTATACACCATCAGGTCGTTGCATCCAGAAACCTTACGAGAAAGGGAAGGCGAAAGACTATGCGATGGATGTGATGAACCGTCTGAAGAGTGGAGAGCTGATGCATGCCGACAGTATCCATTTCGCGGATTCCTTGAAATACTATACGTTGAAGGAACATCGGGTGGTGTATGGCGGAGGCGGTATCATGCCTGACTACTACGTGCCGTTGGACACGATGAAATACACACGTTTCCATCGTGAACTCTCTGCACGCTCGTTCATCATCAATGCCAGTCTGCACTATGTCGACAAGCATCGCAAGCAATTGAAGAAGCAATACCCAACCTTTGAACTCTTCAAACAACAGTTTGAGATTCCGCAGACAGTGACAGATGAGATTATTGCAGAGGCTGCGAAAAAGGATATCAAACCCAAGGACGAGGAAGAGTTGCAACAGACACTACCCTATCTACGCCTGCAACTGAAAGCCCTTGTGGCACGCGATCTCTGGGATACCAGTCAGTATTTCTCCATCATCAACGAACGGAATGATATTGTATTACGTGCCTTGGAATTAATGAATCAATAAACAACATAGAAGATATGAAAAAAACGCTGCTAACCTTATTGTTATCAACAACGTTGTGGACTGTGCATGCACAAGAACAAACACAGAAGTTATGGTATAGTAAACCTGCGACTGACTGGCTGGAGGCACTACCCATCGGTAACTCGCACCTGGGTGCGATGATATATGGACAAACCGATGGTGAGACCATACAACTGAATGAAGAGACATTCTGGAGCGGTTCGCCCCACAATAACAACAGCCCTGAGGCGAAGGCACATCTTCAAGAGGTACGCGACCTGATCTTTGAAGGAAAGGAAGAGGCAGCACATGCCATCCTCGACAAGTATTTCTTCAAAGGTCCTCATGGTATGCGTTTCCTGCCCTTGGGAAATATAAAAATGTTTGGAGGCATCGATTTTGAGCAGACTTCCAATTTCCGTCGCGAGTTGAATCTGGAGACTGCCGTCTGTACGACGATCTACAAAAACAAACTGAATGGTGTCACTTATACCCGTGAGGTGTTTGCCTCACAAGCCGATAATGTCATCGTGATGCGCTTGAAGGCAGACAAGAAAGCCCAGCTTGAGTTCTCTCTAAGTCATTGGTGCCCTACCGCACTCAAGAATAGCAGTCTGGCGCAAGATGGAGAACTCGTCGCTACGGTGCAAAATGTAGAGCAAGAGGGTATCCCTGGTGGGCTGACGGCAGAGATCCGTGTGTTGGTAAAGAGTGATGGCAAATGGGACAACACCCCGGATATGATCGTTGTCAAAGACGCTACTGAGGCAACAGTCTATATCACTGCCGCTACTAATTTCGTGAATTATCAAGATATTAGTGGTCGTCCGTCCGAGCTTACCCAACAGACGATTTCTTCCGTTCGCGATAAAAGCTATGATGAGTTGTTGAAGCGGCATCTCAAAAAATACCAGGAGCAATACCAGCGTGTCAGCCTCTATTTAGGTGGTAAGGATGCCTCTGACCTTCCTACTGATGAGCGCCTTGCTCATTTTGCAGGTAGTAAGGATATGGGTATGGTAGCTTTGATGTTCCAATATGGTCGTTACCTGCTTATCTCCTCCTCCCAGCCTGGAGGACAGCCAGCCAACTTGCAAGGTGTATGGAATGATAAGATCGATGCTCCCTGGGACTCTAAATACACCATTAATATCAATGCTGAAATGAACTACTGGCCTGCTTTGGTGGGTAATCTCGCAGAGACACAGCAGCCTTTGTTCTCGATGATCCGCGACCTAAGTCATACAGGTGCTAAGACTGCACAGACGATGTATGGCTGTGGTGGATGGGTGGCTCATCATAACACAGACCTCTGGCGTGTTGCAGGTCCTATCGACGGCACTACATGGGGTATGTTCCCAACGGGTGGAGCCTGGTTGACGACTCATCTGTGGCAACACTATTTATATACTGGTGACAAGCAGTTCCTGCGTGAGAACTATCCTGTGATGAAAGGTGCTGCGGACTTCTTGTTAGACTATATGCAGCGACACCCTCAGTACGGATGGCTGATGACGGTACCTACAGTATCACCGGAACATGGTCCGATGGGTAAGAAGACCACAGTGACAGCAGGTTCTACGATGGATAACCAGATAGTATTTGACGTATTGTCGAATACCTTGAAGGCGATGCGTGTTATCGGAGAGAATGATGAGGCTTATGCCCAGAAACTCCAGCAGGCTATCAGTCAGTTGCCACCTATGCAGATAGGACGCTATGGACAGTTACAGGAATGGTTACAAGATGGGGATGACCCCAAGGATGAGCACCGTCATATCTCCCATCTCTATGGTCTTTATCCCTCTAACCAAATATCTCCTTATAGTCATCCTGACCTCTTTGCCGCTGCTGCCAACACATTGAACCAGCGTGGTGATATGGCAACAGGATGGAGCCTGGGATGGAAGATTAACTTCTGGGCTCGTATGCTGGACGGCAATCATGCTTTCCGTATCCTTTCTAATATGTTACATCTGTTACCCAATGACAGGAAGATGCGTGAGTATCCAGATGGACGTACTTATCCGAATCTGTTTGATGCTCATCCACCTTTCCAGATTGACGGTAACTTCGGTTGTGCCGCAGGTATTGCAGAGATGTTACTGCAGAGTCATGACGGTGCTGTGCATCTGTTGCCAGCTCTACCTGATATATGGTCGGAAGGAAGAGTAAAGGGCTTGCGAGCTCGTGGTGGCTTCGAGGTCAGCATGCAATGGAAAGAGGGAACATTACAACAAGCAGAGATTCTCTCCACCATCGGTGGTGTCCTCCGCATCCGTTCCTATGTCCCCTTGAAAGGTAAAGAACTGAAAGAGGCACAGGGTGCATGTCCGAATGCCCTCTATGCCCCTGCATCGATAAAGACTCCTTTGTTGTCGGAGGAACTTAAGGAAGCACCTTCCCTCGCTATCCGCAAGGTCTATGAGTACGACATTGCGACACAGCCGGGAAAGCGTTACTCCTTCGTTGCCCTGATAAAATAGATAATCAACAGAGTATATGGAATGAGCGCGAGCAGTTCACTGAAAGGATTGCTCCACCATTCCGCATAGTCAAACTGGATACCACCGAAGCGCAATAAGGCACTGACAACACCCATCAAAGCGCCACCGGCAATGAAGCCAGAGGCGATGAGGTTACCTTTCTCACTACGTCTCTTGTTGACAGCCTCATCCTTCGAGCGTGTCGTGACATACCAGTTGATAGCGCCACCGATAACCAATGGTACGTTGAGCTCCATAGGAATGAACATACCAAGGGCAAAAGCAAGGGCAGGAACCTTACAGAGTGTCAGAATGATGGCAATGACAGCACCGATGGCATAAAGAATCCAAGGAGCACCTACTCCATTCATCAAGGGATCAATGACGGCAGCCATCGCATTAGCCTGAGGAGCGACAAGAGCTCCTGAGGCAAAACCATAAGTTTCGTTGAGCAGCATCATCACACCGCCTACCGTTGCTGCAGATACCAATGTACCTAAGAATTTCCATGTCTCTTGTTTCTTAGGTAACGTACCTGTCCAGAAACCTATCTTCAGATCGGTGATAAAAGAGCCTGCCATGGAGAGTGCCGTACATACTACGCCACCCATGATAAGGGCAGCCACCATTCCGCCAGTGCCTTTTAAACCCACTGTCACCATAACAACAGAAGCGAGTATCAGAGTCATCAATGTCATACCACTGACAGGGTTGCTTCCCACAATAGCAATAGCGTTCGCAGCTACGGTAGTAAACAGGAAAGCAATGACAGCCGTTAGGATGATAGCTACAGCGGCAAACAACAGATTACCGTCCATCACGCCAAACCAGTAGAAAAGGAAAGTGATGATAATAGTAGTAATTGCAGCGATGGCAATGAATTTGAAAGGAAGGTCTTGAGAACTCTGAGAACTCTGAGCACTCTGAGAACCCACTAACCCTACCGCACTCTTAATAACACCCCATGACTTGATGATACCGATGATACCTGCCATCGCGATAGCTCCGATACCAATAGACTTACCATACGACGTGAAGATTTGTTCTGGTGACATCTCACCTACAGCCGTCGTAATGGCAGGATTCCATTGATTAAGTACGGTATCAGGGAAGATCAGAGCCATCGCTGGAACGAAGATCCACCAGACGAATAACGAACCCAGAGTAATGATGAGTGCATAGCGGAAACCGATAATATATCCTAAGCCTAATATAGCAGCACCAGTATTGTTCTTGAATACCAGCTTCGCTTTCTCTGCCAGGTCATCGCCATAAGGTATCATACGACTTGTGACATTCTCGTTCCACCATCCGAAAGTGGCTACTACGAAATCATAAAGTCCACCGATAAGTCCTGCGAAGAGCAGAGGTTTTGCCTGCGAGCCTCCTTCATCACCACTCTTCAACACTTGTGTCGTAGCTGTTGCCTCTGGGAAAGGAAACTGTTCTTGGGGTGCCTCCACAAAATATTTACGGAAGGGGATCAGGAACAGGATACCAAGAACACCGCCTAATAACGAGGCGATGAATATTTTCAGAAAGTCGGCTGACATCTCTGGATATTTCGCCTGAAGGATATAGATGGCTGGCAGGGTAAAGATAGCACCAGCCACCACGGCTCCTGAACAGGCACCAATCGACTGGATGATGACATTCTCACGCAAGGCATTGCTTCGCTTGGCAGCAGCAGATACTCCTACGGCAATGATAGCAATGGGAATGGCTGCCTCAAAGACTTGTCCAACTTTCAAACCAAGATAGGCAGCTGCGGCAGAGAAGAGTATCGCCATGAGTACTCCCCAGGTTACTGACCATGTGTTGACTTCGCTTCTTTGTTTCATATTAATGGGGTTGATAGGGTTAATGGAAATGTTGGGCGAGTCGTCTGAGTGCTTCCATCAGACGACTACGGGGACAGGCGATATTGATGCGGATATAACCCTTGCCACTCTCTGTTCCGTACATAGTGCCAGGATTGATCCAGACGCGAGCCTCTTTTAGTATGCGGTCACAGTATGTTGCTGTGTCACTGCAACAAGCAGAGACATCCACCCATACGAGATAGGTGCCTTCCAGTTTACATACTTTATATAAGGGCAATTCATTGGCAAAGAACTGACATAATGCCTGATAGTTGCCCCAGATATATTCATTGAGGGCATCCATCCATTCCTCACTCTCTCGATAGGCTGCCTTGACAGCCTCAGGGGCAAAGGGATTGACATCGCATACCTCATTAATATTAATAGCCCGGTTGATGCGACGACGGGTGGCTGCATCCTGACAGATAATATTCGCCATCATCAGTCCTGCGATATTGAAAGACTTGGACGGTGAGTTGAGGATGATAGCATCAGGATCTACTGTCCCCATGGGACAGAATTGGTATCCTGGCATGATGAGCTCACAGTGTATCTCATCGCTGACAATACGGACATGATGCTGGTGACAGATATCACGCATCCGTTCCAACTCCTTTCTTGTCCATACCCGTCCTGTGGGGTTATGAGGATTACAGAGCAGGAAGACTGTTGTCTTCTCGTCCACGCACTTTGCCTCAAAGTCATTCCAGTCAACTACAAAAGAGTTTCCTTCTCTTCTTAAGATACTCTCTGCCACCTCACAGCCGTTATTACGGATAGAGGAGAAGAAACAGTTATAGTCAGGGGAGAGTATCAATATTTTCTCGCCAGGCATCGTCAGTGCCTTGATAGCACATGACATCGCAGGGACGACTCCTGTGGTATAGAGTATCCATTCCCGTTGGATAGTCCAATGATGGCGGCGCAGGAACCATGAGATGACAGCCTCATAATAGTCATCCTGTACATAGGTATAGCCAAAGACAGGATGCGCTGCACGTTTCCGTATGGCTCCCTGTATCGCTGGAGCTACCGCAAAGTCCATATCTGCCACCCAGAGAGGGATGATGTCGGCATCGGGCATCTCGTCCCATTTGACACATCCCGTGTCTCGTCTCTCAATCAGTTCATCAAAAGGATATTCCATTCCTTGTCTTAATGATACAATTATTCGGTTGTCGTACATTCTCATCAATGGTGACAGAGCCGATAGAGTCAGCTGTGATATGTCCGCTGGTGGGGTTCTTGATATGCTCGATATGTCCGCGGATGTCTGCTTCCACTGTGGAGTATTCAAACATACGGTCACACGCCTTGTCTATGGTACAGTTCTCCAAGACAAGATTATCGGCATAGCAGAGTAGCTGTTCGCCTGCCAGATGACAATTGACGAGCCGTACATTCTTCGAGTGCCATGCTAAGTATTCTCCATCCAGTTCCGAGTCATAGATGGTCACATTCTCACACTCCCAGAAGGAGTCCTTTGTCACAATCTTGGCATGGTGTACCTCCACGTTCTGACAATACTGGAACACATACTTCGAATCACTCTCCAGTCCGTCAACGTAGATATTCTTCGAGAACATAAACGGATAGGTTCCGCCATGCAGACAGACATTCTTCAGTCTCAGCCCGTCCACCTTCCAGAATGTCTCGTCAGCATCCAAGAGCTGCACATCCTCCAGTTCCACGTTTCTCATCTCGCGGAAGAACTTAGGGGCATCAATACGACAACGACGCATCACAAGGTCATTGGTATACCAGATAGCAGAACGGGAATCCAAGGCGAAATAGCAGTCCTCTATCAAGGCACCGTCAACATGCCACCACGGGTATTTCCCATAGAAACGGCAATGACTTGCCTCAATGTTCTGACATTGTTTGATACCACTCTCACCGTCTGTGATGGTGATATTCTCCAGTCGCGTGTCATGAATGGTGAACAACGGCCGTTCTCCACCAAACTCTTTGTCTTTAATCAGTTCCAATAGTCGTTCTCTTTATGATGGTTTTAGAAGAAAAAGAAGAAATAGGCAGCAGCCCACTCCTTGGGAACGCCTGATACCTTCCCAATACTACTTCCATTACCATTGCGGACAGTACCGTCACTTTCTACCTTTCCGATACTGCTTCCGTTGCCGTTGCGCACTGTTCCGTCACTGTCTACCTTACCGATACTACTACCATTACTGTTACGGATTGTTCCGTCACGATCAATCTTTCCAATGCTGGAGCCGTTACCGTTGCGGACAGTACCGTCACTGTCAATCTTTCCGATGCTGCTTCCGTTGCCATTGCGGACAGTACCGTTACTCTCAATCTTTCCGCAACTGCTTCCGTTGCTGTTATAGACGGTCTGTGCACTTGCTCCTGATACCGTCAGCACCATCAAGGCAGTGAATAAAACACGAAGTAATTTCATCATTTCAACAAGTTTTGGTTAATAACGGTGCAAAAATACGAAAAAAAGCGTAACTTTGCAAGCAAAAAGGAAAAAACATGAAAAAGCTCTATATAGAGACCTACGGTTGTCAGATGAACGTTGCCGACTCAGAGGTCGTGGCAAGTGTCATGCAGATGGCTGGCTATGAGACCACAGAACAGTTGGAGGAGGCGGATGCTGTCTTCCTGAACACCTGCTCTGTGAGGGACAATGCCGAACAGAAGATCTACCACCGGCTGGAGGCACTTAGTGCAGAAAAGGTAAGAAGGGAAAAAAGTAAAAAAGTAAAAGACCAAAATCCTCTTATCATCGGTGTGTTAGGCTGCATGGCAGAACGGGTGAAGGATGACCTGCTGGAACATCATCACTGCGACCTGGTGGCTGGTCCTGATGCCTATCTCTCCCTCCCTGACCTGATAGCACAGGCAGAGACAGGACATAAGGCGATGAATATAGAGTTGTCGACTTCCGAGACCTATAAAGACATAGTGCCCCAGCGGTTGCATGGAGCAAAGATTGGCGGTTTCGTCAGTATCATGCGAGGCTGTAACAATTTCTGTCATTATTGTATTGTACCCTATACTCGTGGCAGGGAGCGTTCAAGAGATGTGGAGAGTATCCTTCGTGAAGTGCGAGACCTCAGAGACCGTGGTTTCAAGGAGGTGACCCTGTTAGGGCAGAATGTGAACAGCTACCAGGCACCAGATACTGACTTCCCTGCTTTATTAAGAAGAGTCGCTGAGGAGGCTCCCCAGATGCGCATTCGTTTCACGACCTCCCATCCAAAGGATATGAGTGACGAGACACTACGTGTTATTGCGGAGATGCCGAATGTCTGCAAACATATTCATCTGCCTGTACAGAGTGGCTCAGATAGGATCCTGAAACTGATGAACCGCAAATACACTCGTGAGTGGTATATGGACCGTGTATCTGCCATTCGTCGTATCATTCCCGACTGTGGACTTTCTACGGATATCTTCGTAGGCTATCACTCCGAAACGGAGGAGGACCACCAGCTTAGTTTAGACCTGATGCGTGAGGTGGGCTATGACTCTGCCTTTATGTTTAAGTACTCAGAGCGTCCAGGCACTTATGCTTCAAAGCATCTTCCCGATGATGTTCCTGAGGAGGAGAAGATTCGCAGACTCAATGAACTGATTGCTTTGCAGACGGAAATATCCGCCCAACAGAATAAGAAAGACGAAGGGAAGGAGTTCGATGTCTTGGTGGAAGGCTTCTCGAAGCGCAGTCGTCAGCAACTCTGTGGACGGACGGAACAGAACAAGATGGTGGTGTTTGACAAAGGCAGTCATCATATGGGCGAGACAGTACGCGTGAGGATTACAAACAGTACCAGTGCAACATTATTTGGCGAAGAGATATGAAAGAATTTATGAAAGTGCTGAGGCGTTTCGTGATGCCTTATAAGAAATATGTCGCCCTGTCGATACTCTTTAATATCTTGTCGGCATTACTGAACATTTTTTCCTTTGCCGCACTGATACCTATCTTGCAGATACTCTTCAAGACAGGTGACAATGTTGAGGTGAAGACCCTGATGGAATGGGGTGACGGCAGCTTCAAGGATGTAGCCGTCAACAATATATACTATTACATCAACCAGTATATCAGTGAGGTGGGCTCTACCACGACACTGCTCTTCATCGGTCTCTTCCTGATCATCGCGACATTATTGAAGACGGCAACTTATTTCTTAGCATCCTCAAGTGTGGTACCGATCCGCACGGGCGTGGTCCGTGACATGCGCAACCAGCTCTATCGGAAGATTGTCAGTCTGCCGTTGGGTTTCTTCACAGAAGAGCGTAAGGGAGATATCATTGCGCGTATGACGGGCGATGTACAGGAGGTGGAGGTGAGTATCATGTCCTCGTTGGATATGATGTTTAAGAATCCTATTCTCATTATCTCGTATTTTACGACGTTAATCATTATCTCCTGGCAGTTGACACTGTTCTCCGTAATCATCATCCCCATCATCGGTTGGTTCATGGGTTGGATAGGTCGTAAGCTGAAGGCACAGAGTATCAGGGCACAGGCATTATGGAGCGATACGATGAGTGTCGTGGACGAGACTCTCAGCGGTCTCCGTATCATCAAGGCTTTCTGTGCCGAGGACAAGATGCGTGATAAGTTCAATACCATTAACTCTACCTACCGTAATAATATCATGCGTGTGAATATCCGACAGAATATCGGGCATCCGCTGAGTGAGTTCTTGGGAACTTGTATGATTGTCATCGTCTTGTGGTTTGGTGGTGTGTTGGTATTAAACAACCAGTCGCTGTCAGGTCCCACCTTTATCTATTATATGGTTATCCTCTACAGCATCATCAACCCCCTGAAGGATATCTCCAAGATAGGATATAATATCCCGAAGGGACTTGCCTCTATGGAGCGTATCGATAAGATCCTGCTGGCAGAGAACACCATCAAGGAACCTGCTCATCCCAAGCATATCGCTTCCTTCGAGCATCAGATAGAGTTCCGCGATGTCTCCTTCCGCTATGGGGAGCAATGGGTGCTCCGACATATCAACTTGGTGATTCCGAAGGGTAAGACGATAGCCATTGTCGGACAGAGTGGTAGTGGTAAATCAACGATGGTAGACCTTATTCCTCGTTACTATGATGTGCAGGAAGGAGAGGTACTCATTGACGGTATCAACGTAAAGGACCTGGGTATCCACGACCTACGGCAGTTGATTGGTAATGTCAACCAGGAGGCTATCCTCTTCAATGACTCATTCCGTAACAACATCTCCTTTGGCGTAGACAGTGCGACGGACGAGCAGATCACCGAGGCTGCGAAGATTGCCAATGCCTATGACTTCATCATGCAGAGCGAACATGGCTTTGAGACGAATATCGGAGACAGGGGCGGCCGCCTCTCTGGCGGACAGCGTCAGCGTGTGTCTATTGCACGAGCCATCCTGAAGAATCCGCCCATCCTTATCCTCGATGAGGCAACGTCAGCACTCGATACAGAGAGTGAGCGACTGGTGCAGGATGCGCTGGAACGACTGATGAAGACACGTACTACCGTTGCCATTGCCCACCGTCTCTCCACCATCAAGAATGCCGATGAGATATGTGTGCTGCACGAGGGACAGATTGTAGAGCGTGGTACTCATGAGGACCTTCTGAATATCGACGGCTACTATAAGAAGCTGAATGATATGCAGAGCCTGTAAAAAATTTAAAGAATTGAAGGAGAGGGTTATATATCTGTTGAAGTTCTATGTGGCGACAGTACTGTTGTTCGTTGTTGCCAAGGGTGGTTTCATGCTCTATAACCATGGAAGACATGATTTCTCTTTCTCTGATGTCATACAGGTGATAGGGCACGGAATGTCCTTAGACCTCAGTACGTCGCTCTATCTGCTGATCATCCCCTTCCTGTTGGTGATCGCCTCCCTATGGCTGCATCTTCCGAGATGGAGCTTCCGCTGCTATTATGTCATAGCCGCCATCCTCCTCTCCCTTGCCTTTGTTGCCGACACAAGCCTGTATGAGTTCTGGCAGTTTAAACTGGATGCCTCCTGTCTTCAATACTTAGAGACACCGACAGAGGCAATGGCAAGTGTGTCAACAGGATATATCCTTCTTCGTCTGTTGTGTATCCTCCTCATTGCTGCCCTCATCTATTGGATTTATGATCAACTGACAGCCAAAAGCCAAAAGCTAACAACTAACAGCCAGAAAATTATCGGGACGATAATTGCTTTATTGATGATTCCCCTGATGATTATCGGTATTCGTGGCGGACTGGACGAGTCGACGACGAATATCGGACAGGTCTATTACTCACAGAACCAGTTCCTCAATCATGCCGCCGTCAACCCAGTCTTCTCGTTCTTCGCCTCGTTTGAGAAGACAGCAAGCAATAATGTGACCTACCATTTCATGGATGATGAGGAGTGTGAGCGCATCATGCGTGAACTGTATAACACACAGAGTATTGGCTGTGACACGCTGCTGACGACACAGACTCCCCATATCATCCTCATCCTGCTGGAGAGTTGCGGAGGTGAGTTCACGGAGATAGGCGGCAGGGCGGATATCACTCCTAACCTCAGTCGCCTTGCGAGGGAAGGCATCTATTTCACAAACTGCTATGGCAACAGCTGGCGCACCGACCGCGGCACTGTATGTACGTGGAGCGGTTATCCTTCTTTCCCTACGATGTCCGTGATGAAGATTCCCTCAAAGTCACGCTCACTGCCTAATATCGCCAAGACACTGAAGGAGCAACGAGGCTATCAGACCTATTATGTCTATGGCGGAGACATCAATTTCACGAATATGCGCAGCTATCTGGTGTCTGGTGGCTTTGAGACACTGAAATGGAAGGCAGACTATACCAAGGAGGAACAGGAGTCGTCGAAATGGGGTGTCCGCGATGACATCACCTTCGATACCGTCTATGACCTCATCAGCCAAAAGGAAAATACCAACACACAGAAGCCTTTGTTGATCGGCTATTCCACCTTAAGCAGCCATCAGCCCTGGGATGTGCCTATCCATCACTTCGACGACGAGGTGCATAACTCCTTCTATTACCTCGACCAGTGTATCGGCAACTTCATAGAGAAACTGCGTAAGAGTGCCGTATGGGACAACACCTTAGTCATTATGCTGCCTGATCATGGTTTCCCCTATCAAGTGAAAGACGAGTCAGACCCCCTGCTCAACCATATCCCGATGATATGGGTCGGTGGTGCCGTCAAGGCTCCGCGACGCATTGAACAGGTATGTAACCAGACTGACCTGCCTGCTACGCTGTTAGGACAGTTAGGCATCAACCACGACGACTATACCTTCAGCCGCGATGTATTGAGCAAGACCTACACACAACCCTTTGCCATCCATACCTATGACGATGGTTATACGATGATGGACAGTGCTACTTTCGTCAACTATGACTTCATCGGAGAAAGGGTCGTTACAGAACAAGGCAAGAAGAATCCCGTCCTGTTACAATGGGGCAGGGCCATCCTGCAGGCTGCCTCCAAAGACCTGAACAGCAGGTAAGAAATCCCAAGACTTATAGACATAGACTCACCAGCCATATCCTAATGGGGGGAAAGTGCCGTTGTAACAGGGGGAATGGCAGGTTCTTTCAAGGTGGAAGTGACGTTCTTGTCGGTATAACAGCGGGCGGTGCTGTTATTAGCAGCGGCCGCTGCTAATATCGACAGCGCACGCCACTAAAGTCAGCAGCGCTCGCCGCTGACCTTTTTTATATACCTGTTCCTATGGTAAGTCTGCAACTCCCTTCGATATCAGCCGAGAGTTACTGTTTTCTGTGCACGACCTTACCGTTGACAACCTCAAAGTCGTGGTTGAATTTCTCACGTGTGCGACTCCAGCGGTTATGACTCCATAACCAATACTCTGGAGCCTCCTGGATGCTTTTCTCCAGCATCTGGTAATAGGTATTCGTCAACTCAAACTCCTCCATCTTTTGGGGCTCACGGGTCATCAACCTGAAAGTCGCCTCGTAATAGCCTCTGCGTACACGACGGATGTCAGTATAGAATACGGCATCGTTCATCTTGCGGATGATGCGCTCCGCACCTGTCAGCACGGGAGTGTCATGATGGAGGAAATCCACCCAGTGATGGATGTTCGTCCAATAAGGCTTCTGGTCGGAGATATATCCTAAGATGATGGGCTGACCAGCCTTGTGATATTCGATGACCCTCCGCAGGGAGTCCTGCATGGGGATGCACAGGGAGTTGAAACGCTCACGGATGCGCAGGAACAACTGGTCGAAGGCTTTGTTCTGTAAGGGGTGGTAGATCTGACAGCATTGTGCCTTGGGTGTTACCCACAGCGGCAGTGTCGTCACCCATTCCCAGTTGCAATAATGTCCAAGATAGAGTGCCACCGACTGTCCTTCGCTGATGGCCTGGTCCAGTTGGTCGATATTCTTAAACGTGATACGCTTCTTGAAGTTCTCCTTACTGATGGTGATCTGCTGGATACTCTCCGCAAACAAGTCGCAGAGGAAATGATAGAACCCCTTCTCTATCCTGCGTATCTCCTCCTCTTGTTTCTCCGGGAAGGCAGAGGTGAGGTTCTTTCTCACTACCTCCCTCCTGTATTTGACGACATGATAGAGTATGACATAAAGGATGTCCGACAGGAAATAATGTACCCTCATAGGAAGAAGGGACAACAGACAGGCTATACCATATAAAATATAAAAGAGGACTCGCATATACTTATAACGTCATGCAAAAATACGGATTATTCCCTATTTATGCAAATTTTTAGTATTAAATTTGGTATTTTGCTCACTTAATCGTACCTTTGACCGAAAATAGGAAGACGATGAGATTAGGTGTGCTGTTACCACATACAAAGTTATACGGGGGTGTAAAGCGCTTTCTCGAACTCGGTAATATCTTTGTGGAGAAAGGACATGAGTTCTATGTATTCACCCCTGACGGCACTCCTCCTGACTGGTTCTCGTATAAGGGCAGGATGGCTACCTTCTCTGATGTGCAGGGCATGGAACTGGATGCCCTGTGGACGACAACACCTTCTGACCTTCCGATGCTGTTACAGTCTTCTGCACGACATAAGATTTTCTACCATGTACGTATCAAGGAACGTCTCTCGGAGATTCTGAGACATCCGGAAATTGAACTGTTTGCCTGTTCTACGAATGTCTATCAGCACGACTTGAGGAAGTTCGGGCGGAAGGCATTCTTGGCTGTGGGGGGTGTCACCGTGAGAAACTACCAGCCTAAGACGGACTATCAAGTGAAGGACCGTCCCTTCGTGGTGATGGGCTATGGTCGTCTGGCAGAGAGCGTGAAGGGTACACGTTATGTGGTGAGTGCGTGTGAGCGTCTTTACAGAAGGGGTTATAACATCCAGCTGTTGTTATTTGACACCCACACGTCTGATAAGATGCGTCAGAAATACGAGAAGTTCAAATGTAGCTGTCCCTATGAGTTTGTGCTGAATCATCCCTTCGACCGCAACTCGGAACTGTTCAACCGCGCCGACTGTTTCGTGTCGGCAGAGAATCCGAAATACTCTGGGTGGAACAATACTGTGGCAGAGGCGATGGCATGTGGCTTGCCCGTCATCTCCACCAAGGCTGGCACGGACGATATACTGACAGACGGGGTCAACGGCATCCGCTCCGCCCGTTGGGTGTTCTGTTTCACCAACCATCTTGCGCGCTTATACGATGATGAGGCATTACGCCGCCAGTTAGGAACAGCAGCACGTAAGCATATCCAGTTATACGACTGGGAAAGAGTAGCGGAAAGGATATTGGAATACCTGGGTTAGAACTCCCAGATATTCTTGATCTTCACATCACGGAAGATCGTCAGGGCACGTTTCAGTTTACTTCTCAACAGGTCTTTTCCCAACTGTCCATCCATGGGACAGTCGGCTCTCCATGGCTCACCCCGATGAAGGACATCACGCATGAACGAGGCAGAGGTGATACCCCATTTCCGCAAGAACTGAATAGAACCGTCATTCTTCACCACCCGATGGGTGGAACGAGCCTCGAAGTGGTAGACCCTGCTCTTGTCAACACCCTTGAAGAGACGCACACCAACTTTCCAGAGCTTGGCAGAGAAGTCGGGGTCGCTATACATGCCGGGACTGTATTCCACACTATAGCCTCCCACAAGGTCCCAGAGGTCACGATGCACGATATTGGGAGGCCATGTTGCTCCCATCCAGTCACCATGCTTCAACGACTGGTACTCCTTCAACAGCCGCTCTTCCTCAAAGGTCTCTACGCTCTCCCCATAGTTTGCAGGAGCTATCACACTCTTGCAGAAGAACTGACGGGGCTGTATCAGGGTGGAGGACAGAAAGAACATCTTATGGCCGATGGCAAGTATCTCGTCATAGAGTGCCTTGTCCCATTCCGGACACACATACATGTCATCGTTCATGAAGAGGATATAGTCTGTAGTGACAAGCGGACGCAACTGGTTCAAGGCAAGACAGACTCCCACATTCTCCGTAGAGTGCGTATAGGCAAGGCCCTGTGCCTTCACCCATTCCAGCGTGCCGTCCGTTCCCTCGTTGACATGAATGAGTATCTCATGCTCGTAGGTGGAGTTCTTACGGATACTCTCAACACAGAGCTGAAGGAACTTCAGATTATTCCATGTCGGAATCAGGATGGAGAATAACTTTGAGTCTGCCATATCTTATCATTAATCAGGACAAAAGTAGGTATTATTTCCCAAATACGCAAGAAAAATGCTGTAAATATGATGAATACAATATTTTTTCGTACCTTTGTACTGTCAAAGTTGAGTATATGATGAATCTACGGAAACTCTATTACCTGAGTCATAACGGAAAGAACAGCAACCTGCTATATTTCCTGAAGGCGTATGTCAGGGAGTATACACCCAGGTGCTTCACCCGTATGATGCTGGACAGAGAACTGGCGAAACTCGATAAGCGGACAGACCGTGACTATATCCTCCAGCGAGTGGATTACTATAACAAGCTGACTCCTTCCCATGCCTTCGACCACAAGCAATGGGCACAGGAGGCTGTGGAGATCAGCCGTCAGCCCATGACGCGTCAGAAGGTATATTATTTCGATGCGATGGAGATAGCTCGCTATTTCAGTGGGAAGAAGAGATGGATCCTGCTGTCTGGCGATATCACCCATGTTCCTGACGTACCTACGATTATCAAGAGCCGCCCCCTTGGCGACAATAACCAGAACTCCGTCGTGCTAAAGATGGAGAAGGTACGCCATTTCCTGTTTGTCAACGACAAGAAAGCATGGCGTGACAAAAAGAACATGACGATCTTCCGAGGCGACTTAGGGGCAAGGAAACAGAACCGCGACGTGTTTATGGAGCGCTTTGCCGACGGACAGAGTCCGATGGTGGATGCAGCCTCAACAAACCGTATCGAGGCACACCCTGAATGGCAGGCAGGGAAGATGACCATCGATGAGCACCTCGACTATAAGTTCATCATGTCGCTGGAGGGTAATGATGTCGCCTCCAACCTGAAATGGGTGATGTCGTCTAACTCCATTGCTGTCACACCACGGCATACTGTTGAGACATGGTTTATGGAGGGAACACTTATTCCCAACTACCATTACATAGAAGTGAAGGATGACTTCTCCGACTTGGAGGAGCGCCTGACCTACTATATAGAACATCCCGAGGAGGCAGAGGCAATCATCCAGCATGCCCATGAGTATGTGGACCAGTTCAGGGACGAGGCACGTGAGAAACTCATCTCCTTATTAGTATTAAAGAAGTATTTCGATATCACCAATGATTGACCGTTGTAAGGCTTTCTTCTCCAGACCCTTCTGGAGCGACCATCGCACATTGCTTGCACTATGGTTGCTGCTGCCTATTATCGGTGGACTTGTCAAGATCAACAAGTGTAACAACTTCCTGATCTTCAGGTATGTGTTCTGGCATGCATGGAACGGGACCTCACTCTATGCGCCCTATCCGGAGGAGTACCATGATGTCAACCACTATGGTCCTTTCTTCTCTGTCGTCGTGGCACCCTTTGCCGTCCTTCCACAATATCTGGGTGTGCTCCTCTGGGTCATCGCCCTCTCGATGTTCCTGTATGTGGCGATACGCAAGTCACAGTTTACGAAGTACCAGCAGATATTCATCCTCTGGTTCTGTGCCCATGAGTTGCTGACCGCTATCTTCATGCAACAGTTCAATATCGCGATAGCAGCTGTCATCCTCCTGTCTTACTACTGCATCGAGAAGGAACAGGATTTCTGGGCGGCGTTCTTCATCATGCTGGGTACATTCGTGAAACTCTATGGTATCGTGGGACTGGCGTTCTTCTTCTTCTCCAGACACAAAGGAAGACTGGTTCTCTCACTGGTGTTCTGGGCGGTGGTGATGTTTGCAGCTCCTATGGTGTTCCATGGTCCTGACTATCTCATCGGACAGTATCAGGAATGGTATGAGAGTCTGTCAAGCAAGAATGCGGAGAATATGTTCAGCACTACCACCAACGTCTCTATCTTAGGTATGATTCGTAAGATATCCCAGTGTGCCACCTATTCTGACATCTGGATTATCCTGACAGGACTGGTGATGTTCGCACTTCCCTATCTCCGTATCTCACAATACAAGTATATTGCCTTCCGCCAGACACTGTTAGCCTCTGTCCTGATGTTTGTCGTCCTGTTCTCTACCGGCAGCGAGTCCAGTGGCTATATCACCCCGTTTGTAGGGATTGCCATCTGGTATACGGCTGTTCCTTGGCAACGTACAAAATGGGATGTCGCCCTTATGATATTTGCCTTCATCTTATCGAGTATGTCACCCAGCGACCTCTTTCCTGCGTATATACGTAACACATGGGTGAAGCCCTATGCCCTCAAGGCACTGCCTATTGCTTTAATATGGTTGAAGCTCTGCTATGAGATGTATGTGAGAGACTACTCTGAGAAACCTGTCGCCTCATGATATTCGCCAGAGATAAGAGCCAGATGTGCAACAACCTGTTGCAGTATGCACATGTCTACGCATGGGGCAGAGAACATGGGCGGAAGGTCATCTCCATGCGCTTCAGCTACAAATACCAGTATTTCCATATCTGCCATACCCCGTTGACTGGTTTGGGGTGGTATCTCCTTGCGAAGTATATGGCTGCGCTGAGACTGTTGCCAACAGCCAGTTTCAAGCATGAGGACTGTGACCCTGTCGCCTTGGAGCGGATGATGCTCCGTCATCGCCATATCGTGGTAAGCGGCTGGTTCGTGCGCTATTACGACCTCTTCCTGAAATACCGTCAGGAAATCTGCGACCTCTTCCGCATCGACGAGCAATATACGGAGCCTGTGAAGGAGAAGATGAAGCACTCCTCCCTCCTGACTTCTTTAAAACTCGGCGTTCATATCCGTCGTGGTGACTATGCCCAATGGCATGATGGGAAATATTGTTATGACGATGAAGTATATGCCCGTCATATCAACCGTTTTGCGGAGCTGCATCCAGACAAGGATGTCCATGTCTATCTTTCTACCAATGATGCTTCTGTGACGGAAAAGCGATATCAGCAGTTCTGTCCTCACGTCCATATCCATCATCTGCAGGGCAATGCCCCTGAAGACCTCTTCATGCTCTCGGAATGTGACTATCTGATGGGACCTCCCAGCACGTTCTCCCTTGTCGCTGCGATGTATCGTGATATCCCTCTCTATCGTATGGACACTGCTAATGCTGAGGATATGACAGCGGAAGGGTTTAAGTTGTTTGATTACTGGTTCAGGAGGATCATATAGACTACATCGCCAAGCGCAACCCTACTGTTTGGAGCCTGCGCCATGTGACGAGGGGATAGCGGTTGGTAAGACGTATATAATAAGGTGTACTCTGGAAGGAGCCCCCTCGGATGACACGGAACTGTTTGCGGAACAGTTGGATGAAGAAACCATTCTTGGGATTCGTATATTCCTCATAAGGACTGTCACACCACTCCCTCACACCATCGAGATAACCTCTTCCCTTTTTACCTTGTGCCGCATATTCCCACTCTTCCTCCGTAGGCAGACGGAAATGTTTGCCCGTCAGTTGGTTGAGTTGCTGGATGAATACGAGGCAGTCGTCATACGATACATGTTCCACTGGACGTTGCTTGCCATTGTTCTTAGACGGGTTCTTACCCATAATAGCCTCCCACAACTCCTGCGTGACCTCCGTCTCTCCGATATAGAAGTCGTTGACTTTTACTTGATGTGCAGGTCGTTCATCAGCCTCCGCTTGGGGATTATTCGTACCCATCATGAACTCACCACCCTGTACCTGTCGCATCACAAAGGACACCCCACGGACAGTATACCGTTTGTCCTGTGCCTGCATACTTAATGGTAACAACAGCAATAATAGTAGCATCCCTTCGACCTTCGACCTTTGACCTTCGACCTTTGACTTCCCTGGTCCCATCGCCCACCAGATGACCTGCAACCATGCAATGGTCATCGTATAGACATCCAACCAGAATGTCTCGTGGATATAGTCATGCACCTTGGGTGGACAGAGCAGGTCGGTAGGCAGGATATTGAAGTTGACGAACAACAACCAGAAGATAACCCAGTCAAACGTAGTGTGCTTGGGTTGTAACCAGAACGCCATCAGATAACCCATCAGGGCAATGATATAGGTATGCGTCTCAGGACTATCACTCAGGATGATGACATAACCCATGATGATTGCCAGTGCCTGTACTCTAAAGCGGAAATCCTGCCAACGCTGATGCCGCCAGAAGAACAAGGCTCCCAGGACGAGCAATACGCTAACCTGTACGATGCGGAAGTTTGGCAACAGGAACGCTTTCAGTCCACGTGCAAACAATAGTCCCGGATACTCTACGGCACTATGGTGGTTGAGCAGGTTGTCCCTCACGTCACCATAGAGGTCGAAGACGTTGAATGCCGGGTTGACGGCAGGCAGCAGAAAGAGTCCGATACCACACAGGATGGCATAGCCGAAGTTACGCCATACCTTCGGATAGCAGAACAGCAGTCCTAACTCCACAATACCATATATCTTCGTGGTGGCAGAGAACATAATCAGTAATACTGCCCAGAAGGGCTTGTTACGCTCCAACAGGGTGAAGGCAAAGAGGAAGATATAGCATACTACAAGGTTGTACTGAAAGAAGAAAACATTCTGCAACAGGACAGAAAACAGGAACAGGATGATCTTCAACCGATGGGGTACCAAAGGCTTAGGCAGTGTCCAGACAGCAAGGAAGAATAAGCTATAGTGCAGCAGGTTCCACACATACGGTCCCAGCCATGTGGGAAGCATGAAGATGGGGAAGAATACCACACAGAACACGGGAGGATAGAGGAAGAAGATACTATGTGTCTCCGCAAACTCCACCGTGTAGGGATTCATACCGCCCCAGAACATCATCGTCGCATCATGGTAGTCGTAGTAGTTATACGCATGACTACGGTTCATCTCCAACAACGTGGCAACAATGGTCACCACGACTCCCAAGCAGAATACACATGTCGGATTCGTAAAGAACCACTTAATAGCATCTATTATCTTCTTCATCTTACTTACTTCTTATTCATATAGTCAGGAAACGTCAGTGACCAGCGGCAACGGCTCCATTGATGACATAAGGTCTCATAGTCGGCAAGTTTCTTGTATGACAGACGTTTCTGAAGCCAGGGACGCAGCACCTTGTCCTGAACGAAGTTGCCATAGAGTTCGAACTCCGAGAAACCTGAGGGTTGCAGGCGGTCATAGCTCTTTAAGATGGTATTCATCCATGACTGTCCTTCTCTGGTGAGCTCCTGGTGTAACATCTCCAGTTGCTCCTTGTCGAACAGCATCTTATGGTCGACATAGGAGAGTGGTGCCAACGACATATCAGGCATCAACTGACGGATATTGTTATAATAGGGCTGGTGCTCCTCATAGCTCATATAGAATACCGTCTGCTGCTCTTCTGTCAGAAATACATGCGGACGTATCAGCACATGGTCGGCATCGATGCATAGATAATAACGACAAGTGCCTACCTTACCGCTCAGTTTGATAAACTGCTGGAAGAGCCAGCCGCTGCGATCCATCGTGTGACCATCGGAGGTGTGTATCTGCAGGTGTAAGTCCTTAGGTCCAAAACCGAAGACACTCACCTCATCGACAAACTGCAACTGATGCTCCTCACAGAACTGGATAATCTCCTGTTGGGCTGGTGCCACGATATAAATCTGTTGGATAGGATGTGTCACACATCTCCTGATGCCCTCCAGACACAGAGGCAGGATATGCAGGTCCTTAGCGATGATGGGGATGACGACATCAACAGGCTCTGTGGAGGGTCTCAACTTAGGAAACCATCGCCAGGCAAACAAGCGGTATCTGATCTTTCGCAGCTGTGACATGCTTCTTATCCCTATTCCAAGATCTCCTGGATATGATACAGCGGACGTCGCTTCACCTCGGTATAGATCTTACCGATATAGGTACCTGTGACACCTAAGGAGATGAGGATAAAGCCACCCACCAGCCAGATAGAGAGGATGAGGGACGACCATCCTGGTACGGCTGTCCCAGTCACTAAGGCATGCACCACATAGATACCGATACCTAAGGCGATGAGCAGGAAGACCACACCCATATGGAAGATTGCCTGCATGGGACGCGTACTGAAGGAGGTGATACCATCCATGGCGAGGTTGAGCATCTTCTTCAGCGTATATTTCGACGAGCCAGCCTCACGCTCGCTGATGACATCATCCACCGTCGTTGAGGGAAGACCTATCAGGGGTATCATACCACGCAGGTAGAGGTTGTGTTCCTTGAAACCTGCCAACATCTGCAGCGAACGCCTGCTCATCAGTCGGAAGTCGGCATGGTTGTAGATACTCTCCACACCCATCGAGCTCTGCAGTTTATAGAACGCCATCGCAGACATACGCTTCATGAAGGGATCTGCCTTCCGTGATACCTTCACGCCATAGACGATGTCGTTACCCTCCTCGAAATGCCTCACCATCTGGGGGATGCACTCGATGTCGTCCTGCAGGTCGGCATCAATAGTCACCACGGCATCCGCCCATTCCTTAGCTGTCATCATACCAGCCATGATAGCATTCTGGTGCCCTACGTTACGGGCGAGGTTGATGCCTCTCACAAAACGGTTCTTCTCATGGAGTTCACGGATGATGTCCCATGTGTGATCGCGGCTGCCATCATTGACAAACACCATCATACTATCGTCCGAGATGAGTCCTTCGTCAATCATCCGCTCGAAGAGTGCCGTCAGACGCTCTATGGAATGGCGAAGTACCTCTTCTTCGTTATAACAGGGGGAAACAGTTGCAAGTTTTACCATC
>CACXQL010000010.1 GCA_902769805.1 uncultured Prevotellaceae bacterium
CCAGGATCAAACTCTCCACTGTATATACTATATTCTCATCCAATAAAGGATTGTCACTGTCACAGAACGCATACGCTCGTTTATCCGGTAGTCTTAAGAATGTCTCTTGACGGTTCGTCATTTTACCCAAGAGCCCCAGACGGGACTCTCGCTTCTTGTACTACTACTTCTCTGTTTTATGTAATCCAGTCAAAGAACGCTTTCCTAATACGCCAACGCCAAAAAATGAGCGAAAGCGGATGCAAAGGTACAAACAATTTACAACCCCACCAAATATTTAACGACATTTTTTCAATACAATAAGAAAGTTTTCGCTTTTCATGACAAAAACAGGTGAAATATACTATTCAAATATCTGACCTATATCATCTTCCGGAACATCCTCCAGTCCAGACTCATCATATTGACAAGGATTATATCCAGCTGGCAAGTCAAAAACAGCATTACCATTATACCCCAACCGTTTGTCTGCATAGACACGGCGCATATAATAGGCCCATACAGGAAGAGCACCAGCTGCACCTTGTCCCATACTCGTCATCGTGAAATGGATGTCACGGTCCTCACCACCGACCCAACAGCCACTCACCAGTGTTGGGGTAATACCCATAAACCATGCGTCGCTATTATTATTTGTGGTACCTGTCTTACCTGCGATATCCCCAGGAATATTATATTTATAACGAAGGCGTCCTGCTGTACCACCTTCTACGACAGCCTTGAGCATATAAAGCATTTTATGGGCACTCTCCTCACTGATGACTTCATTCATACGCGGCTGGAATTCGGCAATCACATTACCCTCATTATCTGCAATCTTAGTCACCAGCAATGGTGATGTACGTATTCCATGATTCACAAAGACAGTATATGCACTCACCATCTCGCCTACTGTGATATCACATGGTCCAAGGCAGAGAGCCATTGACGGATGTATCTCTGGATTATTAATACCATATTCTCGCAACAGAGTCACAAATGCCTGAGGATTCAGTTTACTCATCAAATATGCTGATATCCAGTTGTTAGACTGTTGGAGACCCCATTTCAGCGTGACCATCTCCCCATAATGGGCACGACTACCATTTCGAGGAGTCCATGCACGTCCACCAACTATATATGTCTCCTGCACATTCGGAGCCAGGTCACAGGGTGAGAAGCCATTTTCCATCGCCAGAGAATAGAGGAACGGTTTAATGGTTGATCCTACTTGACGCCGTCCTTCCATACACATATCATAAGCAAAATGCATGAAATCAAGCCCTCCGACATACGCTTTGACATGTCCGTTCTGCGGACACATACTCATAAACCCACAACGCAAGAAGGACTTATAGTACCGAATAGAGTCCATCGGAGTCATCACCGTATCCACTTCGCCATGATAGGTAAAGACAGACATTTCCGTCCTTGTGTTGAACGACCGTTTGATTTCCTCTTCCGAAGCACCCGACTCCTTCAATACCCGATAGCGTTCACACTGGCGCACTGAACGCATTAGGATCTTGTTAACCTGCTCTGCGGACAATTTCCCAGAATACGGAGCACTCTTTCGCCCCCTATTCTCCTTGTTGAAAGCTGGCTGTAAGAATTTCACAATATGCTCACGAGCTGCCTGTTCTGCATATTCCTGCATTCGGGAATCGATGGTAGTATACACCTTCAGTCCGTCGGTATACACATTATAGTTGTCACCATTCCGTTTCCTGTTTTTATTACACCAACCATATAGGGGATCTGTCTCCCAGTTAATGGAATCGATATGATACCGCACCATATTCCATGACGGATATTCCGAGCGCTCCGGTTTTTTCGCCATCATGTAGCGACGGAGGTAGTCACGGAAATAGACAGCCACACCATCCTTATGGTCAGACACATGGAAATTCAGTTTAAGGGGTTCTGCCGAATATTGCTGGTACTGTTCCTCTGTGAGATAGCCTGCCTTCACCATCTGTCCCAGTACCACGTTACGGCGTTCCTGGCTCCTGTCATGGTGGCGAACAGGGTTAAAATATGACGGGTTCTTACAAAGACCTACCAGCGTAGCTGCCTCGTTGACTGTCAAGTCTTTCGGTTCCTTGCCAAAATACGTGTTAGAAGCCGTCTTGATACCTACCGCATTATGAAGGAAATCGAAATAATTCAAATACATCGCAATGATTTCATCCTTCGTGTAGTTACGTTCCAACTGTACGGCAATCACCCACTCAATAGGTTTTTGCAACATACGCTCCATTACACTGTGTGCTGTACCCGAATACAGTTGCTTTGCCAACTGCTGGGTGATAGTAGAGCCACCGCCAGCACTTTTCTGTCGAAGAATACCTCTTTTAATAATAGCACGTCCCAACGCGAAGAAGTCGATGCCCGAATGATCATAGAAGCGTATATCCTCCGTAGCCACCAAAGCTTGTATCAGCGATGGCGATAACTGCGAATAGTCCACCAAGACACGATTCTCCCTGTTATAGTTCCAGGTACCCATAATCTTTCCATCGGAACTATATATCTGAGTGGCATATCTGTTAATAGGATTCTGGAGTTCCTCAACTGGTGGCATATACCCTATCCATCCATTATTGATTGCCCAGAATGCGACAGCAGCTGTTAGGACAGAAGCTCCAAACAGTGACCACAAAACACGTACAACTAATTTTCTCATTTTTCTGAGACCATTTGTCTTTTGGCGTTGCAAAGATACGGCTTTTTATTGATATAAGGAAATTTTTGCCATAAATTCAACAAAAGACTCTCTTTCTCTTAATAACAGTTAAAAATATAAATATTATCGAAGTTTTACCACATTACTTCTACAAACTGTAAAAAAATGCCTATATCTTTTTTGTTTTTCAGAGATTCTTTCTATCTTTGCACTCCCAAAAAGACATAAAGATTAAAAGATTAAAAGATAAAAAACATGAAACGAAGTGTAATAACAGCACTGATTCTGACCTTTACTATCACAATGAATGGACAGAAGAAGTGGACACTGAAGGACTGCATCGACTATGCGATGCAGAATAACATCACTTTACAACAGTCACGATTACAGAAGCAATCTGCCACAGAAGACCGTAAGCAATCACATGCAGCTTTATTTCCTTCCTTGTCAGCCTCCACCAACCAGAGTGTGGGCTATCGTCCTTGGTTGTCGTCAGGAATGACCACCGTTACTAATGGTACCGTGAATACCAAGGTCAACAAGACCTATTATAACGGTACATATGGCATCAATGCCTCATGGACGGTATGGAATGGTAATCAGAACCGCAACCAGGTCAAGCTCAACGAAGTCAGTGAAGAACAGGCAGAACTTAATATTGCAGAGACAGCCAATTCCATTCAGGAGAAGATAGCCCAATTATATGTGCAGATTCTCTATATGAATGAGGCAATCAAAGTCAGCAAGGAGAGTCTGGAGACCAGTAAGAAGAATGAAGCGCGTGGAAAGGAGATTATGGAAGTCGGCAGGATGTCAAAAGCCGACCTTGCACAGCTTACTGCCCAGAGAGCTACTGACGAATACAATATTGTAGAAGCAGAGAGCAACCTTGCCAATTACATATTACAATTAAAGCAATTACTGGAGATTACCAGTGAAGAGCCTTTCGATATTGAGATTCCCGCATACAGCGACGAGCAGGCGCTTGCAGAGATTCCATCGCTAGGCAGCGTTTATGAGCACGCCCTCACCTATCGTCCTGAGATTCGTAGCTCAGAACTCAGTCTGAAGTCCAGTGACCTCCAGATGAAGATTGCCAAAGCAGGGCACCTGCCGACCATCAGTATGACCAGTGGCGTAGCTACCAATACTGGGTCTATGAGTTCCAACGAGTGGGGTCACCAGATGAAGACCAACCTTGACGCCTCCCTTGGAGCCTCCGTGAGCATCCCCATCTTCGACAACCGAAAGACGAAGACCGCCATTAACAAGGCAAAGATACAGCATGAACAGGCATTACTTGATATTCAGGACAAGCAGAAACAGCTCTACTCTACTATCGAGGGCTACTGGCTTGACGCTAATACCAACCAGCAGAAGTTCAAGGCTGCCCAGTCCACCGTTGCCAGCGAACAGGCAAGTTTTGACTTGCTGACAGAACAGTTCAATGTCGGACTGAAGAACATTGTGGAGTTGCTGATGGGTAAGGACAAACTCCTGAATGCCCAACAGAATAGGTTACAGAGTAAATATATGACTATCCTTAACCAACAGCTACTCCGTTTCTATAGAGGTGAGGACATGAATCTGTAAGAATTGAGAATTGAAAATTGAAAATTGAAATTATAAATATGAAGAACAAGAAAATCTGGATAGGTGTGGGCATCATTGTCCTTATCATCCTTGCTTACCTCCTTCTGTCAGGTGGTAAGAAAGAAGAGAAAGTGTCGTTTGAGACGGCAAAAGTAGAGAAGCAGAATATCAGTACCAGCATCACTGCCACTGGCACCATTGAGCCAGTAACCTCCGTGACTGTCGGTACACAGGTCAGCGGTATCGTGTCAAAACTCTATGTTGACTATAACAGTGTCGTCAAGAAGGGGCAAGTCATTGCCGAACTCGACAAGACCAACCTCATCAGTGAACTGAATACAGCGAAGGCAAACCTGTCGTCTGCCCAAAGCACACTGAACTATGAGCTTGCCAACTACAACCGCTTCAAGACCCTATACGACAAAGGGCTGGTCAGTGCCGACGAGTACGAGAATGCCAAGCTCTCCTATGATAAGGCACGTCAATCAGTATCCACTTCCCGTGAGAGTGTGCAGAAGGCTCAGACCAACCTCGGATATGCCACCATCACCTCCCCTATTGACGGTGTGGTACTCTCCAAGGCTGTAGAAGAAGGACAGACCGTTGCCGCCTCCTTCAACACCCCTGAGTTGTTTACGATTGCCAAAGACCTCACCGATATGCGTGTGATTGCCGATATCGACGAGGCAGACATTGGTGGTGTGAAGGAAGGACAGCGTGTCACCTTCACCGTTGACGCCTTCCCCGAAGACTCCTTCGAGGGACAGGTGACACAAGTGCGCCAGCAGGCAACCACAGAAAGTAATGTCGTCACCTATGAAGTTGTTATCTCCGCCCGTAACAACGACTTGAAACTGAAACCCGGACTGACGGCAAACGTCACCATCTACACCTTAGAGAAAAATGGTGTGCTGGCAGCTCCCTCTAAGGCACTCCGTTTCATTCCCAACGAGGCACTCCTCTCCAACGGAGAGAAGATTGAGGACTGCGAAGGCATGCATAAGGTATGGACTAAGGAAGGTAATATTTTCAAGGCTCATAAGGTGGAAGTTGGTACTACCAATGGTATTCTCACCGAGATTACCGGTGGCATCACGGAGGGTACAGAAATATTAGTTGACTTCAGTATCTCCGGAGGCAGTGAGATGCCGATGGGCGGAGAGCAACAAGCAACCAACCCTTTCATGCCGAGACCAAGAGGCAACAATAACAGAAACGGCAACAACAACCAACAAAGGAGATAAATGGAAGACAATAGGAAAGTTGTCATCGAGCTGCAGAACGTGAAGCGTTACTTCCAGGTAGGTAGTGAGACTGTCAAGGCATTACGTGGTGTCTCGTTCAAGATTTACGAAGGTGAGTTCGTTACTATCCAAGGCACCTCTGGCTCTGGTAAGTCAACCCTTCTCAACCAGCTTGGTTGTCTTGACACCCCCACCAGTGGAGAATATTACCTTGACGGTATCTCCGTCCGCACCATGTCAAAGACCCAGCGCGCCCATCTGCGTAATCAGAAGATTGGTTTTGTATTCCAGACCTACAACCTGCTGCCGAAGACTACAGCTGTGGAAAACGTAGAGCTGCCACTGATGTACAATAATAAATATGATGCAAAGCAACGACGAGCCGCAGCCGTGAAGGCATTGGAAGCTGTCGGGCTCGGCGACCGTCTGGAACATAAAAGCAACCAGATGTCTGGAGGACAGATGCAGCGTGTCGCCATTGCCCGTGCCTTAGTCAACGAGCCAGCAGTGCTCCTTGCTGACGAGGCGACGGGAAACCTTGATACCCGAACGTCTTTCGAGATGCTTGTCCTCTTTCAGGAGCTCTACAAGCAGGGCCATACCATTATCTTCGTGACCCACAACCCAGAGATTGCCGAATACAGTAGCCGTAACATCAACTTGCGTGACGGCAAGATCCGTGAAGATACTATCAATACGAATATCAAGTCAGCGGCAGAGGCACTTGCTGCCTTGCCCAAGCCACAAGACGATTAAGAACAGAAAGATTAAATGAACATACTGAATCTATTTAAAGTAAGTATCAAGGCGGTAGCCAACAACAAGATGCGCTCCTTCCTCTCCATGCTCGGTATCATTATCGGTGTGGCAGCAGTCATCATCATGATGGCTATCGGACAAGGCTCGAAGGAAAGTATCCGTCAAGAACTATCGACAATGGGTACCAACCTGCTCACCATCCGACCTGGAGCTGATATGCGAGGCGGTGTTCGTCAGGACCCATCCGCCATGCAGACACTGAAGATGGCAGACTATGAGCGTATCATGCAGGAGAAGCGTTTTGTCACAAAGGTATCTCCTGAAGTCACCGCCAGCGGACAAGCCATCTACGGCAGCAATAACACCAATGCCTCGATGTATGGTGAGTCGATAGACTATCTCGACATCCGTCTGTGGACTATTGAAGAGGGAGATTACTTCACAGAGGAAGACATCAAGAAGGCTGCTAAAGTATGCGTTGTAGGTGCCACTATCGTCAAGGATCTCTTCGGCGAGCATACCGACCCCATCGGTAAGACCATCCGCTTCAAGAGCATCCCCATGCGTATCATCGGTGTGCTGAAGGCAAAGGGATACAACTCTTGGGGCATGGACCAGGATAACGTCATCATTGCTCCCTATACGACGGTGATGAAGCGTATCAGTGCTCAGACTTACTTTTCCAGCATCGTCTGCTCTGCTATTACAGAAGAACTTTCTGATGCCGCTATTGAAGAGCTGACCCAGATACTACGCAGCAACCATAAGCTGAAGGAAGATGCAGACGACGACTTCACGATCCGCTCTCAAGCAGAGATGATGGAGACAATGTCATCAACAATGGATACCGTGACCATCATCCTCGTGGTGGCGGCAGCCTTCTCACTACTTGTAGCAGGTATCGGTATCATGAATATCATGCTTGTCTCTGTGACAGAGCGTACCAAGGAGATTGGACTGCGTATGGCTGTAGGTGCCACCGGTCCTGTCATCTCTCTACAGTTCCTCATCGAGTCAGTACTCATCTCCGTCACCGGAGGACTCTTAGGCATCCTTGTCGGATGCAGTGCCAGTGGCGGTCTTAGCTTGATAGGCATGCCATCAAGCGTTCCCGCCTGGTCTATCTACGTCTCTTTCTTCGTCTGCGTCTGCATCGGAGTCCTTTTCGGATATATCCCTGCACAGAAGGCTGCCAATATGGATCCTATAGAAGCTATCCGACATGAATAAACGACTGAAATATTTCCTGCATGTGGTGTTCTGGGCATTCATGTTCCTCTCACCAGTGACCTATGCCCGAGGGACAGGCATCTCCATTACACAGTACGTCATGAACTGCATGTCACCCCTTCAGATGATGGTAGTGTTCTATATTAACTATTTCTGGCTTGCACCATATTATTATGCGGCAGGCAAGCACCGTTACTTCCTGCTGATTAATGCCGTATTGGTGATTAGCCTTGGTATCGGACTCCACTACTGGACGGATTTCACAAACGATTTATTCCAACCAGCCCTATCCAATTCCAGGGAACTTGACAATATTGAGTTATTCTTTTTTATCCTCCGTGACATCATCAATCTTGCCATCTTTGCCACAGCGGCAACCTGTATCGCCCTCGCCCAGCGATGGTATTGGGCAGAGCAGGCACGTAGTAAAGCAGAAGCAGCACGTACTGACGCGGAACTGAGTAACCTGCGCAACCAGATTAATCCACATTTCCTGTTGAACACACTCAACAACATCT
The DNA here is from genome assembly GCA_902769805.1 of uncultured Prevotellaceae bacterium. Lineage (GTDB taxonomy): Bacteria > Bacteroidota > Bacteroidia > Bacteroidales > Bacteroidaceae > Prevotella. Next base: position 8,010 of record CACXQL010000010.1, read on the forward strand.
ATGCCCTCACCGCCTTCGACACAGACAAGGCACAGGAGGCCATTAGGGAACTGTCCAATATGCTGCGCCATATCCTCTATGACTACCAGCAGCCTGCTGTTCCTTTGGATGACGAAGTGGAGTTTATCCGTAACTATGTGAAACTGATGAAGCTGCGGTTACCCGAATCTGTTAAAGTGACATTCGACGTACATGCTGCCAATTCAGACATCACCATCGCTCCTATGATTTTCATCTCACTGGTTGAGAATGCCTTCAAACACGGAGTCAGTCCCACAGAACCTTCTTTCATCCGTATCCTGATAGAGGCAGACGAACAGAACATTATCTGCGACATCCGTAACTCAAACTATCCAAAGCCTGCCAGCGACCACAGCGGTCATGGCATAGGACTGCAACAGATACAACGTCGACTGGAACTCGCCTACTTCGAGCACTACACGTGGACCAAAGAACTTGTTACCAATGGTAAGGTGTATCACTCACGCATCCATATCACGGATTGGAAAGAGTCCAACAGCAAACTAAGAAATGAAGATAAATAACAAACTTAAATAATTAAAATATTATGACTATCAACTGCGCCATCATTGACGACGAGCCCTTAGCAGCAGGGCTACTCAAGAGTTATGTAGAGAAAACCTCTTTTCTCCAGCTTATCGGGTGCTACGGCAGTGCCATCGAGGCGATGAAGGAACTCAGGGACCATCCTGCACAACTGCTTTTCCTTGACATCCAGATGCCGGAGCTTTCTGGCATCGAGTTTGCCAGAGTCTTGCCCCCTAACACTAAGATTATCTTTACGACCGCCTTCCAGCAATATGCTGTCGAAGGATATAAAGTCAATGCCCTTGACTACCTGCTGAAGCCTATCAGTTACGATGACTTCATGAAGTCTGCCAACAAGGCTGTCGAGTGGTTCACGATTGTTCAGAAGCAACAAGCATATGCCACCGACCGTTTCATGTTTATCAAGAGTGATTACAAACTCTTCCGGGTAAACCTTGACGACATCCTTTACATTGAGGGACTCAAGGACTATATCCGCATCTATCTACAAGACGGTTCACGAGTGATGAGCCTCATGAACATGAAAAAGCTGGAGGACTACCTGCCCCATCCTGAGTTCCTGCGTGCACACCGCAGCTACATCGTCCACATGACAAAGGCAGAGTCCATCGACCGTTTCCGCATTGTTTACGGAGACCAGTTTATCCCTGTCTCCGACTCATATAAAGAAGAAGTGCAACAGTTTATCGACATCCACACATTGGTATAAGCCTGCCATCTTTTCGTGTCAGGACATCAGAAAAGTTTGCCGCCGCCCGTCAACCCGATAGGCGGTGGCAAACTCAGACATCCCTCGCAAATATGTGCCATCAAGTATATTATTTCTCAAATTTTTCCATATCCTTGGCTCCACCGAACTTACTATGCACTCGGAAATGAAAAGAAAAGTATACTTTCCTTTTGCATTTCTCTCGTTTATTCGTAACTTTGCAGTCGAAATCACATATTTTATTTATAAAACCATAATGATGAAAAGAAAACTACTATTAGGGATACTGCTCTCCCTGTTTCTTAAGACCAATGCAGCAGTCGATGAGAATTTCTATATCTACCTTTGTTTCGGACAGTCGAACATGGAGGGACAGGCACAGCCAGAGACCGTTGACAATACCGTTGACGAACGTTTCCGGATGATGGCGTGTGTGGACTTCAACACGACAACCCCCAAGCGTACAAAAGGGCAGTGGTACACAGCCAACTGTCCCATTGTCCGTGACTGGACAAAGATAGGCATGGCAGACTATTTCGGACGTACGATGGTAGCGGCACTGCCTTCCGATGTGAAAGTCGGAGTTGTTGATGTCGCCATCGGTGGTGTTGCCATCGAAGGCTTTATATCTGAAGAGGTAGAGGACTACCTGAAGAATCAGGAAAACTGGATGAAGAGCTCCTTCGCTGCCTATGGTAATGACCCCTATAAGCGACTCGTCGAGATGGCGAAGATTGCACAACAGTCAGGAGTCATCAAGGGCATCCTGCTCCATCAGGGCGAATCGAACAACGGACAGACAGCATGGCTACAGAAGGTAAAGACAATCTACGAGAGACTGCTCACCGACCTCAACCTCAAAGCCGAGGACGTCCCCCTTTTCGCTGGTGAGACGGTGAATGCCGATGTCAATGGGACCTGCTCTGCCCATAATGCCGTCATCGCCCAACTACCCAGTGTCATCCCCACCTCCCATATCGTACACTCCAATGGTTGTCCATGTGCCAGTGACAATATTCATTTTACGGTCTCGGGTTACCGCACCATGGGAAAACGCTATGCCTATGAGGCACTGCGTGTGATGGGTAAGGATACCAAGGCACAGGCAGACTATGCCTGGAACGATGCCTTGAAGAAAGTGTATGCCTTGGACCACCTCAATAAAGTGGAGGATATCCTGATTCGCAAGGGAGGCGGTAAGGTATTGACGCTATGGGGCACCTTCGCCGATGGTCACCAGGAGAATCTTGTCAATGAGGCGACTTTCACCAGTACAGACTTCACCATCAAGGACGGCATGGTCATCGGTAGTGAGGAGAAAAAAGGTGTCGTCAGGGCATCCTATACCGATTTCCTTGGAACCACCCATACACTGGATATCAATGTGGAGGTATCCGACTTAGCTTCCAACCATGTTCTTGTCATCAATAACGGAGCAGCAGGAAAAGAACAATGGGACAAAGAAGCTATCTGTCAACTTGCCACCCCCATGGAGAAAGGCAAGACCTATATCATTCGTGCTATGATGCGTGGTGACAATAACGGCAACTGTGCCCTGTGGCCCCGATGGGATGCCAGCACCCACCGTGACGAATGGGGCAATAGTGCTGATATTCAGTATCTGGCAACCAATAATATCACAACCACCTTCAGTGAGATTACGTGGAGATGTACAGCCAACTACCCACATGACGTACTGATCTTTGCTATCGGAAAGATGGGAGGAGGCAATGTCTACCTTGACAATGTATCCTGCATAGAAGAGGGAGGTACCACAGAGATGATTACTAACGGAAACTTTGAGTCTGACAATATCTCCAACTGGTCTATACTCAGTTGGGCAGGCATGTCGCTAAGTGTCATGGAAGATGCAACCACAGGAATACAGTATCTCCATACCATCAGAAACAACCATGCCATCTACTCCCTTCAGGGCATCAAGGTAGGTACTGCCGACCAATGGAGCCAACAGCCAGCAGGGACCTATATTGTCAATGGGAAGGTCATCCTGAAACGCTGACAGGGATTAAACCGACGCGACAATCATGAATGCGTTAATACGATAGCAGCTCTTTTGGTTGTGAGATGAAGGTAGTGGCACCGTGAGCAAGGAGGAAATCACGGTCTCGGAAGCCCCAGAGAACACTGATGCAGGGCAGTCCACTATTGTGTGCTGTCTGCAAGTCTACATCACTGTCACCTACATAAACGGCATTTTCCTTACCAACTCCCAACTGACGAAGTGCCTCGAAAACAGTGTCGGGAGCAGGCTTTTTGCGGATACCCTCTGACTCATGTTCACCGATGGCAACGGTGATCTCGGGAAAGAAATGGCGGATGAGTTCCTGCGTGGCAGCATAGAACTTATTACTCACCACCGCAAGACGACAGCCCCGTTGCTTCAAAGCATGAATCATTTCGGGAATACCCTCATAGGGGCGTGTCTTATCCAAGGAATGATCCATGTAATACTGACGGAAGGTAGCAAAAGTCTCCTCGAAACGAGGATTGTCTGTTCCATCTGGAATGGCTCGCTCCATGAGGAGGCGCACCCCATTGCCCACGAAACTACGTACCTCGTCCAGCGTACGCTCAGGCATCCCATGCGTACGCAAGGCGTAGTTCACGGAGGCTGCCAGGTCGTCAAGCGTATTCAGCAGTGTGCCGTCGAGGTCAAAGATAAAGGTATTATACATAGAACCTTGAATATTAGCAACGCTTGCTGCGTGTAATCATCGTCTTGAGTTTGTTGTTATAGCGTTCGGCGGCGATGAGTTGTTCAATAGTGACATGCATACGCCATTTCCAACGGTTATAGGGGTCGCTGGGTACGTTGATACGCTCGTCCTTCGGATGTTTCGAACGCAGTTCGATATCCATCGCCAGCCAGTCTTGCAAGGCAAGGATGCACAACATTGACGGACAATACAGATGACGTGCAATGATCTCCTCTGCCAGATGGGCAGGCAGCTGTTCTGGTGCCCTACCCTCTTTTTGCAACATCGTGACATAGAAACGCTGGCGCCGTTCAGGACTCTCCTGCCACCAGAGACGCAAGGGCGACATATCATGTGTAGAGATAGTACAGACGGAACGGTAGGGATTCGCCTCCAAATGGGCGAACTCAAAGCCCTGCTGCTTCGGCATCTGCTGAATCTCAAGCGTAAGGATGCGCAACTGGTCAAGCACGGGTTCCACACAATCAGGCAGCATCCCAAGGTCTTCCCCACAGATAAGCATACGTGAGTCTTTTAGAATGGCAGGCAACCGCTTAAGCGCCTGTTGTCCCCAGTACATTGAATGCCGCTGATAGAAGTAGTTGTTATAGAGGCGTACAAAAGCATCTTTGTCTTCACTGCCCAATGCCTCGAAGATCGGTTCGTTGAGTATTCCAATACGTGGATGATACATCTCCGGCTGGCGAGGATCTTCCACAAAGAGAACATTAGTAATCAGGCGCATCAGTCCGTCACGGATCCACAGACTGCTCTCGTCAAGACGGTCGGCAAAGGCAGTCGCCACCTTGCGTTGCGTTGCGTACTCCTCCCGTAAGTCATAAAGATTATATGCCTTGCGCACCAAGAAATTATCGCGTACATACTGGGCATGGATGCCGAAGATACGGTCAATGAGACGGTCATTGATGAACGGACGGGTAAACAATTCCTTGCGGAAAGCAAGTCCGAAATACTCTATCTCCCCTACCGTCAGGGGCAATGCGGGCGAGAAATGTCCTAAGAGTCCGTCGATGGCATCTTCCGGAATCTCCCAGATACGGAAGAAACCTAAGATATGGTCAATACGAAGCGCATCAAAATACTGTGCCATGTGCTGGAGCCTGTGGCGGAACCATGAAATGATTCCATCACCCCACTGGTACGTCGGGAATCCCCAGTTCTGTCCATGAGATGTAAAAGTATCGGGTGGAGCTCCTGTTTGGGAATCAAGATAGAACAATTCTGGATGCTCTTTGGTCTCCACACTCTCCTTATTGACTCCAATAGGCAGGTCGCCTTTGAGAATAATGCCTTTGGAACGGGCATAGTCTGCAGCCGCCTTGAGTTGCTGGTGGAGGAGAAATTGGAGGAAGTAGTAAAAACTCTGAGTATTCAGAATAATCGGAGTATTCGGAGTGTTCTGAGAAAGCCAATCCGCATAAGGCTTCAGCCAATCTTCATTGTCACGAACGAAGTTCTTGAAGTCATCGGAATCAATAACACTCTTACCCTTTTCCTCGAAGAGTTCACGAAGATACTCCATCTTCACTCGATCAACCGCCTCATAATCACTATAAGATAAAGCGTTCAATTCCTGTTGGCGACGGCGATATTGTGTCATTTTCTGCTTGGAGCGAAGAGTCCCCGCAGCCTCTAAGTCGATATAATGAGGATGGAGGGCAAAGACACTGATAATATTATACGGACAGGAATCCCTCCAACTATGACTGACAGTAGTATCATTGACAGGCAAAATCTGAATGATTCTCATACCCGTTAATACTGCCCAGTCAACCAGTCGTTTGAGATCACCGAAGTCACCTACGCCATAAGAATGCTCACTACGCAGGGAGAATACAGGGATAGCGACACCAGCAGCACGCCATAACTGTTCGCGAAGGCGCAAAGACTCTCCATAGAGTACCATCACCTGTCCGTCTGGGAGCTCCGCATTGCTACCATCAGGGGTACTAACAGACACCACTCGATTGTCACCTTCCTCCCAGCATACAAAAGCATGTGTCTCGTCGTCCACTACCACATACTTATACTCCAATGGGAAAATCATACCCAAAGCGTTAACTGTCAACAGCCACTCATGCTGTCCTGCATACTCCATCCGCAGATAGCGCGAAGGATTCCAGTTGCCGATAGCAGGATGACTGCCACAGACAGCTACCGACTGACCTTTCAGTAGCTGTGGGGCAGATACGCGAAAAGTCAGTGTACGACGGAACAATGGCAGGCGTAAGGCTGTGACTTGTTCGTTGACAGGTCGATGCGCCATTGCCAGATAAGCATTCGTATAGAGATGGAAGGGCAACGGCATGTCGCGCCACTGATCAGGAAAGACATAGTCCTTAGAGGTGTCGAAATGATAGATACGGGGCACCATGTCCCATTCACGGCGTAACACCTCGCCATCTCCGTTCTCCACCTGATAGAGATAGACGATATGGGATAGTGGATGCTGACGAGACTCCAAGGCTGCCGTCTCCAACGTCCAGCTCTCTCCGTCTTCCGTCTGCATCACCATGTTATATCGCTTGACGGTGCCATCCTGACTATGATAGGCGATACAGACATGGAGACTTTCGCCCCATGCCGTACGGTAGTTGATGCTGAATTTCAACTTCATGTTTGTTTAAGTTTGTTGCAAAGATACAAAAAACTCTTAACTAATAACTATTAACTATTAACTTTTTACTATCTTTGCAGGGTAAAACTAAAAAAGAACATGAAAATCCAGAAATCCAAACTATATCTCTACCCAGCCATCATCGGTCTGGTATTAATTTTCGGTATCCTGATTTACTTCTTTCTGGTCTCCGTATCGGTGAAGGAGGATATACATTATATATATATAGATGACGATGACACCCAGGACAGCGTCGTCAATAAAATCAGACCTATTGCATCATCCACGAGTATCATCTGCCTGCAGAATCTGTTAAGGCATACAGGTTATAAGGATCATATCAAGACTGGACGCTATGCCATCAACCCCGGAGAGGGTATTGTCACCATCTACCGTCGTCTGAAGAACGGACAACAGTCAAGCCTCAACCTCACGATTCCTGAGAGTCGGACGATGGATAAGCTTGCTGCCGTTCTGGGCAAGAAGCTGATGCTTGACTCTGCCACCATCGCAGAGGCGCTCCATTCACAAGAAACCTGCCAGAAATACGGTTACGATACTTGCACCATCCCAGCAATGTTCATACCCAACACCTATGACATCTACTGGAATGTCAGCCTTGACGGATTCCTGGAGCGCATGAAAAAAGAACATGATCGCTTCTGGAATGCAGAGCGCACGGTTAAGACGAACTTCCACGGACTGACTCCCAACGAGGTAACGACCCTTGCCAGCATTATTGACGAGGAGACGGCAAATACGGAAGAGAAACCTATGATAGCAGGCATGTACATGAACCGCCTGAAGAAAAAGATGCCCCTACAAGCCGACCCGACAGTGAAATTCGCCCTCAAGCAGTTCGGTCTCAAACGTATCTACAACAAACAACTTAAGACCAGCAGTCCCTATAACACCTATGTCAACGTAGGACTGCCTCCTGGTCCTATCAAGATTGCATCCATCAAGGGCATCGATGCAGTACTGAATGCTGTCAACCACGAATACCTATATATGTGCGCCAAGGAAGATTTCTCTGGAACCCATAACTTTGCCAAGACTTACCAAGAACATCTTCAGAATGCAGCCAAGTATACCAAGGCACTCAACGAACGTGGCATCAAATAAAAAATGCTCCTCACTTCACAGTGAGGGGCAAATATCTGGTATTAGTCCTTTTTAAGGTAAAAAGATTGTATTCAGGATAACGAGTGCAAAGGTACAACATTTTTAACAATTACGCAAATTTTTTACAGGTTAAATCACATCTTTTATATAAAAGGCGAAAATAGTCACAACTTTTTCTCACCTTTGATGTCATCATGGGTACTTTCATTCTAGAATAAAAAGAAAAAACAGTTTTCCTTTTGTATTTTACTCACTTATTCGTACCTTTGCAGACTGAACAAACGAATAACAGATCATGATAGAAGAGAAGAAAGTGACTGAGAACGAAGAGAAGAAGAGTCTCAGTTTTGTAGAGCAGATAGTGGAAGGCGACCTTGCCGCAGGTAAGAACGGAGGAAGAATACAAACCCGTTTTCCACCAGAGCCCAACGGATATATACACATCGGACATGCCAAGGCTATCTGCATGGACTTCGGTGTGGCAGAACATTTCGGAGGTGTCTGCAACCTCCGCTTCGATGATACCAATCCAACAAAGGAGAATACGGAATATGTGGAGAACATCATGAACGACATCAAGTGGCTGGGATTCCACTGGGAGAATGTCTATTATGCCTCCGACTATTTCGACAAGCTTTGGGACTTTGCCATCTGGCTCATCGAGAAAGGGATGGCGTATGTTGACGAACAGACCTCTGAGCAGATTGCAGAGCAGAAAGGGACACCGACACAGGCAGGTCGTCCGAGTCCATTCCGTGACCGTCCCATAGAAGAAAACCTACGTCTGTTTAAGCAGATGAATACACCCGAGGCAGTGGAAGGCTCTATGGTACTGCGCGCCAAACTCGACATGGCAAATCCCAACATGCACTTCCGCGATCCGATTATTTACCGTATCATCCAGATACCCCATCATCGCACAGGAACAAAGTGGCACTGCTATCCAATGTATGACTTCGCTCACGGACAGAGTGACTACTTCGAAGGTGTCACCCACTCCATCTGCACACTGGAATTTGTGCCCCATCGCCCATTATACGATAAGTTCGTGGACTTCCTTCAGGAAAAAGAAGGACAGACAGACTATCGTCCACGTCAGATAGAATTCAACCGACTGAATCTCACCTATACGGTGATGTCGAAGCGTAAACTGAAGGCTTTGGTGGATGAAGGACTGGTGGACGGATGGAACGATCCCCGTATGCCGACAGTCTGTGGAATGCGTCGTCGCGGTTATTCCGCACAGAGTATTCGTAACTTCATCGACTCTATCGGCTATACTAAATTTGATGCTCTTAACGACTATGCACTACTAGAGGCTGCCGTCCGTGACGACTTGAATAAGAAAGCATGCCGTGTATCTGCCGTTTTGAATCCCGTCAAACTGGTTATCACCAACTATCCAGAGGACAAAACCGAAGAACTGATAGCTGTCAATAACCCTGAGAACGAAGCAGACGGTACACATACCATTATTTTCAGTCGTGAGTTATGGATTGAGCGTGACGACTTCATGGAGGTCGCTGAGAAGAAATTCCAGCGTCTGGCTCCAGGCAAGGAAGTACGATTGAAGAATGCCTATATCATTAAATGCGACGAGGAGCATCCTTGTGACAAAGATGCAGCAGGTAACGTGACCACCATCTATGCCACTTACGACCCAGAGACACGCAGTGGACTTCCTGGTGCCGACCGCAAGATCAAGGGTAAGACACTCCACTGGTTAAGCACTAAGCACTGTCTGCCTGCAGAGGTACGTCTCTATGACCGACTCTTCTCCGTGGAGAATCCCGGTGCCGACGAACGTGATTTCCGTGAACTGCTGAACCCAGAATCCCTGACCGTCCTGAAGAACTGTTATGTGGAACAATACCTGACAGAGAAGAAACCCGGTGATTTCCTGCAGTTCCAGCGTATCGGTTACTTCACCATTGACGAGACCTCCAAAGACGGACACCTCATCTTCAATAAGACTGTCGGACTCAAAGATACCTGGGCGAAGATTAACAAATAAATGAAGAAAACCGGCGACGAATATTTTGACAGCAAAGAGTTCAGGGAACTTCTGGACAACTACGAGGAATCAGTCAAGTCGGGGCACCCCGCATTCATGGATGCCGACGATTTGGCTGATATTGCAGACTACTATCATTTCATGGGAGCAGACCAGGATGCTGATGAGACAATAGACTATGCGCTGTCACTCTATCCTAACGCAACACTGCCTAATGTCTTCAAGGCACGGGAGGCGTTAACTGCCGGAGATATCGACAAGGCAAAAGAATGCGTAGAACAGATTGAGAACAAGGATGATCCCGAGTACCAGTATATGCAGGCAGAACTACTTATTGCTCAGGATAAGGTGGAAGAGGCAGATCAGTTTCTCCGCGAGTATTTCTCAACCATACCACCAGATGAGTATCAGGATTTCGTGATGGACGTATCCAACATCTATAACGACTACGGACTCAACGACAAGGCATATGAATGGATGATGCGCACCAAAGGAGATGACAGCAACGATTTCAAGGAGTTGATGGCACGTACCCTTTTCGGATTGGGAAAATACAAAGACAGTGAGCGTATCTTCAATGAGCTCTTGGACAAGGACCCCTACTCTACCCGATATTGGAACGCATTGGCAAGCGCCCAGTTTATGAACGAGGACTTCAGCGGTGCCATCGTCAGCAGTGAGTATGCCATTGCCATCGATCCCCATAATCCGGAAGGGTTGCTCAGTAAAGCCAACGGCTTGTATCAGTTGGGGAACTACGAGGAGGCTGTCCTCTATTACAACCGTTATATAGATGTTACCCAACCTGACGAACTTGTTCCCCAGATATACCAGGAGCTCGCCTTATGTCATAGCTCCCTCCATCATCTTGATCAAGCATTGGCATATATCGACAAGAGCCAGGAATTGGAAAGTAATCCCGTAGACATGCTTGTAATGAAAGGGCATATCTATCTGGAAAACGACAATATACCAATGGCAGAGAAGATGTTCAAGGATGCCATCACCCGTTCCCATAACGCACCCATTATACTCTTGCGTATCATCGTTTCCCTTTATGACAACCGATATGTCAAGGCATGCTATGAGATGTTCAAGAAATTCTTCTCCATGGTTGTTGACGATAACTTCAGGCAAGGCTATTCGTATATGGCACTCTGTTGTTGGGACCTTGGATATACGGAGGAGTTCCTGAAATACCTGCATATCGCCATTAAACGCAACCCTACAGAGACACGCATTGTGTTGCATCATCTGTTCCCCGAGAATATGGCGGCGAAAGACTATTATGACTATATGTATCAAAAACTGAAAAAATGAACTTCATATCATCACTCCTTTCCAACCTCAACTACGGAACTATTCTGTTCTTAATGCTTTTGGAGAGCACTGTTGTTCCTGTGCCTTCCGAGTTTGTCGTTACACCAGCCGCCTACCATGCAGCAGGTGGTCATCTCGATGTGTTTCTGGTAATTCTTTTCGCCACTATCGGTGCCGACTTGGGTGCGTCCATCAATTATGTTGTCGCCTATTATGTCGGCAGACCGGTTATTTACCGTTTCGCCAACAGCAAATGGGGAAAGATGTGTCTGCTGAATCAAGAAAAAGTGGAAAAGAGTGAGAAATATTTCGATGACCATGGTATCGTAGCAACCTTGACGGGGCGACTGATTCCCGGTATTCGCCATTTGATATCCATACCCGCAGGACTGGCAAAAATGAACTACTGGAAGTTCTTGCTATATACGACTATCGGTGCGGGAGTGTGGCACGGTATCCTTGCATCTTTAGGATGGTATCTGCATACTATCGTACCTGAGGACCAGCTCAATGACAAAATTACTGAATATGCCGAATATATTAAACTTGTGATTGTCGGACTAGTAGTTATTGCTATCGGTTATTTTGTTATTCGACACCTCCTCAAAAGAAAAAACAAATAAGATTTGTTCGTATCAAATATTATTTGTATTTTTGCCACATAATTATTAATTTAGGCCATTATGGAAAGGATCAACAATCATCTGGTGATTATGGCTGGTGGTGTCGGTAGCCGCTTTTGGCCAATGAGTACTGCTGAGCATCCCAAGCAGTTTATTGACGTATTGGGTATTGGCAGGACCTTGTTACAACTGACCGTTGATCGTTTCAACACCATTATATCTCCTGAAAACATTTGGGTGGTAACGAATCAGAAATATGCCGATATTGTCAGTGAACAATTACCCGATATGCCACGCAGCCATATCCTTTGTGAACCATGTCGCCGTAATACAGCTCCATGTATCGCTTATGTCTGCTGGCGAATCAAGTCTACCGACCCAAAAGCCAATATCGTAGTGACGCCCAGTGACCATATTGTCATGAATGTCAATGAGTTCCGCCGTGTCATTTCGGAGTGTATGATATTCACCAGCGACAGTGATGCTATTGTCACCATAGGCATGAAGCCTACTCGTCCAGAGACAGGTTATGGATATATTCAGGCAGCCCTCTCCAGCAACTCCCTCCGTAACAAAGAGATTTTCCGTGTGGATTCTTTCCGTGAGAAGCCTGATTTAGAAACTGCAAAACAATATATCAGCAAGAACAACTATTTTTGGAATGCTGGTATTTTTATTTGGAATGTATCGACTATTGTCAATGCCTTCCGTATCTATCAGCCTTCCATAGCGAAAATCTTCGAGTCACTACTCCCCATTTATGGAACAGAGAAAGAGCAAGGGGAGATTGACCGTCTATTCCCAGAATGCGAGAATATCTCCGTCGACTATGCCATCATGGAGAAAGCAGAAGAGATTTTCGTATGTCCTGCAGACTTCGGGTGGAGCGACCTCGGCACATGGGGTTCCTTGCAAGAGAACACCAAGAAGGATCTCTATGGCAATGCCTCCATCGGTCCAGACATCACACTAATAGAGTCGCATAACTGTATGATTCATACGACACAAGAGAAAAAGGTGGTTATTCAAGGACTTGACGGATATATCGTTGCCGAGAACAACGACACCCTACTGATATGCAAACTCTCGGAGGAACAGCGTATCAAACAATTCAGTGGACAAGATACTTAACGTAAAAATAAAATCATAAAAAGATGCCGCCTATCGTTGGATAGACGGCATACTTTATATTATAAACAAGGTGTAAACTATTTAGCGTAAAGAGCTACGATCGTCTCGTACTTCTCTTGCTTTCCTGATATCTGCTTTGGCTCCTCTACCTTCTTACCGTACTCGTAAGCCTGCTCCAATGTCAGTTTACCATCCTCGAAGTCCTTACCGATACCATTGTCAAAGCTTGCATAGCGAGCCTTCTTCATAGCTGGCAGTTCTGAGTTCTCTAAGATATCTGCAGCATTCATCAGAGCACGAGCCATCGCATCCATACCACTGATGTGTGCAATAAAGAGATCCTCCAGATCAGTGGAGTTACGACGGATCTTTGCGTCAAAGTTCGTACCGCCATTACCCAAACCGCCATTGCGGATAATCTCCATCATTGCCTGTGTCAGCTCAAAGTTATCGATGGGGAACTGGTCGGTATCCCAACCATTCTGCGCATCACCACGGTTAGCATCGATAGAACCCAACATACCAGCATCAACAGCACAAGCCAACTCATGCTCGAAAGTATGACCGGCCAATGTAGCGTGGTTCACTTCTATATTCACTTTGAAGTCCTTATCCAAGCCGTGAGCTTTCAGGAAACCGATAACGGTCTCTGTATCTACGTCATACTGATGCTTAGAAGGCTCCATAGGCTTTGGCTCAATAAGGAAAGTTCCTTTGAATCCTTTCGCACGGGCATAGTCACGAGCCATTGTCAGCATGGTAGCCATATGCTCTTTCTCACGTTTCTGGTCAGTGTTCAGCAGACTCATATAACCCTCACGTCCACCCCAGAACACATAATTAGTACCACCGAGCTTAATCGTAGCATCAATAGCGTTCTTGATTTGAACGATAGCACGGGCCACTACATCAAAGTCAGGATTAGTAGAAGCACCATTTGCATAACGCTTATTACCGAAGACATTAGCGGTACCCCATAGCAACTTAATGTTTGGATACTGCTTCATCTTCTCCTGAGCATAGTCTGTGATTGCCTTCATGCGAGCTTCATACTCAGCGATGGTAGCACCCTCTTCAACAAGGTCAATGTCGTGGAAACAGAAATACTCGATTCCGAGTTTGTCCATGATTTCAAAGCCAGCATCCATCTTATCTTTAGCACGCTGGATAGCATCCTCTGCCTTATCCCACTCGTAAGAACGGGTCTGTCCTCCGAATTGATCTGCACTTGCACCACCCAGTGTGTGCCACCAAGCCATTGCAAACTTTAGCCAGTCCTTCATCTTCTTACCCATCACGACCTTTTCTGGCTCGTAATAGTGGAAGGCCATCACGTTCTTACTGTCCTTTCCTTCGAAAGGAATCTTACCTGTAAACGGAAAATACTCTTTTGCCATAGTTTTTGTTTTTGAAAATATTACATGTTTTTATTTAATGTCTCTTTCCACTGAGTATAGGCGGCAAGATACTCTGCACGACGAACCTCATCAGGCTCAATGACCTGCAGTTTATCCAATGTCGCGAATGCCTCATTATTATCTTTATAGATACCAGCACCAATACCAGCGCCCTTGGCAGCACCTACCGAACCGTCAGTATCATAAAGCTCAATAGTTGCTCCACTTACTCCAGCCAAAGTATCTCGGAACAGCGGACTGAGGAACATATTAGCCTTGCCTGCATGGATATTGCAAATATTCATACCCATCTGCTGCATAATCTCCATTCCATAGCAGAAAGAGAAGACAATACCCTCTTGAGCGGCACGGACAAGATGAGCCTTGTTATGCTTATTGAAATTCAGTCCGTTGATGGAGCAGCCAATCTCTTTATTCTCCAACACACGCTCCGCACCATTACCGAAAGGAACAATCGTCACACCTTCACTACCGATAGGTACCGTTGCCGCGAGGTCGTTCATCTCCGCATAACCTACATCGGGAGTAATGTTACGATGTGTCCAAGCATTAAGGATACCCGTACCATTAATACACAACAACACACCCAGACGCGTCTGCTCAGCACTATGATTTACATGAGCGAAGGTATTCACGCGACTCTTCTTGTCGTAGTTCACATCACCTAAAACACCATAGACCACACCTGAGGTTCCTGCCGTGGCAGCAATCTCTCCTGGATTCAACACATTCAATGAAAGGGCATTGTTTGGTTGGTCACCACCTCTATATGTAATAGGTGTACCTGCCTTCAGTCCCAGTTCTGCCGCAGCTTCCGCACAGACCTCACTCTGAACGCTGAAAGTAGGAACAATATCACTAATCAGGGATGCGTCGAAGCCATAATACTTCATCAGGAAATCAGCTACCTGATTATTCTTGAAATCCCAGAACATACCTTCACTCAGTCCGCTGACCGTCGTATTGGCAGTACCAGAAAGGCGCATGGCGATATAGTCACCAGGAAGCATAATCTTATAAATCTTCTCATAGATCTCCGGTTCGTTCTCCTTGACCCACGCTAACTTTGCGGCTGTAAAATTACCTGGAGAATTCAGAAGATGACTCAGACACTGGTCAGCACCCAAGTCCTTGAAAGCCTTCTCACCATAAGGAACTGCACGGGAGTCACACCAGATAATAGATGGACGCAAAGCCTTCAGGTTTTTATCCACACAGACCAAACCATGCATCTGATAAGAGATACCGATAGCCTTGATTTCATCAGCAGTAGCACCGGCCTCTGCCATGATTTTCTTCAAACTCAACTTCGCATTGTCCCACCACATCTGAGGGTCTTGCTCTGCCCAACCGGCTTTTACAGCCATAATAGGCGCTTCTTTTTCAGGGAAAAACGCTGTTGCGGCACACTTACCTGTGTCCGCATTTACAAGTGATGCCTTGACAGAAGAACTGCCGACATCAAAACCTAATAAATATCTGTTTGCCATAATACAATATTAAAAATTCAACATTAAAATACGTTTAACTCCACAAAATTCATTAAAAATTTTCTAAAAACCAACTTTTTTATACTTTTTCGGCATTTTTTTATCATTATTTGACTACAATTAAAAATATTTTTTTACCTTTGCACATTAGAATAGCCTAACAAACGACTAAGTTACATTCATATATGAAGAAGAAAATACTAATACTTGATGACAAAGAGACCATCGCAAAGGTGCTCTCCATCTACTTGATGAGTGAATATGACGTGCAGTGGCTACCTGACGGGTTGCAAGGTGTCAAATGGCTTCAAGCAGGAAACACTCCCGATCTGATAATCTCTGACATCCGAATGCCTGGTATGCGAGGAGACGACTTTCTGGAGTGGATTAAGCAGAACGAGCTGTTCCGCCACATTCCTGTTATCATGCTTTCCAGCGAGGACTCTACCAGTGAGCGAATCCGTCTGTTGGAAATTGGCGCCGTTGACTATATCGTCAAGCCGTTCAATCCCATGGAGTTGAAGATTCGCGTCAAGAAGATTCTCCCGAACTAATATACTAATATACATTATTAATATATATGATAGGTGTTGTTTACTTAGGTAACAATCCAAAGACGCAAGAAAGGCTCAAATACATCCCAGGACAATTGGTTCGAATGACCAATGCTTATAAGGATGCCGCTCAGATATGTACTCCACACGTATCTAATGAGCATTTTATTGTTTTCTTCGAGCGTAATGTCCGCAGTGAAGACATTACAGCCATCACCTATCTCCGTAAGAAATGCCGTAATGTCTACATCATTCTTCTCACCGATAACATGACGGAGGAAGAACGACAGATTTATATCAAATGCGGTGTTAACGATACGATTAATCGCGATGCATCGGTCACCGTCCTCAACAAAAAAATATTATTTATCTCTGACCGTGAGAGCATTCTCTTTGACGACGAAGCGCCCAAATACAAAATCCTGAAGTTTAAGATTCCTGTATGGAAGCGTCTCTTCGATATCTTCTTCTCAGGACTTGCCATTATTATATTATCACCGATATTCATATTAACAGCCATTGCCATTAAGTTAGAAAGCAAGGGACCTGTAATGTTCAAGTCAAAGCGTGTGGGAACGAACTATACCATCTTTGACTTCCTTAAATTCAGGAGCATGTATATCGACGCGGAGGAGAGGTTGAAAGACTTGAGCAAGGATCACAACCAGTATGCAGAAAAAGAAGAGGAGGATGAGCATAAGACTATCACGGCTCCTCTTGGCGATGAGGCAGAACAGGATATGCTGGATATGGGTATGGAGTCTGAGATGATGATCAGCGATGAGGAAATCATGTTGATTGGTGATGATTTCGTGGTGGCAGAGAGTGACTTCAACAAGAAAAAGGTGGAGGACATTAACAATGCCTTCGTCAAGATAGAGAATGACCCCCGTATCACAAAGGTCGGCAAATTCATTCGAAAATACAGTATTGACGAGCTCCCACAGCTCTTCAACATCCTTAAGGGCGACATGTCCATCGTGGGCAATCGTCCTCTCCCACTCTATGAGGCTGAGAAACTGACGGCAGATTCCAGTATTGACCGTTTTATGGCACCAGCAGGACTGACAGGTCTGTGGCAGGTGGAAGAACGCGGAAAGGGCGGAAATATGTCGGCAGAAGAGCGCAAGCAATTAGACATCACCTACGGACAGACCTACAATTTCATGCTGGACATGAAGATTATCTTCCGTACTTTGTTTGCGTTTGTTCAGAAAGATAACGTATAACATCTGATATAATTTTAATTAACAATGAATAGAATAAAACGTTTGCTACTTTTGATTCCTGCGATGGGCATAAGTTTCATGTCTTATGCGCAATCATTAGATGATAGTGGCATTAGTGCGGGCTTTTTCGACTCAAGTGACGAAAGTACGCTCAATTTCTCAACCTTCCACCTACCCCCATTGTCTGTCCTGTTTGAGAATGCCAAGCAGAATCCACAGGTATTATCATTAGAAAAAGCAGAACAGCTTGCCAAGGCAGAGGTTGCCCAACAAAAACGTCACATCTTCTCTTATGTACGTGCCCATGCGAGTTATAGTTATGGTAAGACAGACGTCTATAGCCAGTTGACCAACAACCAAACGGGAACCATGAACTTCACGCCAATCTTTGAATCCAAAGACGGTAGTGAACAGTCTTACTGGAATGTTGGCGTAAACTTGAACATTCCTTTGGAAGATATTCTTGACTGGGGACCCTCCATCAAGCGTAAACGTTTAGAAGCCGACAAGGCAAGGCTTGAGAAAGATATCAAATTTGAGGATCTTAAGCTCCAAATCAGTTCTTTATATGCCAAAATAACGAACAATCTCGTTACCTTGAAGACAGCCAGTGAAGGCGCAGCAGCCTATCAGGGCGCTGGTGCTTTGAACCAGGAAGACTTCCATCAGGGTAACATGAATATTGAAGACTATGCATGGACCAAGATGCATGAATTAAGTACGGTACAGTCCTATCAGACTTTACAGACTTCTATTATTACTGATATTCTTACACTGGAGATCGTTTCTCGTACGCCGATTATTACAAATGCGACTACAGAAGTAACATTAGACGGAACATTCTATAAGTCAGAGAAACAGATTCGCAAAGAGAACAAAGCTTTGGAGAAGCGCATTCAAAAGGAAACAAAAGCCGATGAGAAACGTTATCAACAGTTAGAGAAAGCGGAAAGAGTTGCTCAAAGTAAAGCTGCGAGATTAGAAGCACGGGATGCTGCTAAATCTGCAAAAGCTGCAAGAGCATACGAGAAAAACAATAGAAATCATTAAAAAACATAAGACTATGGATTTATTCAGATATATTGTCAGGTTTTTATATAAGATTCGTTGGTATCTTGTCATTCTGCCATTGATAGCTCTTATCGTGGCATGGTTTATGACCCGTCACATGGAACGTGTCTATGACACGAACACTACCATTTATACTGGTATGATAACGGGGTATAATATTGAGGGCGGTACAGGCGTTGCTGGTGGTAATTCACAAACCAACATACAAAATCTGATGTTAATAATCACAACAGAGAATACTATTCATGAGGTATCTCTCCGCTTGTTTGCCCGTTGTATGATGTATGGTAATCCCAACAAGGATAATAACTATATCTCCGCAGAGCATTTCCGTCAGTTAAATGCACAGGTACCTGCAGACGTTAAAGCATTGATAAATCACAACAGTGAATCGGCAACCTATGCCAATCTAAAGGCATACGAGAAACCGTCACAAGATAACTACATCTTTGGTTTACTCAATTACCATCCTTATTTTGGTATCAACAATATCACATCAAGACTGAAAGTGTTACAACTTCAAAAGAGTGATATTATTGACATTGGCTATTCTGCAAACGACGCAGGTATCGCCTATAACACGCTGGATATCCTAAATGAAGTGTTTGCCCGTCATTATCAGAAGATTCGCTTTGGTGAGACCAGCAACGTCATTAAGTTCTTTGAGCGTGAGGTGGCTCGCCTCTATCGTATTTTGACAGGTGCTGAGGACGATTTGATACGTTACAACATTTCCAAACGTATCATCAACTATCATGAACAGACAAAAGCCCTGACAGGTTTGGAAGCTCAACAACAAAATTTCCGCAACCAACAGTTGATGGACTACACGACCTCCAAGGCTTTGATGGACTATTTGGAGCGTCAATTAGGTGACCGTGCCCGTGTCATTCGTGCTAACAAGCAGTTTACCGATCATATCAAGGATATCTCACGTCTTCAGTCACGTCTGTCCAACCTTCGTCTAATGAGCGGAGAAGGTGGCGATTTGAACAACGAGGCACAAGAGGAGATGCAAAAAGCACAACGAGAGTTACAGGCAACTACCAATCAGGTAAGAGACCTGACCCATGAAATTGAGGCAGGTACTTATAGCACCGAGACGGGTGTTAAGGCAAAAGATATGATTGACAGATGGTTGGAGCAAATGCTGTTAATGGAAAAAGCAAGAGCTGAGATGTCTGCAACAGACATTATGCGTCAAGATTTGGACCGCCAATATCTGTTCTTCTCTCCTATCGGAGCAACTTTGGATCGTAAAGACCGTCATATCACCTTCGTAGAAGGTAACTATATGGAAATGTTGAAGGCATTGAATGCGGCACGTCTTCGCCAGAAGAACCTCCAGATGTCTACAGCGACCCTGCGTGTGCTGAACCCACCGATGTTCCCATTGAACGCCCAGCCCACCAATCGTTTGATGATACTGTTAGGAGCCTTTATGCTGACCTTCATGCTGACGGCACTCTACTTCTTCATCATCGAATTGCTTGACCGTACCTTGCGTGACCGCATGCGTTCTGAGCGTATTACCAAAGTACCAGTCATGGGCTGTTATCCGAAAGAAAGCAACCTGCGTTACCGTCGATTCAACAAGACGATTGCCGACATGTCGCTCCGTCAACTCAGCAAAGCATTGCTGCCTAAGTTCAAGGAAGGACAGCAGAATGTACTCAATCTGTTGTCTACAGACTCTGGCAACGGCAAGAGTTTCCTTGCTCAGGAACTGGAGAACTATTGGATATCTATTGGTTTACAGGTACGTCGTCTGACCTACGATGAGGATTTCCTTGCTGAAGACAGCAAGTTCATCATGGCTAATGGCATCAAGGATCTCTGTCCAGATATCTTGCCGGAAGAGATTGCCATCATCGAGTATCCGAACTTAGACGAGAACTCCATCTCACCAGCTCTGTTGAATATGGGTACCGTGAACTTGATGGTTACCCGTGCCAACCGAACATGGAAGGATGTTGACCAGAAAGCTCTGAAAGAAGTAGAAGCCATGTTAGACGAGGAACATAAGGATACACTCTTCATGTACTTGACTGAGGCAAGTCGCTATGCTGTTGAAGAATTTGTCGGTCAGTTACCACCTTATACTAAGTTCAACAACTTTGTATACAGAATGTCACAATTAGGTCTGACTGCAACTGAGAACAATCATGCCAAGTAATGACAAATAGTGTCTCGACATACACCAAAGAAAATGGAGGAAGAGCAATATTGCTCTTTCTCCTGTTTGGTTTAGCCATTTATGAGTTTGTCAACGCTGGATTCTCATCCTTTGCAGTCATCTGTATATCTCCTCTTATCATCATCGCTGCATATGTTGCTTTCAGGTACAGGATGGCAGCTTTCTGGGCATTGTTCTTTGTCAATTATTTTGTCCAATGGTTTTCGAAGAACGAATGGTTACCCTCAGGAATTCCTCTATCCATGTATAACGAGATGTTGGAAATTCTTCTATTAGTTATTGCCATTATCGATGCCCGTCGTACTCCTCATTTTGAGAGAACGGCAAACATCATGCTTTATGCGCTTATTGTATGGTGTGGTTTCTGTACATTGGAGATATTAAATGACACCTGCGGACTGGGATTCAATTTCGGTACATGGTATCAGGGAGCTCGTATGATGGCATTTCAATTGATGTATGCCTTCCTTGTATTTATCATTTATGTTGATACCACCAAGGTGTTGGTGCAATATTTGTTTATATGGGCAGGACTTTCTTTGTTTACCGTTTTTTGGACATGGAAACAGATAAATTTAGGAATGACACCAGCAGAAAGTGCCTGGTTAAACAATGTCGGTTACACAACTCATATTCTCCAAGGAGGTACTCTTATCCGATATTTCTCAACCCATAATGACGCTGCAAACTTCGGTATATGTATCGCATCTACGGCTGTTGCCTATTTCATTTTTGCTATTACTACTAAAATTAAGAAACACCGTATCTTCTTCCTTATTACTGGAATCGGATGTACATGGGCGATGTTCCAATCAGGAACGCGTACTGCTATGGCATGTCTCATCTTAGGAATTATTGCATACGTTTTTCTATCTAAGTCAGCAAAGATGGCCGCTATAGTCACCGTTGTTTTCGGATTCCTGTTTTGTATTCTTGCCTTCACCAATATCGGACAGGGTAATCAGCAAATTCGACGAATGCGTACTGTGTTTGACAAATCAGATGCCTCAGCCAATGTACGAACCATCAATCAGGAAGCCATCCGGAAATACCTTATGGATGCACCTTGGGGCATGGGGTTAGGTCTCAGTGCCCACAACACACCTCCTAACAATAAATTCTATCGTTTGTCTGGTACTCCTCCTGATTCTGAGTATGTCTTCATTTGGATTCACACGGGTGTGATAGGTATCACTGTTTTCATTATTACCATGTTACTCATGTTAGGCGGAGCTTGTTGGATTGTCCTATTTAGGATTAAGAGTCCGTCATTACGAGGTATAGGAGCGGGGTTCTGTTGTGCCTTTATCTCTATGCAGTTAGGAGGATATGGTAACCAGGTTTTGATGCAATTTCCGAACTGTCTTCTGTTCTACGGAGGTCTCAGTATCGTCTATATCCTACCATTCATAGAAAAGGAGTGGGTTGAATATGAAGCAAAGGAAGTTGCCATCCAAGAAGAAAAGAAACGTCTGAAGTTAGAGAAGAAAAAAGCCTCAAGAGTGTAACAAATTGACAATTGAAAGTTGAAAATTGAAAATAAGAATTGGAAATTGAGAAGTTATTATCCATCATAACAGTCAATTATAACGGGCTCAAGGATACCTGTGAATTGATGGAGTCATTACCTTTGAATGACGAGTCATTAGAGGTAATTATGGTAGATAATGCATCCAAAGAAGATGAGGCGTCAGTCATTGCACAACGTTTTCCACAAGTAAAAGTCATCCGCAGCAAGCAGAATCTTGGATTTGCCGGTGGCAATAATCTAGGAATTCAGACAGCCAGAGGCAAATACCTCTTCTTCATCAATAACGACACCCTTTTAGAGGTCAAAGGTCAAAGGTCAAAGGACAGAGGTCAAAGGTCAAAGGTCAAAGGTCAAAGGTCAAAGGACAAAGGTCAAAGGACAGAGGTTAAAGGTCAAGGGGTAGAGGTCAATGATGTATTTCAACCTCTGATTGAACGATTAGAATCTTCTGAAAAGATTGGGATGGCATGTCCGAAGATACGTTTTAGTTGGGGTAACCAACCGATACAATACACGGGCTATACACGCTTGTCATCCATTACCTTGCGGAACCATCCTATTGGTTATGGAGAGGAGGATCATGGACAATATGACAAGCCTCATATTACCCCTTATGCTCATGGCGCAGCGATGATGGTAAAGCGAGAGGTTATAGAGAAAGCAGGTATGATGCCTGAGTGTTATTTTCTCTATTATGAAGAACTCGATTGGTCAATGATGATTCGCAGAGCTGGTTATGAGATATGGTATGAGCCTGCATGTACCATCTATCACAAGGAGAGCCAGACAACTGGTCAGCAGTCTCCCCTAAGGGGCTACTATATCACCCGTAATCGTTTACTCTTTGCTAAGCGTAATATCAAAGGAGGAACCCTCCTGCTATCCTATTTGTACTTGATAGGGATTGTGGCGCCCAAAGATATCTTCAAATATTTCTTCCAAGGACGTTTTGATTTATGTAAGGCAACTATTAAAGGAATAATACATTTCATTAAATTATAAGGATATGGACTTTTGGCTTATATTATACATCATAGACTGGATACTCTTCATTTTTGTATCGCTGACAGTTCTCTACATGTTGGTATTTACGATAACATCCTTATTCGCACGTAAAGGAGAGGTTCCCAAAACAAGACACCAGAACCGTTTCATTGTCTTGATACACTCTTATAATAACAAAGGAGTTATCCAGACGGTTAAATCCATCTTGGGACAGACCTATCCCCAACGACTCTTTGACGTGACAGTCATTTCAGACAACAATGATGAGATGACTAACTTTAGACTGGCTCAGGAGCCTGTCACCCTACTAACACCCCAATTTGAGAAGAGTACAAAAGCGAAAGCCCTTCAGTTGGCTGTTAACAATCTCCCCCAGTTCAAAATCTACGACGTTGTTCTTATTATGGATGGAGGCAACATCGTAGAACCTGAGTTCCTAGAGCAAATGAACGATGCATTTGAATCAGCGGGTACAAAAGCTATTCAAGTTCACCGGTTGTCACGTAACAGGGATACTACCCCGGCAAGGATGGGAGCCATTTTCGAGGAGATCAATAACTCTATCTTCCGTCGTGGGCATATTGCCATTGGATTATCTGCCGGTCTGATGGGAGCTGGATGTGCTTTTGAGTTCAACTGGTTTAAGAATAACATCAACAATGTCAAGAGTGCCTGGGAAGACAAGGAGTTAGAGGCTTTGCTAATGCGTCAGCATATCTATGTCGATTATTTCGACCAGATATATGTCTTTGACGAGAAGACGCGTGAGGCAAAAGAGTTTAACCGTCAACGCGGACAATGGATGAAGGCACAGTTCTTCACTTTGCTCCGCAATATCCATTACCTCCCAGTTGCTATTATCAACCAATATTACAGTTGGGCAGACAAAATTATCCAGTGGATGTTAATGCCACGTATCGTGATGATGTGTGTCATTATTGCGATGAGTATCATATTACCTATTATCTATACCACACTCGCCATCAAATGGTGGATACTCTTTGCCGTAGTATTGTTAATCTTCGCTATAGCAACTCCCGACTATCTGGTGGATAACAATTGGGACAAGACCTTCTACAGAGCCCCATTGATTCTTATGAAATCTATTCCCGGTCTATCAAGACTTCCCGATTATATAGAAGAAAGGGATCGGAAGATGGCTGAGAAAAAGAAACAAAAACAAAGAGACAAAGAAAAGAGCAGGAGAAAAAAGTAATAGTCATGTGGACGTTGATACATATCATAGATTGGGTACTATGGCTTTTCATGGCACCTTCTGTCCTTTATGTATTTTTCTACGCCATCATCTCACTTTTCCATCGAAAAAAAAAGCCCTACCCTACCGAGGGCATCCGTCAGTCGTCCTTCCTGATTCTCTTTCCTGCCTATAAGGAAGATACTGTCATCGTCCATTCTGTTCAGGAATGTCTGAAACAAACCTATCCACAGGAATTATATCACGTTGGAATCATTTCTGACCACATGCAGGAAGATACGAACGAACAACTTCGGCAGTTTCCCATTACCCTGTTTACGCCCCAGTTTGAGAAGAGCAGCAAGGCGAAGGCATTACACTACGCCATTGAACATACAGAGAATTCTTATGACTATATAGTCATCTTGGATGCTGACAATGTGGTGCTTCCTGACTTCTTGGAACAAGTCAATGCCTCCTGTCAACAGGGTTACAAGGCTATCCAGTGTCATCGTTGTGCCAAGAATAGTGATAATGATGTCGCTGTCTTAGACGGAGCAAGTGAGGAAATTAACAACACCATTTTCCGCAAGGCACATAACACCATCGGCATTTCCTCAGCATTGATTGGTTCTGGCATGTGTTTCCCCTATAATTGGTTTAAGGAGCATGTCAAGATGTTGGAGACTGCGGTAGAAGACAGAGAGTTGGAGATACTGCTCATGAAACAGCATATCTTCATTAAATATGAAGAACACATCCCCGTCTATGACGAAAAAGTCAGCAATCCCGAGAATTTCCAGCGTCAGCGTCTGCGTTGGATGACAGGTCAGTTACAGAGTCTGCTGTTGATGTTACCCTATCTGCCCAAAGCAGTGATGACAGGTAATATCCATTATATTGACAAGACCATGCAGCAGGCACTCATACCTCGCTCCATCTTGTTAGTACTCACCTTCTTCTTCTCCGTGTTGATGACCATTGTCTCCTACTTGTGGAGCATCAAATGGTGGGTATTGTTCCTCATTATCTGTCTCTCCATCTACATAGCCATCCCCCGAAAGATGCGTAACAGTGCGTTATTCGGGAAGATATTCTCTACCGTGAAACTTGTCTGGCTCATGCTGAAGAACATCCTGAAGATGGACTTGAAGAGCAAGGAGTTCCTGCATACCACCCATGGTAAATAATTGTCAATCTTCAATTCTCAATTTTCAATTCAAAAAATGAGTGGACGGGTACATAAGAGTATGCTGAATGCGGAAGTAAACCTCTTGTTTTACTTTCTTTCTCTTTTCCTGACATTCTTCTCCCGTAAGATCTTCTTAGACAACCTTGGAGCTGAGTTTATCGGACTGACAGGGACGTTGACAAATATATTAGGATATCTCAACCTATCGGAACTTGGCATTTCCGCCTGTATCAGTTTTTTCCTCTTCAAGCCCTTGCAGACAAACAACAAGGAACAAATACAAGAGATTCTCTCATTGTTGGGTTACCTGTACAATTGGATTGGCTGTGTCATCTTTGGCGGAGCCCTCATCATCAGTCTGTTCTTCCCCCTGATTTTTGCCCATGCGAACCTGGGCTTCGGCATTATCTATTTCGCTTTCTACTCATTCTTAGGCTCCTCACTCATCGGTTATTTCATCAACTACCGTCAGATCCTGCTCAGTGCCGACCAGAAGAACTATCTGGTAGCTATCTACTACCAGTCGGCTAATCTCGTCAAGTTAGGACTCCAGATATTCCTTGCCTATCACTATAAGAACCTATACGTATGGGTTGCCGTGGAATTTCTATTCGGTATCATCGGTTGTATCATCCTCAACTGGAAGATCAACAAGGAATATCCCTGGTTAAAGGTCAACAAGAAAGACGGCAAAGCTCTATTGAAGAAATACCCTGAGATTATCACCAAGACGAAACAGGTATTCATCCACCAGATCAAGAACTTCGTATTGGTTAAGAGCGACGAGTTGTTTATCTTCCTCTTCGTGTCACTGAAGATGGTAGCATACTATGGTAACTACATGATTATCATCTCCAAGCTCATCTCCCTCTTCTCCGCTGTTACGGGTAGCGTGGGAGCCAGTATCGGCAACTTAGTGGCAGAAGGTGACAAGCAACATATGCTGAAAGTCTTTTGGGAATATACCACTATCCAACATACCATTGCGGCGATACTCAGTTTCTCCCTTTATATGTTCCTCGAGCCGTTCGTTGCACATTGGTTAGGAACCGAGTATATCATGGACAACCGCATCCTTATCCTGTTAGCCGCCTATGTCTACATCACCAACTCCTGTAATTCTGTCAACGGTTTCAACTATGCCCACGGTCTCTATGCCGATGTTTGGTCTGCATGGGCAGAACTCATCATCAATGTGTCTGTCACCATTATCTGTGGACTGAAATGGGGAATCATTGGTATCCTGATGGGAAAACTAGCTAGTCTTATCCCCATCGTAGGTCTATGGAAACCCTACTACCTGTTCACCTCTGGCTTCAAAGAGTCTGTTAGTGTCTACTGGAACGGAGCAATACGCAACTATGCCATATCAGCCTTTGCCTTTGCTGCAGGCTACTACACCCTTAGATTCATTCCCTTGAATCCCTATAAGAGTATTTGGGAATGGCTTTCATACGCAGCTGTAGGTATGGTGATTTTCCTCACCTATGACCTCACTGCAACATTCCTGTTCGCCAAGGGAGCCAAGGACAGTCTGAGAAGAATTAAAATACTAAAGAATTAAAATATAAAGATGAAATATTCGATCATTACCGTTAACTACAACAACAAGGAAGGATTGCGCAAGACTATTGAGAGTGTGGTTTGTCAAACATTCCGTGACTATGAGTTCATCGTGATAGACGGTGGTTCTAAGGACGGCAGCGCAGACGTGCTAAAAGAGTATGACAGTCAGATTACCTATTGGGTATCAGAACCCGACAAGGGAGTCTATTACGCCATGAACAAGGGAATCATACAGGCACATGGTGACTACCTGAACTTCATGAATTCCGGTGACTGTTTCTATGACGAGAAAGTGCTAGAGCATTTGTCGACAAAGGAGCTGACAGCAGATATCATCGTCGGCAGAGACTTTCATTTCAATGAGACAACTCAACAAGGCTTTGCCACAATATTACCTACACGACTCTCTATGCTGACGTTCATCCACCACACCCTTCCCCATCAGAGCACCTTCTTCAAGCGGGAGCTGTTTGAAAACACTCCTTATGACGAATCGCTTAGATTAGTAGCAGACGTAAAGTTCTACATACAAAAAATCTGTGTGGAGCAATGCAGCGTACAACTCATCGATGACATCATCTGCCGACGGGAACCTGACGGCATCAGCGTAGCACAGAACGAGCGACGCATACAGGAGCATCACCAAATTGTCGCAGAGATACTGCCTCCCGGAGCTATCCAAGACTACGAGACTCTCTACCTATTAGACAAGAGCACCATGTATAAGCTCATGCGTCTCATCGAACATACCCGTGGTCGTAAGTGGATCACCTATGCTATCAAAATCATCAATCGCCTGATCAAATAAAAGCCATGCAGTCCATCGTCATTATATTTCCCTATTTCGGTACACTGCCCGTACAATATAAAATGTGGCGTGCCTCAGCTCTCTGTAACCCTACAGTCGATTTCATGTTCTTCACCGATGCTGATGTAGAGCCTGCCAAGAACATCATCGTCCACAAGATGCCGTTCAGTATTTTCCAGCAGTTAGTACAGAAGGCGTTCGATTTCCCCATCGTCCTTGACCGTCCCTATAAGCTCTGTGAATACAAACAGGCATACGGCTATATCCTTCACGACTATATCAAGGACTATGACTTCTGGGGCTTTGGTGACCTCGACCTCGTATACGGGGACATCCGTTCCTTCCTCACCAATAGTATCCTGGAACATCCATTCATATTAGGATGGGGACACCTGACCCTGTTACGTAATGACGAGGATGCCAACACCTATTTCATGAAACAGGTGGATGGCTATCAGAATTACCGTGATGCGTTCACCACCTCAAAGATCACTTTCTTCGATGAGTTCAATCACAAAGGATGCAGTGACAAGTGGCGTGACTGTCGCCCTGACGACTGTTGGTTAGAAGAACCTTTCGATAATATCTCCAGGCCCAAAGAATCCTTTCATTTCTGCAGTCTGAACCGAGGATGGCAACAGGTTATCTTCGAGCATGTTGACAATAAGCTGTATATGTTACGGTTCCAGCACGGACAGTTGGAAAAGCGTGAATCACTCTATGCTCATTTCCAGCATCGTGGGATGATGAAAGACAAAGTAATAGATTACAGTCATTTCCTCGTCACGCCCTGTGCTATTATTGACTATCCTAAGCGACTTGTCCGCCTCCGTTTACGTCTCCTGTGCCGTAAGCATACCCTGACGACAAAATATTATCAGTGGCGTGACTATATCATTTGGCGACTGCACATGAACAAAGACAGATGAGAGAGCGTTTAGACTATATCGACATTACCAAGGGATTTGGTATTATACTGGTGGTTCTAAGCCATACCGAGCATTGGGAACTGGTGTACTATACCTTGCCATTCTTCGTGCCAATCTTCTTTTTTTGTTCAGGCTATACCTCCTCCAAGAAAGCCATCAGCCTGAACACTTGTTTCCGCCAGCAAGCCGTGAAGTTACTGAAGCCTTACCTGTTCTTCAGTATACTCATGCTCTTATACTTCCATGATTTCTCCTTGCGAGCCATTGGCGGTATCTTCTATTCCCGTTACTGTCTCTATCCCTTCGGTACTGAGCCTGATATCTGTCATCTCATGATTGTCGGGAACTATCCCATGTGGTTCCTCACATGTATGGTCATCGCCTATCTGCTCTACGACCTCCTCATCTACTATCCCAAATACCAATACGGGCTCATTGGCATATACCTTGTGGTAACGGCTGGTGCAACCTTCCTCCCCATCCTACTCCCGTGGAGTCTCGACACGGCACCACTCATGGCTGTCATCATGTTCTGCGGAATGTTATACAGACAGTACAAAGATAAACTGGGAAAATACTGGGCAGGATTATCTATTCCACTTTACCTACTGATACTACCACTATGTGGTGATATTAACATCTCGGTCAGGATGTACGGTGCTAATATGAATACCTATCTGGTTGCTGCAATCATAGGTTGTATCGCATTAATCTGGATCTCCTCCCTACTGGAGGGAACACTCATTGGCAAGGGTCTCGTGCAGATTGGTCGTCATTCACTGACCATCTTTTGTATCGAGATACCATTCGTCCTGCTCGGCAAAAAACTCGCTGACCTCATCCTTCCAGAGACGCCTTCCCTCCAAACAGCTGTCATCACCTCTTTCATCCAACTCACCATAGCCCTTGCAGGTGGATACCTATTATCTGTCCTGTTACATAAGAATGAATATATACGAAAAATTGTCTTTTAGTATCATATTATTATGAGAATAGCCATCCTCACATCCGGAATACTACCGGTTCCTGCTGTTCAAGGAGGAGCCGTGGAGAACCTCATTGACTTCTATCTGGAATACAACCATCAACACAAGTTACATGATATCACCGTG
This sequence comes from uncultured Prevotellaceae bacterium, assembly GCA_902769805.1. Taxonomy (GTDB): domain Bacteria; phylum Bacteroidota; class Bacteroidia; order Bacteroidales; family Bacteroidaceae; genus Prevotella. Next base: position 38,154 of record CACXQL010000010.1, read on the forward strand.
TATAGTGTTGCTGACAAGGCTGTCAGGAACCATCCTGCCCTGCAGTCGGATGTCAACCACTATGTCTTTATAGATATGAACAGCTGGTGGGCGAAGTTACGCAAGAAATGGTATGAGAAAAGGCATGGCAAGGAATACTATCACTACTCTATTGAGTACTTTTTTCAAGAGGCTTTCCGTCATGTGAGCGAAGAGTATTACGATATATTACTGATAGAGAACCGCCCA
>CACXQL010000011.1 GCA_902769805.1 uncultured Prevotellaceae bacterium
TGGAGTTGGAACAAGTAAGGATTTCACTTGTGGTATAGGCAGCATACCAATGTCTATTCGCTTTTCTTTTACCCCAAACTCATCTTCTGCCGACAACACCACAGAAACAGCTTTTTCTGGTTCTATTACTTTGGTACCTTTTGCTTCAACCTCTTTTTTGTCTAACCAAACCTTCTTGGCATATTTTACATTCCATGAAAGAGTAACAGGTATTGTTGGGAATATGTAGTATTTGTCTGCTGTGAAATCTATCTCACATTCATCGAAAGTTCTTATAGTAATCGCTTTCTTGAAAGTCTTCCCATCGTTTATTTTTACTTCTAGTTCAAAAGTTGCATCTTCTGCAAGCGTCATAGACTTATGTCCTTTGGTATCAACATCCCATTTTTGGCCAGATTCTTTTTCTGATAATGTAACATAAGCCTCAAATGGAACAAGCCAATTGACGACTACTGTTTGCTTGTCACGAATAGCCTTTGTCACCGACGATGAGAATTGAACCAACTTCTCTAATAAGAAAGTGTCAAATGGTAGTAATTCATCTATACTATTACACTTGAGATATTCTTCCAGAACATCTAACAACTCTTGGAATTGTTTTCCTAAAGATTGGATGTCTTTATAAATCTGAGATTTCGTTATATCATCAAAATCTTCCTTCGCAAAAAGCAATCTGTCTGCATCCTCAACTTTGTACTTCTCCACTAAGGACGGGGCTTCAGCTATTGACAGAATGCTTAAATAGATGATCAACTCTGAAAAGTAATCCAATTTTTCTGATACAGATTTATTACTCTTTCGTGCAGGATGTTGATAATCAGGAAGGCCTGTAACAGTGTCCTCTTCACCTTTCAATTTTGGACAATAGAAGGAATCATAATCAACGAGATAGAGTTGGTGGTCATTAGTTACCAATATATTACCATGTTGTAAATCGCCATGAGCAAGAGATTGCTCATGCAATGCTTGGGTCATCGCAAGAAAGTTCTCTGCTAATGATATCAACTTATCTTTTGATTGCCTGTACTTGCAGATTGCCTGTACTTGCAGATATACTCTTTGATAGTAACACCTTCTATCCAGCGCATTCTTGTCGTTGGGTAAATAGTTCCTTCGACATTGATACCTTTTTCTATGTAGTCAAAATCACAAAGGAAAGCCAAATGGGCTTTTTGGATGGCTTCAGAAATAAGTTCATACCTCCTCTGAGTATTATTGATGTCTGAATGCCAACAACGGAAAGCCCACTTTGTTCCATCCGAAGCTTCATATGGAAATACTACAGAAAAGCCTCCTGTATATGCGATAAGTCTTCCTCTGGCATCTCTTCTGAAAGTACCATTCTTCGCATGTTCATCAAGAATAAGTACACTCTTATTCTCAACAGATGTTCTTATGCTTGGTATTGTAGGCATTTATTCGGGCTTTTTGAATTTTTCTGTAATTGCAGATGCAATTTTTTTACGTTTCTCTTCACTATTTGGTTTGACATATCCACTACCACTAGCCCATTTGCCTGAGATTATTTGGGGGTCAACAACTGAGCCTTTGTTCTGCGCGGGATTATAGCCATTGCCTTTTTTCCATTTTGCTGAAATACTGTCACATTTTGATACAACTGCATTTTCTAATGGTTCTAATTCATCAATAGTAGACTTTGCCATAAATTCGCAAAGTATATCAACTAATGGTGCTAATTCTGAATCAGTTTTCAAAACTTTGAAGATATTCGAAGTACCTCGTGACTGAATGTCTTCTCCAGAGAAAATCATAGTCTCAGTATCCTCCATATTTAAATCATTCCACAATGAAGGCATCTTTGCCAATGCTTTTAGGCTGATGTATATAATAAGTTCAGAAAAGTAGTCTGCCTTCTCTGATACCTCTTTGTTTTTCCATCTGCCTTCATGTTGATAGCCAACTAGTCCCTTGATTTCATCTGGCATTCCCTGTAAAGCTGGAACATACATAGAATCATAGTCAACCAACACTAAAGAATGGTCATCTTTTACCATGATATTACCATGCTGTAAATCGCCATGTGAGAAATGATTGGCATGCAAATCTGCCACCATCTTCTTAAAGTTTTCTGCAATTTCGTTGATGACATTTGATTCTTTAATATGTTCTGCTAGGAATTTCTTTAAGGACTTCGCTTCTACCCAATCCATGACAACTACTGGCTGCATACCTAAAGGTGTCATAATGCCATCCTCATAAAAATCAAAACCTACAAAATAGGGAAGATTCGATTTTTTAAGAGCTTCTGCAATTAACTGAGTCCTACGTTTGGCATCTGAAACTTCTGCATGCCAGCAGCGTACAGCATATTTCTTTGTTGGTGTCTGATAAGGAAAAACCACACAGAAACCACCAGAGTATTTTATAATATGAACACCTTTTTCTATAGGATGCCCATCTTTTAGTACTGATGGTTGTATCAATGCTGGCGTTTTGATACAGGTGCTATATTCAGGAATACTTGGTAATGGCATAGTTACTATTTGATGGAGATGGAATATTTTTTAAATATGACACTTATAGCATCTATTATAGCTTTTTGAGTCCATTTGAATTTAAATTCACCAATGTTAGGATGTTTTTTCTTTAATGCATTTTTATATTCAGTTAAAAAATCAGCTCTGAAAACATCTTCATCAACAGGTGCTTCTTTCTTCTCAGCAGAGATTGTTTTTTGTTTTTCATCTTTTTCAGCAATTTCTACAGTCTCACCTTCTGTTAACTCATTAGGGACTGATGTAGATATCTGCTCTGCTACCTCCTTTTTTTTATCCTCTTCAATCTGTTTCTTCTCTTCATCAATAAGTTTGTTTATATCGTCATATTTATCTTTCTCTATCGAAAACTCATCAGAATCATCAGGCTCTATTATTACAAGCGTTGTGTCATCATTATGCATCCCTACTTTTCTCCATTCATCAACTAATTTTTCGAATTCTTCATGAGAGGAGAGTTCCAAAAGCTTTTGCATGTACACAGCAACATCACCTTGTTTGTTGTGCTCAAACAAGAAATCAGAAAAAGGGTCAGATACAAGAAAAAGAACATTGCTACCGGATAAAATTCCTTGGATTTCCTTTGGAGCCCCTTTCCCATCATTCAAGGGATTACTATCAAAATAATCAGGATGGCTATCAAATGCTTCCACTTCCTGTGAAGTAAATATTGCAGCATCTTTACCATCCCACTCTATAAGACATGAATCACCCAGAACAGAACCGCTCCATTCATTTCCATTAAAACGAATGCCAACAAATGTTGCTCCTGCAGATTTTCCTTCTGCCAGATTACGCTCGTTTCTGTAAATAATATTTTCAGGTGCTCCGGTTTCTTTTAATTGCTGAATTAGGTTAACCACATCTTCTCGCCATTGTGAGCAAAGCGGTTTGATAGAATCAATAGTCGGTGTCCAATTCTTGTCGTTAGTATAAGTAGAAACGAGAAGTTGAGCCCATATTTTTTGCTGCCAACTTTGGCTCATTCCATCTGATACCGCTATCGATTTTGTTTCAGGATTAATAGAAAATCTATCTTGACAATCGACAAATCCCTCTTTCACTTTATGTGTTATATATGCTCTAATTTTCATTTTTTAAATTATTATCACTTACTCCTAGTTCTTCAGCGCAATCAAATATAATACAAAGTAAACAATAGATACTACTTTTGTCCAAAACACCATGACATTTGTTTGTATCATATTCTCCCATCTTTCTTAGAAGAATTTTCCACTCATCAGGGATATCGCTAAAAACACAACTTTTCGTATTTTCTGCCATAGAATAGCAACCCCAAAATAAAGTATTTCCTTCTTCAGTATTAACCCTCTTAATTTGTTCTATTTCGTCTAATGCCATTCTTGAGTAATTATTTATTGAGCAATCAACAATAATCGGTGCCATGCTATATTGTTTAACCCATTCCTTTGCTATCTGTGTAACTAATTCTATTGCATTAACATACGACAAAGCACCAATTAACTCTCTGGAGCAATTTACCCATATAGGTTGCTTAACCTCAACCTCAACAAGACCGCCTGCCCCATCTGGCAGCTTTTTCTTTAGAGTTTCATAGCGTAATGGTGAAGCATCCAATTCTTTAAGCCAACTAGAACATAACTCCTTAACATTACGATTATAGCCTATCACCGAAATAAAGCAACGATTTTTAGGTGCAACACCATCGAAATTCTTCTGAATAATTATATCTATAATATTATTTACTATCTTAACTGATTCTTCTGACTCATCAGTCAGGAGAATCAGTAATCTCGGATTCGCCAGTTGAGGCTATATACTCGTATGGCATTATACTAAGCCTTTATCCCCCTGGCCTTTTGACGAGCCAAAATCAATAAGTTGGATAAGTTGAACACTATCGGCTCCAAAAATGCAGCCACGACAGCCATCTTTTGTGGGTAATTCATTCTTTGCAGCAGCAGCTTTGTAAGAATCAGGAACTTCGCTTGTTATATCAAATAAGAATTGAGCAGCTTCTTGAGAAATCTCATTTCTGTTAGATGGGAATACAACTTGACCACCTGCGTCATCTATTTGAGCATTAAAAATGAGAACGTTACCATCATTATTAGACAGATTTTTAATCTCATTAGCCAATGACACGGTTTCTGCCATACATTCCCTTGGATCTTTACCATCATAATAGGGAACTCCATCAGAAATATTGATGATAACAGGAGCTGGACCATCCACATTATCTGACATCCATTTTTCAGCAAGTTCCTTTGCCAATTGGAATGCGCCTAACATATTTGTTGCCCCATCCTTATCAATTGGATCTACCCAAACAGGTTGTTTAACCTCAACCTCAACAAGTCCTCCGACCCCATCTGGCTGCTTTTTCTTTAGCGTTTCATAACGTAAAGGTGAAGCATCCAAGTCTTTTAGCCAGCCAGAGCACAGCTCCCTAACATTATGATTATAACCTATCACCGAAATAAAACAACGATTCTTGGGTGCATCCCCATCGAAATTCTTCTGAATGATATTGTCTATAACTTTGTTTACTGCTAGAGTTGCATACTTTGTACGAGTAGTACCTGTATTTTCATAGTTTTCCATCATTGAACCTGATTGGTCTAACAAAATAATTAATAGACCTGGTGTTGCCGAACTCCATTGTTTATCATTCTTAGCCATTGTTAATGAAATAATATTCCGCTTAGCCCCAATAGCAGATGTTTTTATTTTAGGTTCATTAGCATACACACAAAAAGCGTGGAGCCAGTTCTGTGCCCGTTCCACGTGTTGAGGCTCTCGCATCGCCCTATCTGCCGAAACGAGCAACGCTGAAAGCCCCACGCCGATGTATATATAACGCCACCTTATATATAACATAAGATAGACATATATTCTACATCTCCAAGGGGCGTTCCCGTTGCTTTGTTTTTGACAGATAGTTTGAATTTTCGAGATTCCAACACGTCAAACCCAAAGCGTTCAGAAAACGCCTTTGTATGTATGTGTCCCACCTTTATCTGATTACCCAAGGGCTTTCAGCATTTGGAAGAACATTGGCAAAGATAGAGATTATTTCCGAAAGATGCAAGTTTTTTAAAAGAAAATTACAAAAACATCATTTTCACAAGGCTTGTGAATTAGGAGATCCACCCTTGCCCTCCTTGGAAGGAGGGGGAATTGGAAGAGGAAGGGAGATAAAGTTTAAAGTTAATAGTTTAAAGTCAGTTTCAAAAGTTTAAGGGCGAAGACCAATATAATAATGTAAAAAGGATAAAATGTAGAAAGGAAGTCCACCGGACTTCCTTTCTTTCATTTAGTCTTCTGCAGGAGCCTGACCTATCAGGTCCATGAACTCATCGAGTTTCGGTGTGATGATGATCTGGGTACGACGGTTACGCTGCTTACCCAGCTCTGTCGTATTAGGCTGCAAGGGATTATACTCGCCACGTCCACCAGCCGTGAGGCGCTTCGGGTCCACCCCATAATCGTTCTGCAGAGCCTGTACGACACTGGAGGCACGAAGGCAGGAGAGGTCCCAGTTATTACGGATATTCTCACGCTTGATGGGTACATTATCCGTATTTCCCTCTATCAGCACATCATAATCCTTGTAGTCCTTGATAATCTTGGCTATCTTAGACAGCGTCTCTGCGGCACGGTCGTTGATCTCATAAGAACCGCTCTTATAGAGCATGTTGTCTGCCAACGAGATATACACAACACCCTTCAGAACCTGCACGTCCACCTCTTTCAACTCCTCCTTGGAGAGTGAGCGAGTGAGATTATTTGTCAGTACCATGTTCAGGGAGTCGCTCTTCGACTTCACCTCTACCAGATGACGGATATACTGGTTGGACTCATTGATCTGGTCAACCAGTTTCTCAATAGACACGTTGTTCTGGCTTGCATTGGCAAGACTCTTGTCAAGTGCCATCTGCAAGGCATTGGTAGCCTTCTCCTGCTGTACCAGCTGTTGTTCGAGACTTGCCACACGGGCAGTAGCCGCAGCCAGCTTCTCTTTCGTATCCGCATAATTTGTCTGCAATGCCTTGTTTTCCTCCTTACACGCAGCCAAGTCCTTCTTTGACGCACAACCAACAAGCAGCATCGCCGATACTGCCATAGCTATCATAAAAACTTTCTTTTCCATATTACCTTCTTTTTAATTAAACATGAATTAATGGTGCAAAGATAATGATAAGACTGGCATTTCCTTGAAAAGCCGCTTTCATTTAGATTAATTTAACTATGGTTAGGGGTCCACCTATAACGATTATATAATAATTAATGACTACCTTTGACTCCGTTTAAGGTACTTCCGCTCGAGAATGCAAAAGAAAAACGAGTTTTCCTTTTGCACTTTGCTCGCTTATTCGTACCTTTGCAGACAAAATAATAATTAATAAGGTAAAAGATATGATTCTCTTTTTCAAAACACCACAGACAAGTGTGATTGCCACGCAGGCAGATCATCAGCTCAGTCAAGACGAAGTAAAAGAACTCTGCTGGCTTTACGGCGAAGCAGTATTACTGGATGACCAGACACTGGACGGCTTCTTTATCGGTCCGCGCCGTGAGATGGTAACTCCATGGTCAACCAATGCCGTCGAGATCACCCAGAATATGGGACTGAAGGGTATTCAGCGTATTGAGGAATATTTCCCTGTTGAGTCAGAGGATGCAGAACATGACCCCATGCTGCAGCGTATGTACAAAGGGCTGAACCAGGATATCTTCACTGTCAACATCCAGCCAGAGCCCATCAAGTATGTGGACAATCTGGAGGAATACAACGAGCAGGAAGGTCTTGCACTTTCTCCTGAGGAGATTGAGTATCTGCACAAGATAGAGAAGGAGAACGGTCGTCCTCTGACAGACTCGGAGATCTTCGGTTTTGCACAGATTAACTCCGAGCACTGTCGTCATAAGATTTTCGGTGGTACCTTCATCATTGACGGCAAGGAGATGGAATCGAGTCTCTTTGCGATGATTAAGAAGACGACGCAAGAGAATCCCAACAAGATTCTCTCTGCCTATAAAGATAATGTTGCCTTTGCACAAGGTCCCATTGTAGAGCAATTTGCTCCAGCCGACCAGTCGACGAGCGACTATTTCCGTATCAAGGACATCGAGAGTGTCATCTCATTGAAAGCCGAAACGCATAATTTCCCCACCACGGTAGAGCCCTTCAACGGTGCTGCCACAGGAACAGGTGGTGAGATCCGCGACCGTATGGGCGGTGGTGTCGGTTCATGGCCTATTGCCGGAACAGCCGTCTATATGACTGCCTATCCGAGAATTGATGGAGGACGCGACTGGGAAGATATTCTTCCTGTCCGCCAGTGGCTCTATCAGACACCAGAACAGATTCTCATCAAGGCCTCCAATGGTGCCTCTGATTTTGGAAACAAGTTCGGGCAACCACTGATCTGCGGTTCTGTGCTCACCTTCGAGCACCAGGAGAAGAACGACACCAAGTACGCCTATGACAAAGTCATCATGCTTGCCGGAGGTGTAGGCTACGGCACGAAGCGTGACTGTTTGAAGAAAGAACCCCAGAAGGGCAATAAAATTGTGGTTGTCGGTGGTGATAACTACCGCATCGGATTAGGTGGCGGTAGCGTATCCTCTGTAGACACTGGCCGCTATAGCAATGGCATCGAGCTGAATGCCATCCAGCGTGCCAACCCAGAGATGCAGAAACGAGCCTATAACCTCGTCCGTGCCCTCTGTGAGGAAGACACCAACCCCGTTGTATCTATCCACGACCACGGCTCAGCCGGTCACTTGAACTGTCTCTCCGAGTTGGTAGAGGAGTGCGGTGGTGAGATAGACATGACAAAACTGCCTATCGGCGACAAGACCCTCTCCTCGAAAGAGATCATCGCCAATGAGAGTCAGGAACGCATGGGTCTGCTCATCGACGAAAAGCATATTGAACATGTGCAGAAGATTGCCGAGCGTGAGCGTGCCCCGATGTACGTCGTCGGCGAGACGACAGGTGATGCCCACTTCTCTTTCAAGCAAGGAGACGGTGTGAAGCCTTTCGACCTTGATGTTGCACAGATGTTTGGTCATTCTCCTAAGACTATCATGCGCGATAATACTGTAGAGCGGAAGTATGAGGAGGTGAAGTATGCACAAGACAAGATAGACGACTATCTGCAGCGAGTGCTCCAGTTGGAGGCTGTCGCCTGCAAAGACTGGTTGACGAATAAGGTAGACCGCAGTGTGACAGGAAAGATTGCCCGTCAGCAGTGTCAGGGTGAGATACAGTTGCCATTGAGCGACTGTGGTGTCGTTGCCCTTGACTATCGCGGACGCAAAGGTATCGCTACCGCTATCGGTCATGCCCCACAGGCAGGATTAGCCGATCCTGCTGCTGGTTCTGTCCTTTCAGTTGCCGAGGCACTGACGAATATCGTATGGGCACCTCTTGCCGATGGCATGGACTCCTTGTCACTCTCTGCTAACTGGATGTGGCCCTGTCGTTCTCAGGAAGGTGAGGATGCCCGTTTGTATGCTGGTGTGAAAGCATTAAGTGATTTCTGCTGCGACCTGCATATCAACGTGCCGACAGGTAAAGACTCTCTCTCATTGAGTCAGCAGTATCCCAATGGTGAAAAGATTATTTCTCCAGGAACCGTCATCGTCAGTGCTGGCGGTGAGGTCTCTGACATCCGCAAGGTTGTCAGTCCTGTCGTGAAGAATGACAAGAACTGTTCACTGTACCATATCGATTTCTCCTTCGATGAGCAGCGCCTGGGCGGTTCTGCTTTTGCCCAGAGCTTAGGTAAGGTAGGCAGTGATGTGCCAACGGTAAAGAATGCCGAGTACTTCTCTGATGCCTTTATGGCTATACAGCAGATGATTGAGAAAGGCTGGATTATTGCTGGTCACGACATCTCCGCAGGTGGTCTGATTACGACGCTCTTGGAGATGTGCTTTGCCAATACCAAGGGAGGTATGCATATCAACCTACATGACCTCTGCACCGATGGAGACATTGTTAAGACATTGTTTGCAGAGAATCCTGGTGTTGTCATTGAGGTCAGCGACGAGCACAAGTCTGAGTTCAAGGAGTTCATGGAGGATATCGGTGTCGGTTACGCTAAGATCGGTTATCCTGTAGAGGACAGCCGTACCATTGTAGTGAAGGCTGGTGACGAGGAGCATACCTTTGATATCGATGCCCTGCGCGATGTATGGTACAAGACCTCCTATCTGCTCGACCGCAGACAGAGCTTCAACGGGAAGGCAAAGGAGCGTTATGAGAACTACAAGCAGCAACCTATTGAGATGAAGTTCAACAAAGACTTCACTGGCACGCTTGCCCAGTATGGGTTGGAGCCTCGGAGAACTCAGAGTTCTCAGAGTACTCCTAAGGCTGCCATCATCCGTGAAAAGGGAACCAATGGTGAGCGTGAGATGGCTTACTCCCTCTATCTTGCCGGTTTCGACGTGAAGGACGTGATGATGACCGACCTTATCAGTGGTCGTGAAACCTTGGAAGACATCAACATGATTGTGTTCTGTGGTGGTTTCTCTAACTCCGACGTACTCGGATCCGCCAAAGGATGGGCAGGTGCTTTCCTGTATAATCCCAAGGCTAAAGAGGCTCTCGACAAGTTCTATGCCCGTGAGGACACCCTCTCCCTCGGTATCTGTAACGGTTGCCAGCTGATGGTCGAACTCGGACTGACAGGTGCCAAGGGTGCCAAGATGTTACATAACGACTCCCATAAGTTTGAGAGTGAGTTCATCACCCTGAACATCCCACAGAACAACAGTGTGATGTTCGGCAGTCTGAGTGGTAACAAACTCGGATTGTGGGTGGCTCATGGAGAAGGAAAATTCTCTTTGCCCGAGGCAGAAAGTACATACAATGTCATTGCGAAATACAACTACCACGGTTATCCAGCCAACCCCAATGGTTCTGACTATGACGTAGCAGGTATCTGTTCTGCTGACGGTCGTCACCTTGCCATGATGCCCCACTTGGAGCGTGCCATCTTCCCATGGCAGTGCGCCTGGTATCCACGTGACCGCCGCATGGAGGAAGTCACTCCATGGATTGAGGCTTTCGTGAATGCAAGAAAGTGGGTAGAAGCGAAAGTGAAGAGTGAAAAGTGAAGAGTGTTGTGAGTAATCTCTATTGGGAGTCGTTCCGCACGTTCTTTAAGATTGGCATGTTCACCCTCGGGGGTGGATATGCCATGATTCCATTGATAGAAGAGGAAGTCGTCAACCGCCACCAATGGGTGAGCAAGGACGAGATGCTCGACCTGATAGCCATCGCCCAGAGTTGTCCCGGTGTGTTCGCTATCAATATCAGTATCTTCATTGGCTACAAGCTAAGGAAGACACAGGGAGCCATTGCCACTGCCTTAGGGACAGCACTTCCCTCTTTCCTGATTATCCTTGCCATCGCCATCTTCTTCCATCAGTTTGAGGACAACAAGGTGATTGCCGCCATGTTCAAAGGCATACGCCCAGCCGTGGTGGCACTAATAGCAGTACCCACCTTCAACCTGGGTCGCCGTGCCCAACTGAACTGGCTCACCATCTGGATCCCGATAGTGTCAGCACTGCTGATATGGCTGATGGGTGTGTCGCCGATATGGATTATCATCTTCGCCGGGATTGGCGGGTATCTTTGGGGGAAAATGAGAAATGAAAATGAAGGAATGAAGAAATGATATTTCTGTATTTATTCATCACGTTTTTTGAGATTGGGCTGTTTGGCTTTGGTGGCGGTTATGGAATGCTGTCGCTGATTCAGCATGAGACGGTGGAGCACTGGGGATGGCTTTCAAGCAGTGAGTTCACCGATATTGTCGCTATCTCGCAGATGACACCAGGACCTATCGGCATCAACTCCGCCACCTATTGTGGCTATACGGCAATCAAGAATGCAGGCTATGGAGTACCACTTGCCATCCTCGGCTCGGCAACGGCAACCTTTGCACTGGTATTGCCCTCGCTGATTCTGATGATACTGATCAGCAAGATGTTCATGAAATATATGAACTCCCGACCTGTACAGTCCGTCTTCACAGGACTGCGTCCTGCCGTGGTGGGACTCCTTGCTGCCGCCACCTTATTATTATGTACGCGCGACAACTTCTCCACACCCTCGGAGAATCCATGGCAGTTCTATATCAGCATAGCACTCTTCTTGGCTACCGCCTTCGGCACTGGTGTCTTGAAGATCAACCCCATCCGCATGATCTGCTACTGTGCAGTGGCAGGACTGCTGCTCTTCTATTAACAGTCATTCCTCCCAACGAAACACCGCACCATTCCTGCGGGCAGGGTCTGCACCTGTAAAGTCCATAGAATAAGGACTGCCCGTTGTAGGACTCTTGCCGATATACCGATGTGTCCGCATAGACATCAGCATAAACTCACTGTTGAGATAGTCCTGCCACATGAAGACCTCCGCCTTCGACTCGTCGTCAGTCAGTCGCACATCACCAGCGAGTCCATAGCCAGACACAAAGACATAACGTCCGTCGGCACATTGCAGAATAACCTCTCCATGTCCTTTGTCAATGATGCGGAAACGTGTTTTATCGTTGACCGTTGTTGGAAGCGCATCATGGACCAAGCCGTGATCTAAAGCTATCATCGGACACCCTGTTGCCAGATTGATGATACGGAACGTCTTACCATACGGAATATTCCGACTACGGTCAGCCATCGGTTCCTCTACTGTGAAGTTATCAAACTCCGCATAACCTCCTTGTTTGCCTTTATGATTGAAGGCAAAGAGTGAGGGGCGCGAACCCTGGAAGGTGATGAGCTGGTAACTCAAGGGCATCTCGCGCCCCGTCTGTTGGTAATTATTACCATCCAGCGAATACTCATAATGAGCACTATTATGGTCGTAATCACCCACAAGGCGGAGGAGTATTTTCCCTATAGTAACAGGTACTATAGTATCTATAGTATCGTTCGTCGCTTGCTCAAAGCAGCGGAGGGTCATTTTATTACCCTCCTTTACAATACCTATCCAAGAACATGGTACGTTAATATTACCAAGTCCTGCGACATCACCGTCCTTCATTCCATTGACATAGAGTTCCACCGTTGTAGTACTGGTAGGACCGATGGCACGCTGGGTCAGTGTATTACGTGCCCACATCAGTTGTTCAGCAGGCATGGACTGAAGACGAAGTCGTCCGTTCTTCAGGTTCCATTTCGTGTCGTCAGGGTTATGGTTCCATTGCCATACTCTGCCAAGCGTTTTTCCATTGAAGTCCTCATTGCGCTGGTAGGGGGCTCTAGGGAGACTAGACACAGACATACTAGGTTTGCGCCACGTACGAGGCGCACGACTGAGGTTGCCCTCCAGACCGAGCATGGGCCATCCGTCCTTCCAGGTGATGGGTGCAAGTGTCACCGTGCGTCCGATACTATGGAAGTCCATCATCAGCAAAGCCCACCATTGTCCACTCTGATCCTCTACGATACCGCCTTGATGGATATTCGTACAGGCAGTAGCATCCTTGTCGACATCAGGGATACCGAATTTCGTGCCATCCTGTCCAATACGATATTTCTCACCTTGTGGTACCTGAGTCAAAGGAGCCGCATGATAGCCGAAGGTCTCATCAGCAGTAATAGTGATGGTCTCGTATGGTCCCCAAATACTCTTAGAACGAGAACACAAGGTACGTCCATTCGGTTTATAGTCTGTAGAGATGAGGTAATACATACCATTGATCTTGTACATGTGATGCCCCTCGCCTACCGCATTCCCTTCCGGGATAATAGTACGCTCGGTCTCCTCCTTCGGACCACTCATATCTGGCTTCAGCTCCGTACATTTCACCTCTCCATAGCCATGGATGGCATAGATCTTGCCATCATCATCGAAAAGTACACTAAGGTCGTAGATACGTCCCTGCATGTTATGATGTTCCCACGGTCCACGGATATCCTTGCTGGTATAACACTGTAGTCCTTTTCCATTGACATTCGAATAGACATAGAATTGACCGTTAGCATAACGGATACAGGGAGCCCAGATGCCCTGACCATATATCTCCTGATGGTTCTTCAACGAGAAAGCATCATCCTCGAAGTCAAAACGGTCAAAACAATAACTGATATTCTCCCAGTTCACCAAGTCTTTCGAGTGAAGGATGACCAGTCCTGGCACCGTATGCATCGTCGTACCTGCAAGATAGTAGTCATCACCCACCCTGAGAATGTCAGGGTCCGAGAACTCATCGTAGAACAACGGGTTCGTATATGTCCCATTCCCATTGTCTGCCGTCCACGACTGAGCGGAAGAAGGAAGATGGAAGAAACAAGAAGTGAGAAGCAAGAAGAAAAGGATCCGTCGCATAACTATACACTATACACTAAATCTCCGGCCATCCGTCAGCAGTCCAACGAATAGGTCTCTGTACCAGAATCGAAGCACCGTTATGGGCAATGCTGTAACCATGACAGATAAAGATATCCTTGTCATCATAATGATAGGCAGCACAATGTCCCAAAGCCTCAAACTCCTTCTTATCACCAGCTATCACCGGGGTGCCACCACCCTCTCGCATATCCTCACCATCACGGTCAACGTACGGACCATCTACCGTCTTGCTACGTCCTACTACTACACGATAGGTACTCTTGCTACCCATGCAACAATAGTCCCAAGACACGAAGAGATAGTAATAGCCTCCGTGTTTCATGATGAACGGAGCCTCAATGGCGTTGGTACCAGCATACTGACTGGTAGGATTCGGCATACGGTTCAGGTCTTTGGGTGAGTAGCGACGAGCTATCGTTCGAGGTATTTCACCCTTAGCAAGATGCATCGTCGTATCTAAGCGAGCCATTTGTATTCCATCCCAGAACGAGCCCCATACCAGCCATGGCTGGTCGTCCTCGTCTATGATGAAGTTCGGATCGATGGCATTCCAGTTATCACGCTGCTCACGGGATGTCACGATACACCCCTCGTCATTCCATATCGGGGACTTGAGCGAGGAACTACTCAGCAAACCAATAGCAGAACCATTCTTTCCGAATGTCGAACAGCTATAGGCGAGCCACCACCTGTCATGCCAACGGATGATGTCGGGAGCCCATACATGATTCGTGAACCCTGGCACGGAATCCCGTGTCCATTGTGGTATCACCGTCATCACAGGCTGTGACGACACTGTCCATGTCTTGCAGTCTCTGGATGTCATCTGCTGAATACCATGTCCTGTGGCGAAGAGGTAGTAAGTGCCATCCTCATAAGCCATCACAGGATCGTGTACCATCGGAGACTGGGCATTTAGGGTGGTGCTCATGCTGAGCACCACCACTAAGGATATAATCTGTCTCATTAGTCAGTTACTTTTTCTTGCCCCAATAGCTCTTATCGCCATTGATGCCTGCATATACAATAGTATGTTTACGAGGACTTGCCTCCCAGTCGCATTCGCGCTGCACCTTCAACTCTACACCATTAGCGGTCAGGGTGTTCTTTGAAGCGTCGAAAGACCATTTGCCACCCTTCCACGCACCATCTGTGATCATACCGTCAGCAGCAAAGGTCATCGTAGAGGATGTTTTCATCTTACCATAATCATAGCCTAAGTCAATATGTTCCCAGGTGCCGACCAACTCCTCGGCAGTAATGGCGACCTTCGGTACTGCGGCATAACGTTCAGGCATCACCACAGGCCAACCTGTAGACAGCCACTGGATGCTACGTACACCTCCCAGCATCACAGCATTAGGCACATTACCACCTGCTGTTGTGGGGAAGCGCTGCTGTGAGGCATAGAACCAGTTACCCTGTCCATCTTCGAAGACAGCACAGTGACTGATGCCTACCCAGCCCTGGTCACCACTGAACTTATAGGGATGCGTCATGATAGCCTCATCACCGGTATATGTTCCATCTATCGTCTTAGAGCGGACAACACGGGTGTTATAAGGAACATCCAGTGCATCATACGCCATAAACAGGTAGTAGTAGCCATCATGATAGATGACCTCCGGAGCCTCGGATGCCTGCCAGCGGTCACCTGCCCTACGTGTCCATATCTGTTTACCATAAGCCGACTCATTAGCGGCGCCCCATGGGTTAGGCAGCGGATCTACAACTGTCTTACCTGTCTCGGGATTCAGTTTAACAGCGGCAAAGCCACTGTGCCATGAGCCATAGATGAGCCAATGCTCACCTTCCGGTGTGATGACAAACGAGGGGTCGATGGCATTATACTTGAAATAGCAGTTTGCCCAGTCGGTAGCTGGCACACGATAGTTCAGTTCTTTGTCAGAGTAATTCGTGATGACAAAGCCTTTATCCTTCCAACTGTTGACATCACCAGGATTCGAGGTCTCCATCAGTCCGATAAAGGCACGCTCACTCCATGTGCCGTCACCGTCAATCGTACCAGGAACCACGATACAGTAATACATACGGTACAACCCTGTCTTCACCTTACGGACACAGGGAGCCCAGTAACCATAATTCGTACCTGCCGTAGAAGCTCCAAGACCCATTTCTGCACGTATCTCATTCAGCTTCGTCTGTACCCAAGAGGGGGTGTTCGGCATGGTGGCACCCAGATACTCCCAGTTTATCAGGTCAGTAGAACGACGGCAATGGAAATGACCATGTCCTGCCTGTGGGTCACCGTAGCCGGCATCTGTACAATACATATAATAATAGCCATCGTCAGCCTTCATCACCGACGGGTCATGCACATTGCCAAGATTCCATTGACCACGCTTATCCCATGTGGAGATACTACGATAGTCGTCAACATACGTAGGAGCTTTCCAGTCATCCAGATCGGAACTGGCTTTCTCTGCCGTCGTGAACGTCACATCATCAGAATATTGTATAGTAGCACTCGTCTGTGCATAGGCACGGACATGATAAGTCGTAGATGCCTGCAAGGAGGCAAGTGTCAGTGTCATCTTTGCCGACGTACCAGTCACCTTGGTATCATTGATTGTCGGATTGGCATTAGTGCTATAGCACACACCACGGCTCGTGATTCCTGAACCTGTTGCCGTTGCCGTTACCACAGCAGAGTTATCTGTGACGGAAGACACGACAGGCGTAGACACAGACAGTTCGGCGCCTCCGCCACCACCATTGTCATCACCGCTGCCACTACTACAGGCAACAGAAAATGTGACAACTGCTAATAAGCACAATAGTTTATAAAAGTTCTTCATCATTTGTCTTTGAATAAAATGCCCACGGACAAGCACAAGACCGTCCGCAGGCAATTGATATACTAAGGTATTATTCGAATACTAAGTGAGCTTTCTCCATACTCAAGTTGTAGTAGAAGTCATCAGGGTCTATATTGTTAAGACCCTTATAGTTTTGGGTATAGGTCTTACCATCACCACCAACTACTACAGCCTTTATATCAGCGGTACCATCACCATTATTCGTGATATAGGTTGTCACCTTGGCACCATCCATGATAGTAGCAAAGATTTCCCAGTTATAGTCACAGGACTGACAGCCTTCCCAGTAGCTATTACCCAGGCCCCAGTTATCTGCACGTACGAAGCAGTACTCTGTACCATCTGCCTTTGTCAGCGTGATGATGAAGTTGTTCCAATTGGCAACACCATCACCATTATTGATAAAGCGATCAACATAAGTCTCACCCGATGCAATCTTAACATTTGGAGTTGCAACAGCACGGAATCCACTTGTATTGTCTTCAGCTCCTATCACATAGTCAAACTCAAGATGAGCCTTCTCCATACTCAGGTTGAAGTAGAAATCGGCAGGATCAATATTCTTGAGTCCTTTATAGTTCTGAGTATAAGTATTACCGTCAGAACCAACGACTACAGCCTTCACATCGGCAGTACCATCACCATGGTTAGTGATATAAGTAGTCACCTTAGCACCATTTAAGATAGTCTTAAAGTTATTCCAATCCCAGTCACAGGACTGACAGCCATCCCAGTAGCTATCACCCAAACCCCAGTTATCTGCACGTACGAAGCAGTACTCTGTACCATCTGCCTTTGTCAGCGTGATGATGAAGTTATTCCAGTTTTCAACACCATTGGTATAGTTGGTGAAGTGGTTAACATAGGTCTGACCTGCGGCAACTTTAAAGTTCTCGGTTGTTTCCTCACGGAAGCCACTGGTATTATCTGTCTTACCAATACAGGTGTACAACTTATCAACCACACTAAATGAAGCATGGGCGATAATTGGCTTATCTGCACTTGCACCTTTGAATGTCTTTCCATAAGCAGCGACAAGTGTTTTTGTGCCAAGATCAGTTATGTTAGGAATTACTTCAAACTGTAAATCCTCTGCCTTAACGGTGACAGGAGCTGGCAATTCGTCGAAGGTAACATCTGCTGTGACACCAGATAAGACTGTCTCTATATCAGTACCCTGAAGGACCTTTGCCGGAACACCTTTCAATACCATAGAGAGAGGTTGCTTGTCGTCAGCAGAAGTGCGTCCACCGATAGGATCAATATTGGTAGAGATGAAGCTAACCATTGAGTGATCAATACCAATACGGCATGCCAAAGGTGCATCAGCTCCAGTTGATGGGAACGGGGTTGTCTGAGTATAGGTCTTTGTCAGTACCCCATTGGTCATCTTGATGAGAAGTCCACCGTCTGTACGGTCAACGGTCAGCGTAATCTTTCCGTTCATCTTCTGAACCGATTCGTCAACATCTCGCTTATCACCCTCCGTCGGAGAGGAATTAGTAAAGTTACCACTGACAAGACTACGGTCAATCTCCGTTCCTACAGTATTCCACTCAGAGTTCTTGGTTGGGTCATTATCATAACGGATAACACCGAACTCATCACCAAGCGCTCCTGTTGCTGCATCAGTGCATGCATTCAGTACAATATAGAAGTTCTTGTAATACATGTTATCTGGATTGACTGTCAGATTAAACTGAGCCTGCCATTTTGCACCTGCAGGAACGACATAGGTCTTTCCCAAAGTAAAGAAACCAGAAGAGAAATCTTCACTACCGATGTTATACACATCTTCCATCTGACCTACCAGTTCTTCCTCTTCTTCCTCTTCTTCACCTCCCATCTCAGCGAGCCAGTCGGGAGCATTCACCTTGAAGAGTTCACTGCCTTCACAACTCGTCAGCATCATCACACCAAGGGCAGCGATGAAAAAGACGGATGCTAATTTATTGATATATTTCATAATCTTTATTCATTAATAGTTATTAGTTATTTTCCACCAAGGCTAACAACAGGATGTACTGTCCAACCTTTCTTAGAGAAATAGGCAGCATTATCTTTGTTTTCATTTGCAGAGTTTCCTGTAACATTCGGATTGACATTTGTTATATAGGTAACTATTGGCAAATATTCATGTCCTGGTTTGTAGGTATCAAAGGAGCTCTTCAATTCAGCATCAGTGCTAATATCTGCATAGCTGACAGGATCCTTTAACTTTGACTTGTCATTACTCTTACGGAATGTTCCATGTTCCTTCAACTGCTGCAGACGACCTGGAGTATAGAAGAAGCCCCAACGGATGAGGTCGAAACCACGTCCAAACTCACAACCGAACTCCTTTGGACGCTCTACGTTGGCAATCTGCTCGAAGAGCTTATCGGCATTCCCTGTATAGTCAGCAAGTTTCAGATTCTTCAGCTTAGCACGGGTGCGAACCTGATTGATCCAGTCGATAGCCTGCTGTGTAGGACCGTTCACCTCATTTTCGCACTCAGCGGCGCGGAGTAACACGTCGGAATAGCGCATCAGGCGCAAGTTAACGCCGCAATGCAATCCCTGTACTACACTTGAATAAAGACCTGTACGAAGGTTTGTATGCTTAGCGATAGGAAGTCCACCGTAGTTATTGTTCGTAACAAACTGAGTCTTTGTATCTGCAGTCATTTTATTGGTATAGCATACGTTACCATATGCATAGCCCTCCCACTCTGGCTCATAAGTGCCAATCGTCCAATAAAGACGTGGATCAAGAGAACCGTCAGTAGTACGTTCTGCCTTAAACAACTCATAGAGCCAGGGAGCAGCAGCAAGATCACTCCAACCATTACAATCACCTGGTGCCAAGTTGGTCTCAATAGCATGTCCCTGTGTGGCATTCTTACTGGTATTTACAGGAGTCCATTCGTCATCTGAACCCTGAGAACCATAGTCCAAGAACTGCACTTCAAACAAACTTTCTGCATTATTCTCATACTTACCTTCTTGGAAGTTGTCACCATAATCAGCCATCAGTTTATAATGACCGTATGTACCATTAATGATTGCCTTCAAAACAGTCAGTGCCTCGCTATACTTATGACGTTGCATCAGAGTACGAGCATAATAGCCGGCTGCAGCGCCATTGGTTGCACGGCCCTTAGCCCATTCGCCACCTTCGTCACGAGATGGAAGCAAAGACATTGCTTCTGAGAAGTCTTTTTCAACCTGATCAAGTACTCTGTCATATTGTGCATAGACATCCTCATCACCTTCTTCTTTATTAGGAGCATACAGACCATCAAG
Organism: uncultured Prevotellaceae bacterium; assembly: GCA_902769805.1. Taxonomy (GTDB): domain Bacteria; phylum Bacteroidota; class Bacteroidia; order Bacteroidales; family Bacteroidaceae; genus Prevotella. The sequence continues at coordinate 20,007 of CACXQL010000011.1, forward strand.
AGATGCATAAGTGCTATAATCAGTTACAAGGATTGGATTCTGGAAATATCCGGAAAGATTATAATAGGCAAGACCACGCATAAAGAGCGCCTGACCTTTTATCTTCTTCATCTGGTCATCCAGGTTACCATCAACTTCATCGCATTTTGAAAGAATAAAATTACATACATTAATGGTATAATACCACTCACGCCAAACCCACATAGGAAGGTTACCATCTGCTACGGGAGCTTCTACAGAGAAATTAAGATCATCAATCGGAAGATACCACTGCTGGGAACAGTTCCATACCTCATCAGCACGACAGATATCATTTCCATAACCAACACGGGCATAAGAACCCTCCATACGAATATGATTGTACATGGCAATCACACTTTCCTCCAATTCTGCAGCAGTAGAACCGAAACCTGTTGTGGTCGGTTGGTTGGGATCTGTCACATCCAGTTTATCGCTACAAGAAGTCAGTATGCCGACGCCCATCAAAAGGGCCAGTGAAATTTTATATAGTTTCATAATTAACTTCAATTATTCTGTTTTTAAATCTTTCAACTTCTTAGAATGAGAAGAGAACACCAGCCATGAAACTGCGTGCACTTGGGTACGAGCAGTAGTTGAAACCTGGAGTAAATGCACCGCCAGGGAAGTCAACATTGTATCCCTTAAACTTCGTAAAGGTATAGAGATTCTGTGCCGACACATAGACACGGGCACCAGTAATCACACCCTTGAACACCTTATCGGGAATGTTGTAGCCCAACTCAATGTTAGCAATCTTCCAATAAGCGGCGTTCTGGATCTTACGGTCACTGAAATAGTCATTCCATCCCTCACCATTAGGCACGATATAAGTACGTGGTATATTTGAGATATAGGTCAAACCGTCCTCTGACCAACGGTTGGCATCTGCTATTGCAACATCTTTATTCCAATATCCATAGCATGAGTTAAGAGCATTATACAAGGCATCGGCAACATGGTAGTTCAAGGCACCGAAGGTAGAGATGCTCAGGTCGAAGTTCTTATATTCCAGATGAGCACTGATACCAAAGTTCACCTTGGGCATACCGCTTCCCAATACGACCTTGTCATAACCGTCGATAACACCATCAGGTTCACCGGCCGGTCCGCTGACATCTTTATAAAGACAGTCACCGACCTGAGCTCCAACCTGAGTTGCATGATCGTCCAAATCAGCCTGAGTACGGGCAATTCCCTCAAAGACATAGCCATGGAATTGTCCCACCTCTTGACCAACATAGGTGATGTAATCACCGTCATCCTGGAAGTCCTTGCCAGTACTCAACGAAGTAACCTTGTTCTTCAATGTACTTAGGTTTGCACTTACCTGCCATTTCAGCGGATGGTCAAAATTACGATAGGTAGCCGAGAACTCGAAACCACTGTTCTCCATAGTAGCAGCATTCATTCTTACTTTTTCGTTAGCCACACCAGCATTAATAGGCACAGATACGTCATACAGCAGGTCCTTTGACTTATTCTTATACCACTCAGCGGTAAACTCTAAACGGTTATTGAACATGGCGAGATCAATACCAATATTTGTCGTGGTCTTTTTCTCCCAAGCAATATTCTCATTCACAAAGTTAGAGACTGCAGAACCATAGACTACTGTATTGCCAAAACTGTAGCCCATGTTGTTACGAGCCATTGTTGCCATATATGCATACTCACCAATAGCCTCATTACCGAGCTCACCATAACTGGCACGGATCTTGAACATATTGACTATGTTACGGTCGATGGGGAAGAAATTTTCCTTATCGAAACGCCAACCCACAGAGATTGAGGGGAAGGTACCCCAGCGGATATCCTTTGACAAACGTGAACTACCGTCACGACGAAGGATGAAAGAGAGGAGGTACTTACTGTCATAGTCGTAATTCAAACGACCCACAAATGAAGTCAATGTGTGTTTATACTCGAAAGAGGAAGCATCTCTATCTTCCGCATTCTGGAGTTGCAGGAAATAGGGTTCAGAAAGATTGGTTCCCCATGCGTTCAGCAGATGCGTGTTCTCCTCCTCGTAGGTGATACCACCTAAGAGATTAATATGATGCAAACCGAAGTTACCATCCCATGTCAAGGTATTCTCCACCAAGAAGTCAGAATAAGTACGCTTGGCCTCCGTTAACTTCTCATTACTCTTGCTCATAGCCATTCGGTTAGCCTGGAACCATGCAGATATCCACCTCTTGTCTTGAGCATTGGTTTTGCTGTAAGAGAGATTGAGTTTGTAGTTCAACTTATGATTCTTACTATCCAAACCAATCATCTTCAAGATATTTACATCGGCTGAACCCGTGGCAACAACACGGTCCACAATTGTGTTTCTTGTAAACAAGTTGTTAACAAGCAAAGGATTTGAATGAGAAATATCACCATGAAGAGCATCATAATAAACACCGTAGCCGTATGCATCATAGTTATAATTCTTAGCAGAAGCAACTTTGTCGTCCAAATACCATGTGGACTCATCGTATGCCTTAATGGTTGGAGCAGTCATCACAGCAGCAAACAATACAGGATGAACGTCTCCATAGTAACCCTGGATGAAACCATCCTCACCGCCATTTGAAAGTCCTAAACCATCTTGACTGGAATGAGAATATACAAGACTGGTACGGAAATTGATGAATTTAGTCTCCATCATATTGTTCACACGAGCGGTGAAACGCTTGTAGTTAGGACCTGCACCCTCCAACGTACCCTTCTGCTGGAAGTAGTCAAGTCCCACATTATATGTATTATGTGCACCACCACCGCTGAGGTTGATATTATGGTTCTGACGGAATCCTGTCTTGAACACCTCGTCAAACCAATTGGTGTTGGTACCATCTACAAACTGATACTTGCCTGTTTCTGGGTTCATGCTATAACCACCAGGAAGCGGAGAAGTGGAGTTAGCTGCAGCATGTCCCAAATACTCGCTATACTGATCAGCATTCATAATATCATAGACACCACTTGGAATCCAGTCAACACCGAAATAACCCTTATAGTCTACCTTCAGAGGCTGGTCTTTCTTACCGCTCTTCGTGGTGATGATAACCACACCGTTAGCTGCACGTGAACCGTAGATAGCACCAGCGGAAGCATCCTTCAGCACCTGGATGGTCTCGATATCATTCGGTGAGAAGTCGCGGATAGTTGTACCCATGGGCACACCGTCAATCACGTAAAGAGGAGAGGTATCACCAAAGGTACCCAAACCACGAATACGCACAGATGGGTCTGCACCCGGCTGTCCGTCTGAGGAAATCTGTACACCAGCAACCTTACCTTCCAGCATCGTGGAGATGTTGGAGTTGGACGTGCGCTTCAACTCGTCGGCATTTACGACAGACACAGAACCTGTCAGGTCTGCTTTCTTCTGTGTACCGTAACCCACGACGACCACCTGTTCGAGTACCTGTGAGTCGGGTTCCATCTGAATCTGCTCAATGACGGCACGACCACGGACAGCGATCTCGCGGTCCTTATAGCCCACATAACTAATTAATAAGGTGGCGTTTGAAGATGCCTCAATCTCGAAATTACCATCAAGATCGGTCACGCTTCCAGACTGAGCACCCTTCACTCTAACAGTTGCACCAATCAGGGGTTCTCCGTCCTGGTCCACAACCTGACCCTTGACCTTGATGGTCTGCTGGGTCACTGCCGCCTTCACGGAAACAGGACAGACCGTCAGTCCACCCATCATTCCCAAGGTCAGCATCAAAGAGAATAATACTTGTTTTCTCATTGCTAATTGTCTTTAGGTTAAAACTATTATTTGTTAGTAATTGAATTTTACGAGGGCAAAAGTAAACAAAAAGCCACCCCTTGGGGTGGACAAAACAATATTTTAGGTGGACAAAAGTGTATAAAAGTGGAAATTAAACTCAATTATCGGATTCTTCTCCCTGTCCCTTCCCCATATCTTCATCACCCATATAGGTACTTGGACTACACCCATATTGACGCGTGAAACACCTGGTAAAGTATTTGGGATCATTGAAGCCTACCTTATAGGCTATCTCTGTGATGTTACGCTCACTGATATTCTCCAGGATGAGTTTCTTGGCGATGGTCAGGCGATAGTTACGGATAAACTGTCCCGTACTCAGTCCTGTCTCAGCACTCAGGCGTTTCGACAGCAGGGGCTTGCTCATACCGACAGCATCGGCAAACGCTGTCACATCAAACTCACTGTCTGTATAATGCTGTTCCATCACATCCATGACACGCTCCATAAAGGGTTTATTATTACGCATGACCTCCTGTCTGTCCGCTTCCACACTCTTATGTAGGCTCTCTTTGAATTTCTCATGGTTGTCCAGGATATTCTGGATGCGTGTCTGCAACTGTTTGGGTTCGTCAGCATCCGCCAAAACCTTACGGATGGGGATGAGCAGTTCCTCCGCTTCCTGCTGTTTCCACTCTTTCTCCTTATAGTGATAGAACCATATCACAAAGGAGATTAAGACAGCGACAAGCAAAAGAGTGAACCACCAACTCTTCCAGAAATAGGGTGCGACCTTGATGGCGATGGCGATGACATGTTCCTCGTTGTCCATGTCTGAGGAGTACCTTACCTCTAAAGTATAGCTACCCGGCTTCAGACTGGTATAGCGGGCAGAGTGTTCACCTGGTTTCAAGAGCGTCCATTCATCCTCGAAGCCTTTCAACCTGTAGCTGTAATGTCCCATTGTCTCTCCTGCATAGGTCAGTGCGGAGAACTCAATAGAGAATGACTTGTTGGACTCATGAAGGCGGATGACATCTGTCTGTGAGATATCCGCATCGATAAAATCGCCATGGGAAGCCGTAACGATCTGGTTATCGACCATCAGGCGAGTAAAGGTCAGGTGGACAGGATAGTTCGCCTCAGCATTCTCGCCCACGACTTCTATCACTCCCTGCATGCTTCCCAGATAGAGAGAGCCGCCGGATCCCTTGACTGCGGAGTTCCAGTAGAAATGTTGACAGAACAATCCGTCACGTTCTCCATAATTAATAAATGTACGCGCGTGAGGGTCATATACAGAGAGTCCGTTTGCCGTAGTTATCCACAAACGTCCCAGAGCATCCTCCACCATACTTCTGACGGTATTGTTGGCAAGTCCGTCGTCAGTAGTGAGCACCTTGAAGGTCTCTTTGCCTGTCTTCGTGTCAAAGACGCGCTGATAGACTCCATAGCCGTTGGAACCTAACCACATCGTACCGTCCTTTGCCTCACAGAAACAGCATATCTTATCGACAATACGGGAGTCAGGATGGTCGAGCTTGGCTATCAAGCTCCTGCATTGGAACCTGCCACCAGACTGACGGGAACGCAGGTCAATATCCCGCAGACCTGTGATACATCCCATCCACAAATGTGCGTTCCTGTCGATGCAACCGCCGATACAGCCTCTCACCAGACGGTTTCCCTCAAACGGTTCCTCTACCCTCCCCGTTTTCAGGTCATAATAGAAGACTCCGTCATTAGAGCCTATCCACAAGGCATCATTGTATTTGTCATAGACAAGGGCACCGATATAGTTGGTGACGGCAGTCAACTCTTCCGGCATGTCAACATGCGTCAGCACTCTGTCCTTTAGGGATATCTTGTTGATACCGCCACCCCACGTTCCAATCCAAAGCTGTCCGTGGGCATCTGCCTCCAAGACCGACACGGAGTTATGCGACAAGGCAGAGTTCTGTGTCGTCCAATGCTCGAAAACCTGACTGCCAACTGCCTTTCTGTTCAGTCCACCCTCTACGGTTCCTGCCCATAGTGTACCGTCAGGCTCTACATACATCGCATTCACAGGACGGGGCGACAGACTGGTTGGAATGCCTTGCTCATGGCGGTAGTCACGCAACATCAACGGACGGGGTGACAACTTGACGACACCAGCCGTCTCCGTCCCGATCCATATCTGTCCGTCGCGCACCAGCAGGCAATGTACGAAGTCACTGGGCAACGGATGTCCTACTGTGGCATTGTCCCAGTGGTCAAAGGTATTCTGCTGCTCCGAAAGGATATTGATACCTCGCAACGTACCCACCATCAGTCTACCGTCGGGGGTCTCCGCGAGGGCAGTGGTGAAATCATGGGATATAGAGGTGGCATCACCGGAGTGACGATAAGTCTGCAACAAATGGTTGTACTGGTCGTAGGCGAAGAGTCCCAAGTTAGTGGCTATCCATACCTTGCCACCCCGTTTTAGCATATCCGTCACATAAAGCCCCCTCAACTGCTCCATCACAGCAGCGATATCCTCACGGACCAGCACACCATTACGCTCTGCCAGCCTATAGAGTCCTCCGTCCACACATACCCAGACGGAACCATTCTGCTCAATGTCCCTGATACAGACATCAGGAGTATTCCCCTGATAATGGTAGTGACTGATATGAGAGATGGCACCTGCCTCATCGAAGGTATAGCGGAAGATCGTGTCACCAGCCACCTGCCACAACGCTCCTTTCGCATCACTATATACTGTCACAGACAACCTGTCGAGCATCTTACTGATGTCACCATCCTTATACGAAGGGATGACCTTACCCATAGTACGCATGTCTATCACATCCGTACGCTCGTCATAGGCAATCCAGAGACGGTGATACCTGTCCTCGGTGATACACTTGCATGAGTTGCTGCTCCACCCCTGGGGAGTCCCGATGCCTGGTGACATGAACGAGAAGCCGTCATACCGCACGGCTCCACCGCCATAGGTGGATATCCACATAAAGCCCTTGCTGTCGACAAAGAAGTGGTTAACGTTGTTATGAGGGAGTCCTGCGGCAAGATCAAGGGTGGTGATCTGATAGTGCTCTGTCAGCATTCCCTGTGCTGACAGTCCGCTTGTAAGCATCACAAGCAATATAAGAACCAGGCCTTTCTTCCACATAACTGCCACAAAGATAGTGCAAAATAGACAAAAAAACAAAGAAAAAAAGGCTTTTCTTTCAGGATGATGGTACTTTCAAGGTACCTCTTACTGAGTTTGGCGGCGGCTATCGCATAGATACCCCCGAGCAAACGCATCGATAGGCGGCACCTTTCGCATCAATAGGCGGCGGCTATCTCGACGATAGGCGGCACCAAACTTTTTCGTTGTTCCGACAAAAAAATGCGCTCCTTTTGGGGAGCGCATTATTTCGTTAATGATTAGCTTCTAACCAAGATTAGAGAGCGAACTTGTAACCGATAGTGATAGAGAAGGTGCTGTTGCGACCCTTGTCTGCATCCTTGAAAATCTTGGTGAGACCAATATGGTAGCGAGCATCCAGTACGAAGCTCTCATACTCATAAGACAGACCTACAGGAATAGAGAAGTTGAAACTCTTCACACCCTCAATGTTTCCTTTATCACCATCAGCAGAAACCTTGTGACGTACGTTGAAACCGAACTGAGCACCAGCCTTGATGGCAAGACCCTTGATAGGATAGTACTGAGCCAAGATAGGAACGTTGATGTAGTCAAGATTCCACTTTGCATCCCTTACCAAATAAGCAGAAGCACCTTCGCCTTCAGCATCTACATAATTTGTCTTAGCACCTTCCTGAGAATACACTGCACCAAAAGCAAGTCCAAAGTTCTCAGAAATACCATACTCAGCCTCAACACCTGCAATGAGTCCTACCTTTGACTTAATGTCACCATCACCAGTAATCCTAGCAATGTTAATACCAACCTTCGGCTGCAGAGTAATCTGGCCAACCTCATTCTGTGCGTTTGCACTAACTGCTGCGATCATCATAGCAGCGATCATCATCATTTTCTTCATAATCATATTCTTTTTTAGTGAATAATGTGAATTAACTCTGGGGCAAAGATAGAATAAATTTTTTAAATGGCAATAAAATTTAATTAAAATTTGCACTTAGGTGCTTATTTTTTTGATAATACGTCCTTTTTTGTCATTAAAAGACATCTAAGATGCTCCATTAATAATTTCCTGCGGCGGCAATCGTCTGTGCCATCCAGACCTCCATCAGACCAGGTCCCCTGTGGTTCCACGCATAATATGGTATCATCGTCAGGGTAGCATTCTCGACGGAGACACTGCCGTCACGATGCGAATCCAATGCCTGTCCGCTCACCTCGATAGCCTTCACATTGAAGTTCACGCCACGAGTACCATTGATGACATGGTCAACGACCTTGAAAGCGGAACGGCGAGACACCAGGAAATTGAAGATACTGAACTGGCGATTGTCCACACCCTCTGCACAATAGACCAGCGGACCACGCTCGATGGCGACCCTTCCACGGTCGTCTGCCACATGATGGTTGGCTTTGACGCGACGGACGGGCATATCGAAATGGATACTGACAATATCGCCCTTCTTCCACGAACGGTTGATGAGCATATAGCCGTCAACAAGTTCACCCTGTACTTCCTGACCATTGACCATTACTTTATAGCCGGAGAGTATATCATCCTCGAAACGATAGAGGTCGCTGGGAACAGGTTTGTTCATCACCCAACCAGGAATACGGATGGCAAGGTCGAAGGCTTTCGCCTGGTTCTTGACAATCCTAAGAGCGATGTCACCGTCCCATGGATAGTTCGTCTGCTGCTCCAGCACGACCTCCTTGCCCTCTACCTGCATCGTGGCAGTATTGCCAGCAAACAGGTTGACATAGAGTCTACGGTCTTTTACGGCATACATATAGCCTGGGAAGGAAGGGATGAAACGGCAGAGATTCGAAGGACAGCAGGCACAGCCGAACCATGGCTGACGCTCTACGGTATTGTCGGCATTGAAGGCATACTTACCGTCCGACGACAACGGATTGGGGTAGAAGAAGCGTCCGCCATCCACAGACATACCGCTGATGACACCGTTATATAAAGTACGCTCCATGCAATCGATGTATTTCGCATCACCATGCAGGAGGAACATACGATGGAACAGGTACACCATTGAGATAGCGGCACATGTCTCGTTATAGGAGGTCAGGTTGGGCAACTCATAGTCGGCACCGAAGGCCTCTCCCTGATGACGGGCACCGACACCGCCTGTGATATAATATTTCTTCGAGACGATATTCTCGTAAAGCGTATCTATCGCCTTGATATAGGCAGAGTCACCTGTCAAGGCAGCCACATCTGCCATGCCGGCATACATATAACCGGCACGGACAGCATGTCCCCATGCCTCTGTCTGGTCCACCACAGGTTTGTCACTTTGTGAGTAGATATCCTTACGTCCTGTCTTGCCACGATAGTCCAACAGGAACTTTGCCTCGTCGAGGTATTTCCTTTCTCCTGTCAACACATACAGGCGTGCCAGTGCCATCTCAGCGATCTGGTGACCTGGTACCACACAGGCTTGACCGGCATTCGGTCCCACCTCACGGATGACACAGTCGGCATAGCGTCTGGCGATATTCAGGAACTTATCACTGCCTGTTGCCTGATAATGGGCACAGGCGGCATCCACCATGTGACCGAGATTATAGAGTTCATGACTCAGGAAGTCCTCTACCTCCCAGCGTTTCTTACCTGCCCATTGGTGGGGATGCTCTGGGTTAATGGTACGGGCAGTATAGAGATAGCCATCCGACTCCTGGGCAGCACCCACCACGTCCAGCACACTGTCAATATAGGCTTTCAGCTTGTCGTCCGGATAGGTCTGCAGCACATAGCTCGCCCCCTCGATAGTCTTATACACATCGGTATCATCGAAGGAGAACCCCATAAACTTCGACACATCCCATTCCTTGGTCTGCAGTCCGGGATGTCCAGGATGCTGCAACGTATAGGCAGCCATCTCGAAATTCTTATAGCGGTGTTCACTCTCACATTTCGAGAAAGCCAGGGGAATCGTCACCTCGCGGGCAGCCTTGATACGGTCGCCCCAGAAAGACTGCGGCGTAATTTTCACTGCCGTAAATGGTACCTGACTAATCGGATAGCCATTACTGCGAGCCTCTGTCTTGCCTTTTGCCATACCGACTGCGATGACAGTCAGTGCCAGCAATGTTACAGAAAGGAGTCTTTTCATTATTATTTCACCATTACTTTTCTCACCTCATCACCCTGCTTGCGGATGAGCAAACCCTTCGTCGAGCCGTTCACCTCACGACCTTGCAGGTCGAAGTAGCGAACAGATTCTGCAGACGCTGCAGGTTTAACAGGAATATTCTGAATACCACTGGGCTCTGGAATAGCATCTGAGGAAGTGACAATTGTACCATCTTCATTTTTCGTTAGCTCAATATAATATTCGCCTCCGTTAACACGAACCACTTGTGGGGTCGTTTCGCGTTTGTCTTTCGTCCTGAAAAACACTTTATAGCTTCCTGCTTCTAAATCGTCAAGGGATATAGAAATCTTTATTAAATCCCCATCTACCCCCTCAAAACCATACTGAGAATAAACAATTCCGTCTTCATCAGTATCACAGAAAATTAAACTATCATCTTTTCCACCAGAAAGATTTTTAAAATAAAGCTCCACTACTCCCGTAAACGATATAATATGGATGTTCCAAATTGAACGGAGCCCAAGCTCCACCAGGTTTACATCTCGTGTTCTTAATGTGTATGGTTCGTCACTAATCCATTGAGACATGAATTCATAAGGTGACAATGATGATGGTGTCCTAAAGCCAATAACCATCTCTTGAGACGAATCAAAAGTAAACCCTAAACTCTTTGTGTCGATTGTAGGAGAAAGATCTGCAATGTCATAATAACCGTCACCAGATCCATCCCACCCCCAATTGACATAAACTTTACCTTCAGCATCTATTCCGCTTAAAACAAATGCATGGCCTCCATAGGACTTATCTTGCGCACCATAAAGAATTGGATGAGATTGTGACAATTCATTGTATACAAAATCTAACCATTCCGCATCAGAATAAAAATTTCTGTTCAAATAATGCAATGATAGAGAGTCATACTGAAAGTTTTCTGCCATTGCACCTGCAGCATCATATAAATAAGCGCTACTCCCGGACATGCTATATGTCATATTTGCAGCAGCTCCCGCATCTGCCATCAAATACTGTACAGCAACCTTGTTGAGCATAGAAGATCTAGAGGTATAACTGTCTTCCATTCGGTCCCAATTGTACTCCTTATTTATCGAAACCGTCTTAGTATCCCCCCCAATAGTGTATGTTCCCATTCCTTTACCTTGGGCAGGATAATTATAATACTTCATAATCTGCGCCATACCTGTAGCCATGCAACCTGTAGGTGGACGTGATGATCCTATCTTAGGACATAAGCCGTTGTATGGGTCTTCTTGCCCCCATGTGGTAGAAACAAAGTTGTCTCTGGGAGTTACAGACAAGGATAAAGGCATTTTACCACTTTCCATCCGTTCCGAAATAGTAGTAAGCCACCATTTGAATCCATCTGGCATATTCTCGTATTGATACGGGGAATAAGATATTCCAAGAACAGGAGCAAAAGCTTCATCTCTGCTGACCACAACAAAACCAATGCCAGTGGCCTCATATATGCAATATGATTTCTCTGACAAAACTCTATTAAGTTGTCTTGGGACAACGAAACCTGCTCTATTTGCATATAATTCATTAGCAAAGAGATGGTTAAAAGCTACGGTTTGCATTTCCTCCTCTGAACGATTTACTGCAAAAGAGTCAACAGAAAACAAAAATAACAAACAAATGAGTAATGTTTTCATAAAGTTTTAAGTTTTTAAACTAAGAAGGCGCACAATGTGCGCCTTCATTAGAAACAAGGAAATAATTATTTATCTTTATCCCATTCAAAGCTAAAGGAAGCAAGATAGAAATCTTCGCCAACAACTAACAACGCATTCGTCGTATAAATGTTTCCTTCAACTATTGTATTACAATATGTTGGTGCATATTGGTCAATCCATACAATAGGAAATACAGAGCCATTCAAAGAAAGTTTAGTTATTACACCTGCAGCATCTCTAACAATATCGAAACTGCCATCATCATTAAGCGTAAAACTGATACCAGAATCCAATAAGCCTGCATCCGGAATACTCTTATAGGCATCAACAAGGCGATACAGATTTGTTCCTAAAGCATTCTCAACACTTACTCCTTCTGCAGTCAACGTGCTTTCATCAATAGTATTGTCATAGAAAGTACATGTTCCTGCAGGAACCCATTCGTAGTCACACAGCACAGTAACATTTGTAATTACTGTTGGGTCTCCAATATTCTCATCTGCCGTTTCTATATCAGCATCACTAAGTGTCAGAGTTGCCTTGTATTCATTACCTTTTTCCATGCCATTGAGCTTCAAAGTGACATAGGCCTTTGCTGATCCATCAGCAAAAGTCACTGTGCCACCATTCAGGTCTGTGAATACACCTTCCTGCTCAGACGTGAGTGTGTAGTGAGCAGTATACTCACCTTTCGTAATATTACGCAAAAGGCTTACTGTAACCTCTATCTCACTTTCTGATGTTAAGGTATTAACAGCCTCGTCAGATACAAAAGAGATGTTCTGTGCTGTGGGCGTGTAAACTCCACCAATATTGTCAGTATTACAGGATGTTACCAAACCTGCAAACATCATTAAGCCAATGATATATTTGTACATCTTCATAATCTCAACTGATTTTAAATTATTATTCGTCTCCCATTGGATTCTGGTCCTTCTCAAGAGTCATGTTCTCATTACCATCAAACTCTGTCTGAGGAATAAGGAACACCCACATATAGCCTTCTGGATTGTCAGTTGGTTTATTCTCAAGACGATAAGAACCTGTTTGCCAACCTTGCTCCTTAGTTCTACGGAATCCTTGGTGCAGACGCTTTAAGTCATACAGACGACCATACTCACCCCAAAGTTCTACACGACGCTGAGTAATAATTTCTTCCAACAAAGAACCTGTTTCTTCGTTTGAAGTCTTACCCAAGGCTTTACCCGTCTTGTTACATTTGTACTCAGGATCACGAACACTCATCAGTTCCATAAGGTCTTGTTTGGCAGCTGCCTCATCACCTAATTGACATTCAGCCTCAGCAGCCGTCAGATACATTTCTTCGACACGCATCAGAACGTAGTCACCTGTCATATCCTTTGCACTAATAAAATGGAACTTGTCCTGGATATAGCCGCTGATTACCTCACCGTTATCGTCAACAACGTTATAAGGACTTTTGGGACTTGGATTCCACCATGCCTTACGCTCGTCAGTGTCATTGATCTTTGAATAAAGAACTTTGTTGATCTGCTTGAAAGCTTTCTCTCCATAATAGAGGGTATCCATGTGTGCGAAATAGCTTGCGTAACCAGTCTTCTGATCTGAAGGAATCTGAAGTCCCCAAATTACATTTGCTTTAGTTACATCATTGACACCTGCGAAATCTGCTGTGTGCAGAATCTTGGCACGACTGGCTTTGATTGCCTCATGTGCCGCATCACGTGCTTCCTCCCACTTATTCTCAACCATAGCAATACGAGCTTTCAAACCAAGAGCTGTAGCATAATCGATATGACTGATGTGCTTACGAGTAGTTCCTTTCAGCAACTCAATAGCCTTATTTATATCTTTATCAATCTGAGCATATACCTCAGCATTAGTAGATCTTGGCTGTCCCTTAGTTTCGGGAGTGGTTGGTTCTGTATAAATAGGTACACAAGCTTCATTTTCGTGACCAACTAATGTACGTGCAAAATGCTGTGCCAAATAGAAATATCCGAAAGCACGGATTGCATAAGCCTGGCCAATTACATTGTTCACTTCAGCAGGATCACCAGACATTGTTTCTTCTGCAGCAATGATATAGTTTGCATTAGAGATCCAAGTATAGTGGTTATTCCATATATTATATGAACGTTCGCCTGTACTTGTAAAATAGTTCTTATGCTTGTATAAAACGTCCCATTCAAACCATCCACTACCACCGGCACCAAGCACCATATCTTCAGCCATCATATCATTCATGAAGGCATAACTCATTGGCCCAAATGTCTCAGTATTATCATAGGTCCAAAAGGTACGATAAATACCATTCAACGGAACCAAAGCCGTTGAAGCTGTATTCATCAGCGTAGAGCCAGACATTGAACTGGTTGGGTTCGTCTCAAGCTTTTCCTTTGCACAAGAGGCGAACATGCCTCCCAGCAATAAGCTAATCATTGTATATTTTACAATATTTTTCATATTCAATTCTCTTATTATCCGTATTGATTAGAACTTAACCTCAAGACCGAAACTCCATGTCTTGTTAGTTGCGTAAGTATAGTTGTTAGATCCAGAGAAGTTGTACTGAGGATCCATACCGTCAAGATGAGTGAACAAAGCCAAATTATCAACTGACGTGTAGACACGCAGTCCAGTAATACCGACTTTTGACATCCAATGTCTTGGGAACGTATAGCCCAACGTAATGTTCTTGATAGCAAAATAAGAAGCATCTATCAGATAGCGATCTGTAGGAATAGACGTACCACCTATCTCAATACGTGGAACATCTGTAACGTCACCAGGCTGTTGCCAACGGCGAAGAGCATTTCTGTTCCAAGTATTATTCACATAAAGTACATTCATTGAGCCTGAATATAACGAGTCATATACTTTACCACCGATAGAGTATGTTGTAAGTACACTCAAATCAAATCCCTTAAAGGTTAAGTCAGTACTGATACTACCATACAAAGTAGGAATACGACTTCCAAGATAATATTTGCTACTTAAAGCTTTCGTACGATCGCTAGTAACATATTCTGTTCCCTCAATCTTATTGCCTTCTTCGTCCGTTTCAAAAGCCCAATACAGTTGCTGACCATTGGAAGGATCTACACCTGCCGACTTGGCCATATAGAAAGTATTCAGTTCTTGGCCCTCCTTGATTGAGTAGATTCCCTTAATAATCTCAGGAGTCTCCGCAGTCAATTTCAACACCTTATTCTTAGTGGTAGCACCCATCCAAGTAATATTCCATCTTAAATCCTTAGTCTGTATGGGAGTTCCTGTGACGGTGAATTCCCAACCGCTGTTACGCATATCACCAACGTTAGCATTATATCCGTCAAAACCTGTAGAAGTCGCCATAGGATAACTGAGCAACATATTGGTAGTCTTACGAGTATAGAACTCAATAGAAGCTTTAATGCGGTTATTCAAGAAAGAACCTTCCAAACCGATGTTCAAGTTTCCGTTCTTTTCCCATGAGATATCTTTTGTTTCCAGTGAAGTAATAACACCACCGACTTGGTCTGCATTAGAATAAGACAAATTATACAGACTCTGCCAAGCATAATAAGTATCAAGATTATCATTACCCTGCTCACCATAGCTAATCTTGAATGTCATGTTGTCTATCCATTTGATATTCTTCATGAAGTTCTCCTGAGACATACGCCAACTAGCACCAAGAGACCAGAAGGTTCCCTTGTTGTTATCAACATAGAAACGTGAGGAAGCATCTGAACGAAGTGAAGCAGAGAAGTAATATCTGTCAGCATAGTTGTAATTAAAACGCCCAAGCCATGAGTTTACACGATAAAGCTGTGAATATGAATCAGCTTCCTGCAATGTCGTACCAGGACGAAGCTCCATAATTCCATCAACCAAGTTAGTCTTAGCTGCTGACATATAAGAATATTTATACTCATAGAATTCATGTCCGAACAATACATCAAAGTTGTGCTGATCAAATGAACGCGTCCAAGTCAGCAACTGGTTGAACGTGTAGCTTGTCGTACGTGAGTGCTCTTTTGTCAAGCGACCACCTTGCTTAGCCTGGTTACCATGATGCATATTCATATAGTCCATACTGTCCTGAGAGCGATAGTCCAAACCGAAATTAAAAGCGAGTTTCAATCCTTTGAAAACACCGAATCGCTCACTATCGCCACCAAATACCATTCCAGTACGTATACTTGCAATGTCACGCTTGTAATCAGCTGCATCGTCTACAAGACCACCTAAAACATTAAAGTCTTTCAAAGAACCTGGACGTCCCTTATCACCATAGTCTAACTGGGGATTACCATTGGCATCCAACAAATTAGTTCCATCCAAATTCTTGTAATACATAGGGAGTAATGGGTTAGCAAACTGTGCCGTGTACCAAACATTGGAATTAGCAGTATCTTCATAATTACTATAATTGGTAATAGTATGTGCCAAAGATACATTCAAATTACTAGAGAACCAATCTGTTACCTCAGTGTTTACATTAACACGAGCATTGTAACGCTGGAAAGATGTCGTTTTAAGAATACCATCTTCGTTCAAATATCCGAGAGAGGTGAGCCACTGTGTTTTTGTAGAACCACCGCTGATAGAAAACTGATGCTCGTGACGGAAGGCATTGTTGCGAGTCACTGCATCCATCCAGTTTTCATTCCAAGCCATTGTTGCATCGCTCTGAACTTGACCGGTAACAGGATTGATAATTGTATCCCAAGTATAGTTCTTAAATGGATTATACAATTCTCCTCCCATCTTAGATGACATAGCACCACGAGCAGCAACTTCAGCGTCTTCCCAAGCATAGCCCTGATTATAGATATAGTCATTACGTAGAGATTCGTAGAGCAGCTGTGTGTACTCGGTTGGGCTCACGTTATCATATTTCTTTAAGGCACGATTAGACCAACCAATGTTAGAACGCCATGTCACATTCACTTTACCTTCCTTACCTTTCTTGGTCGTGATCATCACAACACCGTTGGCACCACGGGCACCATAAAGAGCACCTGCTGACGCGTCTTTCAACACTGTCATGCTCTCAATATCAGCAGGATTGATGGAGTTGATATTTCCATCGAAAGGAATACCATCAACTACATACAACGGATCGTTAGAAGCATTAATAGAACCAAATCCACGAATACGGATAGAGGCTCCATTACCTGGCTGACCAGTCCCTGATGTCATTAACACACCAGAGACATTTCCTTCCAAAGCCTTTGTTGCACTAGTAATTGGACGAAGTTCCAACTTATCTGCACTTACACTTTCTGCAGATCCAGTGAAAGAAGTCTTCTTTGCCGTACCATAGGCCACCACAATCACTTCATCCAATGCTTTCTGATCGCTGGTCAGCAGGATGCGCATGTTGGCGCGTGCACTGACTTCAATAGGTTCCATACCCACATAAGTGATACGCAAGGTGTTCTTGCCGGCAGGAACTGTCCACCGATGACGGGCTCGTTGTCATCTTGAGAAATGACGGTACCAGAAACTTTTGTCTGTGCCAGTGCGAGTCCCAAACTCAGGAACAAGCAGGCCAAAAACATCGTTAGTCTTTTTTCCATAAACACTCTCTTAATTATTATTATATTGATATATTATACTTTGCAATTAGAACTGCCCTTAAAAGGGGTCTGCACACAAGATTTTGCAAAATTACAACAATTATTCACAATCAACAAATAAATTTTATAAAAACACATCTTTTTGCGCCAATTTTTAACATTTTAGTATCTTTTTGTACCCTATTACTAAGATTTGGCACTTAAAAATGCAGTTTGTTTATCGTTGTATAGAAAACAGAAAACACACTCTCTTACCTTATATATATTATATAGGTACGCGCGAGATAAGATGACATCATATGTTCTTATCTTCTCACTACAGGCATCTGCCTGACAGGTACTTTCGGACAGGGAGTTATCTTCTTGATGTCCAAAGGAGCTGATACAGCTCTCATGGTCTTTCCCGTCGTATTATAGTCCACCAGTTTAGGACCTGGTACTAATGGGGCATACTTGAGGATATGACGGGTACGCGCCCGTTGCTGGGCAGTGAACTTCTCATTGGTGGTATAGGTGTAGTCGAGGATATTATCTGCCAGGAACTCCTCATTGGTCTTGCAGTCAATACGGGTGGCAACCTCCTTCATAGAGATATCCTTCCTGCCACTTGCTATGATGTCGTCTAACAGCTTCGCCACATATGCCATATAGTTATCATAGTCGCTGATATGCGTGTCATCGCAGGCATCGTCATTATTACACTCGTCATTGGAGAAGGTATGGAGCAGCCCTAAATAATGTC
Organism: uncultured Prevotellaceae bacterium; assembly: GCA_902769805.1. Lineage (GTDB taxonomy): Bacteria > Bacteroidota > Bacteroidia > Bacteroidales > Bacteroidaceae > Prevotella. Next base: position 37,989 of record CACXQL010000011.1, read on the forward strand.
CCAGCTCATGAGCCATAGTAGCTACCACATAACGGGGATTATACGACTTGTTATCCTGCCATTCATAGATACCCGCATTGTTAATACATACACCCCACGACTGATTCAAATAGGCATAGTCGTTGGCAGCATCTGTCGCCAAGAGACTGTCCAACGGATGAGCCTTGGAAACAACGGGTAGTGTAGTAATACCCATTGTCGTTGACTCCTTACTACTCTGTTTGAAGCGGAAGACATAAATATTGATATTCTTCTTCAGATTCAGTTGATAGTCAGAGAACTCTTCGTTGGTGTGGTCAAGGAACTTGCCTGGGTCGTATTCCTTGAACTTCACTTCATGACGGATGATACCAGGTTCTTTCAGCTTCTTACCCTCCTTGTCATACTTCGCCATCTCAAAGACGATATTCATCTTATTGGCGGCATAGAGCTTATTGACACCTTCGAGTATTTTCTTCAACTGACTCTCCTTTACATTCAGGGTATCGTTGGAAGCGTCGTTGTACATCACATGGAAGACCACTGGCAGATGATAGACATAATCGTCAAGGTTGCCGGTAAAGGCTGGTTGGGAGACACTGATCTCCTGTGACTTACCGCCAGAGATGACTGTAACCTTACCTGAACGGGGCTTATCGGTGATATTAGGACTGACCCAAAGGGTGATTGTTGCCTCATCGCCACTCGACCTCACAGGATAGCACCAGTTACGGCAGTTGGCATCGCTGGACACCTGCCAACTGCCACTGTTTGTCAGACGTATCTCCTGTTCACAGACATCAGCATTCCATGTGAACGACAACTGACCATCAGTCACCTGCACACCCTGCTCATCGCTCTTACAGCCAACAAACAGGGTGGCTATCGTCAGGCACACCAACCACTTCCTCATGGGCTCTTACTTGACGAGGACAACCAGATACTTGCTGGTTGACCAGAACAACTGTGGATTGGTGATACGCAGTACATACTGCTTATTGGCATCACGCTCCAACACATAGCTGGAGGATGGATGAGCTGTCAACAACTGAGCCGAGCGTGAGTACAGCTTGATTTCCTTGTCCACGCGGATGTCTATCTTCGTGAAGTATTCACGGTTGAAGTTCGACTGCAGTACTTTGCCATTCTCGATGATATGCTGCTCCTTCAACTCACTCTTCGTACCAAAGACGAACCAAGCGGTATTGAGGGCCTTGTCCTGAGCCGAGATTGTCTCTGCTTTCTGAGAGATCTCTGCCTTCTGTTGAGAAGTCTCCACAGTGAGGTCAGCCACCTCATTACCCAGTTCGGCAAGACGGATATCCCTTGACTGCAGGTCATTCCGCAACTGGGCTATCTCTTTGTCTTTATCCTCCATCTGCTGTATGAGGTTCTCAATAGTCTTACGCAACTCATCGCCTTTCACAGAACTTGTACGCAGCTGGTTCTTCAGTTTGTTGATGAGTTCACGGTTGTGCTGCATCGTCTGCTGGATCTGTGCGATATTCTCACGGATACGCTCTACACGGTTAGCGCCCTCACCTGCCTTGGCAAGTGTCACACGATCCTGAGCGGCATTGATGGTACGGAAACCTTCCTCAATCTCGTTGAAGGTAGCCATCATGTCATTGATCTCATTGTCTTTCTGCTGGATGATACGGTTCAGCGAGTCAGCTTGCTGTGCCATCATCAACTCCTCTGGTTTCGGTCCCTGCTGTTTACAGGCAACCACTGCTACGGCACCAAGTGCCAAAATCATTAACTTTTTCATATTCTTGTTATAACTATCAATTTTAAACTTTCAACTTTCAACATCCCCTCCCCGCAAGGACAATCACAAACTCCCCTCGTGGCTCATGCTCCGTAAAGTGGGCTATCACCTCTTCCAAGGTACCACGGACACTCTCCTCGTGTACCTTACTGATCTCTCGGCATACACTCACCTGACGTTCTTTACCCATCACTTCGGCAAACTGCTGCAAAGTTTTCAGTACCCGATAGGGCGACTCATAGAACACCATCGTACGCTCTTCCTCTGCCAGACTCTGAATCTTCGTCTGCCGTCCCTTCTTCTGAGGAAGGAAACCCTCAAAACAGAAACGGTCACAGGGGAGCCCGCTGCTCACCAAGGCTGGTACAAAGGCCGTGGCACCTGGCAGTGTCTGCACTTCTATACCTGCACGGACAGCCTCACGCACCAGATAGAAACCTGGGTCAGAGATGCCTGGTGTTCCTGCATCACTGATGAGTGCTACGGTCTGTCCTGCCTGCAAGCGTTCCACAATAGCGGCACTCGTGCCATGTTCGTTGAATTTATGGTGGGAAAGGAGATGCTGCTGAATATCAAAATGCTTCAGCAGGATGCCCGACGTACGCGTATCCTCTGCCAATACAAGATCAGCTTCTTTCAGGACACGGATGGCACGGAGCGTCATATCCTCCATGTTACCTACAGGCGTGGGTACAATATATAAAATGCCCATGACGGGTGCAAAGATACTGCTTTTTACACAAATCTGCCATCCTTTAACTCCCTTTAACTCCCTTTCGTCTCTTTGATTCATATTTTTTCTTATCTTTGTGCCAAAATTTGAATGTATATACAACTTAAACCCTAAAATGATATTTAGTATGAAACAGAGAAAGTGCAATTTGTTGTACATGCTGCTGATAGCAGTATTCGTACTCTCATCGTGTTCAAAGTCTTCTCAGAAGAATGCAAAGTTCATCCCTGACAATGCTGCTGTCATCAGTATCGATGTCAAACAGATCATTGAAAAGAGCAAGATCGCTGACAATGCAGATGCTAAGAAGAAACTGCAGGCGACTATGGAAGAAGGTGTCAAGAACCAGGAGACCAAGAATCTTATTAAGAAGATTATGGAAGACCCCACCAAGGCTGGTATTGACCTGAAAGAGCCTATCTTCGTTTTCTTTGCAGACAATAACGACAAGCAGGCTGCTGTTGCAACAATCTCCAGCAAGGATGACTTCCTGGAGTTGGCTAATGCCTTACAGAAGGAAGACGGCGGCGAGCCTGTTAAAGAAAAAGACGGCATCCAGTATATCCAGGACGGCAAGGCTGTTGTTGCCTTCGACGATGCCGCTTTCTTTATCTCTGAGAGCTATAGCCTCGATGATGTCATTGCCAAGTTCAAGAACGACGACACCAAGGGCACGATGGCTGAGAACGATGATTTCGCTAAGCTCGCTGAAGCCAAAGGCTTTATCAAGGCACTTATTCCTATGGCTATTGCTGAAGGTGTCATGGATGCCGATGCCAAGAAGATGCTCCCTGAGGGTGCTGAGCTGAAAGACCTCAGCATCATCCTCAACCTCACTACTGACAAGGGGGAGGCAAAGCTCTCCTTCGAGACCATCGCCAAGTCTGACGCTTGGAAGAACTACATCAAGGAGTCTACCGAGATGTGCGGCAAGATTGCTGGTGACTATCTGAAATATCTCCCGAAGGGTGCTTTTATGGCGTATGCTAACATCAATGGTAAGAAGATGTTTGAGTTGTTTGACAAGAAAGGCATCTTCGATCAGGGTGGTATTAAAGATATAAAGGATGAGGTAAAGAAAGTGCTGGAGGCTATCGAAGGCGACTTCGCTCTCAGCATAGGTAACGTCAATGTCGATAAGTCTGCTGTTATAAATGTGCCTGGTGTTGTAGCCTATCTGAAGACCAAGGATACCAGCATTACAGACAAGGTTAAGGAGCAGGGAATCAATCCTGACGAGGACATGGACTTCGGTTTCAAGAATGGTGCTACTTATTTTGTCGTTGGTGAGGATGCTGCCTTCACAGAGGCTAAGAGTGGTTTCGACAAGAGCGTCATCAACGGACGCCGTGTCTATATCTTCTGCGATATTGCATCTATTGCTAAGGTAGCAGATCTTATCAACGCAGATGCTAAAGATGCTGCCAGCGCTGCCAGCGAGTATATCAAGACCGCTGAGTTCTACGACACCAGCGATACCGCAGGTGAACTGGTTGTGAAGATGAGTGATGCCGAAAAGGATCCTATCGAGAACATTGTGAATCTGATCGCCAAACAGTTCTAATTCCTTGAATAAGTTACTCTACAGGCTTTTAAGCCGACATATGAACGCAGGACAGTTGGCGGGCTTCGTGCTCGCCAACCTCTGTGGAATGACCATCGTCCTCGCTGCCATCCAGTTTGCTACTGACATCATCCCGATGTTCACAGGCAACGACAGCTTCATGAAGCCGGGACAGATGGTAATGGCTAAGCATGTGAGTACGATGCGCACCCTGACAGGGAAGGCACCGACTTTCTCAGAGAAAGATATTACCGAGGTACGCCAACAGCCTTCTGTCAGTAATGTAGGGGCTTTCACGCCCTCCCTGTTCAGCGTCGTTGCCACCATTGGCAGTGAACGGTTAGGCGTACAGTTCTCCACAGAAATGTTCTTCGAGTCAGTACCCGACGATTTCATGGATATCGATCTCTACCGTTGGAAATGGGAGTCAGGCTCCAACGATATTCCCATCGTACTGCCCCGTAACTATCTCAACCTCTATAATTTCGGTTTTGCCAGCAGTCAGGGACTGCCTACCCTCTCTGAGGATCTTGTCTCAATGGCGAAGATACACTTCTATCTTCGCGGCACAGCAGCAAGCAAGGAATTGACTGGTCATGTCGTAGCCTTCTCCAAGAAGCTCAACACCATCCTTGTGCCTCAGAAGTTCATGGATGAGATGAATGCCACCCTCTCTCCTGACCGCCAGCCAAAACCCTCACGACTCATCGTCACTGTCAGCAACCCCACTGACGAGAAGATCGCCGAGTTCCTCGCAACAAAAGGCTATGAAACAGAGGCGAACGATACTGAAGCGGCACGTACGGCTCATTTCCTGCGTATCATCATCAGCATCGTCCTCGTCATTGGACTTATTATTAGTGCCCTCGCCTTCTATGTCCTGCTTCTCAGCATCTTCCTGTTGTTACAGAAAAATACCGAGAAGATAGACAATCTCTTGTTGATAGGCTATTCCCCACAAGCCGTGGCACACCCCTATCATTTGCTGACCATCGGTCTCAACACACTGGTACTCCTATTGTCCGTTGGCATCGTCCTCCTGTTACGAGCCTACTATCTCCCGTTGTTTGGGCAACTCTATCCCAGCTATAGTGCTGCCAGCCTGAGTCCTGCCCTTCTGACAGGCATCGGACTCTATCTATTAGTTGCCCTGCTTAATTACATAGCCATCCGCCGTAAAGTCATGAGTGTATGGCATCTGCATGAGCAGTAACATAAAAAACATCCTAAGAAATTTGGCAGATTGAAAAAATATGCCTACCTTTGCACCCGCTTTAAGCATCAAAGGTAGATCCGTTAGCTCAGTTGGTAGAGCACAACACTTTTAATGTTGGGGTCTTGGGTTCGAGCCCCAAACGGATCACCAAGAACAATCCGCAAGAAACTGATTATCAGTCGCTTGCGGATTTTTGCATCCATAAAGTGCACCACATTTGCACCACTCAGCCACTATAACAAGGTTTTACAAACTGCCTCAAATACCATGAAACGGCAAATTAACACTTATTAGAGTTGTTTCAATAACTCTCTGCCTTTCTTAGTCAGATAGTATGATTGCATTGGATGATTTGGAGCCTCAGGATAAAGCATAGCAATATAACCGGCTTCAATGTTTGGCACAATA
>CACXQL010000012.1 GCA_902769805.1 uncultured Prevotellaceae bacterium
CCACAGGGCGACTCGTCCCCGGGGGTGCTCCCTGGCCCTCTAATCCGAGTGCAGTAGTCGCCGCCATTGAACAACTACTGAATAAATGATAGAACAATAGTAGTCGGAAATGAACTGGTTGGTCAGTTGACCGAATGCAACGTCTTTCGTCTTGAACTTGGCTTCTACGAACTTGCCGAGAGTTGTCCGAGCTTGTTTGTAATGCACGAGCGAGCCTTCCACCCTGTCTATGCCTATACGCTTCTCCATATCTGCATAGAGCCTGTCCATCATATCCATCAGTGTCACTTGGCACTCTACACTACCTTGCATCAGTTCCTTGATGCTTTGGGCAGTGAAGGCCACATTGCGTTTCAGCAAATTATCATAGGCAGAGTTAATGTTGAGCAGCAGTTTGTCAATCTTGGCATTGACCTCCACAGCCTCACGGCTCTTTCCATCCAATCTGCCAGAACGGGGATTCCACAAGTTAGGGGTACACGACAGTTTGCAGGAGAACTGCGCCATCGAATTGTTGAGGGTGATGCGCCCCATAATGGGTGCTTTTCCTCGCTTGTCTGTGCTGCCTTTCTTCAGGTACAGCAGCACCTTGAATTTCTGAATTTTCATCATGCTCTGAATTTGGGTTACAAAATTAAACAATCTCAGAGCATTTCCTGTCGTGCAAAATATGTCAGAACATGTATATTATTCCGAGCCACAATGAATCTTGTACAGATTACCCGATTCTACACATATTACCCAAACAATCGCAGGTAACACTTTGGTAACGGAACTGCCTCAATATTCGTCCGAGTTAGTAAGTGAAAGAAAAACGCAAATTAGCGCAAATGGGCTAATTTATAACAACTTACACGGAAACCAATGTAATAACTTCCACATTTCAGACATCCTTGATTTCCTGTGGAATAGTAACTCTCGTAAACGTCCTTAACCAACAAAGTTATGACCCGCTTTCACCCTTTCGGGCTATTCAAGTCAATGGCAAAGATACAAATAAGTGAATAAAATGCCAAATATATTTGGGTATTTTTGAACGAGAGTATCTTAAAAACTTGTTTTAAAGATAAAGAATAATGCCTTCTATCACTTGTTCCAAGGCTTGGAACACTTTGTTCCAAGGCTTGGGACAAGTTGTTCCAGGGCCTGGAATACCCCTTAAAGAGGCTTTCCTTTAAGCGAAAAGAGGGCGTGTCTGTTATTTTTGACACGTCCCCTTTCATTTACCACTATACAAAAGTCTTGATTACTCTTCTTCCGGTGCAATGAGCTTATAGCCTTTGCCGTGGATATTGATAATCTCTATCTGGTCGTCATCTTTCAGATGTTTACGCAACTTAGTGATATACACGTCCATCGAACGGGCATTGAAGTAATTGTCATCAATCCAGATGGTCTTCAATGCGAAGTCACGCTGCAAGATCTCGTTAGCATGTGAGCAGAGCAGCGCCAGCAACTCATTCTCCTTGGTGGTGAGCTTCGTCTGCTTCTCCCCTATCGTCAACAACTGCTTCTGGGTGTCGAAGGTAAAGCGTCCAATGCGATAGACAGAACTCTCCTTATTCTTCTTTCCACGTACGCGACGCAGGATTGCCTCAATACGGAACACGAGTTCCTCCATGGAGAAGGGTTTGGTGATATAGTCGTCTGCACCAATCTTGAAACCTTCGAGGATATCATCCTTCAGTGTCTTTGCCGTCAAGAAGATAATAGGAATCTCCACATTGGAGGTGCGAATCTCCTGTGCGAGTGTGAAGCCGTCTTTCTTCGGCATCATCACGTCCAATACACAGATGTCAAACTTAGTCTTCTGGAAAGCCTTATAGCCAGCCTCGCCATCAGGGCAGAGCTCTGCCATATAGCCTTTTGCTGCAAGATACTCACGCAACAGCATTCCAAGGTTCTCGTCATCTTCACAAAGAAGAATTTTAAGTTTTTCGTCCATAATCGTTTCTGTTAAATGGTTCATATTCAATCTTCATTATTCTCTTTTATAATCGGCAGGGAGATTGTAAACTTCGTCCCCTTCCCCAATTCACTCTCACACTTGATGTCACCTTGATGGAGGTCTATGACTTTCTTCACATAGGCGAGTCCAAGACCGAAACCCTTCACGTCGTGTTTGTTACCAGTATGCACACGATAGAACTTGTCGAAGATCTTCTTGACATTCTCTTTCTTGATACCCTGTCCTGTATCACGGATACTGAGACAGAGGTGACCATGATCGTTCCATGTGCGGATATAGACATCCAACGGTTCTTCGGGCTTGCGGTATTTGACAGCATTATCCATCAGATTGGTGATGGCATTCTGGAAGTGCACCTCATCGACATACATGGAAGAGTCGACTGCCTCAATCTCTGTATATATCTTTCCACCCGTATGTTCCACGCGCAAGGAGAATGTGGAGGCGATATTCTCTACCATCTCGTTGAGATCCAGTTCCTTCTTCTTAAACACCACGCTCTTCTTGTCGAACATAGACATCTGCAACACCTTCTCCACGAGGAAGCGCAAGCGTTTCGACTCGTCGGCAATCACGCCACCCAAGTGCTTCGTCATCTGCTCAGACTTCGTCACACTGTCGTCGTTCATCATCTGTGCTGCCAGTGAGATAGAGGCTATCGGAGTCTTCAGCTCATGCGTCATATTATTGATAAAGTCATTTTTTATCTCCGTATAACGTTTCTGCCGGAAAATCACCACGATGGTAAAGAGGAAGGTAATCAGCAATACCAGAGTGAAGACCAGTGACGGAATCATAAAGCGCACGGACGAGAAGATATAGCTGCTCATCTCGGGGAAGTGAACCTTCACCACGCCCATCTTCGACTGAGGGTCGTTCTGGAACAGATACTGTGTATAGCTATACTCCTGTCCTTCATCGGTATAGTCTGAACAACGGAATATCTCCCGTCCATCTGTCGTGGACACGGTGACATGGTAAGGGATATTGATACCGTTATTCTGCAATTCCGTACGGATATCCCTGTCGAGCATCCTGAAATTGACTCGTTCCTTCAGGGGCTTGTCACTGGCTGTATAGAGGATGTTATAGATGACCTCGTCAAGCAATGCCTTCTGATAGATATAACGGTTGCGCACTATCTCCTGCATCGACTTAGCGGCTGCAGAGATCGAGCTCTTGTCCTTACGGAGTATCATCGCCTTGGGGACGGATGCCGGTTTTATCTCAAAAGCCTTTACCTGGAAAGAGGAGTATACTGTACCATCATCAGCAGCTACAGCGAACTGGTGTGAATGGCGGATGCTGCCATCCAATCCGTCGACCATCACGGAGTCCTGGCTGAATGCACGACGCTCGGTGGCATTCACATCCTTCTCCAGATAACGCTGTGTCTCATTCACCTCCAGATTTCGGGATGCCTGATAGAGACTACGGTAAACGCTCTCGTCAAACTGTTCCTTCTTCATCTTCACCATCTCCTCGACATAGGAGAACTGAAGGTAAAGGAGTCCGAGGAACGAGAGTCCCATCACGATGGATATTGCCCAAATAGTAGACTTCTTCATATCGGAAGCAAAGATACTGCTTTTAACGATATGAAGAAGTCTTTTAGTTAATTAATTCCGTTAATTTTAACGTTATTAACAGAAATAACTAAGTTTGGTTTATTATATATCACTAAAAGTGAATACTCACATCCATACCAAACTGTATAGGATTACCTCGTTGTGCAAAGTAGCGCGTACCTCCTGCGGCAGCACTTGAAACAGCAAAGGTATTGTATTTCGTATCCGTGAGGTTACGTCCCCAAAGGCTGATGAGGACAGGGCCGAAGTCATAATCGGCATGGGCACCTAAGAGGGCATAGAACTTCTGGGCGTAAGTATTCGCCTCATCCCACCACACCTTGCCTTGTCCTGAGACATTTGCACCTATAGTAAACTGACCAATATGATAATCCATCATTGCATTGAACATGTGCTTTGGAACAAAAGGTATGCAGTTATCCTCATAACTGATTGTTCTAATATCCTGAGTATAAGGTGTCGTCGACGTTTTATCCTCATAGTCATCAAACTTGGCGTTGGTAAAGCTATAGGTGGCACTCCAATCCAGTGCATTATCGAAGGCACGTCCACGCAGTGTGGTTTCCAGACCGCAGGAATGGCTCTTTCCGGCATTCACCATCATACGACCGTAATTACTGTGAGGTTCCATAATAGAGAGTTGCTGGTTACGAACCCTCATATAGAATAGCGCGATATCAGCATGTACCATACCGCCAAAGAGATTCAAGTGGGAGCCTATCTCGAAGTTCCACGACTCCTCGGGCTTATAAGCGATAGTCTCATTGATGGCATCGTAGTCTTCTGCTGTATGCTCCACGTCATAGTCACCACGCATGGCATCCTGCTGATGAGCATTAAGGTCGGTCTGAAGGATATCGCTGAACATCTGTATATTATAGCCGCCGGCACGATAGCCTTTAGAGACATTAGCATAGACATTACCGAGGTTCCCCTTGAAGCTATAAGTCAGTCCGAACTTAGGCAACAACTGGGTATAAGTTTTCGAACGGCTGTCCACAACATGCGACGTAAGATGATAGGTAGCCTGACGCTCTGCCGTACCACCTGTCATATTCATATACGCAAGGGCATCATACTCTATTTTCACCTTATCCACATTAAAGCGGAGACCGAGGGTTAGCTTCAGGCGGTCTGTAAGCAAAAAGTTCGACTCATGAAAGAGTGCAAAGTTCATTGACGGAGTCTTAAATGACTCTGGGACCCCCATCTCCGCACTCATATTGATGCCAGCCTTCTCTATTGCAGCCGATGCAGCTTTCTCTGCAGCGGCAGGAGCAGCCTTTGCCGCTGCTGCCTGGGCAGCAGCTTCCGGCATCCCTCTGGATATCATCTCAGCAACCATCTGTTGGGTCATCTGCTCAAGCATACGACCATACATGGCTTTATACATGGCATCCTTCATCGCATTGGATATGGCATTCCCAATAGGTTGCGTGATAGCATCACCAAAATAGACGGGAGCGTCTGTACGAAGCCATTGATAGGAGCCGAAGAGTCCGCTGGCATGCTGCCAACGACTATTATCACGACTTCTTAGCACGAACTCTTGTGTAAGTGCATTCATCTTCTGACGCTGTTCAAGGCGCAGATAGTCAGGAGTCATATAATCCTGGTCCATCAGCATCTTGTCTTGCAGGAACTGATAACTGGTGGTGGAGGTGAAGAGCAGTTTGTCTGTCTCATAGCCTATCGACACCCCCGTATTGAACATATTGCGCTTATAGCCGTTCATAATCGTCGTGGCAGGATCCTTCACATCAAGGTCTATGGGTGGATTGGTGCCTCCTACCCAATCCGTATAGTCTATCGGCTGGAACTCACCATAGCCAAAACCGTTCTGGTTCACATACTGGTAATCCGCCGTCCAGTCGAACTTCAGTTTCCTACTTGGCTGGAAGATCAGACGCAGTTTACCGCCTGCCTCATTCATCTTGTCGTTCTTATCATCGAAGTTCTGGTTATTGATGAATCCTTTCAGTCCGCTATAGAAACCTGCAACGGTAAAGGCAAGTTTTTCGGACGGACGATGATGATGAGCCACCTCGATATTACGATAGAAACCATTGCCGATGCCCAGTCGTATATCTGTGCCCTGGTAGTTCATCGGATTCTTAGAATAGACGCGCACCACCCCACCCTCGGAGTTCTGACCATATAAAGTACCCTGTGGACCACGTAATATATCCACACGGTCAAGCATATAGAAATGGTTATTGAACGCAGCCTTCGACATCAAGGGAATCTGGTCGTAGTATACGCTCACGGCAGGATTATTGATACGGGAGCCAATACCTCTGACATACATGGAGGATGTCAGGCGTGAACCATACTGAGGCATGGAGAAAGAAGGAACAAAGGAAGACAGCTGACTCAGGTCATGCACATTATAAGAGTCCATCTCTTTCTGTGTAAACACAGAACTGCTGAGCGGTTGAAAGCGCAAGCCATACGACTCCTTTGCCTGAGAGACGACCACAACTTCGTCTAAGTCATACACGCGAGAACTGTCGGCGAGTATAGCATCCGTCTCTGCCACAGCATGCAGGGCAAACGGAACCATACAGCCCAATAGGAATTTTCTGTAATTCATTTTCTGTCGATTTAATTTCGGGTGCAAAGGTACGACAATTAATTTGCTCCCACAATCCACATTTATGGGGATTTTTCAGGTATTCATCGTCCCACAATGCGGACAGATACCTTTTTTACGTAGTTTTGCCCCGCAATTTCCACAGACATAACGATGACGGGCATAAAGAATATAGCGATATACGGCAAAGATGACATAGGCTATCAACAACAGATACCCTATATAATATAAGGTGGAAACACTGAATACCACATAATCGACGGCACAGACACCAGCAAGTCCGCCAAGATAAAGAATCGCGTCACCACCTGAAAGATGACGGATGACATCATCCATAGCTGCCACTCCCACGATGATAATAGCCCAGACAGAAGCCACGAAGAGTCCCAGATGCAGTGGAAGGGCAAAGGGATTGAGCGAGGGATGATAGTAGAAATGACGCCATGTCTCAGCGCCGAACATCTGGATAGAGGCATATAACGTTGCTGAGACGGCTATCAGCAGACACAACAACGTAGGATAGAAAGAGTCGATGTCATTGAAATGCACGATATAGGCATTACGCTTGTTAAGGCGATACAGTCCGTATGCCACAATGACGATGATCAGGAAGGCGAGGAATACCAACAGATGGGTATCCGAGAAGAAATCGATAAACTGTGAGATAGGATCGTCAGGAGACACGCCTTCCAGCATCTCACTCTCCCGAATCCACCCCTGCGTCATCTGGTCACGTGCCACCTTCACCCATACCGAGTCGATGGAATCAGCAGGGATTGTCTTGATGTCAGCCACCACCAGTCGTTCGCCCTTCACCACATAAAGGGTGTCAAATGCCATTTCAAACGGTTCGTCAGAAAGTGGCAGGCTCTCCGCATTCACCACAAAGTTATAGTTTTGTGTATAGTGGTGCGTGGTAAAGAAAGAGATAGAGTCCAGCTGCTTCTCTGTCAGGTCCCACGCATCAGGAGTCTGCGGTCCTTGATTATAGCAGGATGCCAACAGACAGGCACTGAATATCAGGTATAATAGTTTCCTAATCTGTCGCATACACATTCATTTGACAATTTCTACAATCAAAGTCCAGACGGAACCGTCTGCCATCACCCAGGCGCAGGTAAAGCGGTTCACGCCATTGTGGTTTCTGACCTCCATGCTTCACACAACAGCCTAAGGCGTAGCGCAGGCAATGGCGGCACTGCATCAGCAGGGCATTCTTAGGATGACTCAACTCAAAAGCAGAAGTCTGTACAGACAAACCCTGTTCCGTGTAAAAATCCCGTGCAAGACGGTTGGAAATATTCAACTCGTAGCTATCCTTGAGATAGGCGGCACCTTTCGACCCGATAGGCGGCACCTTTCGACCCGATAGGCGGCACCTTTCGACCCGATAGGCGGCGGCTATCTCGGGCGTTTGTAACTCCTTGACTATCAAGCGCCTCAAATCTGCCAAAAGACTACTCGGGATAAAATAGTTGAAATCGACAGGTATCTCCACCTTGCTACACTCATAAGGGGTTCCTCCCAACTTGGACAGCTGGCGGATGATATTCTCCCACTGAGGTTTCTCTGCCTGTTGGTGCTCACAGGCGATAGCTACCGTCGTGTCACCCACCCTTAAAGAGAAACCATCTTCCGTCACATCAAGATGCATCACGACAGGAATCCTACGCTCAGCACTCTTCCGTGACAAGAGCCTCTCAAACTCCTGGTCGTTATTCCTATAGAGAGCCATCCCTGCATGCAGGTGCTGGGGCATCTGCTGGGGATAGAGCCGGTTACCTTCTGCACGGTTCACACGGAATCCCTCCAATGCCCGTTCCTGGTTGATGAAACACAGACCGTCGCCATTGGCAAACGAGGCGGTGCCTGCCACATTGAATGAATCGCGGCGCATCTCCTTCACATAACCGACATACTCCCCCATCGCCTTCGGCGTATCAGGAGAGAAGATATCGGTACGCACCTGATGCCTGTCTGGTTGTCTGCCATGCAGGAAATAGTTGGTGAAACCGCGATTGAACGTCTTGTTCAAGTTGGGTGTAAACGTATAGGTACAATGTCCTTGCGAGGCACGGCAGTATTCATCAGAGTGTTTCTCGATATAAGCGTCCAGACGCTGACGATATGCCGCTACCACATTCTTCACGTAAGAGACATCTTTCAACCGTCCTTCTATCTTGAAGGAGGTAGCGCCAGCCTGTATCAGTTCCTCCAGATAATCACTCAGGTTCAGGTCCTTTAAGGAGAGAAGATGTCTTTGATGCTCTATCTCTCGCCCATCGGCATCCAACAGATCGAACTTCATACGACAGAACTGGGCACAGGCACCACGGTTGGCAGAACGCCCGAAACAATACTGCGAGGCATAACACAAGCCGCTGTAGCTGACACACAAGGCTCCATGCACGAAAACCTCCAAAGACATATCCGGCACCTCACGATGAATAACCGCTATCTCGTCAACAGACAGCTCACGCGCCAAGACGACACGCTGGAAACCGAGACCTGCCAGCCAGCGCACTTTCTCCACCGTACGGTTGTCCGTCTGTGTAGAGGCATGAAGGGCTATCGGCGGAAGATTCATCCTCAGAATCCCCATGTCCTGTACCAAAATAGCATCCACGCCGATATCTGCCAGTTGGTGAATCAACTGCTCCGTAGTCTCCAGTTCCTCATCAAAGATAATGGTATTCACCGTGACATACACCTTCACCGCAAATTGATGGGCATAGTCACAGAGCTGTCGGATATCCTCTATACTATTGCCTGCCGCAGCACGTGCCCCAAACCGCTGAGCACCTATGTAGACAGCATCAGCGCCATGGTCGACCGCTGCCAATCCGCAGGCAAGGTCCTTGGCTGGTGCAAGCAGTTCAAGAGGTATCATTCAATCTTATTGATATCGTAAGGTGTCTCCTGATAGACGTAATAGTTAATCCAGTTACTATAGAGCAAGTTAGCATGGGCGCGCCATGTCACAAGCGGTTCCTTCTCTGGATCGTCATCACGATAATAGTGCTTGGGCATCTCCACGTCGTCACGGATATCCTTATCACGCTTGTATTCATTGTCAAGGGTGTTGGGGGCATACTCCAGATGCCCCGTAATGAAGAACTCACGACCGTTACGCGCCATCACCATGCTGACACCACTGTCAGGTGACTCCGCAATCAATGACAAGTCCGGACAGGCAAGGATGTCCTCACGATGCAACTCCGTATGACGACTATGCGGCATCTGAAACATGTCATCGAAGCCACGGAAGATAGGGAGCTGGGGTTCCAAGGGAACCTGTGGGAAGATACCGAACATCTTCTTCTCCAACGGATACTTGGGGATGCCGTAGTGATAATATAGTCCTGCCTGGGCTGCCCAACATATATATAAGGTACTCGTCACGTGCGTACGCGCCCACGCGAAGATATCCTTCATCTCGTCCCAGTAGGTCACCTCCTCAAAGTCAAGGGTCTCCACAGGGGCTCCCGTGATAATCATACCGTCGTATTTCTCGTTACGCATCTGCTCAAAGTCACGATAGAACATCATCATATGCTCTATCGGGGTGTTCTTAGGCGTATGACTGCGCAGTTTCATGAAACTGATCTCCAACTGTAACGGAGTATTGGAAAGGAGACGGATAAGGTCTGTCTCCGTTGTAATCTTCAAGGGCATGAGGTTGAGGATGACAATCTTCAAAGGACGGATATCCTGCATGTGCGCACGGGTATCGTCCATCACGAAGATGTTCTCATGCTTGAGTAAGTCTATGGCTGGTAACCTGTCTGGTAATCTTAAAGGCATAACGTATCTTTTCTACTTATTTATGCTGGACTGAGAATACACAAACGGAGACATTGTCGAACCCACCCGCCACAATGGCAGCCTCGCAAAGCTGGTTTGCATTGGCACCCTCTGATACCAGGCGTTCTATCTCCTCATCCTTTACCATATCATTCAGTCCGTCCGAACATAGTATATAGGTGTCTCCCTCCAAGAAGTCTGCCGAAAACTCATAGAGGTCGAGATAGGATGTCTTGCAACCTCCCCCTATACAATTAGTGATAATGTTCGAATGCTTCTTCTCACCATTCACGGCATTCAAGGAGTGGTCTGAGGAAAGCTGTGTCAGATGTCCGTCACGATAGCGGTACAGACGACTGTCACCACAGTTCATCCAGTAATATTTCCCACCATAGTATATGATGCCGACCAAGGTGGTTCCCATCTCTAACATGGAAGGATCCGCCATACCTTTTGAGGTTATGATCTTATTGATAGAGTCAAGCCATACTATCATCATCTCATTAAACTCCATCGAAGACAGACCCTGAGGCAGGTCATTAATAAAATACTGGAGGTTTGCCAACGCATCCACACTGGCGACCTCGCCGGCATTATGTCCTCCCATCCCGTCTGCGACAGCTATCACAAAACGGTTTGTATTCTCTGTCATAAATTCCGTCTGGTACACCTCACTACGTACGAACTTGTCGTACGCAAGCACCATATCCTCATTGTTACTCCTGACACATCCCACACGGCTTGCTGCCGTTAAGACAATTCTACTCATAATAATTCAAAAACATCATCAATAAATCCCTGACACTCCTTAGCTCACACTCACCTGCAGATTGATATTCGCCAATGAGACGATATCACCGCTATTGATGGACATTGGAATATCGGGTAACAAATCACGCTGATTCAGTTTCGTACCATTAGACGAGTGCTTGTCAATGATACACCATCCGGAATCAGGCTTATATATTAACTGAGCATGTACGCCGGACACATACATGTTACCTTCAAACAACTGCTGATAGGGACCTTGCCTGCGCCCGATAATAGCACCATTGATTCCCACCATGCGGATATTCAACGACTGATTGTAAAGCGTCAGCGTCGGAACGCCCTGTATCTGCACGTCTTGTGGCGATACATTATTAAAGGCAGCCCTCTGCGATGCGAAGGTCTGACTGATATCTGCCGCCGTGGCACTGACCTGAGCCGACGGCTTACTGGCCATCTCCTCGGCGCTCTCCATCAAGCCTCCGCAGTATGTACAACGGCGTCCTATACCGACACGACCGCAGCTCGAACAATATAGCAATGCCTGTCCACACTGGTCACAGTAATAGGACTGCTCCTCTATCTCTTCTCTACAACTTGGACATATAATCATATCTCATCCTTTATATCTTCTGGCATAATCAGCTGATAGGTCTCCTGGGTGATCTCATTCTGCGGCATCGCACTGACACGAACAGACAACTGCTGGATAGTCTCATCCAACATGTTGCGCATCTCACGGGCATTACCGAAGGAGTCACTCTTACTAACAACCTTACGACAAATCAAATCCATCAACTTAAACTCTGCTGCCGGTGACAACGTATAGTTGTCCTTGGAAGCCATCTTCTTGAAGATAGCCAGCAGCTCGTCTTCATTGTAGTCTTCAATATGCATCTTATGGGTGAAGCGACTGGCAAGACCCGGATTGACTTCCAGGAACGCTTCCATCTCGTCCTTATAGCCAGCGGCTATGACAACGAACTTACCACGGTCGTCCTCCATACGTTTCATCAGGGTATCTATCGCTTCCTTTCCATACTGGTCGTTCTCCGAGGAAAGGGTATATGCCTCATCAATGAAGAGAATACCACCCATTGCCTTGTCACACATGTTATTGACAATCTTTGGTGTCTCACCCATATACTTTCCTACTAAAGTTGCACGACTGGCTTCTATCACACGACTCGTTGGCAGGATCTCCATACTCTGCAGGATCTCTCCCATCTTACGTGCTATAGACGTCTTACCCGTACCTGGATTGCCTGTCAGTATAAAATTCATAGACATCTGCTGTACCTTACCGGCACCCATGGCAGCACGCTGTTTCATGAACATACTCTGTACGGCAAGGCGACGGATCATATTCTTGACAGAACGCATTCCAATAAATTCATCCAGCTCATTGAGGACCTCATCCAGCGGACGTACCTTCTCTGCCTGACTAACGGCAAGGTCAGCCTCCGTAAGACGATACATATCCTCATCCTTGAAGTCTGGACTGTTCACCTCAGCCATCAGACGCTGACTCTGTTTCTCGACAGCGGCATCAAAGATACGACGTGCCTCACGGGCATTGCCGAAATTCTTGTCTCTGCGCAGGTACAACTGCTCGAACTGACGATGGATAGCCTCACGGGTGGCATCATCCACTGTGAAGTTCTTACCCTTGGCAAGATTGATGAATATCTGAGTCAACTCGTCCGGTGTATAGTCGTCAAAGTGAATCGTCTGCGTGAAACGGCTCTTCAGTCCAGGGTTCGTGTCTATGAAGTCATGCATCTGGTCCGTATAACCGGCAACGATACAGATAAACTTACCGCGGTCATCCTCCAAGCGCTTCAACAGTGTATCTATCGCCTCACTGCCGAATGAATCCTGGTCACTGGACTTCAGGGTGTATGCCTCATCAATAAACAAGACACCTCCCATCGCTGAATCTATCAACTGATTCGTCTTGATAGCCGTCTGCCCAGAGTAGCCGGACACCAACTTGCTTCTATCTGCCTCCACCAATTGTCCGCGCGACAAGACGCCCAAGGTACGGAACACATCCGCCATGATTCGCGCAACCGTGGTCTTACCTGTTCCTGGATTACCGGTAAACACATAATGCTTGCCCTGGAAGGTATTTGTTTCACCACGACGTATCTGCAGGTTAAGGAAGGCGGCAAGATTGGATATCTCCTGCTTGACAGCGGCAAGACCCACCATACCATTAAGTTTCTCCAGACACTCTGTATAGTCTACTGCCTTCGGAGCCTCGTACGGTATATCCTCCTGAGTAATCGTCATCAGTTCCTCATCTGTCTTCGTAGACATGTCACCATGCTGCAGGCGCTCCGCCTGCTTGGCACATATCTTGTCGAACAGCTGGCGCATCGTACGACCGTTGGCAAAGTCCTTATCACGGGAATCATACAGCTCCGTGATCATCTTCCGTGCCAGTTCTTCAGCATCTGGAGCAAACTGGTACTTCTTTGCCTTGGCAAAGACCATCATGATCTCATAGAGCTGATCAGGATTATAATCCTCAATATTCAGGAAATAACTGAAGCGACTGCGCACACCAGGATTGATGCGGAAGAGATTATCCATCTCTGTCCTGTAACCTGCGGCTATGACGACGAACTTACCACGGTCGTCCTCCATACGCTTCATCAACTGTTCAAGAGCCTGTGCACCTTGGTTGTCACGGTCACCGCCCTGACTAACAGGAGCCAGAGTGTATGCTTCATCTACAAAAAGGATGCCCCCCATTGCCTTGTCACACAGACGGTCAACGACCTTCGGTGTCTCTCCCTGATATGGACTCACCATCTTGGCACGGTCACACTCCACGACATGACCACTGTCAAGATAACCGATAGACTCAAGAATCTCTCCCAGCTTACGGGCAATAGTTGTCTTACCTGTTCCTGGATTACCTGTCAATACGATATGGATACCAGCCTTCTGCTGCTCGCCCAGTCCACGCTGGGCACGCTGAACATTGTTCTGCACAGAATAGGCAATCTCTCGAACAGCTTTCTTCACCTCGTCCATACCAATATACTGGTCGAGGTCACTCAAGATATCTTCCAAGGTACGCTCCTCCGGAACATAACCACGGATATCGCTCTCCTCTATCATCGTTGCATCTGCACCACGACTGATGAAGGACGTAAATATATCCTCCGCCGTCTTAGTAGCAACATGCCGATAACCGAAAGTATCGTCTTTTATCTTTAACTGGTATTGGAAGTAACGCTCCAGCTTATGATCCGCCTCAGGCGTATAAGCGGAGATACCATATTTAATACGTAACTCCTGTTTACATACGTCACACAATTCCAAATAACCGGGAGTCTGCAGACGGAACGTGTACTTGAAACGGTTCTGCGCTGCCGGGTTATTGGCAAGGAAGTCATCGAGTCCCTTAGGAAGACCCGAGATGATCACGATTGGATTGTCATTCCACTTATCCATCTCAACAAACAACTTGTCAAGTGGATTGACTTGATTAGAATACCTGTCCGGCAAAAGTTTCTGGACATTATCAAAGAACAGAATACCGTCCTTGGCTTTTTTGATATTATCATCCCATTTGTCGACAAAACGCTGATAATCCACAGCGTCTACCAAGGTCAACTTAGGTTTGTCTATGATCTTATGCTGATAGAAATAGTCCCGTATGACTTCTGCTAAAGCAGTCTTTCCTGTACCAGTCTCACCAATGATAATCGCATTCACACTGAGGCGGACTTTCATGATGTCTTTACGTGAATGAAGATACGTATAGGTATCAACTACTGTCTTCAATTGTTTCTTGACATCATCCAAGCCGACAATACGGTCAAGTACATTCTGCGAGATCAGTGGCTTACCACACCATTTACAGAACTTGGCTACCGAACGGTTTTCTTTATGACAATGCTCACATACCATATTATTCCACGTCCTTTTGTATTTGCTTTACGACTTTTGTCGGACTCAACCTCCAGTCGTCCAGATTAGGATTACCCACGTTCAACAGCTTCGGGCTGAACATTACTAACTCCATTAACATCAGTCCTACTAAGAGAGACCATAATATATAATGAAGAACTGACTCTCCACTCAAAGAGCGTATCTGGTTGGTCACATCATCAAGAATACCGAAATTCGAGCCTTTGAACTTGAACTTTCTTTCCTTAAATGTATAATACAAGGGCTCTAACAGGGTTGACTTAATGTCATCGTCCATCACCTCAGAAATCAACAAGTTCTCATCATTAGTATCTGAACGGAAGTCCGTAAAGTGGCAGATGGCCATATATACCGCCGTGATGACAAGTATCGCAGGTACAAACAGACTGGGAGACGCTCCATTGATATACCTCAGAATCGTAATTGGTATTAAGGATGAAAGAATACCTAATAATCCCCAAAGACAAGAGAAGACGAATCCGTAACCTTTAAAGAATGCACGTGTACCTATTATTATAGCTGTCATACCACCCAATGGCAGTGTAATCGTCAAGGCAGAATGACCTAAAAGATACTCTCTGCCACTGACACCACAGAGTAACAACAGTAATGCCCATACACCACAAAGAGTATAGAACACCATACGCCACAACTTTTCCTTACTCTTGGCTTTGTAATACCCTTTTCGTACTTCTGCATATTTAGCAGCGGTCTCTTGCTTGGCATTTCCAAAACGCTTATAATGAGGTTGGTTAGGATCTATCTCTCCTAATACCAGTATCCAACGCTCAAGACTCCGTTCATAAGAATAGGTCTCACTGAAGTCTTTTCCCGGGTCTTCATGATAGAAAATAGATAGCCATTGACTCAGTGTCCCTTGCTTCATCTCTTTTGCAAGCTCCGGTCGTCTGCCAATCTTATCTATATTCAATCCATCGACCAGTTCCAGTCCATCATCCAACAAATAAGTAGGTCTTGCACCTAATATCCGACAGAAACGGTAAGCAGCTGTCCGCAGGTCATATGCACCAAGACGCTCTGTATTCTCTTCACTCCTCAAATTGAAACAAGCACGTGCCTGATTCAACTGCTCAAACCAACCATGCAACTGGGCAAAGTAAGCAAAACGACCGTCCGTATCCGCATAGTCAGCAATACATGTCTTAAACTCCTTCTCGCTGAGGTGCTGCCATTCCTTCATCTGTCGACACAACAGCTCTCCCACCCTGTAGGGGGTATCGGCCTCTCGCAAATCAAAGGCTGCCTCACGATCGATATTATACAACACCTTATATCCTAAGGAACGAGAAGGCTTCTGACCGTTCGTCATGATACGGAGAGCCTCACAAGCCATTCTATCCTCATGACTATACATCCACGACAAAAGCCGTCCGTCACTCAATGATATCCATGCATCCTCTGGACAATCCTCATATCCGAAGGAATGTACAATCTCCGACAGTGTGGAAGACGGGAATTGGGGAAGGAACGGAAAATCCTTGTCTATCTCATATACTAATTTTAAAATGGAGATACGACCATCAAAGTCCTTTCCAGAGAAATATCCCCGCAAACGGTCGGTATTTGCCTTCGAATGAGACTCCAAATATAGAAAGAGGTTATCATGAGGATTCCGCAAGGCGATGGAATACTCTTCCTGATAGCTAAGTACGGAGATACCGATACTGTGCAAGTCATCACAGAGATTTCCATGTAAGTCTTTATATGGATATGTCGGCTCCATCACATAGACTGCAGCCATCAAACCTGCATGCTGGTCAACAGGGTATCTGTTGACAACAATATCTTTAACGGCAGAACTTAGCTTTACATTACCACACTGCTCCAACCATCCTGCGATCCTGCCATTATACAGATAGTTGATGGCAAGACGTTCATTATCCAATAGCAAAGGAATCAACTCATGTACATTGTCTGCAACAAGATTCTTCTCAGGGTCGACAATGAAACTACGGTATTTCAGCATTGGTGAAGATACGTCCACTTCGACATTCTCGCCTAAGAACCATCGCTCAACCTGTTCATACCCCCATCGACTCTGCGGATTAACTGCCGTCAAGCCCTGGACTATCATCTTTACGCGGTCTGGTAACTCGTTGATACGCGGCAGGCGACCCTCATTCTTCTTACGCATCATGACACGCTCGTTCTGGCTTAGAGGGTTACTACCCAGCCAGAGAGTCATCAAGGTAATACCTAAAGAATAGAAATCGACTGATGGTGTAATCTCCACTTCACCATCAATCACGTCATTATACATCTCTGGAGCCGCATAAACTGGTGTACGAGCCTGTGTTGTCTTATGCAAACGCTCATCTCCATCCAAGACACTGGATATACCAAAGTCTCCCAACACAACCTCCTGATGCTTCTCGTCGCGGAAAAAGAAATTGCTAGGTTTAATGTCTTTATGGATAATATTGCTATTATGGCAATAGGCAAGTGCTGCGGCAGACTGCAATGCAATTCTGCGGAACTGGTTAAAATCACCATCCAGATCATAGTCATTCAGTGTACCGCCCCGTAAATACTCCATCAACTCATAGTCACGGTTTTTACCATCTACATATGTCTTACCATAATCGTATATTTTGACAATGGTCTCCATACCGAAACTCTGTATGATACGGAGCAATGTCTTCTTGGTAGAGAAATTAGGATAATACACCTTCAATACCATCTCCTCGTGGTCGCAACTCACCAGGAATACCTGAGCTTCACCGGAGTTGTCACTCAGACATTTCAGACAATGATACACTTTCCCTTTAATGATAAAGTCATTTGCGGTCGACTGAGCAATCGCATTATCCTCTGGTCTGACAGTTCTTTCCCCTGTTAAACTTTTCTGCGGCGTGACCCTAAGGGTTGCACTGCCATTATCTGGAGTTCTTATGGTCTGGTCCATTATTTGTCGTCTTTTATTTCTGCTGTGCTGTTCTTGCCAAGTACTACCCATTTGCCGCCAAGATGGGGCTTTGCGCAGCCACATGGACTACTATGTAATGCGTGTTTGAAATTACAAACCCATGCTAACCTTACTCCTGTCGGTTTGCTTGCCATGGCATAATTGCGAGCCTGCACCGGTGATGACGTAGGAGGTACTGCGAGTTTGTCTAGAATAGCTGAGAGTCTCTTAATCTTCTCTGCCTTCTTTTCTTCCAGTTCCTCTTTTGTCATACGCTTCGTTTCCACCTTGGGAATAACAGGATTCTCTACACCGGCATCTTTCGCCAGCAATGTCAGCACCCTCTCGCGCAGTTTCATATTCGCTTGTTCTTTCACGATGTCACGCTCGGAGTTGTATGGTAAAGAGCCTTCCAGATTAGAATACTCCTGAACGACATCCAATAATTCCTTATAGTCCGGATTCTTCTGCAACTCTTTCAACAATTCCTTTGCCTCTGCGGTCAAAGCGGTTCCACACTTCTTACAGAATGCGAAATCATTCATTGTATGACAGGTGGGACAGACCAATCCGCCACGCGGACTTCCACACTCTGGACAATAGGCTTCATTACCAGTCAGTTTGGCACCACAATAGGAACAGATATCTTTACGGATATAACGGTGGCAGGCCTCACAGAAATCTGCATCAGGATCTATCTCTGACCCACAAAACGGGCAAGATGATTTTCTAATAGGTTGACCACATTGGGCACAGAACATGGCTTCTGGATTATTCATTGCTCCACAGAAGGGACATACCTTGCCTCCAGCCTGCTGCTGTTGTTGCTGCTGTTGTTGCATCACTGGCTGTTGGGGCTCTTGCTCCAAAACAGCCTGTTTCTCACGAATCATTTCCTGAGGACGAACAGTCCTCTGGGTTCTTTCAAGATTATCAGTATTATCTGTCATCATTTAGGATAGCACTAAGTTAGGCGCAAAGATATATATTTTTTTTTAAAAATATTCAAAAAACCGCCGTAAATTTACATTTACGACGGCATTTTTCTCTGTTTTATGGATATTTTACCACAATGACAGGCGTTTTTCCTTTGGAATATACATTTTATCGCCTTCTTTAATGCCAAAGGCATCATACCACATGTCTATATGCGGGAGGGCACCATTCACGCGCCAACGTCCCAAAGAATGAGGATCACTTTTCGTGCGATTGCGAATCTCTGCTTCCGTGATATTTCCTGCCCACACACCTGCATAGGCAAGGAAGAAACGCTGATCAGCCGTCAATCCGTCAATGACTGGAAGCAGATTATTCTTAGTAGCATTCTTATAAGCATAGTAAGCGACTTGCAATCCGCCATGGTCGGCAAGGTTCTCGCCCAAAGTCAGTCGACCGTTCGCATTCAGATCGGATAGTACTTTGATACCAGAGAAGAAGTCCGCATACTTATCCGTTCGTTCTGTAAAGTTTTTTGCGTCAGAATCCTTCCACCAATCATGCATATTTCCATCCTTGTCATAACGACGCCCCTGATCATCGAAACCATGTGTCATCTCATGTCCAATTACCACACCGATAGCTCCATAGTTAAAGGCATCATCTGCTGTCGGGTCAAAGAAAGGAACTTGTAAAATTCCTGCAGGGAAACATATCTCATTCGTAGTGGGATTATAATAGGCATTTACTGTTTGTGGTGTCATATACCAATCCTCACGATCAACGGGTTTTCCTGCTGTATGGTTAATTTGCCAGGCTGTTAAGAAGCGACGACATTCTTTCACATTCTCGTAGTAAGATTTTTTCGCATCAATTTTCAATCCTGTCAAGTCTCTCCAGCGATCGGGATATCCGATCTTCACATAAAAGGTATTCAGTTTCAACAACGCATTTACCTTCGTAGAGTCATCCATCCAGCCTTGTGCTGCAATACGCTCACCCAAAGCGATACGCAGATTCTCCACCAGTTTCTTCATACGTTCCTTCGACGAAGCAGGGAAATACTTCTTGACATAGATACGCCCTAACTCTTCGCCCATGAAACCTTGCACCTGAGTGGTAGCGCGACGCCATAGCGGATGGTCTTCTTTTCTTCCAGACATCACTTTACCATAGAAATCAAAGTCAGCTTCGCGGACTGCATCATTCAGGAAACCTGCAGCACTGCCAATCTGTCCCCACTCCATCACATCACGATACTCCTCAGGTTTCATGTTGGCGAAAATTTCGTCGGCAGCAGCCATAAAGGCAGGTTGTCCTACTACCATTTCCTGAATATACTCGCTCTTTACGCCCATGGCATTGGTTTGTTTCTCCAACTGGAAGTGAGGATACTTCGCATCGAAGTCGGCAAAGGTCATCTTATTGTAGTTAGCAATAGGATCACGCAGTTCCGTTCTTGACTTCGAGACTTTAGCAAGTGCAGTCTCTACCTTCATAATATTCTTCATCTTCTTCTCAGCGACACTCTTCTTAAAACCAAAGAGTTGGAACATACGGACGATATGAGCTTTGTAAGCCTCACGAATCTTAATGGTAGCCTCATCGTTCTCCAAATAGTAGTCTTTCTGTCCTAACGTCAATCCTCCCTGATTGATACTTAGGATATTCTGAGAGGCATTTTTGTCGTCGGCTCCGAAATAAAGATGGAAGAACTCCATATTGCCATAAGGCATCAGTTCCAACTGAATGGCAAAGAGTTGCTCTTTAGTCTTTGCTGCCTCCATCTTCTGAATGATAGGCATCGCAGGAGCAATACCCTCTTTCTCACGACGGACAGAGTCCATAGCCAGTTTATAAAGGTCGCTCAACTGCTGCTCGACAGTACCTTCTGGATAAGTATTCTCCAACAGTTCTTTCAGTATCCCGTTGATGCGTTTGTTGTTGTCTTCCGCCAGACGATCGAAACTTCCAAAACGTGAATAGGCGGCAGGCAACGGATTCTTCTTCATCCATCCGCCACAAGCATACTCGTAAAAATCCTCCCCTGGTTGCACTGTCTGATTAAGGTCAGACAGGTCTATGCCAGACTTCAGGGGCTCTTGTGCCATTGCCATCATAGACATTGATGATACTATCATCATAAATACTTTTTTTATTCCCATTGTTATTTATTGATTAAGTTGTTCATATTCTTCCGAGAGTTTCTCCCAACGCTCCACCTCTTCGTCAAGAGCTCTCTTGACAGAGGTATATTCCGTCACCAGTTCCATGTCAGAGGCATTCTTGGGGTCCATCAGCAAAACGTCGAGTTCCTTCAGCCGACGTTCCATGTCACTGATCTTCCGTTCTGAGTCCTCAACGGCCCGCTCCGCCTTACGAAGTCGTTTCTGTTTTTCTTTATGCTCGGCATAATTGTTTTTCGGAGAACTCTGAGTACTCGGAGAGCTCTGAGAACTCTGAGTCCTCTGAGTCCTCTGAAGTTCCGACAGTTCACTGATCTGTCTCGATTGCAAGAAATCATAGATACCACCCAGATGCTCTTTCACTTTACCTCCTCCAAACTCATAGACCTTCGTCACGAGACCGTCCAGGAATTCACGGTCATGGCTAACGATGATGGCAGTACCATCGAAAGCCTTGATGGCCTCCTTCAACACATCCTTCGACGGCATATCCAAATGATTGGTTGGCTCGTCAAGTATCAACAGATTGACGGGCTCCAATAATAAACGTATCATGGCAAGGCGACTGCGTTCACCGCCACTCAATACCTTCACTTTCTTGTCGGAAGCCTCTCCCCCAAACATAAAGGCACCTAATATATCATTGATTCTCAATCGAATATCCCCTTTCGCTACATCATCTATTGTTTGAAAAACTGTCAAAGACTCGTCCAATAACTGTGCTTGATTCTGTGCGAAATAACCTATCTGAATATTATGTCCTATCTTCAGATTTCCATCAAACGGAATCTCATTCATGATACATTTTACGAGCGTAGACTTTCCTTCTCCGTTCTTACCTACGAACGCCACCTTCTCTCCTCGCTTGATAGTCAGTGTCACATGTTCGAACACAGTATGTGCACCATAGTCTTTTCGCACATCCTCGCAGATGATAGGATAGTCACCGCTACGCAGACATGGTGGGAATTTCAGATGCATGGCAGTATTGTCGACCTCATCCACCTCAATAGGCACAATCTTTTCTAATTGTTTAATCTTCTGTTGCACCTGTACTGCTTTTGTTGCCTTATAGCGGAAGCGTTCGATGAAGTCCTTCATATCCGCCACTTCCTTTTGCTGGTTCTCGTAGGCTCGCTGTTGTTGCTCTCTCCGTTCTTTGCGAAGCACGACATATTCGTCATACTTCACCTTATAGTCTATGATACGTCCACAGGATATCTCCAGTGTACGATTGGACACATTATTTATAAATGCGCGGTCGTGGCTGACCAATACGACAGCTTTGGCACTCTGTGCCAAGAACTGTTCCAACCATTGTATTGACTCTATATCAAGATGATTGGTAGGCTCGTCAAGCAACAGCACGTCAGGTTTCTGCAACAGAATCTTTGCCAACTCGATTCGCATGCGCCATCCACCAGAGAACTCATTGGTAGGGCGATCGAAATCAGTACGCAGGAAACCCAGTCCCATCAGTGTACGCTCTATCTCTGCCTCACAGTTGTCTGCTCCCATCATCATATAACGGTCATGCTCCTGTGTGAAGCGTTCCACCAAGGCAAGATAGTCCTCACTCTCATAATCCGTGCGCTCTGCCAGTTTCTCATTCATGCGATCGATACGCTCTTTCAGTTCATGAACATGAGAGAAGGCCTTCTGTGCTTCTTCTCGTACTGTCGTATCGTCCTGTAATATCATTACCTGTGGCAGATAACCGATGGTAGTATCACTGGGTACACTCACTGTTCCATGGGTTGGTTGCTGCATACCGCAGAGAATCTTCAATAGTGTAGACTTCCCTGCCCCGTTCTTACCCACCAAGGCAATACGGTCACGGTCGTTCACCACGAAACTTGCATCGGCGAACAACGGCTTGGCACTGAATTCGACACTAAGTCCTTCTACGGAAACCATCTCTTTCTCTATTGAATTGCAAAGGTAGCACATTTCTATTTGAATGCAAAATAAATTCATATTTATTTAATCGTTCTCAAATATTCTTCGTACTTTTGTGGCGTTATGGAACAGATTAGGATTTTCACACAACTGATATCCAGCGAACTCCACATGCCTGAACATGGTGTGGAAAACACGCTGAAGTTATTGGATGAGGGATGTACTATCCCGTTTATCTCCCGTTACCGCAAAGAACGCACCGGTGGACTCGATGAAGTACAGATAACAGCCATTAGTGACCGCTTGGAACGTCTTCAGGAGATTGCCAAGCGTAAGGAGACTGTTGTCAAGACCATCACCGAGGCGGGAAAGATGACTGCTGACCTTCAGAAACGTATTGACGACTGTTGGGAGACAACAGTTCTTGAAGATATCTACCTGCCCTACAAGCCCAAACGACGCACACGTGCTCAAGTGGCTCGTGAACAAGGACTGGAACCTTTAGCCCAACTATTGATGCTCCAACGTGAGTCTCATCCCGAACAAGCCGCAAAGCGTTTCGTCGTTGGCGATGTCTCAGATATCGCATCTGCTCTCCAAGGTGCACAAGACATCATCGCCGAACAAGTCAGTGAAGAAGAACGCTCCCGCAATCAGGTACGCGCAGCCTTCCGCCGTGAGGCTTTCATCATATCAAAAGTTGTCAAGGCAAAGAAAGACACTGACGAGGCGGCAAAATACTCCGACTATTTCGATTGGGAAGAACCCCTAAGACGGTGTTCGTCACATCGTCTGCTGGCCATGCGGAGAGGCGAGGATGAAGGAATCTTACGCGTCAGTATTACCATAGATAATGAGGAGGCGGTAAGTCGGTTGCAACGTAACTATATACATGGCAATGGGGCCTGCCAGCGACTCGTCGCTGAAGCTGTCGAAGACGGCTATAAGCGATTACTGTGTCCTTCTATTGAGACGGAGTTTGCCAATAGCAGTAAGGAGAAAGCCGACGAAGAGGCTATCAAGGTATTCACGGAGAACCTACGCCAACTGTTACTCGGAGCACCGTTAGGACAGAAACGAGTGATGGGTATCGACCCAGGTTTCCGTACTGGTTGTAAGGTGGTGTGTCTCGATGCACAGGGTAACCTGCTCCATCATGAAGCCATCTTCCCCCACCCACCTGTCAACCATCGTATGCAAGCAACTATTCATGTACAGCAGATGGTGGAGCAATATCATGTCGAAGCAATTGCCATCGGCAACGGTACAGCCAGTCGTGAGACGAAAGAGTTTGTGGAAGACTGTCTGTCCAACGAAACAGGAAAACACGGAAAGCCCCAAGTCTTCGTTGTCAGTGAGGATGGCGCCTCCGTATATAGTGCCTCGAAGTTAGCGCGAGAAGAGTTTCCTGACGAAGATGTCACTGTGCGCGGTGCTGTCAGTATCGGACGTCGGCTGATGGATCCGCTGGCTGAACTGGTGAAAATTGACCCGAAGAGTATTGGTGTCGGACAGTATCAGCATGATGTGGACCAGACCAAGCTCAAGCATTCATTGGACCAGACTGTCGAGAGTTGCGTGAACCTCGTGGGTGTTAACCTCAATACGGCATCACAGCATTTGCTGATGTATGTCAGTGGATTAGGTGCTACGCTGGCCAAGAATATCGTTGACTATCGCAAGGAGAACGGAGCGTTTACCAGTCGTGCACAACTGAAGAAAGTGCCGCGCCTCGGTCCTGCTGCTTATCAACAGTGTGCTGGTTTCCTGCGTATCCCTCAGGCGAAGAATCCGCTTGACAACAGTGCTGTCCATCCCGAGAGCTATGGCATTGTAGAACAGATGGCAAAGGACTGTCAATGTACCGTCAGTGACCTCATCAACGATAAAGAGAAACGGGCTCAGATTGATATCAAGCGTTATGTGACTACAGAGGTCGGACTCCCTACCCTTACTGATATCATGAAGGAATTGGAAAAGCCTGGTCGTGACCCACGTGAACAAATCGAAGAGTTTGAGTTCGACCCGAATGTGCAGACCATTGACGATTTACAAGAAGGGATGGAACTGCCTGGCATTGTAACGAATATCACAAATTTCGGAGCCTTCGTGGACATCGGTGTCCATCAGGACGGACTGGTGCATATCTCCCAACTTGCCGACAAATATGTCAGTGACCCCACAAAAGTTGTACGCCTCCATCAGCACGTCAAGGTGAGAGTTATCGGCATCGACCTCCGCCGTAACCGCATCTCACTTAGTATGAAGGGGATGGCCGACAGATAGAGATATACCAAACATTTGGTAGGCGGAATAACCGAAAAGCGGTATTGTACGCCTCCTGTATTCACCTTACCTTTGCACCGACAAACTAAATGAGACAAAAGTATGGTGAATTTTATCTTGGCTGACAATCAGGAGCTTACAGCTTTCGCCCTGAGGACCCTTATCCGTGAACATGAGAATGCGACAATCCATGAAGCCGCCAACAAGGATCAGCTAGTCAGTCAATTAAAGAAAGAAGAGAAGAGTGTCGTTGTTCTTGACTACACCTTGTTTAATATTCAAGACGAGGAACAGTTAGTTGTCATCATCGAACGCTTCCCGCATTCCCAATGGATTTTGGTGAGCGATGACCTTACTATTCAGGTCATGCGAAAACTGGTCTATACTGTCCGTAATGTGAGTATCGTTTTCAAGGACTCCCCTTTCAAGTTATTCCGCCATGCCCTCGACTATGCTACTCGCGGTGAGCGTTATCTCTGTCAGCGTGCCGCTGAGGTGCTGATCTGTCAGCAGGCTGACGAGGAACAACATCCGAGAGTATTGACAGAAACGGAGATTGAGATCTTGCGCGGCGTGGCACAGGGTAAAACAACCAAGGAGATTGCCTATGAGCGTTATTCCAGTATCCACACCGTGAATACCCATAAGAAGAACATTTTCAGAAAACTACAGGTGAATACAGCCCATGAAGCCGTGAAATATGCTTTTCGCGCTGGACTGGTAGATCCCTCTGAGTTTTATATATAAAAAAGTTAAGAGTTTAAAGATGAAGAAGCAGACTATTGCAATAGACACCCCTTATGTACGCCCCGATACCTATGGCTCGCTGGCAGTACCTATATATAATAATGTAGCGTTTGAGTTTGAGAAGGCAGAACAAATGGCTGATGCCTTCTGTAACCATATCAAGGCTCCCAGCTATGCCAGGGTAGAGAATCCTACTGTGACGAATCTGGAACAGCGTGTACGACTGTTGACGGATGCAACTCATGTCACAGCCTATAACTCTGGTATGGCGGCAATCAGCAATACACTCCTTGCCGTTGCCTCACAGGGTAAGAATATTGTCACCTCCCATCATCTCTTTGGTAATACACTCGCCTTAGTCACCAATACTCTTCTCCGCTTTGGTGTGAAGCCTCGTCTTCGCGACCTCACCAACTTACAGGCTGTGGAGGATGCCATCGACGAGAATACGTGTTGTGTGTTCCTCGAGATTGTGACGAACCCTCAATTAGAGGTAGCAGACCTCCATGCCATAGCGGACATCGCCCATCGGAAAGGCATCCCCTTGATTGCTGATTCCACAGTGATACCCTTTACGGAGACACATCTGAAGACGCTGGGGGTGGATATTGAAGTAGTGTCAAGTACTAAATACCTCTCTGGCGGTGGCACTTCTCTTGGTGGACTGGTCATTGACTACGGCACCTTCCCGTTTATCAACCAGCGTGTCAAATACGAGCTCTTGTTTAATCTGGGAGCCTATATGAATCCTCACGTGGCATACCTGCAGACATTAGGACTGGAGACCCTGGACGTACGCTATCAGCGACAGGCTGCTAATGCCCTCCAGTTAGCTGAAGGGTTGAGGGAACTGGGTATGATACAAAATGTCAATTACATCGGATTGAAAGATAATCCCTATCATCAACTTGCCCAACGCCAGTTTGGCAAGACGGCAGGAGCAATGCTTACTATCGATCTGGCTAGCAAGGAGACATGCTTCCGCTTCCTCAACCGTCTGAGACTCATCCACCGTGCCACCAACCTCTTCGACAACCGTACACTGGCAATTCATCCTGCAAGTACCATCTTCGGACTCTTCCCAGAACGGCAGTTAGAACAGATAGATGTGCGACAGACTACTGTCCGCCTGTCTGTTGGACTGGAAGATGTTGGGGATTTACTGGAGGACATACAACAAGCATTAGGAGATGATTTATAGTCTGACATGTACTCACTGCAACCTTTCAGCACAGAATACCAAACATTAGGTATACGAAATGCCACAAGAGTGTGATTGTGGATGACTGTTAAACCCACTACCTTTGCAGTCGGAAATTTATTAAATTCAAAGAATATGACAAAGATAGCCAACAACCTCATTGACCTGCTTGGCAATACCCCATTGCTGGAACTGAGTCGCACAGAGAAAAAAGAAAGGCTGAAAGCCCGTATCATTGTGAAACTGGAGATGTTCAATCCTGCACGAAGCGTGAAAGACCGTGTGGGCTTCGCCATGTTGGATGATGCAGAGCGTCGTGGTTTAATCAATAAGAATACCACGATTATTGAGCCGACCAGTGGTAATACTGGTATCGGACTTGCTCTGGTGAGTGCGATACGAGGTTACCGTCTGATACTTACCATGCCGGAGGCAATGTCAGTGGAGCGTCGTAAACTACTGAAGGCACTTGGTGCTGAATTAGTACTGACTCCTGCCTATGAGGGTATGGCTGGTGCCATCCGTAAGGCACAGGAACTGGCAGAGGAGATCGGCAATGTCTTTATCCCCCAACAGTTTGAGAACAAAGCAAATGCAGAGATTCATCGTAAGACTACTGCAGAGGAAATATGGCGTGATACTGACGGGAAGGTGGATATCCTTGTAGCAGGTATCGGTACTGGTGGTACCATCACAGGAGTAGGTGAAGTACTGAAGAAGCACAACCCTCATCTTCATGTCATTGCTGTTGAGCCCGACAGTTCACCAGTATTGAGTGGCGGTAAGCCAGGACCACATAAACTACAGGGTATTGGAGCAGGGTTCGTACCCAAAGTACTGAACACTGATATTTACGACGAGATCATCCGTATCAAAGATGAGGAGGCTTATGAGCGTGGACGACAACTTGCCCGTACGGATGGTGTGCTGACCGGAGTCTCGTCTGCCGCTGCGGTAGCTGCCGCTATCCGTGTGGCAAAACGCCCCGAGAATGAGAAGAAGAATATCGTGGTGATACTGCCGGATACTGGTGAGAGATATCTGAGTACACCTATCTATAATTTCGAACAACTATGAGTGATTCTAAGAAACTAAGCCTGATTGCCTTCAGCGGTGACTTCGACAAGTTGACAGCTGTCTTTACTCTTGCCACGGGTGCCGCTGCTGTGGGATATGAGGTGAATATCTTCTTCACCTTTTGGGGGCTGGATGCCATCAAACAGAAACAGGGACGTGCCTTCCTCGGTTCCAACTGGTTGACAAAGGTCTTCGGCTTTATGATGGGTGGACTGAAGTCGACACCTACCAGTCGCTTTAACTTCTGTGGCGCGGGGCCTAAAATCTTCCGCTACCTGATGCGGAAGAATAATGTAGCCACGTTAGAGGAGCTGGTAGATGCCGCAAAGGTTCTGGGTGTCAACCTCTATGCCTGTGAGATGGCTATGCACGTGTTGGGACTCAAGAAGGAAGACTTTATTCCGGAAGTCAAGGATGTACTGGGCGTGGCTTCCTTCCTCCAACTATCTGAAGGTGGACGCACTCTGTTTATTTAATTGATAATTAAACTTAGAGAATTGATAGATATGGCAACAAAAACATTAGACATCACGAAAGAGCATTGCCCGATGACCTTTGTTAAGACAAAGATTGAACTGGCAAAGTTGCATACCGGTGATATCCTGGAGGTATTGCTCTCTGAGGGCGAACCTTTGGATAATGTACCACGCAATGCAGTAGAGCAAGGTTTTAACGTGCTCTCCATCGAGCATATCGAGGGAACGACACATAAGGTAATCATCAAAAAATAAATAATTCATAAAAAGACAACATTATGGCAGATTCTAATCTTCAACGCAGTGTAACGACTGCTACCGCCAGAAAACTGGCGACCACAACCAAGACTGCCCCCCAGATGGGTAGTATTACTCCAAGACTTCTTCTGAAACTCCTTCCATGGGTTCAAGTCAGCGGCGGTACTTATCGTGTCAATCGTACCAAGGTGGAACTCAAGAAAACGGAGCGCCTGAATATTGAATACCTGAACGGTGTTCCCTCGTTCACAGCAAAGAGTCTGAAACAGATTCCTCTGTTCTCTGCCTTCGATGACGAGATCGTCACCCGTCTGGCAAGTTCTTTCGAGACTGTTGAGGTATCACTGGGTAACCTCTTTGTCAAGGAAGGTAAGGATAAGCAGAAGTTCTTTATTGTGGCAAGTGGTCAGGCAGAGGTCATCAACAAAGGACCTCATGGTGAGGAACTGCGTATCGCCCTGTTGGGTGACGGTGAGTTCTTTGGTGAGGCAGACCTCCTGAATGACGCTGCCTCCACTGTCAGCGTACGCGCTGTCACTCCTTCCGTTTTCCTTTCGTTGAAGCTCTCTGAGTTGGAGAAGTTCATCAAGGAGGTACCCGATTTCCGCCAGACTTTCCAGAAAGCTGTTGACAAGCAACTGCGTCTGAAGGCTACTGTCAACGATCATGGTGAAAAGCATATTGACCTGGTCAGTGGTCATGAGGAGGATAACATCATCCCTGAGACCTATATTGACTATGAAGAGAACCCGACAGAATATAGTCTCAACACCTTGCAGACCGTTGTGCGTGTTCATACACGTGTGAGCGACCTCTATAACAATCCTTACAACCAACTCGAAGAACAGCTGCGCCTCTCTGTTGAGAGCATCAAGGAGCGTCAGGAGTGGGAACTCATCAACAACCCCCAGTTCGGACTGCTTGCCTCTGTCAGTCCAGCCCATCGCATCACAACGCGTTATGGTGCACCAACACCCGATGACCTGGATGAGCTGTTGTCATTGGTATGGAAAGAGCCAGCATTCTTCATCGCACATCCTCGTGCTATTGCCGCCTTTGAGCGTGAATGCACATGGCGTGGCGTACCACCTGTGACAACAGACCTGTTCGGCACGAAGGTCATCCTTTGGCGTGGTGTCCCCCTGATTCCTTCTGATAAGGTTGAGGTGGAAGGACAGTTCCTGACAGGACGTGGTGTTGGAACAACAAAGATCATCCTTGTCCGTACAGGTGAAAAGAACCAGGGCGTAGTAGGTCTGCACCAGAGTGGTATTCCTGGCGAGATAGCTCCGTCGCTCTCTGCCCGTCTGATGGGACTCGACAAGTTTGGTGTCGCCAGTTATCTGTTAACCAAATACTTCTCATTAGCAGCACTGACCGACGACGCTATTGCCGTTCTTGAGAATGTGGAAGTGGGTTACTACCACGACTACCAGCATCGTAATAAAGTAGAGAAATAATGATAGAACTCATCAAACAAGATCTCGGATTGCCTGATACCTGTCTGCTGGATGAGATGCGGAAAGTCGTCAGCAAATATTTTGCTGACGATGAGTCACAACAGGTCGCTACTGATACAACCTTGCATCAGTCAGACTTGAAGCTCCCTTCAGACGAAGGCTTTGGTATCGGCATTCCTGAGAGCCAGAAGCTACAGGAGCTGAACTACGAAGAGGCTGACACCCTTTCCACCGATGAGATAAAAAAGGACTTCCCCGTCTTACAACAGCAGGTGAACGGTCATGACCTCGTATGGCTCGACAACGGTGCGACTACGCAGAAGCCTGTTCAGGTGATTGATAAGATCTCGGATTACTATCGCAACTACAACTCTAACATCCATCGTGGAGCCCATACGCTGGCTGCACGTGCCACTGATGCTTACGAGGGTGCCCGTGAGAAAGTCCGTCGTTTTATCAACGCTCCTTCCGCTGACGATATCATCTTCGTACGTGGTACCACAGAAGGTATCAACCTGGTGGCACAGACTTTCGGACGCCAGTATCTCTCCGCAGGTGATAATGTCATCGTCTCCGAGCTCGACCATCATGCGAATATCGTACCATGGCAACAGGTAGCGAAGGAGCGAGGTGCCGAGTTACGCGCCATCCCTACGGACAAGAACGGTGACTTGATCCTCTCAGAACTGGAGCGACTAATCACCCCACGAACCCGTATTGTCAGTGTTGGTCATGTGAACAACACCTTCGGCACCATCAATGACGTACAGCGTATCATCGACATAGCCCATTCCCATCAAGTTCCTGTATTGATTGACGGGGCACAGTCGATTGCCCATACTCCTGTCGACGTACAGGCTTTAGGTGCTGACTTCTTCGTATTCAGTGGACATAAGATCTATGGTCCCAATGGTATTGGAGTAGTCTATGGCAGACATGAGATACTGGAGAAGCTATATCCCTGGCAAGGTGGTGGTAACATGATCAAGGATGTGACTATCGAGCGTACGGAATACAACACGCCCCCAGCCCGCTTTGAGGCAGGAACACCCAATGTCGCAGATGCTATCGGACTGGGTGCAGCCCTCGACTATGTGAGTCGTATCGGGATTCGCAATATCGAGCATCATGAGCATCAGTTGACAGAGTATGCCCGTGAGCAGTTAGCACAAGTGCCGACCCTGCATCTCATCGGTAATCCTAAGCATCGTGTCTCTGTGGTATCATTCTACCTGGAGGGGATTCCTGTTCCTGAGACAGGACAGCTGCTTGACAAAGAAGGTATCGCTGTCCGTGCTGGGCATCACTGTGCCCAACCTGCCCTTCGCGCCTTGGGACATGAGATGTCTGTCCGCCCGACCTTTGCACTCTATAACTCTAAGGAGGATGTTGACAAACTGGTCATAGCACTCCATAAGATTGTAGCATCAAATGGTAATCGTAAATAGTTAACACAAATGGCTAAGATTATAGTAAACGGTGAGACTCAGGAGGTACAACTTCCACTCACCCTGACAGCATTAATGAAACAGAATGACGTGCAACAGCCTGAAATGGTCAGTGTACAAGTGAACGAAGACTTTGCCGATCGCTCAGAATGGGATGGCATACAGCTCAAGGAGGGTGACACCGTCGACTTCTTGTACTTCATGGGAGGAGGGACTATTTAGTTAAGAGTTATGTACGATTTTACTGAAGAGCAGATACAACGCTACTCACGCCATATCCTCTTGCAGGATGTGGGCGTGGAGGGACAAGAGAAAATCCTTAACGCCAAGGTTCTCGTTGTGGGTGCCGGCGGACTGGGCGCTCCGGTATCCCTCTACCTTGCTGCTGCAGGTATCGGACGTATTGGTATTATCGACGCTGACGTGGTCGACCTCTCTAACCTACAGCGCCAGATTATCCATTTTACCAAGGATGTGGGAATCCCCAAGGTGGAGAGTGCCAAGGAGAAAATTCTTGCCATCAATCCTGATGTAAAGGTGGATACCTTCCATGAGTTCCTATGGTCTGGCAATGCACTGGATATCATCAAGGAATATGACTTCATCGTTGACGGCACAGACAATTTCCCTGTGAAGTTTCTTATCAACGACGCTTGTGTGATGGCTGGCAAGCCTTTCTCACATGGAGGCATCCTGCGCTTCAACGGACAGACCTTCACGCATCTGCCTGGCACCGCATGTTACCGCTGTTTCTTCAAGGAGCCACCTCCTCCAGGAGCTGTCCCCACCTGCTCGCAGGCAGGAGTCTTAGGAGCTATCGCTGGTATGCTGGGTACGATACAGGCGGCGGAGACCTTAAAGTATTTCACAGGAGTTGGTGATTTACTGACCAACCGTCTGCTGACCTTCGATGCCAAGACGATGCAATTCCGTACCATTCCTGTCAAGCAGCGTCCTTCATGTGCTATCTGCGGAGACCATCCCACCATCACGGAATTGATAGACTATGAGCAGGCAGCCTGCGACTTAAAACATTAAACAGATGAAAATCAACCAGAATGTCATAGAAGAACTGATAGCACAGGCTCAGAAGGATGCTCCCAATGAGACCTGTGGCTATCTGTTAGGACATGACGATATCGTCACAGAGAACTACTGGATGGAGAATATCGACCACTCACCAGAGCATTTCTCCTTTGCGCCCAAAGACCAGTTTGCGGCTTTGAGATACGCACGCTCTAAAGGTCTGAGGATTCTTGCCAACTGGCATAGTCATCCTGCCTCTCCCTCGCGTCCCTCACAAGAGGACCTCCGACTGGCAAACGACCCCTCCATCCGCTATGCCATCCTTTCCTTGTATGAAGGTATTCATTTGAATTCCTTTAGGATACAGAACGGTGAGGTGGTTGACAAAGAGCAACACCTGTGATATTATTTCACCTTCCACACATTTAGTACGATGCCCTTGAAGTCTGGTGTCCATTCCGGCGCACATATGAAGAGGGCATCGTTCAGCCAGCCATAGCGGCTATCGGCTGGTGCCTCGAACTGTGGTGCAGCCCTGAAATAGAAGGTGGGATTACCGTTGGCATCCTTTCCGTTGGCAATGATACCACGGTTACGGACATGGATATAGATGCCGTCATCTGTCTTGATGCAGTAGATAGCCTCCAGCTCCGTACGGTTTTCCGCATTCAACTGATAGTCAGCGCCACCGTTGATGATGGTACCTTTCAGTAACGGTCCCTCAAAGGTACCGCCAGTGATGGGGATGACAGTACGACGACCATGCTGTGTCTTGTCGATGGAGAATGCCTCACCCAAGGTGACCCGCAGTTGCAGGGCGAACTCCAGTTGTGGCGTATCCTTAGGCGGATAGGTCTGTGCAACGGCTGTCAGCGCAGTTACTGTCAGCAATACTGTAAATAGTAGTTTCTTCATAGCTCTTTCATTCTTGTTATAATTATCTGCCTACAAAGATACAATTAAGTAAGCAATATCACAAGAGAATCTTAAGTTTTTTGAGCTATTGCCGTTGTAATAAAACGAAAAGAAGTGGACTATAAGAAACGAAGGGTGACACCCTCCCCTCTTACATCCAGTTCTGCCATGCTTCCCACCAACAAGGGGAAGTTACGCAGATGGGAGTGACCCACAGGAAAGTCGTA
Source organism: uncultured Prevotellaceae bacterium (assembly GCA_902769805.1). Classification (GTDB taxonomy): domain Bacteria; phylum Bacteroidota; class Bacteroidia; order Bacteroidales; family Bacteroidaceae; genus Prevotella. The sequence goes on from CACXQL010000012.1 coordinate 33,740, forward strand.
GCACACTGGGATATGGTATTTCCGCAGGTACTCATGAAACATGTGATACATGTCAGGGAAGGTGTTGGCGGGACGCTTGTAACTGGTAAACTGTCCGATGATGATACCTTTGATATGTGGCATCAACCCACGAACTTCTATATTATGCAACATCCTGTCAACCTTCGTCATCCCCTCACCAGTATCCTCCAAGAAGAGGATGATGTCAGGCAGGTTCAGCGGATCATAGACAGAGCCTGCCAATCCATGCAGCACAGACATATTACCTCCTACGAGGATACCCTTTGCCTTGCCGGATTGATTCAATGGATGAGCATTGATATGATATACAGGCAGATCGCCTGTCATCATGCGACGCAACGTCTGACTGACCGTATCATTTCCCTCATAGGTGTTGATGGCATGACACATAGAACCGTGTATGCCGATATTGCCTGCACAGACCTCTGCAGAGAGTAAGGCGGTGATATCGCTGAAGCCGATGAGCAGTTTGGGGTAACGCCGGAAGACCTTAGGAGACAGTTCACAGAGCAGATGAACGGCACCATCACCTCCACGGGAACACATGACAGCCTTCACACTCGGTTCTGTCAATGCCCATAACAAGTCTGCCTTACGTTCCTCTATCGTACCTGCAAATCCCCGATAGTCTTTCAGTGCATGATGCCCCACCACCGTATGGAATCCCCAGCGTTCCAAGGTGCGGATGCCTCCGTTGATTGTAGCAGTATCTGTCGCACTTGATGGTGAGATGATGGCGATGGTGTCGCCCTCCTGTAAGAACTGAGCCGAAGCAGAGTGAAAAGAGAAGAACGAAAAGTGAAAGACGAAGAACAGGCATAAAAAAGGCCGCAATCCTTTAGGGATGCGGCTTTTTCTTTCAATTCCGGTATACATTTACTTCACTTTTTCAACGATAGCCTTGAAAGCCTCAGGACTATTCATGGCGAGGTCAGCGAGCACCTTACGGTTGATCTCGATACCAGCCTTAGCGAGTTTACCCATCAGAACTGAGTAGCTCAAGCCCTCCAGACGTGCGGCAGCGTTGATACGCTGAATCCACAGGGCACGGAAGTTACGCTTCTTGTTTCTACGGTCGCGATAAGCATAGGTAAGACCTTTCTCCCAAGTGTTCTTGGCTACTGTCCAAACATTCTTGCGGGCACCGAAGTTACCGCGAGTGAGTTTCAGAATTCTTTTACGTTTTGCTCTTGAAGCAACGTGATTAACTGATCTTGGCATAGTTTTCTAATACTTTTAATGTTTGACAATTTAACGGAGACACAGCAGGTCACGAACCTGTTTTCTGTTTGATACATCAACAAGTGTTGAACCTACCAAGTTGCGCTTTTGCTTCTTGGTCTTCTTCGTCAGAATGTGACTGTGGTAAGCATGATGTCTCTTGATCTTACCTGTACCGGTGAACGAGAATCTCTTCTTCGCTCCGGAATTTGTCTTTACTTTTGGCATTGTTTTTAAATTTAAATTGTTATTAATAATCGGCGACTACGCATATACCAGGCGCGACGCCTTCTTTCTCTTAACCTTAGACCTTTGACCTTAGTCCTTAGTCCTTTGACCTTAGACCCTAATCCTCACTCTCCGTCAGTTTCTTCAGCGCGTCAGCACTGATCTTCGCATTAGCGAACAGTCCTCCGTTCGACGGAACCTGCTCTGCCTCCTGACGGGCAGCCTCTTTTGCCTCTGCCTCTGATGCCATTCCAGACTCATCGTCACCTACCCGTAGCCTTTCACGGTCACGGACCTGCTGACTCTTCTTGGCGACACCGGCTTTCTTCGGAGCGAGATAGAGGAACATCTTCTTGCCTTCCAGCGACGGCATCGACTCTACCTTGCCGTAATCCTCCAAGTCATTGGCGAAACGCAACAGCAGCACCTCACCCTGTTCCTTGAAGAGAATGGAACGACCGCGGAAGAAAACGTATGCACGAACCTTGTTGCCCTCTTCGAGGAACTCCTTGGCATGCTTCAACTTAAACTGATAGTCGTGCTCATCCGTCTGGGGTCCGAAACGAATCTCCTTCACCTCCACCTTCACTTGCTTCGCCTTCATTTCCTTCTGGCGCTTCTTCTGCTGGTAGAGGAACTTCGAATAGTCAATCAGACGACAAACAGGAGGATTAGCATTCGGCGATATCTCCACAAGGTCAACGCCCTGGTCATGCGCCATATCCAATGCTTGACGGATAGGAACAACGGTGCTGCCACCATCGCCTACGATACGTACCTCACGAACACGAATCTGCTCGTTGATGCGGTACTGATTCTTCATGTTGTCATTCTTCATCGACTATCTTTTCGACTCTAATTTCTCAAATTGGGTGCAAAATTACAAATAATCAAGCAAATAACCAAATTTTATAGCACTTATTTTGTGATGCGACCTATCTTCATATCCCCAATGAATGTTCAAGGATATGTAATAACGAGGATGTTACCATGCAGGTCATATCCTTCGAAAGAGTATCTTGTGAGGGAAAAGTGCCATTGTTACAGGGGGAATGGCAGGCTCTTTCAGGGTGAAAAGTAGGCTCTTTCAAGGTGAAAGTGGCGTTCTTGTCGGTGTAGCGGCGGACGGTGCTGTTATTAGCAGCGGCCGCTGCTAATATCGTCAGCGGTCGCTACCAATGTCAGCAGCGTGCGCTGTTGACCTGAAAGTAATCAGAACGGATAGCCGATGGCGAAATGGAGCGTCTGGTCGTTCTTGAAGCTTTTGGCATTGAAATAGCCAGACTTATCCGTATTATATGGTACATGGAGTCCAATACCCCAGTCGAGACGCAGGATCAGGAAGTCGAGGTCATAACGGATACCGATACCCGTGCCGAGAGCGAGTTCGCGGAAGAAGTTCTTGAGTTGGAAACGACCAGGACCATAGACAGTCTCCTCATCCTCACTATCATAATGTTCATTGGGGGGACTCCACACATTTCCTGCGTCAAGGAACACAGCCCCATAGAGATGACCGAAGAGACAACGGCGGTACTCGAGGTTTGCAACGAATTTGACAGTACCATTACGCAACAGATAGTCATAGGCTTTGTCACCAAAGGACTTGACACTGCCTGGACCTACCCCACGAACAGAGAAGGCACGGATGCTGTTGGCTCCTCCGACATAGAACATCTCTGCATTGGGTATCGCGTCGGAGTTACCATAGAGCCAAGTATAGCCTGCATTGACATGTCCCACCAACTGGGAGGAGCTGCTCAGGTTCCATGTCTTGGTGAAATCAGTCTCCAGCTTGATGAACTGCGAATAAGGATTCCTGAACAGCGGCTTATCCTTCTCATTCCATTTCCTTCCACCGATCATATATGCCAGCGACACTAAGTTTCCAGACTCGGACAGCGTCGTCTCCCAACGGACGGGATGCAGCTTGTCGATAGGACTGGTATAGGTATAGGTATAGCGCATCTCGGGCACGAAATAATCCTGCATCGTGGCAGCAAGGTATGGAGTCTTCTGCACCAACGAGTCATAGGCTATGGTATGACTGTTCATAAACTGGTATTTCACTGTCAGGGGTGAGAACTCATGACGACTCTGCGCAGAGGTCTGCCAACGGTAAGTCCACTCACCGCTGACCACATGCATCTTGTAATATTTCGGGCGGTAGATGATATCCGTAGAGAGCTTGGCAAGTGTGATAGGCGTAGAATAGTAACGGCGACGACGGATGCGGCGACCATCCTTGTCACGACGCACACGGTTGCCACCGAAGAAGGGAGCGATGATGCGTGGGAACTCTATGCTGGCATCAGCACCATACTCATAGTTGTTCATGGAGCTGCCGCCACTCGTCGACCACTCATAGGAGCCGTGCAGGTTGACATCAATCTTCTCACCGCCATGGAAGGCATTCCGACGGGTGACACCTATCTTCAACTCAGGTCCCATACGTCCGATGGTACGGGCATTGAAGTTGGTCTCGATATAGAAGTCCCAGGGCTTGTCGAAGACGCAGTTGAGCGTCAAGTCCAGCGTATCACATGTCGCTGTCGTATCACGGGGGGTAAAGACGAAATCTGTTGACGAGAAGAGTCCCATGGCATTGAGCTTATTGACAGACTGCAGATAGTTGTCATAGCTATACAACTGTCGTGGACGCAGTTTCATATCTGCCATCAGCACACGGGTACGGATAGGTTGTTTCTTACCTGCAAAGCGGACTGTGAAGTAACGTCTCTGAACAGAATCAGTCAACTCCTCCCTGAAGGTCTTCCGCATATTAATATTGATCTTACCGATATACCATTTGTGAAGAGCCTGCACAGGCACGTTCTTCGCCAACTGGAAGCGCAGCTGCACCTTTCCGTCGACAGCAACAGTGTCAGCGAGATAGGAGGCATAGTTCTGTTGGTAATAGAAATAGCCGTTGTTACGTAACAGCATGTTCACGCGACTGCGTTCTGCATCAAGGTTTGCGACAGAGAAGGGGGCACCTTTGCGGATATACGCTTCATCGAGCGTAGCATGAATGAGACTGTCTGCCTCCACAGGGAAACCGAAATAGCCGACACTGTCAAGTGTATAGAGCCGCCCTGGATTCACCTTATAGCCAATCTTTGCTGTCTTGGGATTCTTCTGCTGGATGGTCTCGAAATCCACATGACCGTTGAAGTAACCGTGGTTGCGCAATACCGACCTTGCCACAGAAGTACGTAACTCAGGATTCACCCACGACATCAGTACTGGTTTCTTGCCAAAGGATTTCGTCATCCATCGTGCAAAGCCTGAGTCCTTCCCGCTGTAGTGGTTCCATATCGACAAACCGATAGAGAAGGGCATCCGATAGTAGCTACTGCCGAAGATGGCACCATTAGGAGCCGTGGCGAGTGCCGCCTCCACCTCCTCCTGTGTCTGCGTGAAGTTATCATTCTGCTCGTAGTTCTCATAGGTAATCTTCTTCAGTCCCGTGAAGAGCTGGTCATCCTCGGGTATATTCTTCGTCATGCTACAGGAAGTAAGCAGGACGATACTCAGACATAACAGGAGCTTATTTCGTTTCATTATTCTCAGTTTTTAGGGAGTCAGTTGGAGAACTCGGAGAACTCGGAGTACTCGGAGTACTCTGAGATCTCTGAGATCTCGGAAGCCTCTGCGGAGTAGTATCCTTGAAGCGGAAGATATCCCAGAAATGCTGGAGAGAACGGCGCCATGTGAAGCCACCGCCATATTTCTGAGTATAGCCGTCGAGCCAGTCGTAACTGTTATTCTGATAATACAAGGTAATAAACTTGTTTGCCGTCTGGTCGAGGCGGTATTCCAATGATACATTATCGAAGAACGAGTTGTTACGCTGTTGTAACTCCGCACCTGTCGACACCTTTCCGCCTACGGCAATCTTCAGACGGTTATTCATGAAGCGCTTCGCAAACTTAAACGAGTAGTCGGTATGAATGGCTCCCGTAGCATCGGTGGAGTTATCCATGCCGAATGACAGGTCGAGGGTACGCAGGGCATTACCCGTTATCTGGTTGATCTCGGAGTTCAGGAACGAGCTGAGTGCCGAGTTCATGGAGAAGGCACTTGTATTACCGTCCGCAAGATACATACCCGTCGTCAGCATCGTTACGGCAAGCTTACCACGCTGTTCCACACCCATTGCCTGTAGCTCATTATGTAACTGCATATCCTCTGGAGCATCCAGAGTGAACACCACACCCATATCATTGAGCGTCTTGGTGATGACAACGCCACAGTCGAACTCCACACTGCGCCCTACCCCATTATTGTTAGAGACAGAGGCGCGGACACGCTCTGTCGCCGTGATATTCAAGGTAGGATTCATCGGCTCACCAGTAAACTCAATATATGAACCGTCCTGAATGGTGAAGGTCTTCAACGGGATAACAGGCAGCGAGTATTTCATCTCACCATTCGACAAGGTATAGCGCCCACGCAACTGGAGGTTGTCCGCCGGCGTGTATAACATACGCAGCGTTCCACCACCCATCAGGTCGATATAGTTGGAGTGGTCAGTATTCAGATATGCCATGACATGGGCACCCTTCGACACCTCTACCGTGAGGTCCATATTAAAGCCTGTAAGCGAAGGACGCTCCACGACGACCTGTGCGGTATCAGTAAAGTCTGTGAACTTCACCAGCTCCTCCAAATGATTGTCTGTTGACAGTGGGGTATCACGCAGTATATAGCTCATATCTGTTGAACCCAGCACATTCAACCGTCCCCGCATGCTCAGGTTATCCAACATTCCTTCTATCCTGCCGAAGAAATCAACGAATGCCTTACCATAGGCAATACTGTTCGGATTCTCCTTGGCTCCGATAATCTGACAGTCCCTTGCCCTCATACGGAGGCTGACCATGATACGGTCGAGGTCACCGAAATTGACACTACCCATGATAGTCAACGGGTTGTCATTATAGGCATAGACACTGAAGTTCTCAAAGAGGAGGTTAGAACCCACGATACGGACTGGGTCGTTATCAAAGCGCAGTCGCATGCCATAGGGGATACTCACCAGATAGGAAGAATCCAGATAGATCTCACCATCCACCTGCGGCTTACCCAAGGGGCCCTTGATGGTCAGGTCGCCTTCACCATAACCTTCCAGTCCTACAATCTGATTAGGAACAAAACCGTTGACGATGGAAAGTGGGAAATGTTCCATGGAGAACTTGGCATCCAGGGAACCTTCTCCTGCATTATAATAAGTACCTTCAAGCAGTCCTATCTCCTCATCATCCTTTAACAGACGGACTTCCACTGCATGGGCATCATCCTCTTTCTGTAAGTACACCAACTCGGTACTGATATTACCAATAGGACTATGCTCGTATGTCATATTCTGTACTGTCATGTCACTGACCATCGAGAAATGACCCGTCTCATGCTGTACCACATGATAGTCACCATTCAGAAGACCTGTCATGCGAGGAGCATACGGAATGACAGAGGTCACCTCATCGAGGTTGAAACGGTTCAGGCTGATGGTGATATCCTGTAATGCGGTAGGATCGCTTTCTTCTGAGTATATTTTCACACCCGTACCATCGTCGGCTATCAGGTCGATTTTCGCCTTCACCTTCTTGTCGGCACCAAGGAACACAAAGTTATCCTTGTTCAGGTTAAACTCCTTATAACCGATGGTAGGACGCTCTGGCACCAGATGCAGGCTGATACCGCTGTCGACCATCTCTGCCCGGGCACCGATACGGGCACCTAACTTATTACCAGAGTCATAATAGCGTACACCCATCGTGGCTCCACGCTCTTGCAAGATCCCATCAAAGAGGGCATTAAACACAAACTGCGGGTTACGCTTGTTATTGCGTATCTGTCCTCCAAAGCTCAAATGCTCCGCACGCTGTGTCAACCGGAAATTAATCGTATCCAAACGAGTACCGTCATAGACCAGTGAATGGACATAGCCGTTGCCATTGATTCCCGTCTCGGGAGAGGTCGACAGGTCAAAGAGCAAGTCCTTGAATTCGATATTCTGTCCACTCTTCAGGATGTTTGCTAAAGGATTATCTTTCTTACTCTCCACATGGAGTTTCATGACTGGCAGGAGTCGTCGAAGTGCAGGCTGGTCGATGATTTTCTTGTCATACTGCGCCAACGCTGAGTCTGTCAGGGTCGTAAACTGCTGCATGACCCGTTCATAATCACCACTGGCATCCACCTTTACGATGAAGTCACCACTCTGTATACGGGCATAGGTGGTATCGGGACGAAGATTAATCAGGAGACCTATATCCTCCGGACGGTAAGTCTTAACGGAGTCGCGGATGGTCAGGTCGCTAAAGAAACCAGAGAGATAGTAGTTCTTATCCAGGTCTGTAGTCACATCCACATGTCCACAGAGTCCGATAGTCAAGGGGTTGTCGACCAAACGCAGCTGGTAGAGGTCTAACTGTGCCATATCTGCAGTCATTGTTCCACTCAGCTTTTTCTTGTCCATCAACGCGTCAAGACTAACAGTTCCGTTCAATAGTTCGTTATCTCCTGTCAGGTTGGCAAAGATGCGTCCGTTATGGATGTCAGCCGTTGCCGTCATATTGTTCAAATGATAAACGCCATAGTCCAGATGATGGATCTTCGCATCAGCAACAAGAGTCGTCCGAGGAGAGAAGATATCCGTCCCCTGCCCTTTCGCTGTCACATCGGCTGAGACGGTATAGATGGAGTCATGAGGCATAAAGTGATGGATGTTCAGGTCTTGTATCTTCAGATTCGCATCATAGCGCATCGCGTCGGCATTGAAGTTGCCTTTGGCTTTCACCACTCCTTTTCCTTCACGCATGACGACATCTGCAAAATACTGGGAACCATCTGCCCTGACAAGTCCTTCTGCAGTAATACCACGAGGAATACGGTAGTCGCGCTGGATATCCTTTGGAAGCATACCTGTGACAAAGCTAAGGTCTTCCGTTCTTGCCTTGAACTGTATCTTGGCGCGCAAGCGCTTGGGGTCTGTCACATTGGCGGCAAAGCCTGTGGCATTTGCATGGAAGGCAGTAGGCAGTGACACATCGAGTCCATCGAACTCCATATAATCCATATTACCATTGACAGAACCTTTGACACTCAACGGATAGTTAGGCCAGCGTTGCTGGAAGGACTGAGGCATACCACCCATGAAACGCATGAGGTCTTGTTTACCTAACTGGGCATTCATGCGCATACGCATCTTCCCAGGGTCTATCACGTCCATGAGGGAGAGGGGCATATCCAGTTCCATGTCGATATCAGAATCGGGGGTCTTCAGGTGGAGGCCAGGCAATCTGATCTTACCATTCTCCATCGCCACAGTACCTGTCAGGTCGGTTACCTGCAACCCACTCTTCTCCCTTAACTGTACCGTTCGCATCACCAGGCGTGCCGTAGGGTCATGATAATAGATAGAGTCGATACCGATATTCAAATGCTGAAGGTCTATATGGTTATAATCTAATCCATCAATACGGGGCTCATAGTTCTGGTCATACTGCAGACTGCCGTTCTCCCAGTCAAGGGATGCGACCTTATAGGTCTGTGTCTCAAGGTTAATATCTCCCTCACGGGCAACCAGTGAGCCAAAATGGGCAGCGACACTCATCGTATCACCTGGCATGTGGAATGCAACATCTGAGCGTATAATACTCAGACTGTCGGCGAATATCTTCCAACGGTTCTCAGAAGTTGTCGTATCCTCTGGCACACTGTCGTTCAAGGCAATATCCACACGTGCCTCTTCCAAACGGGCACCATTCACTTCAACGGTCTGCTTGTCCAAGTCAATGCCTTTGCTGGATAAGGAGAGACGCTTGAACTGTCCTTTCACATGTGCCGCCTCCACAAACTGAGCGGTATTGAACTTGACATTGTTGACTTCCAGTTCTTCAATGATGACCTTATTCTTGAACAGCGGCATCAACTGCACATCAACCACCATACGCTCTACATCGGCAATGGTGTCTGGCTGCTGGATAATATGAAAACCGTCAATACCTAAGTCAAGAGGAAAAGAAAGATTCACGTGGTCAACAGTGATTTGCATACCTGTCTTTTCCGATGCAATAGCTGCTACCTTATCTACCGCCCAGTTCTGTACAGGAGGAAGATAAAGCAACAACGTCAGTATCAGAAACAGCAGAACGGGACTTAAAAGGATGCCCAGTATCCACCAGAATGCTTTCTTCATGCCACGTAGCTTTGCATATCAGATGCAAAGTAAGTAAAAATATCGGAAATACGAAACTATTTATCCGAAAAAATGATGTTTTGCCATAGATTATCCTGCGGCAATGGGGAATCTATGACAATATGCTCCTTGGATACAGGATGAATGAAGTCCAGACGACGGGCAAGCAAAGAGATACTCCCGTCTGGGTTACTGCGCTTCGCACCATACTTCAAATCGCCCTTGATGGGACAGTCGATGGCTGCGAGCTGAGAACGAATCTGATGATGACGCCCTGTCAACAGAATGACTTCCAGAAGGTAATAATGCTCCGACTGACCTATCAGACGATATTTTAATATCGCCTTCTTTGAATGAGGCACTTCATGGTAATAGACATATGTCTTGTTCTTCTCCTCATTGCGCACCAACCAGTGTTCCAGGGTATCTTCCTCTTCTTCTGGCTTACTCTGCACAACAGCCCAATAGGTCTTATGTATATCCCCGTTGCGGAACATATCGTTCAAACGACGTAACGCTTTGGAGGTACGCGCAAACATGACCAACCCACTGACAGGACGGTCTAACCTATGGACAACGCCTAAGAACACCATACCTGGTTTGGCATATTTCTCCTTGATATATGCCTTTACCTTTTCAGAGAGTGGAGTATCGCCAGTCTTGTCGCCCTGCACGATCTCTCCACTCTCCTTATATACTATAATAATATGATTGTCCTCGTAGACTACCTTCATTCAAGAAAAACTACTGTTTCATGTCGAAGCCAAGACGGACACCTTCATAATTCTTACTGAGCTCACCAACCTTCTGGACAGTACTGTTACCACTCATCGCCGCAAGAACCTGAAGGACATTCAGCAATTTCTTCGACTCGAATAGCAGCGATATGCCGCCGTATTCCCGCTTAGCATAGCAGTTGATGGTTATCAGCATCCCTTTCATCGTAACTTTGGCTGTACTCTCTTCCAATGTCCAGTTGCCACTGAAATTGGTACCGCCGATACATGCCTTGAAGGTCTTGTCCTCTTTGAACGTGACATAGGTGTTCTGTGCCGTGAGTCCTGTCTTCTGGAAATAGGGTTCCAACTCTTGCTCTATCTTGGTAGCAGCCACCTCACCACCTGCCTTGGCAAGCAGGTTCTCACTGGTGAAGGCGCAACCTGGTCCATTGTATTTCCAAGTACCAACGAGTCCACGCTGAGTGACCTTATCCATACCGATGACACTGGTGAAAGCGTTGGCAATAGTACCTCCACTACCAATGGTCTGAAGCAGTGTACCAGCTCCACAAGAGGCGAGTATCATCCCTGCCGTTAACAGGCATATAGCAAGAAAAGGTTTCTTGGATGTCTTCATAGCCGCTGCGACTTACATATTCATACCACCGTCTACCTGGATGACCTGTCCGCTAACATAGCTCGACATATCTGAAGCAAGGAAAGTGGCTACATTGGCAATATCTTCCACCTGACCGCCACGGCGAAGAGGAATCTTATTGATCCACTCCTTACGGATATCATCAGGCAGAGCCTGGGTCATTGCGGTATCAATGAAACCTGGGGCAATAGCATTGGCACGGATACCTTTGGGACCCATCTCCTGACCAATACTCTTGGCAAGAGCAATCAGGCCAGCCTTCGATGCGGCATAGTTCGCCTGTCCGGCATTACCATGAACACCAACTACAGATGCCATATTGATGATGCTACCACCACGCTGACGCATCATTACAGGAACACAGGCATGAATGAAGTTGAAAGCTGATTTCAGGTTAACGGCAATCACGGCATCCCACTGCTGCTCTGTCATACGAAGCATCAGACCGTCTTTCGTGATACCTGCGTTATTCACCAGAATATCAATACTACCAAACTCCTCTTTCACAGCCTTCACCACATCCTCTGTCTGAGCAAAATCAGCAGCATTAGAAGCATAACTCTTGGCTTTGACACCCTTGGCAGCAATCTCTTTCTCTGTTTCCTCATTCACCTCCAAGTCAGTGAACGCGATGTTTGCGCCTTCCTCGGCAAACTTCAATGCAATGGCTTTTCCAATACCACGTGCAGCACCTGTAATCAGGGCTGTCTTACCTTGTAATAATCCCATAATACTTGTTTATTTTAAATATATTAATTATTCTTGATAGTAATATGTCCCAAGGCACCATAGACAAACTTGGCAACCTGAGGTTTGGTGGCTTCCTCTGAGAGACCATGAGCAATACGTCCATAAATATAAGGCACTTCAAGTCCCTTGATGCAATAGTGGGTGATATTAGCCACCAACTCTACATTGTCAATATCAAACTCACCGTCTTCCTTGCCTTCACGAAACACTTTGCAGAAAAGCTCAATCTCCGCGGCATCAAAACTCTTGCGTACTTTCTCCACCATCCAGATGTTACGGAAAAACTCAGCACGAAGATTACCATTGCGCACCACCGTCTCACGAATCATATTCAAATGGGTATAGATCAACTCCACCACCTTGTCCTGAGGACGGATCTTTCGTGCAGCAACTTCATCGAGCTTATCAGACAAACGTTCCAACTCACCCTCGATGACAGCATAATAGATATCCTCCTTAGATTTGAAATAGGTATAGAGGGTACGACGTCCCTTGCCCGAAGCAAGAGCAATGTCATTCATCGTCGTATTCTCCATTCCGTTCTTGGCAAACAACTGGCGTGCCACATCAACCAATTTCTGTCTGGTCTTTGATATAGACATCTTTCTATCCTCCCAAATGTTTTCGTATTGCACATTACAAATACAGTGTGCAAAATTAGGAAATACTTTTCAAACATGCAAATAAATTGAAGAAAAACATGAAGAAAACACGCTGAATACAAAAAAATAGTATAAATATTTGGATATTTCGGAAAATAGTCGTACCTTTGCAGCCGCAAAAGAGAAATGATCGCGGAGTGGAGCAGTTGGTAGCTCGCCAGGCTCATAACCTGGAGGTCGCATGTTCGAGTCCTGCCTCCGCAACAAAGAAGGTCGCCAAGTCCTATATAATAAGGGACGGCGACCTTTCCGGGTTTAATACTCGGACAAAATTAGGACAAATATTCACGTATGCGTTGGTTGTCTGACAACAAACGTAAAAAAAATGTTTTCCAAAAAGAAGAGCGAAAAGTTTTATTTTAAAGTGGTTGACTTCATCCCTCCCCAGAGGCATGAAGGAAAGGAGAATTATGTGTGGTTCTCTCAGGTAGACCCGATGACGGGAAGGATGAAGCGTAAGAAGTACATGCTTGACCGTTTCAAGCCGGGCAGGGAACGCGACATCGTAGCCAACAGGATCATCGCCAACATCTATAATCAAGTAAGCCAGGGGTGGAACGTGTGGGCACCGGAGAACTCGTCAAGGAGTGATGCTCGCGTCGACGAGGTTCTCGAGCGTTATCGCCTATACCTTATTAATATATATAAGAAGGATATCCTGAAGCGGAAGACATTCCTTGACTACACCTCACGTCTGAAGATCTTCTGTGAGTACATCACCGAGGGTATCAACCCTGTAAGCTACTGCTATCAGATGGACCAGGCTTTCTTCGTCGACTTCCTGGACTACCTCCTCCTTGACCGCGACCTTTCGCCGAAATCGAGGAACAACTACCGTACATGGTGCAGCACCCTGTGTTCTTGGCTCGTAGACAAAAGGTACCTCCTGGAGAATCCCGTGCAGTATATCCACCAGCTGCCGGAACACGGAAAGTTCCGCCAGCCTCTGGAGCACGAGGACCTCCGCCGTCTCGGCAGGTATCTCGCCGAGAACAACAGGCATTTCCTGCTGGCGGTCATGATGGAGTACTGTACCGCCATCCGTCCGACGGAACTCAGTTTCATCAAGCTGGATGATATCAGCATCAAGGAGGGCAGCGTCTTCGTCTCCAGTCAGATATCGAAGAACCGCCGTGACGGAAAGATCAAGCTGCCTAACCGCGTCATCCGCCTGATGCTCGACCTGCACACCTTCGACCATCCCGGATGCAGCTATCTGTTCGGCAGCGGTTTCATACCTTCGGAGAAGAGGCAGGATCCCCGGCATTTCACGCAGGAGTTCAACCGCTGCCGCGAGGCTCTCGGCTTCCCCAAGACCTACCAGTTCTACTCTTTGAAGGACTCGGGTCTGAGGGACATCGCCAACAGTGTTGGAATAGAGGTTGCGCAGAAGCAGGCGCGTCACAGCAGCGTTGCCACCACCAACCAGTATCTGCAGGGAAGGGGGATGAAGGTCTACGACGTCCTGGCGGACTTCGAAGGGTACCTATAGCCTTATCTCGTAGAAGTACCCCGTCTTCACCCTGCCTATGCCTTCCTCCTTTATCATCACCTCCACTTTCTTGCAGAGGTACCTCTTGTTGCGGAACACGTAGATCTTCGTCGGGTCTGGCAGTCCGTCCGTCAGAAACCTGAAGCACTGCTCCGTGTTGACGTCGACGGTCGACTCCTCCGAGAGTCCTCCGCGGTGGAGTTCACCGATGTAGTGTATGTTGGCGTACGGGTCCTGAAAGCACATGGAGAAAGCCTTACTTGCCAGATAGCTGTTCCGTATGTCCGTGAACGATGCCGGAACATCATGCAGGTGGTGCTCCGATGCGTCGATGGGTACCGCCTTGCCTTCCACCCACATCAGCGGCATGCCGGTGTCCTCCTCTTCCTCTTCTGCCTGTATGTCTTCTCCGTCCTCGAGGACGTTGCTCACGGACACGTACCCCTTCTCGTCATAATCCACAGCGCCGTTCCCCTGGCTGTTCGGTACGTTCGGCAGACGCATCCTCCCGAACTTGTCTCTTTTCCGAAACCACACACCCTGTATGTCATACTGTCCGAAGTTATAGTTGTCCCACTTCATGAATGCCGGATACATCCTAAGCTCGAGGAAGTTCTCTGTGTCGGTATTCCTGTATAGCGGTCCGAAGATTCCGAACTGCTGGAGCGTGAAGTTCCCTGTATCCTCTCCTTCCTCGTTGTATTCATGTCCATAGAAGAAGTATCCTATGTTACAGTGGAATACATGGGTGAACTTGTCGTACTCGCTCATCTGGCTGACAGCGGATACCATGTTCCCGTAGCTGGCATACTCCAGAAGCTGGAATCCCGTCCTGACAGCCGCAGGGAAGTCGTCGAGCGACCTGTCGCCTCCCTGTAGCCCGTATTTTATGTTCGACCCTCCCATGTATTCTATGCCGTCCTCGTCATAGTTCGTCTTGTATTCGTCCTCCACGTCATATGTCACGTCGTTGGACGGATCCATCTCGTTGTTCCTGACGATATCGACAGTCATCTGTGTGTCGTCGAAGATGAACGAGGCATTGAACAGTTTCCGGAACTCATCGAGGAAGGTCTCCGCCGACCAGTGCGGCAGTGTGTGTGCGATGTTCAGTGTCTGCCGTGCGTTGGCGATGACGAGCTCGTTCCACGGTGCAGTGTCGAACTTGTTGTTCCTGATGGTGTATCCAAGGTATTCTATGACATGCCTCAGTATCATCATGAGATTAGGCTGTACTGCGGCGTGAATAAGTATCTCTTCGGCGAGTGAGAATGCTTCCAGCTTACTGCAGCAGTTGGCGATGACTCCGTTGTCCGTATCGAATACAGGCATGAACACGTACTGTGTGATATCCCCCACATATCCCTTCTGCTGTATTTCCTCATGTACGAATATTGCTTTGGATTCGACAGGCTGCCCTATGTATTCAGGAACGTATCTGGATGCAACTGCAGGATACGTATCTATTCGGTCTATGAACACCTTCTGGAATTTGGACTTGAACTTCACGTTGCTGTTCCCTCCGAGGATCTGTAGCTTGACGGTAGTCTCCGTTATCTCTGTGACCCTTCCGGTACCGCGGATGATCAGGATATTGTCGGCATACAGGCTGCAGTCGCTGAAGGTAATATTGCGTTTGGATACGTCCATGCGGTGGAGGTTGGAGAACAGTGATGCGTTCTCCGGTATATCCATCGGGAAGTTCATCTCCATGGTGAAGGAGTCGCCCTTCGTGATATACGGATTCTCCCTTGTAATCTTGATTTCGGACTGGATGGCGGGATACCCTTCCGTCCCGTTGACGATGCACTTTATCATGGGTTCTTCAGATTTTCCAGATGTTTCAATTTATTTACCAGTCCGTCGGGGCCGTCCAGCACCACGTAGCACGGTATCGGATTAGCCAGCTGTTCCTTCAGGTCTGCAGCAGCCTCGGAGAGAATGTCTGCAGACTCCTTCATGTCAGTATTGTCGGTACTGACGTTTACGACGGGAGCAACCACGCTGCTTCCGACACCGAGATGACGGTTGATGTCCTCCCGTGTCAGGCTTCCGACGGTGTTGTTCCGCTGTGCGCGGTCTATGAACTCCAGCAGCGGCAGCAGATTCTCCGTCTGATGTATTTCCAGCTTCTTGGAGCTGTACATGGAGTAGGACGGCGTATTGGTAATGAAGTCCGTCAGGTCATTCAGGTTATCCTGCTCCTTCTGGAAATCCCTGTGAACCTTGTAGGAACGTCCTACAGAATCCCGTTCGATGTATTCGGAAGGGCCATCGGCTGGGTCAAATCGTGCGCCGCCATCATAAGGAACAGCCTTCCATTCTATCATATAAGAGCCCTTGTCCGGCTTAATCTGGACGATGATTTTTCCGGTCCCGGAAACCACAACAGCTTCCGTCAAGCCGCGAAGTGCCGATACGTC
>CACXQL010000013.1 GCA_902769805.1 uncultured Prevotellaceae bacterium
CGCACATCTACAACTTTAGTTTGTTAACTAATGTGTTGATTGTCAGATAGATAGTTAAACTTTGTAACATTTGCTCACCACCCAAATTGACGCAGAACCAAAAAGACGCAAAAATTTTCAATTTTCACCTTTCACCTTTCAATTTATTTTCGTATCTTTGGCTTCGCCGAACTTACTTGGCACTCGGAAGAAAAAACAAGCAAGTTTGTTTTGTTCTTCTCTCGTTTTTTAGTAACTTTGCAGTGAAACAATTTAAAGGTGGACTGCACCTCAGCAAAGAACAAGTTCTAACGGAAAACAATTATGCCTAATCAACAAGAGCGTGCTGAACTGCACAAGACAATATGGAAGATAGCGAATGACCTGCGTGGCAGTGTGGATGGCTGGGAGTTCAAGGCTTACGTCCTCGGTTCTATCTTCTACCGCTTCATCTCAGAGAATATCTGCGACTACATACATGGTATCATGAAGGAGGCAGGACAGCCTGACTTCGACTATACTGCCATCAGCGATGAGATGGCTCAGAACATCCGACAGAAAATGGTGGAGGAGAAGGGTTACTTCATCCTGCCCTCACAACTCTTCCAGAACGTAGTGAGGAAGGCTGACAAGGATGAGAACCTGAATGAACACCTGACAGCCATTTTCCGCAGCATCGAGGCTTCTGCCGTTGGCACTCCTTCTGAGGATGACCTGCGTGGCTTGTTCAGCGACTTCTCTGTCGACAGCGCAGCCCTTGGCTCTACAGTCATCAAGCGTAACCAGTTATTGGCAAAGGTGCTGCAGACTGTGGCACAAATGGAACTGGGTTCGAAGTATAACGACACTAACAACGATACCTTTGGCGACACTTACGAGTTTCTGATGCAGATGTACGCGTCGGAGGCAGGTAAGAGTGGTGGTGAGTTTTTCACACCTCAGCAGGTCTCTGAGCTGTTGGCGCAACTGGCTTCTTGGAATAATCCCAATATCCAGAAGGTCTACGACCCTGCCTGCGGCTCCGGCTCGTTGCTGTTGAAGTTTGCCAAGACTGTTGGCAAGGAGAATCCTGACCTGAAATACTTCGGACAGGAAGTCAATCCCACCACCTACAACCTCTGTCGTATCAATATGTTCCTGCATAACGTGAACTACGACAATTTCGACATCCGTTTGGAGGACACGCTGTTAAAGCCCCAACACATGGACGAGGCACCTTTCGATGCCATCGTCAGCAATCCACCTTATTCACTGAAATGGGAAGGCAAGGATAACGCCATCCTCATCAATGACGAGCGTTATGCACCTGCTGGTGTGCTGGCTCCTAAGAGCGCTGCCGACCTTGCCTTTACGATGCACATGCTGTGGCACTTGTCGGAACGTGGCACTGCTGCTATCGTAGAGTTCCCTGGTGTGCTGTATCGTGGTGGTGATGAGAAGAAGATACGTCAGTATCTCATCAAGAACAACTTCGTGGACTGCGTCATCCAGTTGCCTGCCAACCTGTTCTTTGGTGTAGGCATCGCCACCTGTATCATCGTCTTGAAGAAGAGTGCCAAGACAGACAGCAGTGTGCTCTTCATCGATGCCAGCAAACTCTTCCAGAAGAATGGTAATAAGAATATCCTGTTGCCTGAGCATCAGGATAAGATCATGGCTCTTTACAAGCAGCGTCAGGACGAGCAGTATCTTGCTAAGTTGGTGAAGAATGACGACATCCTTGAGAATGATGCCAACCTCTCTGTCAGCAGTTATGTGGAGCAAGAAGATACAAGAGAGGTGATCAATATCACGGAGGTCAATGCCAAGCTCGAGACCCTTATCGCTGAGGGCAAAGAATTGAATCAGAAGATCGAAGCTATCATTAAAGAATTAGGAGCGTAAAACGCTTTTTCCCTCATAAAATTGGCAAGAAAGTATTATTATTCCCTCATAAAATTGGCAAAATAGTATTGGTATTCCTTCATAAAATTGGCAAAATATTTGGAATTTCGTTCAGAAAAGTGTATCTTTGCAGCGATGATTCGTCCAGAAAAGTGTAAATCGGTATGAAGAGAAAACTATATAAAGCGCTGATAGATTGGAAAAACGATCCAGACCGCAAGCCTTTGGTGCTTGAGGGAGCTCGTCAGGTGGGTAAAACTTGGCTGCTAAGAGAGTTTGGTAAGAATGAATACCAGAATCTTGTTTATGTGAATTTCCATGATGATCCTGAAGCTCAGCAGATATTTCGTGTTGATCTTAAGGTGGAACGCATCATGTATTTATTGGAATCCATCACGCATCAAAAGATTACTGCAGGTAAGACGCTGATATTCATGGACGAGATACAGGAGGCGTATAGAGGACTTGACAGTTTGAAGTATTTTTGCGAAAATGCTCGTGAGCAGCATATTGTTGTAGCAGGTTCGCTGCTTGGCACCACTCATCGTAAAGGAGAGTCTTATCCTGTGGGTAAGGTTAATCTTCTCACACTTTATCCCATGACATTCGAGGAGTTTCTTTGGGCAAAAGGCGAGGAAAGAGTAGCTGAGATGTTGGCACGTACGGATTGGGAAATGCTGCAGATTTTGGATTCTCAGGTTCAGGAACTACTACGACAGTATTATTATGTAGGAGGAATGCCTGAGGCTGTGTTACAATATACCACAAAGGGTGATATTAATAAGGTCCGCCGAATACATAAGGAAATCCTGCGAGCATACGATAACGATTTTGCTAAGCATGCAGGCGATGAAACAGAGCGCATACGTATGGTATGGGAAAGCATCCCCCATCAACTTGCCAAAGAAAACAAGAAGTTTATCTATGGTGCTGTAAAGGAGGGCGGACGGGCTCGCGATTTTGAAATGGCGATAGAGTGGCTTGTCAGGGCGGGTCTTGTGTATAAGATTCGCAGATGTAAGAATCCAGCGATGCCATTGAAATTCTATGAAGATTTCGATGCATTCAAACTTTATCTATTGGATGTTGGACTGTTAGGAGCTATGTCTAAGGCCAGTCCGAGACTCATGCTTATTAACAATGGTGTATTTACAGAATTCAAAGGTGCTTTCACAGAAAATTATGTGTTGGAGCAATTGAAATCTATGGACGATTTGGATGCCTATTATTTCAGTAAAGACAATTCTACACAGGAAGTAGATTTCTTGGTGCAGACAGCCGAGCGCATTATCCCCATAGAAGTTAAGGCAGAGGAGAACGTGAAGAGTAAGTCGCTGAAACAGTTTGTGACCGTTGATCATGCAGACAAACATCTCAAGGGCCTGCGTTGCTCCATGAAACCCTATGTTGATCAGGACTGGATGGAAAATATTCCATTATATAGTGTCCTGGGATATATTAACAAGCAAATCATTAAGGAATTAGGAGAGTAGTATATGGTGGAGTGGAAGAAGTTAGGAGAGTAGCGTATGGAAGAAAATAAAATCATCATATATCAGACCGAGGACGGACAGACACAGATAGATGTTCGTTTGGAGAATGACACCGTGTGGCTGACGCAAAAGCAAATAGCAGAGTTGTTTGGTACTAAAAGACCCGCTATCACAAAACACTTAAAGAATATCTATGACTCAGAAGAATTAGATGAAAATAGCACATGTTCCATTTTGGAACACATGGGTAACGAAGGCAAGCAGGCATATGCTACTAAGTACTATAATCTTGATGCCATCCTATCCGTTGGCTACCGTGTAAATAGCAAGAACGCCACTCGTTTTCGTCAATGGGCAAACAAAGTGTTAAAGAACTTCCTCGTGAAAGGTTATGCCGTCAATGAACGCATCCGCAAAGAGCAGATAGGCGAACTGCGCCAACTCGTAGGCATTCTTGGTCGTGCCATTCAAAACAAGGAAATAGAGCCTAACGAAGAAAACCAGGCTCTGTTCGATATTGTGGTTGATTACACATACGCCCTCGATACTCTCGATAATTACGACTATGAGCGACTGTCAATCAGCAAGACTACGCAGGAAGATAAGTTCCATGCCACCTATGAGAATGCTATGCAGGCTATCAATGCTTTGCGAGAGAAGTTTGGTGGAAGCACACTCTTTGGCAATGAGAAGGATGATTCTTTCAAAAGCAGTATCGGGCAAATCTACCAGACCTTTGGTGGCGAAGAACTATATCCCAGTGTGGAGGAGAAAGCTGCCATGCTGCTCTATTTGGTTACGAAAAACCATTCTTTCAGTGATGGTAATAAGCGCATTGCCGCCACATTATTCCTTTGGTTTCTCAACAACAATAGAATTCTCTATCGTGAGGATGGCTCCAAACGTATTGCAGACAATACCCTCGTTGCCCTCACGCTGATGATTGCGGAGAGTCGAACGGAGGAGAAGGATGTGATGGTAAAAGTAGTAGTGAACCTGATTAATCAGCAAAATAATTAGGAGGAGAGTCGCGTATGGATGCACTAATGTCTTGGGCAAAAGAGAATTTCGACCTCATAACACTGTTTGTCGGTCTTTTGGGAGTGGTTATCGCCATCCTCTCACTTATCGTGGAATTAAAGAAGCGGAAGAAAAATACAAAGAAAGGAGGAAAATAGGATGGTGGAGTTGAAAGAGTATAATTACAGGATGTATGATGAATTACACTGTCCCTTTTGTGGGAGTACAGACATACAATTTGAACGAGAAGGTTTTAATTATAAAGCAGCATTCTGGGCTGTCCTTTTTATTCATTTATGGGGACTTTTATTTGGATGGTTCTGC
The DNA here is from genome assembly GCA_902769805.1 of uncultured Prevotellaceae bacterium. Lineage (GTDB taxonomy): Bacteria > Bacteroidota > Bacteroidia > Bacteroidales > Bacteroidaceae > Prevotella. The sequence goes on from CACXQL010000013.1 coordinate 4,701, forward strand.
AGGAAACGGACACTATGCCATTGCAATAGATGTGGTGGAGAGTTCTCATATTATTAATTGGGGAGTATGGAAATAGTAGTTCAAATAGCAACAATATTGAGTCCCATTATAGCAGTTCTCCTAGCCTGGTGGACGAGTAAAAGTAGTGAGAAAAAGGTGCAGGAGCAAATTGAGAGCATCAAGGAACTCGCTCGTATCCAGATAGAGGTTTCTATGAATCAAATTATTAAGGAAGTCGAAGAAGTTCATACTCTTTCTAATCAATATTCTGAGCGAATTGAAAGAGAAGATTCTCTTCGCAGATTAGGTGTTGGATGGAGTATTAATGACTCCCATGAAGATAAAGTCAGAGATTTGCACGATAACAGAGCGTTTTGTAATAAAAAATTCGATGTGTTAATGCAAAGTTTTGACAGATTAGAAGTGTTGAGAAAAAGATTGGAGGGAGAGTAGTATGGTGGAGTGGAAGACAATAGAAGAGGTTTTTGAACTTAGGAACGGATATACTCCTTCAAAGAATAATCCTGAATATTGGGATGGTGGAACAATTCCCTGGTTTAGAATGGAAGATATCAGACAAAATGGTCATGTTTTGGGTGACTCAATTCAGCATATCACCCCAATTTCGGTCAAAAAGAGTGGTTTGTTTCCTGCCAATACTATAATTATGGCTACAACCGCTACAATTGGCGAGCATGCGCTCGTAATTGTTGATTCGCTTGCGAATCAACAATTTACGGGTTTGGTAACCCGTAAATCGTTGGTACAAAGCGTGTTGCCACGCTTTGCATTTTACTATTGCTTCCTTTTAGGTGAATGGTGCAAACAGCATATACACCAAGGAGGTTTTGCATCTGTTGACATGGAAGGCTTCAAGAAATACCCATTCCCCATTCCCTCCCTTTCCGAGCAAGAGCGGATAGTGGGGATACTCGATACCTTCACTGCTGGAATAGAAAACATCAAAGAGCAAATCGCTCAGCGCCGCAAACAATATGAATATTATCGTGATGAACTCCTTGACCTTGAAGGAAAAGATGGGGTTGAGATGAAAACGTTGGGTGAAGTTTTAATTTCCTTGAAAACAGGTTTAAATCCAAGAAATAATTTCGTTCTCAATTCCTCTGAGAGTGCGAATTATTACATAACTGTTCGAGAATTGGGGATGTTTAATATAAAACCTATTGATAAAACTGATAAGGTATCAGATGAAGCATTAAAACTAATAAACAATCGCTCAAATCTTGAAGAGGGCGATGTACTTTTTTCGGGTACAGGAACTATCGGAAGGACAGCTTTAGTTAAAGAAAAGCCAAAGAATTGGAATATCAAGGAAGGGGTTTATAGTTTAAAACCGCGAAAAGATTGTGTTAATTCTTATTTCCTTGTTCAATTACTGCATACTAATACTATTATTGATAAAATATCGGCATTAGTAGTTGGTGATCCTATCAGAAGTATACCAATGAAAAGTTTAGTTTCTATGATTATTCCCGTCCCCTCCCTCCAAGACCAGCGCCGCATTGTTTCCATCCTCGACACGTTCGAGGCATCTATAGCGAACTTGGAAGCGCAGCTGAAGCAGCGGGAAAAGCAATATGAATACTATAGGAATAAACTTTTGACGTTTGAATAAATGACCAACGACTATAAAATCATAGTAGAACAGGAGCACCAGACGGTGATGGCTCACTACGACGTGCAGCAACGACCGTCAGAGGGCTATCAGAGTGAGGCGCAACTGGAGAATGCGCTGATTGACCAGCTGATGGCACAAGGCTATGTGTACGTCCTTGTGAAGAACGAAGAGGGTCTGCTGCGTAACCTGCGAGAGCAGTTGGAGGGCTTGAACAATATCCGTTTGTCTGATAGTGAATGGGCTCGTCTGTTGCTTATGATCAGCAATGAGCAGATGGGCATCAAGGAGAAGACGGAGATGCTGCAAGGAAAAGGGTATATCCTGAACCTGACACTGGATAGCGGAGAGACGAAGAATATCAAACTGATTGATAAGACGAACGTCTATAACAACCGCCTGCAGGTCATCAACCAGTATGAGGAAGAAAAAGGTGCCCATAAGAACCGCTATGATGTCACTATCTTGGTGAATGGCTTGCCGATGGTACACATCGAACTGAAACGCAGAGGGGTGCCTATCAAGGAAGCCTTCAACCAGATAAACCGCTACCTGCGTGACTCGTTCTGGGCAGGCAGGGCGATGTTTGACTTCATTCAGATATTCGTCATCTCGAATGGTACAGAATCGAAATACTATTCGAACACCACACGCTATGCCAAGGAAAAGGAAGCCGATGGAGGACCACGCAAGCATAAGACGGATGGTAACACATTTGAGTTTACGTCCTATTGGACAGACCAGGAGAATAACAGACTGACAGACTTACGTGACTTCACGACGAGTTTCTTTGCTAAACATACCATCCTGAACATCCTGACGAAATACTGCGTGTTCAATGTGGATAAGCAACTGCTGGTGATGCGTCCCTATCAGATAGCAGCCACAGAGAAGATACTGCTACGCATACAGACAGCCATCTATAACCGTTGGCTGGGAACGACAAGGGCTGGCGGTTATATCTGGCACACCACTGGTTCTGGTAAGACACTGACATCATTTAAGACAGCTCAACTGGCTTCGCAGATGGAACAGGTGAAGAAGGTGCTGTTTGTGGTGGACAGAAAAGACCTGGACTATCAGACGATGAAGGAGTATAATAACTTCGAGCCTGACTGTGCCAACTCGAACACGTCAGCGAGGGTGTTGCAGAAACAGATGAAGGATGACAACTGTCATGTCATCATCACTACGATACAGAAACTCTCTAACCTGATGAAACCTGCCATCTATGACAAGGACGAGCAGTTGCGTGAGGTGCTGCAGAAAGAGAATATCGTACTGATATTCGACGAGTGTCACAGAAGTCAGTTTGGCGAGATGCACCAACTGATTACGAAACGTGTGAAACGCTATATGATGTTCGGCTTCACAGGAACACCTATCTTTGCTGTCAATGCTAACAAAGGCAGTAAATACAGCACGACGGCACAGTTGTTTGGTGGTGAACCTGACGAGCAAGGACAACCTACGAAGGCACTGCATATCTATACTATCATCAACGCCATTGGCGACAATAACGTGCTGCGCTTCCATGTTGACTATGACTCGACCATGAAGATGAAGAGTGACGTGGAGCGCAAACAGGTGTGGGGCATCGATACGGAAGAGGCACTGCATGATGCGAGGCGTATCAGTATCGTCACGAACTATATCATCAACAGTTTTGACGAGAAGACTAAACAAGGCAGGTTTAACAGCATCTTTGCCGTTGACAGCGTGAAGGCTGCCATCCTTTACTATAACGAGTTCAAGAAACAACTGGCTGAGACAGGTGCGCCAAACCTGAAGGTTGCCACCATCTATACCTATTCTGTCAATGAGGCAGAGGAAGACGAATGGGGCTTCGAGGATGAGAACCCAGAGGGTGCGGAGGGACTGGACATGCAGAGCCGTGAAGCCTTGGATGCCGCCATCATGGACTATAATGCGATGTTCGGCTGTAACTATTCCACAGATGGCGACCATTTCCAGAGTTACTATAAAGATGTGGCTCAGAAGATGAAGAACAAGGAGATAGACATCCTGATCGTAGTGGGAATGTTCCTGACGGGCTTCGATGCGAAGACGCTGAATACACTGTGGGTGGACAAGAACCTGAAACTGCATGGACTTCTACAAGCATATAGTCGTACGAACCGCATCCTCAACAGTGTCAAAGACTGTGGTAATATCGTCTGCTTCCGCAATTTGAAAGATGCGACAGACAAAGCGCTTGCCATCTTCGGTGATCCGAATGCCAAAGGACTGGTGTTCATGAAGACGTATGAGGAATACTACAGCGAGGGATATGAAGACGTGAAAGGTCGTCAGCATCAGCCTTACACAGAACTGATAGCGTTGTTGCTCAGTGAGTTTCCTGTGGAGCAAATGGGGAATATCCTCGATGAAGAAAGACAGAAGGAGTTTATCCGACTGATGGGTGAGATACTCCGTCTGAGGAATGTGCTGAGCGTGTTCGATGCCTTTGATGCTGAAGCCAAGATCATAGGCGACATGGACTATCAGGACTATCTGGGATGGTATAACACATACTATGAGAAGTTCCGCAAACCAGACCACGATGGCGATAAGGAAACCATCAATGACGATATCATCTTTGAGATAGAACTGGTGCGACACGACCAGATCAATATACACTATATCCTGCAACTGGTACAGCGCTATCATGACTCGAACTGCGAGGACAAAGAGATTATCGTACAGATTCGCAAACAGGTGGAGGCTAGTCCTGACATGCGTGACAAGCGTGAGCTCATTGAGAAATTCATCCAACAGATGACTCCAGAGAAGGGTGCCGATGTGGGCGAGGAATGGAATGAGTATATTGAGCGCGAGAAGAAAAAGGAGTTGGATGCCATCATCGAAGAGGAACATCTGAAACCTCAGGAGACAGCCGCCTTCATTAAACGTGCCTTTGCCGATGGCTATGTGACAGAGACAGGTACTGGTATCGCTAAGATCCTGCCTCCTACCAATCCTTTCCTGCCTGAGAGTGGGGAGAAGAAACAGACAGTGATAGACAAGCTGAAAGCATACCTCGCCAAGTTCCTGAATACGTCAGAAGATGTTTACAACAAACCTCGTATGGTAGAGATGTATCCTGTCGCAGAGGAAATACCGATGGCTGCCGAAGGATTGGATGAGCCTGAAAAGGATTGAATGAACTAAAACGGTATAATAATGAAGAAAAGAAAGTTTTTTATGGTCATATTAGTACTCATGGTGGCGCTGGTGACCTATGCTCAGGATAAGCACTCGGAAAACTATATCCGTCAGCGTATTGCCACAATCTATCAGGGAGTTGGTAAGTCGACTTATGATGCCGACGGGAATAGGGTGGACTATATTCACAGTCATTTCAATCGTGACAGCGCTTATTGCTCCCAGCGTTATTATGCGTTGATGAAGCAGGCATTGGAAATATGTGATAAGACTGATGACATATTGTTTGACTACGACCACTGGGTCTGCGGACAGGATTTCTCCGACGATTGGAGTTGCAAGGTGGCAAAGGTCTATAACGTCACAGACTCTACGGCTCTCGTCAATCTAAATATTCATAATTTCAGTGATACTGAAACAACTATCGCCCTCCGCTTTGAGCGTAATGACTGGTATATTGACGATTTCAGTCCCACAGATGATGGTGAGGACGACAAGGCATATTTCCGCCGTATCATATCAGATTATTACACCAAGAATCGTGAATAATAAAAGATGTATCACCTGTAAGGCGTGAAACACGAGGTCTATTTATGGAACATTACGCATTGTTTTTTGATATTGACGGGACGCTGGTGAGTTTTAAGACGCACGAGATACCTCCGTCACTATCAGTTGATATAAAGTCAGATTAGACTTATTCTTCTTGTTCTGTTACTTGCTTATGTTCTTTCTTGATGACATACCGTTGATAATATGTCAGTAAGAGGGTTGTTCCTGGCAACGCGATAATCATGCCAAGCATTCCTAACAGTGAACCCCAGATAGAGAGGGAGAGGAGGATGATAGCGGCATTGAGTCCCATCACCTTTCCCATAATCTTTGGAGTAAGGAATGTGTCTTGTATGAGTTGTACGACACAGAACACGATGATGACCATCAGCATAATCAGCCAGAAGCTCTGTCCTGTATCTGCTGCCTTGACAATAGCCAAGAGAATAGCAGGAATAAAACCGATGAGCTGGAGATAAGGCACCATGTTCAACAGTCCGATGAACATCCCCAGACCAATAGCCATTGGGAAGTCGATGATGAGGAAACCGATACTGAACAGGACACCTACACAGAACGCTACCAAGCCCTGTCCGCGGAAATACTTGTTCATACCTTCTGTTACGTCAGCGACCAGTTTAACAGCCATGCCACGATAACGCTCAGGCAGCAGTTCTGGCCATCCGTTCGTGAATTTCTCATAGTCCATGAGGATGAAGACAGTGTATATCAGCATCATGAGAACAGTCACCAATCCGGAGAGTGCACTGAAAGACTGCATGAGGACATCCCATATTTTAGGCATCGCCTCCTTGATAGTGTTGATGAAACCGTCTTGTGTCACAATCGCCTTGATATCCTCTGCCGTCAGATGCTCGCGGACGAACATCTCTATCTGGTCAGGGATATTGTTCATCATAGCATCCCTGGTAACATATTCTATCAGCATGTCCTTCACACGTATTGTCTCTTCGATGACAGGAGGTATCATAAGCCAAAGCACACCTGCTAATACGAGGTTCACAGCGATCAGGGCACAGAGGATAGCGACTATCCTGAAGCGCATCTTACACTTGTACTGGAAGAACTTTACCAATGGGAATAGCAGATAGGCGATGAGCCATGCAAGGAAGAAGGGTAGTAATACACCACTCAGTCGGTCGAGTAACAGATAGGCTCCAACACAACCTAATACTACCAAGGCACCCCTTACAAATGAGTCGAATGTGATTTGTTTTCGTTCCATCTTATATGATTATTTTTCTAATTCGTGTATAAAACTCTGCAAATATACGTTTTTTTTTCGATTTTTCTTTCAAAATGCTTGCATAATTACAGAAAATATTATACTTTTGCACCCGATAAGACAAAAACGACAGAATAATGTTGAATATGAACGCTTACTTTTACGGTTATTATTTTTACTTTGCAGAGACCTGTGAAGCGGAAAGCCGTATGTAAGATTAATTGAAAAGTGAAAATTGAAAATTGAAAAATAAGGCTCCGCTTCACAGACCAAGTGAAAGCGGAGTTTTTTGTAAATTGATAATTGAAAATTGACAAGTGACAATTGAAATATGAAGAGAATTGCGATACAAGGACTGATGGGGTCGTTCCACGACATAGCGGCACACCTCTATTTCGAGGATGAACAGATCCAACTGATCTGTTGTTCTACCTTCGAACAGGTGTTCCAGCACATAAAAGAAGACCCGACGGCTATCGGTATGCTCGCCATAGAGAATACCATTGCAGGCTCGTTGCTGCATAACTATGAGTTGCTGCGTGACTCAGGTACGACGATAGTAGGAGAGCATAAACTGCATATCTCGCATTGTATCTGTTGTCTGCCTGACGATAACTGGGATACGATTACGGAGATTCATTCTCATCCCGTCGCCCTGATGCAGTGTCGTGAGTTCCTCGCACAGCATCCGAATATGAAACATGTGGAGGCAGAAGATACGGCAGGCTCGGCGAAGATGATTGTCGAGGGACAGCATCAAGGCTGGGCTGCCATCTGTCATGCTGACGCTGCCAGACAATATGGACTGAAAGTACTGGAAGACCATATTGAGGACAACAAGCATAACTTCACCCGCTTCCTTGTGGTAAGCAATCCCAACAAGGCTGATCTGCTGCGTCCGCTGACAGAAGCAAATAAGGCAAGTATCGTGTTTTCACTGCCTCACGAGGAAGGAAGCCTGAGTCATGTGCTTGCCATCCTTTCGTTCTACAAGATCAATTTGACAAAGATACAGTCATTACCGATTATCGGACGGGAATGGGAATACTTGTTCTATGTCGATCTGATGTATGATGATTTGACACGCTATCGTCAGTCAATTGATGCGATTATCCCATTGACCAAGGACTTTAAGATTTTAGGAGAATATAAAGATGGCAAACAGACGAATTGAACCAGCAGATAGATTAAGTTTAGTGAGCGAATACTACTTCAGCCGGAAACTGAAGGAGGTGGCACAGTTGAATGCGGAAGGCAAGGATATCATCAGTCTTGCCATCGGCAGTCCGGATATGCCGCCATCGGAGCAGACCATTAATAAACTATGTGAAGTGGCTCACCAACCCCATGCTCATGGTTATCAGCCTACGATGGGAACGCCTGAGTTGCGCGAAGCAATGGCTGGCTTCTATAAGCGTTGGTATGATGTCGATCTTGATGCGAAGACAGAGATCCTTCCACTGATTGGTTCAAAGGAGGGTATCCTTCATGTAACGCTGGCTTTCGTCAATCCTGGCGATGCCGTATTGGTACCTAATCCGGGTTATCCTACGTATACCTCTTTATCTAAAATCTTAGGTGCGAAGATTATCAATTACAATCTCCGCGAGGATAATGGTTGGCAGCCTGATTTCGACGAACTGGAGAAGATGGATCTCTCGAATGTAAAACTGATGTGGACCAACTATCCTAATATGCCGACAGGTGGTAATGCACGTCGTGAGACTTATGAGCGTCTGGTTCAGTTTGCCAGAGACCATGACATCGTTGTGGTAAACGATAATCCCTACAGCTTCATCCTAAACGAAGAGCACCTTAGTATTCTTCAGATACCGGGAGCCAAAGACAGCTGCATTGAGTTCAACTCGATGTCGAAGTCGCATAATATGCCTGGATGGCGTGTAGGTCTTTGTGCCACTAATGCCGAGTTCATCTCTTGGATCCTGAAGGTACAGTCGAACATTGAGAGCGGCACGTTCCGTGGTATCCAACTGGCTGCTGCTGAGGCATACAACAATAGCGAGGAGTGGCATCGTGAGTATAATATCAATACTTATGCGCGTCGTCGTCAGTGGGCGGAGCAGATCATGGATGTCTTAGGCTGTACGTACGATAAGAACCAAGTAGGTATGTTCCTTTGGGGTAAGATACCTGTAGATGTCAAGAACGTAGAAGACCTGACAGAAAAGGTGTTGCATGAGGCACGTGTCTTCATCACTCCAGGATTTATCTTCGGCTCGAATGGTGAGCGTTATATCCGTATCTCCCTATGTGCTAAAGAGGAAAAAATCAAAGAAGCACTTTGGAGAATTGAAAAATTGGAAAATGCAAAAATGTAAAAAATGATATAACTATGGAATTGGAATTAGAACCCCTGAAATTACCAAGTGACAACGAACGCCCCTTCGTCATTGCAGGTCCCTGTAGTGCAGAGAGTGAGGAGCAAGTGATGACTACCGCCAAGCAACTGGCGATGTACGGCTGCCATAACTTCCGCGCAGGAGTGTGGAAGCCCCGTACGAAGCCCGGAGGTTTTGAGGGACATGGTGAACCAGCCCTTGTATGGTTGCAGCAGGTGAAGAAAGAAACGAAGATGTTAGTCGCAACAGAAGTGGCAACACCTGAGCATGTGGAGCTTTGTCTGAAATATGGTATCGATATTCTGTGGATAGGTGCCCGTACTACTGCTAATCCCTTTGCGATGCAGGCACTCGCCGATGCACTGAAAGGGGTGGATATCCCTGTGTTCGTGAAGAATCCCGTCAATCCTGACTTGGAGTTGTGGATTGGTGCACTGGAGCGTTTGAATCAGGCAGGTGTGAAGCGCATGGCGGCTATTCATCGTGGTTTCTCCAGTTACGACAAGAAGATATATCGTAACATGCCGATGTGGCAGATTCCCATCGAACTGCATCGTCGTATTCCTGAATTGCCTATCATCAATGACCCCAGTCATATCGGGGGTCGTCGTGAGTTGATTGCTCCGTTGTGTCAGCAGGCGATGGACTTAGGTTTCGACGGACTGATCGTGGAGAGCCATTGTGATCCTGACAAGGCATGGAGTGATGCCAAGCAGCAGGTAACTCCTGATGTCCTTGACTATATCCTCTCTCTGCTCGTCATTCGTGATGAGCATACCACTACCGAGGGTATTCAGACATTGCGTAAGCAGATTGATGAACTCGACAACCAGTTAATGGAGTTACTTGCCAAGCGTATGCGTGTATGTCGTGAGATTGGTCACTATAAGAAAGAGCATAATATGACTGTGTTGCAGACTTCCCGTTATAACGAGATTCTGGACAAGCGTGGTGCACAGGGTTCACTCTTAGGCATGGGACCAGAGTTCGTCGCCCATGTGTTTGAGAATATTCATGAGGAGAGTGTTCGTCAGCAAATAGAGATTATTAATAAATAATGAACTCTTAAACTCTATGAAGATATTAGTATTAGGTGCAGGTAAGATGGGAAGTTTCTTTATCGACCTGCTGAGTTTCGACCACGAGGTGGCGGTCTATGAGAAGGATCCTAAGCGCATGCGGTTTACTTATAACTGTCAGCGCTTTACGGATATGGAAGAGATTAGGGGCTTTGCACCTGAACTCGTCATCAATGCTGTCACCCTGAAATATACCATCCCTGTGTTCAAGGAGGTCATTCCCTATCTGTCTAAGGAGTGTATCATCAGTGATATCGCCTCTGTGAAGACGGATCTGAAGGAGTTCTATGAGTCGACGGGGATGCGCTATGTCTCCACACACCCGATGTTCGGTCCTACTTTTGCCAACCTTCAACAACTGAGCGAGGAGAATGCCATCATCATCAGTGAGGGCGACTATATGGGACGTATCTTTTTCAAAGATCTCTATCAGAAGTTAGGACTCAATATCTACGAATATACTTTCGAGGAACACGATAAGACGGTGGCATACTCTTTGTCTATTCCGTTTGTCTCAACTTTCGTCTTTGCTGCCGTCATGAAGCATCAGGACGCACCAGGTACTACTTTCAAGCGTCACATGCGGATAGCTAAGGGTGTATTGAATGAGGACGACTATCTCTTGCAGGAAATTCTCTTTAACCCTTACACGCATGACCAGGTCAGTCAGATTCGTACAGAGTTGAAGGAACTCTTGGAGATTATCGATGAGAAGGATGCCAAAGGCATGAAGGCATATCTCACTAAGATTCGCAACAACGTCAAACGAGACATTGAAATCAACAAATAGTACGATAGGCTATCATCTGGTAGCCTTTCTCGTTGTAGCGATATGGGGCAGCACCTTCGTGTTTACGAAGATGCTGCTTCTTGCAGGATTGTCGCCAGCACAGATCTTCACGCTACGTTTCATCATCGCCTATATACTGTTCTTGGGCTTTGAGTCTGCCCTTCAGTTTCTCTATTCTTTTACTTTTCATTTTTTCAGTAAATCCTGGCGTGACGAGTTGCTGATGTTTCTGTTAGGACTGACAGGCGGTTCCCTCTATTTCCTCACAGAGAATGCCGCCATGCTCTATACCACAGCCACCAACACCTCGTTGATAGTCTGTTCGAGTCCACTGTTCGCCATGTTGCTCATCGCTTTGTTCTACAGACAGAGCGAACCGTTGTCACGTCGGAAGGTGACAGGGTCACTGGTGGCTTGTGCGGGCATGGCTGTTGTCGTACTCAATGGTCATTTCGTACTACATCTCTCCCCAATAGGTGATTTGCTTGCCTTTGGAGCATGTATGTGCTGGGCTGTCTATTCTTTGTTGATGAAAGCGGTGACTGGTCGCTACAACACTTTGTTTATCACTCGTAAGGTGTTCTTCTATGGACTTGTGACGATTATTCCTTATTATATGATTGTCCCATCGGATGGCTGGATATTCACCTCTTCCGTTTTCCAGTTCTTCAATCTCTCCATTCTCTTGAACCTGCTGTTCTTGGGTGTTGTAGCCTCTATGCTCTGTTTCCTCCTTTGGAACTGGACGATCAGTAAGTTAGGAGCTGTCGTAGCCACGAACTGGGTTTACTTCAATCCCATCACCACCATCATCTTCGCCTGGTGGCTTCTCAACGAGCAGATTACCCCTTGGTTCCTTTTAGGTACCCTCCTCATTCTTGTCGGCATGTACCTTTGTGACAAGAGGTGACATCGTCAGTCCCCAAGTTAGTAATTTAGAAGAAAGAAACAAAACATATTAGGAACTTTTAGTATTTGGACTGATATGTGTCTTTGAAATCATCGGGATATTAATGGACAAACAGTCAAAAAATTGGTATAATTAGAGAAATACCTACTTTTTTCTAAAAATATCTTAAATTTTTTTTGATGATTCAACAAAATGTTCTATCTTTGCACCATCCCCAGTTGGGGAGAACAATGAATAGTTGATAAATTTGTTGATCGTTCCTTTGCCGTGAGGCAGGGGAACGATTTTTTACTTACTTATTTATTGGATATATTTCTTACGTTCGACAAAAGAAATTTATTACCTTTGTTCTCACTTATCGGAAATTTTCGTATCTTTGCGACAAAATAGTAAAAAATATGATGACAAGAGACGAATTTGAGTCATTAATGAAGAAGTATGCTGACAGGATAGATACTATCCGGAAGTCGGCTCATGCATTGCATCAGAGTGTCAATCAGACTTATGGTGATGACTTACCTTATGGCTACCATCTGGATATGGTGGTGAATGGTATCAGGGACTTCGGGCATTTGGTATGTGCAGGGGAGGATGATGTCCTGCCATTGTTCTTCGGTGGCTATTACCACGACAGTATAGAAGATGCCCGTCTAACCTATAATGATGTGATGAAGGTGGCACGTGGGATGATGACGGAGGAACAGGCGCTGATGGCAACGGAGATAGCCTATGCACTGACGAATGACAAAGGTCGTACCCGTGCAGAGAGAGCAGGGGAGAAATACTATAAGGGAATCCGCGAGACACCCTATGCACCGTTTGTTAAACTCTGTGACCGTCTGGCGAATATTACCTTTAGTTGTTCTGGGGTTAATGCTGACAGTCTCCGCATGAAGGAGATCTACAAGGGAGAGGTTCCGCATTTCCTTGCCTCTATCAACCCTCATAGTGATGACCGCCGTTTCTTAGTACCTCAAGAGGTGGTGTATAAGCTGGCAGAGTGCCTGATTGACGACTTGGAGCGTGAGGAACAGAACCAGTCGGCATGGTGGCATGAGTATTAGTTTATAATTTATAGTTCATAGTTGAAAGATAAGATATGGCATTTGGAGCTTGGATAGGAGGTTTTCTGGGATGGATGACGGCTGGACCGTTAGGTGCACTGGCTGGTATCGTGCTGGGGAAGTTCTTCGACTCAATGATGGATTCCGTCAATACACCAGAGACACAAGGTACGTTTGAGGATCCTTTTGGACGACAGGCGGCAAGCAACTATCAGCAGACGACAAGACCGCACACAAACTACGGACAGCGTAACAGCTTTCTGTTCTCAATGCTCGTTCTCTCCTCTTATATTATTAAGGCCGATGGCAAGGTGATGCACTCGGAGATGGAGATGGTGCGCCAGATGCTGCGTCAGAACTTTGGAGAGCAGGCTGTCATACAAGGTAATGATATCCTCAAGAAACTCTTTGACGAACAGAAAAGGGTGGGGATGCAGAACTTCCGACAGACAGTGGCAGACTGCTGTCAACAGATAGCCCGTAATATGAACTATTCGCAGCGTCTGCAACTGCTTAACTTCCTCGTAATGGTGGCACAGGCAGACGGTAGGGTACCTCAAAGTGAGATAACGGCACTGAAGGAGTGTACCCAATGGATGCGGATGTCTGCCGATGAAGTCGACTCGATGCTGGGATTGGGGAAGAACGATCTGGAATCAGCCTATCGTGTGTTGGGTGTATCGCCTAATGCCAGTGACGATGAGGTAAAGAAAGCTTATCGTCAGTTGGCACTTAAGCATCACCCTGATAAGGTGGCTGCCCTTGGTGATGATATTCGCAAGGCTGCCGAGAAGAAGTTCCAAGAGATTAATGCGGCAAAAGACCGTATCTGGAAAGCAAGAGGACTGTAAGTTGATAGTTGATAGTTGAAAGATCCTGCTATTATTGTTCCAGAAGGATTGCATGAGGTGTTGTTACATGCCTGTTGTGCACCTTGTTCATCCGCCATTGTCGAGTGGATGCTTGCCCATGGTGTGAGACCTACCATCTTCTACTATAATCCTAATATCTATCCTCGTGAAGAATATGATATCCGCAAGAACGAGAGCAAACGGCATGCGGAGAGTCTTGGAATCCAATGGATTGACGGAGACTATGACCATGAGCAGTGGCGACAGGATGTTTGTGGTCTTGAGGATGAACCTGAACGAGGACGACGCTGTGAACGGTGTTTCATCCTCCGATTGACAAGGGCAGCACAAGAGGCAAAGAAACAGGGATTGCAGTATTTCACAACCACGCTTGCCTCCTCCCGATGGAAGAGTCTGGAACAGATTAATCGTGCAGGACATCATGCGGAACAGGCAGTAGAGGGTACCACCTTTTGGGATCAGAACTGGCGAAAGGGGGGATTACAGGAGCGTCGCAACCAACTGTTGAAGGAGTATGCCTTCTATAACCAACAGTATTGCGGATGTGAGTTCTCCCAACGGAAAGTATTAACAGAAAACAATAACCAATAAACAACAGAAACAATGAAAAAAGTATCTTTAATTATGATGGGTGTTGCTTTGTTCACACTTCAGGCAAATGCACAGATGAAACCAGATAAGAGGTATAATCCTGCCTATACGTATGACACTTATGAGGATATGGATATGGTAAAAGTCGGCAAGGGATGGGCGGCACGTCCCATCAAGGTTGAGGGAGGCGGCAAGGCTCCTAGTGTGGTCACCTTGACGAAGGCTTTCAATGATGTATGGAAAGTGTATGTGGTCAGTGGTATTCTGAAACAGGCACAGGATCCGAAGTTTACACATAAGTCATATCCAGAATACGACTCTGAGGATATCGTAGACCGCAAGAACGGTTATATGTGTGTGAGCTCAGGAGGTACGGACAGTGACTATATGGAGGCGTGTGTATGGCGTTGTGACAACGGTCATCGCCTCTTTGCCATTCTCATGGGCGGTCCTACCGATCCGGAGATAGAGGTAGTATGCTTCTATGACTATGACCCGGAAACAGAGACGATGACCCCAGTAGAGAGTCCTGTCGATACGTTTAAGCCTAAAGAGGAGTTCTATAGCTATGGCTTGCCGCGCAAGGGCAAAGACTTCATCATCACTGAGTATATATTGAGTGAAGATAAAAACCTACATCATATCTACACTTTTGACGGTCAGAAGCATGTGTATAGCCACGACCGTGTCGTTAAGAACAACAATTAAGCTATCTATTTCTTCCTGACTCGCAGGGTCTCCACGATACGACTCATCTGGTTGGGGATACGTATCTGTTGCGGACACTTGGATAGACATTCCTCACAGTCCTGACAGGCTCGTGCCCATGTAGCTGCATCGGGAAGAGCCTTGCGATAGCCTTCGATAAACTTCTGTTGTTGTTCTGTATAGTTAGCGGCAGTAGGAGCAGGCAAGGGAAGGACATGATCAGTCACCGCCTCATTATAGTAGGCGAAATTCTTGGGAATATCAACGCCATAGGGACAGGGCATGCAATAGCTGCAGGTGGTGCAGGGAATCGTTGGGAAACCTGACATCTGGTCTGCAATATCTGCCAACAAAGCATTCTCTGCCTCTGTGCATATCTCAAGGGGCGAGAAAGTCTTGATATTATCTTCCAGGTGATCCATACGGTTCATACCACTAAGGGTGGTAAGGATATTCGGATACGAACCTACCCAGCGGAATGCCCAGCGTGCCGTACTGTCGTCTGGACGACGGGCTCTCAGTTGGTCTGTGAGTTCCTGTGCCATACGTCCGAAGGCACCGCCACGTAGCGGTTCCATGACAACACACTGGATATCCAGTTTCTCGCATTTGTTATACAGGTATTCAGCATCTGCGTCTTTCTTCCATCCACCTGTGTTGAGTGAGGCGTGTCGCCAGTCAAGGAAGTTCATCTGTATCTGAACGAAGTCCCAATGGTATTCATCGTTACGGTCTAATAACCAGTCGAAGGCACTGACATCTCCATGATAGGAGAAGCCCAGATGACGGATGCGTCCTGCCTCGCGTTCTTTCAATAGGAAATCGAGCAATCCGTTATTGATGAAACGGTCTTTTAGTGTCTCTACTCCTCCGCCTCCGATACTGTGCAGCAGGTAGTAATCAATATGATCTGTCTTCAGTCGTTGAAAGGACTGGTGGTACATATTGACAGCCTCGTCGAAGTCCCATAAGCGTCTGTTCTGATTCGACATCTTCGTGGCTATGTAATATTTATCACGAGGATGTCGGGCAAGGGCATTGCCGGTAAGAACTTCCGACTGTCCTCCCATGTACATCGGGGCGGTATCGAAATAGTTCACGCCATGTTCGATGGCATAGTCCACGAGACGGTTGACTTCTTCCTGGTCGTTAGGCAGTCGCATCATGCCGAAGCCGAGCAGGGATATCTGTTCTCCTGAGCCGTGTTGTACACGATAAGTCATTCGATTGTCAGCAGGAATCTGTTTCTTGTCGTCTTGTGCCAGTACGCGTAAAGGTTCCATCGCCATCAGTGCGGCTGCTGACCCCATGCCGACACCGAGTCTGCGAAGGAACTCACGTCGATTCATGTTAAGTCTTTTCTTTTCCATTTTGTCAGTTTTTGTTTTAGATAGTTTATTCTCGTTGCAAAGATAATAAAAAAGTTCATAATTCATCGTTTATAGTCCCTATTTTTTCGTATCATTGACTAACGTCGAAGATACTCTTGTTCGAAAAAACTCAAGATTCTCTTGGTTTTTTACTCACTTATTCGTACCTTTGCACCCTAAAATAAATAATGTGTTATGTTTGAGAATTTAAGTGACAGACTTGAACGGTCGTTTAAGATATTGAAAGGTGAAGGGAAAATCACCGAGATTAACGTTGCCGAGACCTTGAAGGATGTGCGTCGCGCTCTTTTAGATGCCGATGTAAACTATAAGGTAGCCAAGACGTTTACTGATAGCGTCAAGCAGAAGGCTATGGGTATGAACGTGCTTACCGCTGTGAAGCCAGGGCAGCTGATGGTGAAGATTGTCCATGACGAGCTTGCGGAGCTGATGGGTGGCAAGGCATCTGAATTGAAGTTGGAGAACCGTCCTGCTATTATCCTGATGTCTGGTCTGCAAGGTTCTGGTAAGACGACGTTCAGTGGTAAGCTTGCCAATATGCTGAAGACAAAGCAGCATAAGAATCCTTTGCTCGTTGCCTGTGACGTTTACCGTCCTGCTGCCATCCAGCAGTTGCATGTGGTAGGAGAGGGTATCGGTGTTCCTGTCTACTCAGAGCCGGACAATAAGAATGTGGTGGAGATTGCCAATAACGCTATCCGTGAGGCAAAGGCGAAGAATTATAATGTTGTCATCATCGATACTGCGGGTCGTTTGGCTGTGGATGAGGAGATGATGAATGAGATAGCCACACTGAAAGAGGCTGTCAATCCTGACGAGACATTATTTGTCGTTGACTCGATGACGGGTCAGGATGCTGTCAATACTGCCAAGGAGTTCAATGACCGCCTCGATTTCGACGGTGTTGTACTGACCAAGCTCGATGGTGACACTCGTGGTGGTGCCGCCCTTTCTATCCGTACCGTTGTCACGAAGCCCATCAAGTTTGTAGGAACTGGTGAGAAGATGGAGGCGATAGACGTGTTCCATCCTGAGCGAATGGCAGACCGTATCCTCGGTATGGGTGATATCGTCTCTTTGGTAGAACGTGCTCAGGAACAGTTTGACGAGAAACAGGCGCGTGAACTGGAGAAGAAAATCCGCAAGAACAAGTTCGACTTCAATGACTTCATGAGTCAGATACAGCAGATTAAGAAGATGGGTAACATCAAGGACCTAGCTGGAATGATTCCTGGAGTGGGGAAGGCCATCAAGGATATTGATATTGATGATGATGCTTTCAAGGGTATTGAGGCAATGATTAACTCGATGACGTTGAAAGAGCGAGCTAATCCGGATATCATCAATCAGAGTCGCCGTATGCGCATTGCCAAAGGCTCTGGCACGAAGATAGAGGAGGTGAACCGTCTGATGAAGCAGTTCGACCAGATGCGTAAGATGATGAAGATGGTAACTGCCGGAGGTAACTCGAAAATGGCTCAGATGGCCGCAGCCATGAAGATGCGTGGCGGTAAGATGCCATTCTAATCCCCCCATTACCCCCATAAATCCCATTAAACCCATTAAACCCACAAATAGAAACATGCAACTGATAGATGGAAAAGCAACGGCAACAGCCATTAAGGCTGAGATTGCCGAAGAAGTGAAGGAGATTATGGCACGAGGCGGTAAACAACCGCATCTTGCTGCTGTCCTCGTTGGTCATGACGGTGGTAGTGAGACGTATGTGAAGAACAAAGTGCTTGCCTGTGAGGCATGTGGCTTTAAGTCGACGCTCATCCGTTATGAGGATGATATCACGGAAGAGGAACTCCTACAATGTGTCGACCGCCTGAATAAGAATGGTGATGTTGACGGCTTTATCGTACAGTTGCCACTCCCCAAGCATATTGATGAGCAGAAAATTATTGAAGCTATCGACTATCGTAAGGATGTTGACGGTTTTCATCCCATCAACGTCGGACGCATGGCTATCGGACTGCCCTGTTTTATATCTGCTACTCCGTTGGGAATCATCACACTGCTGAAACGCTACAACATTGAGACTTCTGGTAAGAAGTGCGTCATTCTCGGGCGAAGCAATATCGTGGGTAAGCCAATGGCACAGTTGATGATGCAGAAACAATATGGTGATGCTACCGTGACAGTATGCCATTCCCGTTCAAAGACACTGAAGGAGGAGTGCCGTGAGGCGGACATCATTATCGCTGCCATCGGTCAGCCCGATTTCGTTACTGCCGATATGGTGAAAGAGGGTGCCGTTATCATTGACGTGGGTACTACACGTGTCCCTGATGCATCCCGTAAGAGTGGCTTCCGTCTGAATGGTGACGTGAAATTTGACGAGGTAGCTCCGAAATGCTCTTTCATCACTCCCGTTCCTGGTGGAGTAGGACCGATGACTATCTGTTCGCTGATGAAGAATACCCTTGCCGCCGGTAAGAAAGAGTATTATAAATGACGGCACAGGAGTATTATGAGCAGGGTAATGCCTACCGTAAGGCAGGCAATATGCAGGAAGCCATCAACAGCTATATCCAAGCTATTGCGCTTGACCCGGACAGTCCTGCTGTCGAGGCCAAGCGCATGCTTGATGATATCATGTCTTTCTATTGCAAAGATATGTATAACCCATGATTTCGTGTTAAAATGACAGGAAAAGTCTTTTTTCTTTGGCATTTTGCATAATTTGCAGTAACTTTGCACCCGTTTTTAGAAAAGATAATGAATTAAACTAGTTTAATATGGCAAAAATAAAAGGTGCCATCGTTGTGGATACTGACCGTTGTAAAGGCTGTGTGCTCTGTGTGAGTGCCTGTCCACAACAGGTTATCGCGCTGGCTAATCGTGTCAATGTGCATGGCTACCCTTATGTGGAACCAGTACAGATAGACAAATGTACAGGATGTACCTCGTGCGCAGTGGTATGCCCTGACGGCTGTATCACGGTGTATCGTAAAAAAGTAGAGAAGTAAAAAGATGGCAGAACAGGAAGTAACTTTAATGAAAGGCAATGAGGCGATAGCCCATGCTGCCATTCGTTGTGGCGCAGACGGATATTTCGGATATCCCATCACACCGCAGAGTGAGGTGATTGAGACGCTTGCCGAGCTGAAACCTTGGGAGACGACGGGAATGGTCGTACTGCAGGCGGAGAGCGAGCTGGCTTCTATTAATATGATATATGGAGGTGCCGCCGCTGGTAAGCGCGTGCTGACCTCTTCTTCTTCACCTGGCATTGCCTTGATGCAGGAGGGTATCACCTATATGGCTGGTGCCGAACTGCCGGGCGTGTTTGTCAATGTACAGCGTGGAGGTCCCGGACTGGGAACTATTCAGCCATCGCAGGGCGATTATTTTCAGGCGACGCGCGGTGGAGGTAACGGTGACTATAACACGATTGTACTTGCTCCGAATTCCGTGCAGGAGATGGCTGACTTCGTCGACCTCGCTTTTGAGTTGGCGTTCAAATACCGTAATCCTGCCATGATACTTGCTGATGGTGTCATCGGACAGATGATGGAGAAGATAGTACTTCCTCCCTATAAGCCGCGTCGCACCGAGGAGGAAATCCGTCAGCAGTGCCCATGGGCTACCATCGGGCGTACGAAGGACCGCAAACCGAATATCATCACGTCCCTGGAACTGAAACCGGAGGTGATGGAGGCGCGCAACCTCCATTTACAGAAGAAATACGCTGAGATACGGGAGAAAGAGGTACGCTATGAGACATTACATACAGAGGATGCTGAACTGTTGATTGTCGCTTTCGGCTCAGCTGCCCGCCTGACGCAGAAAGCCATTGAGATGGCGCGTGAGGAGGGACTGAAGGTCGGCATGCTGCGTCCTATCACGTTATGGCCGTTCCCCTCGAAGGCGATTGCCGAGGAGGCAAAAGGCAAGAAGGGTGTGCTTGTCGTGGAGATCAATGCAGGACAGATGGTACAGGACGTACGCCTTGCCATCAACGGTACTGTCCCTGTCGAGCAGTTTGGTCGTTTAGGCGGTATCGTTCCTGAGCCCGAGGAGATTGTTGAAGCTTTAAAGAAATTAATCTAATGGAGAAGAATATCATAGCACCGGAGAATCTGGTATATCAGAAACCAACACTGATGAACGATAACCACATGCATTACTGTCCTGGTTGTTCACATGGTGTGGTACATAAACTCGTCGCTGAGGTCATTGAGGAGATGGGCATGGAGGAGAAGACCGTCGGTGTGTCACCTGTCGGTTGTGCTGTCTTTGCCTATAATTATCTGGATATCGACTGGCAGGAGGCTGCCCATGGACGTGCTCCTGCTGTCGCTACTGCTATCAAGCGCCTGTGGCCCGACCGCCTTGTGTTTACCTATCAGGGTGATGGCGACCTTGCCTGTATCGGTACCTGTGAGACTATTCACGCTCTGAATCGTGGTGAGAATATTACCATCATCTTCATCAATAACGCAATCTATGGCATGACGGGTGGACAGATGGCTCCTACGACGCTGATGGGTATGAAGACCTCTACGTGTCCTTATGGTCGTCGCGCCGACCTGCACGGATATCCCCTGCATATCACAGAGATTGCCGCTACCTTGGAGGGTACTTGCTATGTCACCCGTCAGAGTGTGGAGACTGTCGCTGCCATCCGTGGTGCGAAGAAAGCCATCCGCAAGGCCTTTGAGGCTTCTATGGCAGGCAAGGGCAGTAGTCTCGTGGAGATTGTCAGCACCTGTAACAGTGGTTGGAAGATGTCCCCGAAGGATGCCAATGACTGGATGGAGGAACACATGTTCAAGTATTATCCGAAAGGAGATTTAAAGGATACAATATGAAGAAAGAGATAATTATCAGCGGTTTCGGAGGACAGGGTGTCCTCTCTATGGGTAAGATACTTGCTTATTCTGGACTGATGGACGACAAGGAAGTGACATGGATGCCTGCCTATGGTCCTGAGCAGCGTGGCGGTACTGCAAATGTTACCGTCATTGTCAGCGATGAGAAGATATCGTCACCCATCCTCAGTAAGTTCGATGTTGCTGTGGTACTGAACCAACCTTCATTGGAGAAGTTTGAACCGAAGATCAAGGCTGGCGGCATCTTGATATACGACGGCTTTGGTATTATTAACAAGCCGACGCGTAAGGACATCACTATTTATCGTATCGATGCGATGGACAAGGCGGCAGAGATGAAGAATGCCAAGGTGTTCAATATGATAGTCCTCGGCGGACTCCTCAAGGTAGCCCCCGTCGTCAGCACGAAGGGTGTTGAGAAGGCTCTCCGCAAGACACTCCCCGAACGTCACCACGACATGATTCCTATCAATATGCAGGCGATAGAGGAGGGTGGTAAGATTATCGAGCAGGTATAGTTTTTTCTATCTTTCACCTTAGGTAAAAATATTTTCAGCTGTAGGTGAAACCTCATAATCCCTAAAGGACTAAATAACGATACGCTCAATACCACCGTATTCTACAAGGTGATCCCAGGCATCTTCAGGAGTGAACAGTCTTCCGTAGATGCCGGCAGCCACTAAGACACCACCATGGGAAAAGACCGCCACACGCTGGTGGTCTTTCTCTTTTAACTCGTCCAGAAATGCGGCTACACGCTGGTACTGCATGGGGAAACTTTCTCCGTTAGGTGTGGGCAGGTGCATGAAGTCTTGATACCATTCTTCTATATACGGGTCGTGGATGTCGTCATAGCGGCACATCTCCCAGTCGCCCATGTTCATCTCCTTCAGTCGCTCATCCAAGATGGCATCAGGGAAACCGCAATAGGTAGCGAGCTTACGGGCTCGGGTGAGGGGAGAGGAATAGGCGGCATCGATGTTACCATAGGCGACGAGCTGTCGTCTCGTCATTTCCGCCTCCTGTTCGAAAGTGTCTCTGACGGGTACGTCGCTCCATCCGTAGCAGGTACCACGGGGGACATCAACGCTGGTATGTCGGATGAGGATGACTTCCATAACGCAACAAAAGTAGTGTAAATTGAACGAAATACCAAATTAATTTTGGTTTTTCTCTCGAATTGCATTATCTTTGCAGATACAAACCATTAAAAAGAGAAAATGATGAAGAAAATTCTGATGCTGACAGTGATGGCAAGCCTGTCTCTTTGTGTCCGTGCCGGCGGACTGATGACCAACACAAACTATCATATTGCCTTTGATCGTATGATGGCGCGTGGTACTTCTTTTGATATTGACGCAGTATTTAGTAATCCGGCAGGACTTGCATGGGGACATGAAGGATGGCAGCTCTCATTGAACTTCCAGAAGCCTTGGCAGGATCGTGACATTGAGACGACGATACCTGGATTCCTCGGTTCGGACTTTAACCATAAATATCATGGTAAGGCATCGGCTCCTATCGTTCCTGCTTTGTTTGCCTCCTATAAGAAAAACCGTATTGCCGTATCAGCCATGATAGGTATTGTGGGCAGTGGCGGCTTCGTGGAGTATAAAGATGGAGTACCCATGTTCAACTTACTCCTGACCAGTCTGCTGGCAAGCAACGGAATCACTCCTGACCAGTATAAGCTCAACTCTGAGATGAAAGGAAAACAGTATATCTATGGCGGACAAGTGAATTTCACCTACCGCCTGACAGACTACCTCTCTGCGGCAGCAGGATTCCGTGCTAACTACTACGATGGATATTACCGCGGACATGTTATTGCGGCAGACCATCCACAGTTAGGGGAACTGGCTAAGCTCCTGCTTGATGTCGACCAGAAGGGATGGGGATTCACACCGATTGTCAGTGTCAACTACCATCAGGGGCCCCTTACGTTGGCTGCCCGTTATGAGTTCCGCACCAAGATCAATCCAAAGAATGAGACTAACGTGCTGGATGCTGGTCTTGGCGCAAACCTCATCGCCGCTATGATAGCTAAGGACCCTGCAGGGGCACAGGCTAAGTTAGCTGCCCTTGCTGCACAGCTTGGTGGGTATACCGCTCCTTATGAAGATGGAGCCAGGACACGTTATGACATGCCAGCACTGCTGTCTGTTGCTGCTGGTTATGAGTTCACTCCCAAGTTCCGTGCTACCTTGGAGTATCATTTCTTCGATGACAAGAATGCTAAGATGGCTAATAACCGTCAGGAAGAACTGAAACACGGAACTCATGAGTTTCTGGCTGGTGTGGAGTATGATATCAATGAGAAGTTCACTGTCAGCTGCGGTGCCCAGCGTACCGACTATGGTCTGAGTGATGGTTATGAGCAGAATACCTCCTTTGCCTGTGACAGTTGGTCGATAGGACTTGGCGGTGCATGGAACATCACAGAGAAGATCCGTCTGAATGCCGGTTACTTCATCAGTATCTATAGCGACTATACCAAAGAGCAGACGAACTATCTGGGTACTCCCTATGCTGGTAAGGATGTCTATTCACGTACGAACAACGTGATAGGTATCGGTGTCGATTACAAGTTCTGATTATCCCAGATAATAGGCGGCAACGAGGTAGAATGACAGTTCGGTAAGCAGGAATACAGCCCCGCAACAGTCGCCCGTATAACCTTTAAGCCGTTTCCATATCAGCAGATAGAGGAAATACACCACAAGGGCTGGCAGAAAGACTAACATCTGCCAGTCTGTTTTTTCATGCATATAGTATATGTATACTCCTATCGGTAACAGTCCCTGAACGGCAAGACTGATGCCTGCCTGGATGTTGAAGTTCCGATAGACCGTATGATTCTTGGCAGTCTCCTCTGTTCTGGCATAGGGCATCATCTGAATCAGCTGTGCCGACAGCATCTTCGCATAGGGGTCGGCAACGATGACTGTCAATGCGGCATCCTGTGGCTGCATGGAGCCTAAGGTGAAGAAAAGCAATAGGAAATAGAGGATGAGGGCAATGACACCATAAGTCCCGATATGTGAGTCTTTCATGATGTCGAGGATGCGTTGGCGGTCAGAGCCGCCTCCTCCGAAACCATCCATGAAGTCGGCAAGTCCGTCTTCATGCAAAGCCCCTGTCATCAATAAACGTGTGAGGATGGCGAGGATGATGACGACAGGATAGGGTAATGCCATACTGCCAAACCAGATGACGGCAGCCATCGCACCACCTGTCAGCCAACCCGTCAGCGGCCAGTGTTCCACAACAGTCTGATAGGCTTCCTTCTTGGGTTGGTAGATGCGCCAGAACGGAAGTCGGGTGAAGAAGATGAACGCCGCCCAGATACGGTCGTACCAAAGGCTACGGGTAGGCGAGCCTTGCTCGGGATTTTTAGAAGTATCGAGTGATATTTGCATTGTCGAAGTTATTCATTTCATTCATCATACGGACGGCAGAGTCGATGATGGGGAAGGCGCACAAGGCTCCTGTACCCTCACCGAGTCGAAGTCCGAGTCGTAGTAGGGGTTCTGCGTCCAAGGCATCAAGCATCCGCTGATGCCCGCTCTCGTCACCGCAATGTGTGAAGATCATATAGTCCTTCGCATGAGGATAGAGGTGGCAGGCTGCCATAGCACATGCCGTCATGATGAACCCGTCTATTAATATAATAAGGTGCAACTCTGCAGCGCGCAACATCGCTCCGATGGCTGTCACCATCTCAAAACCGCCGAAGTATGGGATGGGTGGATAGTTCGTAGTGCATAGTTTATAGTTCTCAACAGCCCTCTGCAGTATCTCGTACTTATGACGGATACCTATGGTGTCGAGTCCTGCACCGGCACCGATACAGTCTTTTAGGGGGATGCCCGTGAAGAGATGCATCCAGATACTGCTGGGCGACGTATTGGCAATACCCATCTCACCGATGGACAAGATGCGGCAACCCTTTTCTTTGCAGTCATCAACTAAGTCGATACCAACGGAGAGTGCCTGCTCGTATTCTTTCTTACTCATGGCTGGCTCATAGAGGAAGTTCTTGGTGCCACGAGCTATCTTCCTATTCTGGATGGCAGGATAAGCACTCAGGTCATAGTCCACACCTACATCAACGATGCTGAGGTCGAAACCATGCTGACGACAGAACATATTCACACCGCCGCCGCCTTTGGTAAAGTTGATCATCTGTTGCCATGTGACTTCACGAGGACTCACACTAACACCTTCGCGCTCGATGCCATGATCACCCCCTAATAGCAGATGACAGGGATGGGCAAGGCTGGGGGAGGGTGTCTGCTGGATGAGACAGACTTGCATGGCAAGTGACTCCAAGCGTCCCAATGACCCCTTCGGTTTGTTCAGGTTGTCAATCTTCTGCTGAATATCCTCACGCAGTGACTCGTCCGGATGTTGTATGTCAAATGTCCTCATGATTCATCCTTTGTCCTTAATCTTTACAGGTATTCCGCTCACCATCAGGATGACCTCATCGGCTTTGGAGGCGACATACTGGTTCATCCAACCTTCCAGGTCTGTAAAACGACGTTGGAGGGCATTAGGACTGACACCGCCGGATCCAATCTCATTCGTGACGAAGATATAAGTGGCATCCTTGGCGGTGAACTGGTCGAACTCCTTTTTGACTGACTCTAAGACATCGGTAATATCTGAGTTTTCTGAGAAGAAGTTTGTCAGCCACAGTGTGATACAGTCAATGACGGCGACTTGTCCTGTGAGGTCGTGTCTGCTGAGGAATTTCTCCTCCTCGATATTGGTCCACTGGGGACCCCTGCGCTCCTGGTGTTTCAAAACACGCTGTCGGAACTCTTCATCCCAGATATGGGCTGTTGCGACATAGATAGGACGAGGGCTCAGACGCAGGGCTAACTGCTCTGCATACATGCTTTTACCTGACCGCTGTCCTCCTGTAATAAGTATGATTTTTTTCATTCTATGTGCAAAAATACGTCAAATATTTTAATAAATACCCCAAATAAGTCAAGAAAATCGTATAAAAAGGTTCTTTTTATTAGTTTTTTCTTGGAACTTATTGTTTTTTTTATTTACTTTGCAACCGAAAAATAAAAAGAAATAGGTAGAATTATTTAATAATCAATTTTAAGTTAGTAAAAAGATGAAGAAACTTTTCTTAATGTTGGCTGTTTCTATGATGACAGCATCTGTTTCTGCACAGAACACTGCAGTAACTGCAAACAAGGCAGGTGACAACTGGTACATCGGTATCAATGCTGGTGTAGCTACTCCTACAATGAAGATTGGTGACAAAGGTCGTTTCAAGGGTTTCTCACCTGAGTTCGGTGTACGTCTTGGTAAGAACCTAACCACTGTGTTCGGTCTGGCTTTGGACATCAACAACTACTTTGGTAACAAGACTGATTCTAAATCTTTGTTCGGTAGCAAGACTTTCTTCAACCGTACAGACTTTGACATTTTGTCAACTTGGAATCTGAGCAATGCATTTGCCGGTTACAAAGGTGAGCCTCGTGAATTTGAAGTGATTTTCTTGGCAGGTGGTGGCTATAGCCGCGCATGGGCTGAGAAGAAGGGTGGTATCAACGCCAAGGTTGCCTTCGACCTTGCTCTGAACCTCGGTGATGCTAAGCAGTGGCAGGTATATCTGGAGCCAGGACTCGTTTTCGGTGAGCCATATCCCGTTTATGCAAACCCCTTCCGTAAGGTTGCAACTACTCAGGGTAAGAAATGGAATGGTGCTGCTTCTTTGAAGATCGGTTTCAACTATAAGTTCGGTAACAGCAATGGTTCTCACAACTACAAGATTGCTGAGCTCCGTGACCAGTCTGAGATCGACGCTCTGAACGCTAAGATCAACGAGCTGCGTTCTGACGTAGACGCTAAGAATGGTAAGATTGCTGCTGACGCTCAGACCATCGCTGACCTGAAGAAGAAGCTTGCTGACTGCGAGGCTCGTCCTACAACAGCCGCTGTTGTTGAGAAGAAGGAGACTATCCTGCAGCCAATGGTTATCTTCCGTCAGGGTAAGAGCACTATCGACGCTGCTCAGTATGCAAGTGTTGAGATGGTTGCTAAGTACATGAAGAATCATCCTGAGTCTAAGGTTCTCGTGAAGGGTTATGCTTCTCCAGAGGGTAACGCTGAGCTGAACCAGAAGCTGTCTGAGGCTCGTGCTACTTCTGTTGCTAACGCTCTGATCAAGCGTTACAAGATCTCTAAGGACCGCATCACCACACAGGGTCTGGGTGCTACCAGTGAGATCTCTGAGGAGAACGACTTCAATCGTGTTGCAATGTTCGTTGATACTACTAAGAAGTAATTGAAACGTTCAAAATAACAGAATCCCCGTAGATTGCCTGCGGGGATTTTTTATCTCTAACTACTAACTGACAAACATCTATGAAGAGATTACTACGATTTTTGAAACTTTTTAAACTGTTGATGCTTGGTACTTTCTTGGCAGGAAGTATGGAGTGTATGTCTGCCCCTCGCTTTGTATCCTTCGAGAAGGGCGACCTCTTCTTGACAGAGGGTACAGTATCCATTGGTATTGATGCGGCAGATGCAAAGGCAGTAGCTATTGCAGCACAGACATTAGCAGCGGATTTCGGCAGAGTGACAGGCCGGCAGGCACAGGTGGTGAATACTGCCGATGCGAGAATCCTTGTCGGAACTATTGGGAAGTCTTCCTTTATTGACCAGTTGGTGAAGCAAAAGAAGATAGATGGTTCACTGCTGAAAGGTAAGAGGGAGAAATACATCATCACCATGACAGACGGACAGCTGGTGATTGCCGGTAGTGACCGTCGCGGTACGGTGTATGGTATCTATGAGTTGTCTGAGCAGATGGGGGTGTCCCCTTGGTATTACTGGGCTGACGTTCCAGTAGAGCAGCATCAGCGTATATACATCAATAACGGTGTCTATACGGATGGTGAACCTGCCGTGGAGTTTCGTGGCATCTTCCTGAATGATGAGGCTCCTTGTCTTACTTCATGGGTGAAGAACACATTCGGTACGGATTATGGAGACCATCGCTTCTATGAGAATGTCTTTGAACTGATACTCCGTCTGCGTGGTAATATGATGTGGCCTGCCATGTGGGGATGGGCTTTCTATGCCGATGACCCCTTGAACTCAAAGACGGCAGACGATATGGGTATCATCATGGGTACTTCCCATCATGAGCCGATGGCACGTAACCATCAGGAGTATGCCCGTCATCGTGGAGAATGGGGACCTTGGAACTACCAGAAGAACGAACAGAAGCTGAACCAGTTCTTCCGTGAGGGTATTGAACGTATGAAAGGTACGGAGGATATGGTGACCATCGGTATGCGTGGTGACGGTGATGAGGCGATGAGTAAGGATGCTGATACCAAGTTGTTGGAAAACATCATCGCCAACCAGCGTAGGATTATCAAGGAAGTGACTGGCAAACCTGCGGAGAAGACCACACAGGTATGGGCTCTTTATAAAGAAGTACAGGACTATTACGATGCCGGTCTTCGTGTGCCTGACGATGTGATGGTCCTTATCAGTGATGATAACTGGGGTGATATCCGTCGTGTGCCTACTGCTGCAGAACGCAGTCGTAAAGGAGGGTGGGGCATCTACTACCACGTCGATTATGTGGGTGCTCCCCGAAACACAAAGTGGCTGAATGTCACTCAGACACAGCAGATGTTCGAACAATTGTCACTGGCGTACGACTTTGGTATTCAACGCATGTGGATTCTTAACGTTGGCGATCTGAAACCGATGGAATATCCTATCCAGTTGTTTATGGATATGGCATGGAGTCCGAAGGACTATACAGTCCAGACCGTCACTGACCACACCCGCAGTTTCTTTGGTTCTGTGTTCTGCAACAGTATAGCAGAAGAGGCTACTGATATCTACAATCAGAATTGCCAGTATATGGCACGTGTCACTCCAGAGATGCTCGATGCCCGTACTTATAACGTCGAGACAGGCGAATGGAAGCAGGTGGCTGATGACTACCAGCGACTGGAACTGCGTGCCTTGCGTCTCTACGAGAAGGTTCCTGCTGAGGCTCGCGATTTCTACCGTCAACTCATCCTCTTCCCTGTGCAGGCAATGGCTAATCTCTACGATATGTACTACGCTCAGGCGATGAACCAGTATCTGGCTACTAATAAGAATCCCGATGCTAATGCGTGGGCGGATAAGGTGAAGGACTGTTTCCTTCGTGACTCGTTGCTTTGTGTGGCTTATAATACTGATATCGCAGGTGGCAAGTGGAATGGTATGATGATTCAGAAACATATCGGCTACCGTTCTTGGAACGATGACTTCCGTGCAGATATGTTGCCACGCACCACTTCTGTTGACGATAATACGGCAGGTGGTTATACCTTTTCCTCCAGCAATGGCTATGTGGCAATGGAAGCAGAGCATTACTATAACGCTACGGCTCCCGAAGGTTTGCAGTGGACGGTCTATCCCTATTATGGTCGTACTCGTAGTGCCGTTGCCTTGACGCCTTATACGAAATCTGTTGGCGATGCTGCACTGACCTATCGCTTTAGCCTCTCACCACTCACCAATCATCAATCAACTGTCAAGGTTCACGTTGTCGTAAAGTCAACGCTCGACTTCTTGAATGTTGGTGGTTTTGAGTATACTGTCAGCCTCGATGGTGGAGAACCTCAGGTGGTGAATTTCAATAAGACACTCGTCGACCGTCAACCTTATATGTATGAGGTGTTCTATCCGACGATTGCCCGCCGCATTGTTGAGAATACGGTCGAACTACCAGTACAGGAAGATGGAGTGCATACGTTGACGTTGCAGCCCAAACATCCTGGTATTGTCTTTGAGAAGATAGTGGTGGATGCCGGAGGTTATCAGCCGTCCTATCTCTTCATGGACGAGTCTCCGTGTCGGAGGTAGCTATCTGATCCCCTTTTGAGCATTATAAGTTCCTGAACGAGATAGCTTCTTACGGCTTTGTCGTAGTAGCTACGGGATATATCCCCATGACGGATGAGTGGTACAGGGGACCGATGTCCACCACGGAACAGCAGATAGAGTCTATGGACTGGGTGGAGG
>CACXQL010000014.1 GCA_902769805.1 uncultured Prevotellaceae bacterium
CCCATCTTGGCGATGAAGATACGAGGACGGCGACCTTCCTTCTCTGCGAACTCATCGGTCAACTTACAAGCCAACTCGAAGTCGCTGTCGTTCTTTGATTCTGAACTATACACGCCTGAAATTGTTCTGATTACTGCTTTATAACGACCTACGACCTCCTCGCAGGCATCTGAAATCTCACCAAGGGTACAACGCAACTGGGCTGCCTTGACGGCAAGGTCGAGGAGGTTATTCTCACTCTTACGTCCCTCCTGGAAGTCACGGACACACTCCGTGATAGCCTTGAGGGCTGCCTGACAAGCCGCCTCGTCGCGAGAAGCACGTACCTGAGCCAGGCTCTCTTCCTGTTGCTTGCGCACAGCGGTATTGTCGACTTCGAGGATGTCGATAGGATCCTCATGCTCCAGACGATACTTGTTAGTACCTACGATGGTCTGTACACCAGAGTCGATACGAGCCTGCGTACGTGCGGCTGCCTCCTCAATACGCATCTTAGGCAGACCGGTCTCGATAGCCTTTGCCATACCACCCAGTTTCTCAATCTCCTGGATGTGTTCCCAAGCCTTATGAACGAGCTCGTTGGTCAGTGTCTCCACATAGTAAGAGCCAGCCCAGGGGTCGATCTGCTTGCAGACCTTTGTCTCGTTCTGGATATAGATCTGAGTGTTACGTGCGATACGAGCAGAGAAGTCGGTAGGCAGGGCGATAGCCTCATCCAGTGCGTTTGTATGCAGAGACTGAGTATGTCCCAGTACGGCAGCCATAGCCTCGATACACGTACGACCTACGTTATTGAAAGGATCCTGCTCAGTGAGCGACCAACCAGAAGTCTGGGAGTGAGTACGCAGTGCGAGAGACTTCGGGTTCTTGGCACCGAATGACTTCACAATCTTCGCCCACAACAGACGACCGGCACGCATCTTGGCAATCTCCATGAAGTGGTTCATACCGATAGCCCAGAAGAAGGACAGACGAGGTGCGAAGGCATCCACATCGATGCCGGCATTCACACCCGTACGCAGATAGTCCATACCATCGGCAAGGGTATAGGCTAGCTCGATGTCAGCGGTAGCACCAGCCTCCTGCATGTGATAGCCAGAGATAGAGATGCTGTTGAACTTCGGCATCTTCTGTGAGGTATATTCGAAGATATCAGCGATGATCTTCATCGAGAATGCGGGGGGATAGATATAGGTGTTACGCACCATGAACTCCTTCAGGATATCATTCTGGATAGTACCAGCCATCTCCTCCAGCTGAGCCCCCTGCTCCAATCCTGCCACAATATAGAAAGCAAGGATAGGCAGCACGGCACCGTTCATCGTCATGGACACAGACATCTTGTTCAAGGGGATACCACTGAACAGTACCTTCATATTCTCTTCGTTACAGATAGACACGCCAGCCTTTCCGACATCACCCACCACACGGGCGTTGTCAGGGTCGTAGCCACGGTGTGTAGGCAGGTCGAAGGCAACGGAGAGTCCCTTCTGACCAGAGGCGAGGTTACGACGATAGAACGCATTCGACTCCTCAGCAGTGGAGAATCCGGCATACTGACGGATAGTCCACGGGCGGAACGGATACATCATAGAGTACGGACCACGCAGGTAAGGAGGGATACCAGCTGTGAAGTCGAGGTGTTCCATATCCTCCAGATCCTCTTTCGTATATACAGGACGCACCTCGATATGCTCTGGAGTCTTCCAGTCAGCTACGATGTTATTGTCCTTGATCCACTTGGCACCATCTTGAGCATGAATGCCAGCATAGATATCGATATCTTTAAATTGTTTACGCATCATTCAAGTCTCCTATTCTTTAAATACCAAGTTTCTGATTATATTCTTTCAAAGTCTCGAGCCACGAACATCGCACGACCATTCAAGTATTTGAAGGCGGGGATAGCATACTCGGCATACTCATCGTCAGAAGAGCAGATGACTACGATGTCAGCCTTTGCCTCCAAGGCAGCGTCAACACCCTCCTCTACCGTCTTGAAGCCGAGGTTGTCAATCACCTTATAACCAGCACAGGCGAGGAAGTTACAAGAGAACTGGGCACGAGCCTGGCGCATGGCGAGGTTACCGATAGTCAGCATGAACGCCGTAGGCACCTTCGTCTCCTCCGTATGGATGCGGAGATCCTCGAAGTCTGCGGCGAGGCGTGTGCTATTGATCTTCTTAATCCCAGAGTTCTCAGAGCACTCAGAGTTCTCAGAGTTTCTGCAGCAACAAGCAGCACTGAGCGCACGCTTGCCCTCACTCTTCTCTGTGAAGTTCGGGAACTGGTTAGTACCCAGCAGGAACTCCTTACGCTTAGCAGCATCACCATGACGCTTCACATTTGTGGCGTTGATGTCATCCTGAATGGTGCCTGCCTTGACAGCTGCGAGGAAGCCTCCCTCCTCTTCTACCTTCAGGAATATCTTCCACGCCTCCTGAGCCAAAGCATCCGTAAGGTGCTCGATATAATAGGAACCTGCAGAAGGATCGACGATACGGTCGAAATGAGCTTCTTCCTTGATCAGCAACTGCTGGTTGCGGGCAATACGCTCAGAGAAGTCTGTTGCCTCCTCGTAAGGAGCATCAAACGGAGTAACCACCATCGAATGAACACTGCCTAAGGCTGCACTCATTGCTTCTGTCTGCGAACGGAGCAGGTTGACATAACTGTCAAACAATGTCTGATTGTATGTTGAAGTGGTAGCGTTGATAATCATCTTACAGGCGCAGTCGCACTTCGGCTCATACTGCTTCACGATTTGAGCCCAGAGCAGGCGTGCTGCACGGAACTTAGCTATCTCCATGAAGTAGTTCTCACTGACACCCATATTGAATCTGATATTCTTGGCAGCCAGATCAATATCGACACCAGCATCTGTCAACTGCTGCAGATACTCATTTCCCCATGCCAAGGCATAACCTAACTCCTGAACGATATAGGCACCGGCATTATTAAGAGCATCAGTACTGACAGTGATACAACGGAAGTTTGGATATTCCTTTAAAGCCTCTACGAGTTTGGGACCCATCTCAAGCAATGGTGTTACATCCTTGCCCTTCATCACCATTTTCATCATGGGATCCCACCAGATAGAACCCACCACCTTCTCCTTGTCGTAGCCCTTCTTGGTGAAGTATTCCACAAGAATCTCAGCCAGCTCCAGTGAATGACACGGACAGGTCGAGAAGTTCACCTCCACGATATCACAGAGGATATTGTCAAGCAATGTCTCGACCGTCTCCTTACTCACGAGACTGCCAGGAATCTTGAAGCCCAAGGAGTCGATACCCTTGTTCAGGATGTCCAGTGCCTTGGCATTGGCAGCCTTCGGGTCGTCCACTTTGATGTTCTGACGGACATACCACGCATTGGAGTCCTTCTTGTTACCACGCACAAACGGGAACTCACCAGGGAGTGCGTCAGGTGTTTTCAGGTTCGCCAAGTCCTCTCGGCGATAGAAAGGCTGTACGTTGAAGCCTTCATTCGTTCTCCACACGAGTCGCTTCTGGAAGTCGGCACCTTTCAGGTCCACTTCGATCTTGTCCAACCACTCCTGAGTGGTGGGTGCGGTAAACTCGGTGAAAAGTTTCTCTTTGTTTGCCATAATTACTATTGTATTATTATATAAGTAGTTCTTAGTAATAGACTGCAAAGGTAACAACTTATTTCCGAATATCCGAAGTTTTTAATAAATATTTTATATTTATGTGAATTTATTTTCGTACCTTTGCACCATTATTTAACCAATTTAGCAACTATGGGCTATAACATTAAATTCAGTGTACACCGAAACCCGCAGAAAGACAGCGAGGGTAATGACACATATCAAGTGAGACATGAGACGAATGAGACTGTAGGGAAGGCTTACCTGCTGAGGCATCTGAAGAACAGCAACACGTTCCGGCCGGAACTGATGGAGGCGGCACTAACCGTCCTGGAGCGCGAGATTATCGCTCAGTTGACGGACAACCTGCGGCTGCATCTGGAGGGACTGGGTACGTTTTACCTGAAACTGGGTTTCAGACCACGCTATGACGAGATGGGTAACGAGATGAAGATCCAGTTTACGGACCCTGCCAAGATCACAGGCAATGACGTGTGCATCGAGACTGTCGGCTTCACTCCCGACAGGCAGTTCCTCAAGCAACTGCACGAGCAAGGCTACCATTTCATCAATGCCACAGGGAGGGGACATGTGGGACACTCTACCGAACAGACGGAGGAGCAGGTCAGGAAACGCCTCGACGAGTGGTTCGACAGTCATGAGATACTGACCTGCAGGCAGATGATGAGTCTCTTCGGCATCACCAGATATATGGCAAACAAATGGCTTGAACACCTCTGCACCACCCCATCATCCTACCTGTATCCGCAGAAGATCGGGGGTACCATCTGTTATTATCGCCATACAAAGGAGTAAGAAGGCATCCTATACGGTCGAAAGTGCCTGTGTTAACGATGTAAAGTGGTGTTGTTTCCAATCGTTGCAAGCATCCTAACCACTTGTCGACTCCAGTCGACAGACCTGCTGACTCCAGTCGACAAGCTTGCTGACTCCAGTCAACAGACCTGCTGACTCCATGTCAGCAACCAATAAACTCATAGAGGACTGCCGCTGTTGAAATGTGAAAGAAACAAAAAGAAAGAGCGGAGACTAAAATTTGTTGCACAAAAATGCGTGTATTGCGCAATTTCTTTGTAACTTTGCAGCCAAATTGGAAGGAATGTATGTTATGGAATCATTTCAATGGCTAAAGGATTTGTTTCTGACAACTGACTCTGTGGCGCATATTGCATTGCTCTATGCCATAGTCATTGCCATCGGTGTGTATCTAGGAAAAATCAAACTCTGGGGTATCTCCCTGGGCGTTACCTTCGTATTGTTTGCAGGAATCATCGCTGGTCATATCGGATTCACAGCACCATTACCCATCCTGACATTCATTCAGGACTTCGGACTTATACTGTTTGTATTCATGATTGGTATGCAGGTGGGACCAGGTTTCTTTGAGAGTTTCGGCACCGCAGGTGTCAAACTCAACGGACTTGCAGCTATCGGCATCCTGCTGAACATCCTGGTGATGTTCGCCTGTTACTTTATCTTCTTTGACACTTCCGACCCGACCAACCTCCCCATGATGGTGGGAACCTTATATGGAGCCGTTACCAATACACCAGGTCTTGGTGCTGCTAACGAGGCATTAAACTCTGTCTTCAGCAGTAATGCGCCCCAGATAGCCTCCGCATACGCCTGTGCCTACCCCTTGGGTGTCTTAGGCATCATCGGTGCTACTATATTAATAAGGTATATATGTAACATCAAACTGGAGCGAGAGGAAGCACGGTTGAAGGCAATGGAAGAGACGGCAGCCAACAAGAAACCGTACAAGATGCACCTGGAAGTGACGAACAAATACCTGGAGGGCAAGACGCTGCTACAGGTTCACGACTTCCTGAACCGCGATTTCGTGGTATCACGCCTTGTACACCAAGGGGAGTTATGCATTCCCAACCGCGACACAGTGTTCCATATTGGTGATCAGATGCTGATTGTCTGTGCCGAGGCTGACCAGGAGGCTATCATGGCTTTCATCGGTCCCAAACTCGACATCGACTTTGAGCAACAGGACCAACCTCTGGTGTCCAAGCGTATCCTCGTCACCAATCCGAACATCAATGGTAAGACACTCGCATCCATGCACTTCTCCAGTGTTCATGGAGTCAACGTGACACGAGTGACGCGCCACGGCATGGACCTCTTTGCCACTGCAAGCCTTCCCCTGCAGGTAGGCGATAAGATTATGGTGGTAGGCCCTGAGGATGCCGTTGACCGCGTAGCCAACAAGATGGGCAACTCCATCCGCCGCCTGAACGCACCCAATATCGCCACGATCTTCGTAGGCATTATCTTAGGTATCATCTTCGGATCTCTGCCTATTGCCATCCCCGGTATGCCAGTACCTTTAAAGCTCGGTGTCGCAGGAGGTCCCCTCATCATCGCTATCCTCATTGGACGCTACGGATACAAGATACACCTTGTGACCTATACGACGACCTCGGCCAATATGATGCTACGCGAGATCGGACTGGTACTCTTCCTCGCGTCTGTGGGTATCAAGGCTGGAGCCTCGTTCTTCTCGACAGTGATAGAAGGCGGAGGACTGCTCTATGTGCTGACGGGATTCCTGATTACTGTCATTCCTATTCTGATAGTAGGTCCCATCGCCCGTATCAGGTATAAGTTCAATTACTTCACCATCATGGGTATGATAGCAGGAACCTATACGGATCCCCCTGCCCTTGCCTATGCCAACAGCGTCTGTTCCAAAGAAGCACCTGCCCTGGGCTATTCAACGGTATACCCGTTGTCTATGTTCCTCCGCATCTTCACGGCACAGCTCATCGTGCTGTTCTTCTGTGGCTAACAAGAAAAAAATAAATAATACACGTACTATCATTATGAACAAATTCGGATTACTGTTAGGCGTCATGCTACTGACCTGCACCTCTACGATGCGAGCACAAATAGATGCGAGCATCAAGCTCAACGAGGTGATGACCAATAACGACGCCAGCCTGCAGGACGAATACGGACAACACAAGGCGTGGATAGAGATCGAGAATATCTCTCACTCCACGTATAATATCCGTGGGATGTATATCACCACAGACCGTGACGTTCTCGACAAATCGATGAGTGTTCCCGAGCGCATTAAGCGTATGAGTATCATCCCCAATGGGGATACCCGTACGAACCTAAGCGGTCGCCAGCATCTCGTACTTTTCTGTAACAGCCTGC
The DNA here is from genome assembly GCA_902769805.1 of uncultured Prevotellaceae bacterium. Classification (GTDB taxonomy): domain Bacteria; phylum Bacteroidota; class Bacteroidia; order Bacteroidales; family Bacteroidaceae; genus Prevotella. The sequence continues at coordinate 6,806 of CACXQL010000014.1, forward strand.
CTCACTTAGGTTCCTTACATCTCTCAGTGAACATCGACCCGACAAAGCCTGTATGGGTTGCGCTCTACAACGGCAATGCCACTCAGTTGATTGACTCTGTGACTGTTCCCGTATTGGCAGCCAATCAGTCATTTGCACGTGTTGCCAACAACGGTACTGCCAAGGACTGGGAGAAGAAGTCTGCCGACCGCGTGACTCCAGGTATTGCCAATGTAACAACCGTCAGTGAGTCAAAGGTCGAGAAATTCAAACGCGAAGACCCTTATGGTGTCGCCATGGCAATCATGGCAATGGGTATCGTGTTCCTCTGTCTTGCCCTGTTATGGATATTCTTCACGCTCTTCGGCATGTTCATGCGCCATCAGGAGACAGCGAAGAAGGTGATTAACCAACAGCCTATCAAACCTATCACGAAGACTGTGGAGAAGACCATCGAGGTAGGACACAAGACGGGTGTCATCCTGCAGGAAGGTCTGAAGACCAAGGGTATCGACAAGGAAGTATACCTCGCCGTCATCGGCATGGCACTCCAGCAGTATCAGGACGATGTCCATGATGTGGAGAGTGGTATCATCACCATACAGTCGAAGAACACAGAATGGGACGACGAGTATTCGCAGATGACACATTTCCACGATCCCGTCGTGCCGACCACACATGTCGCTCCAAAGATTCCTACAGGACCGGAGCTGAAGTAAATTGAATGTTGAAAATTGAAAAATGAAAGTTATGAACAAGTATCAATATAAAGTACAAGGTGTTGACTACGAAGTAGAAATCGAGGAAGTAGAAGGCAACATCGCCAAAGTAAATGTCAACGGCATCCCCTTTGAGGTAGAGTTACAACAACCCATTAATGCGGCTAAGCATCCGACTATCGTCAAGCCAAAGGTAGAGGCTCCCAAGCCTGCTGCCACAGCAAGCGCACCTGTTGCCGCTGCTCCTGTTCAGGCTGCTGCCCCTGCTGGTGCAGGAAACGCCCAGAAGGCTCCACTGCCTGGAACAATTACCAGCATCAACGTAAAAGTCGGCGACACCGTTGCCGTCGGTGACGTGGTGATTGTGCTGGAGGCGATGAAGATGCAGAACAACATCGAGGCAGAATATGCAGGTACCATCACCTCTATTACTGTCAACCAAGGCGACTCTGTCATGGAAGGAGCCGTTTTGCTCACCATTGGTTAATTGAGAGTTGAGAATTGAAAATTGAAAATGGAGAATTAACTATGGGATTTACTAATTTCATCGTAGAAAACTTCAATGAGTTCCTGACCTACACGGGCTTCGCCAATGCCACGGCAGGAAACCTCATCATGATAGCAGTAGGTGCGCTCTTCATCTGGCTTGCCATCAAGAAAGACTTTGAGCCGCTGCTTCTTGTCCCCATCGGTTTGGGTATTATCCTCGGAAACATCCCCTTCCGTGCAGATGCAGGACTGGAGATCGGTCTCTATGAAGACAACTCTGTATTGAACATTTTCTATCAGGGTGTCCGCCAAGGATGGTATCCTCCCCTTATCTTCTTGGGTATCGGTGCCATGACAGACTTCTCGGCATTGCTTGCCAACCCGAAGTTGATGCTGATAGGCGCTGCCGCCCAGTTTGGTATCTTCGGAGCGTATATGTTTGCCCTTGCCTTAGGTTTCGAGCCTAACCAGGCGGCAGGTATCGCCATCATCGGAGGTGCCGACGGTCCTACCGCCATCTTCCTAAGCAGTAAGCTCTCCCCTAACCTAATGGGAGCCATTGCCGTCTGCGCCTATAGTTATATGGCATTAGTGCCATTGATTCAGCCACCGTTGATGCGCCTGCTTACTACTAAGAAGGAGCGTGTCATCAAAATGAAACCTGCCCGTGAGGTATCACAGACAGAGCGTATCCTGTTCCCTATCATCGGACTCTTATTGACGACATTCATCGTACCTTCTGGTCTGCCTTTGCTGGGTATGCTGTTCTTCGGTAACCTGCTGAAAGAGTCTGGCAAGACCACTCGTCTCGCCAAGACCGCTGGTGCTGCACTGAACGACATCGTGGTGATGCTGTTAGGACTGACCGTAGGATGCTCTACACAGGCTTCTGAGTTCCTGACTATCAACACCATCTATATCTTCGCTATCGGTGCAGGTGCCTTCATCATCGCCACCATGAGTGGAGTCTGCTTCGTGAAGGTGATGAACCTCTTCCTGCCGAAAGACAAGAAGCTCAATCCGCTGATTGGTAATGCCGGTGTAAGTGCTGTACCTATGGCAGCACGTATCTCCAACAATCTCGGACTGGAATATGATCGTCATAACTTCCTGCTGATGCATGCCATGGGACCGAATGTCGCTGGTGTCATCGGCTCCGCAGTGGCAGCTGGAGCCTTACTTGGATTCCTTTCATAGACCATTAACATAAAAAAAGTGGCAATCTTGTAACGGATTGCCACTTTTTTTGTATCTTTGCAGGGATATTAGACTAAGAACTCATGAAACTACCACGCATATTCAAGCGTAAAAGCTCCATCGCCACAAGACTAACATGGCGTATCATCCTGTCTATGACTGTGGTATTCACGGCTATTCTCGCCTTTATACTCCTCATTATCTGTATAGCAGGGTCCATCCTCCTCTTATTGCTGAATATCACTGCGATACAAGTCTCTAACGAGAAAATCAACAATGTCTTCGCTACTGTGGAGACAGCTATCACCAATAACGTTCCAGAGGTAAGGGAGAACATGGGCAACGACAAACGCCAGTATGTTGCCCAAGAGAACCTCTTGGCACTCAATCCTAATATCGTAGGTGCCGCCGTGGCATACAATCCTAATTATGAACCCAAGAAAGGACAGTCGTTCTCACCTTATGCCTACCGTGACAGTACAGGTATTCACACCAAACAGTTAAATGAGGAGTCATACGATTATCTGCATCAGGAGTGGTATCAGAAAGCCATTGAGTTAGGAAAGGGGGTATGGTCTGAGCCATACATCGACAAGGGAGGCGGAGAGATACCGATGATTACTTACTCCTTGCCATTGACAAACAATCAAGGAGATATTTATGCCATCCAGACAGCAGATATCTCCTTAGGCTGGCTGTCAGACCTCACGAAGGAGATGGACAACACCTTTAATGACCAATTAAACTGGTCATGGGATGATGATATGCCAGAACAGGCGTACAGTTTCATCCTATCCCGCGAGGGAACCTTTGTGGTGCATCCGAATCAAGCCTATGTGCTTAACAAAACCATTCAGGACTTCTTCAAGGAGAATGCCATCAATACCAGCAACATCTCAAATACGGAGAAAGGAAGATCGAAATTCTTTATGGGTAAGAACAATCGGTTCTATATGATGTTCTACTCACCAATAGAGCATACAGGATGGGCGATGGGTGTTATCATCCCCATTAAGAACATCCTCACTCCAGTCTTCTACTTCCTGACAGCACTCATCATCTTCATGATTATCGGACTTATTATTGTAGCACTGATATGCCGGGGGGTTATCCGACGTATCACCAAACCGCTACGCCGTTTTGCTGACTCTGCCGACGAGATTGCCAAAGGTAATTTCCGAGCAGAACTGCCGAAAATCAAGAGCAAGGATGAGATGTGCCGTCTACGAAACTCTTTCGAGACCATGCAGACCTCACTCGTCAGGCAAATCGAGGAGACGAAGATTGTAAATGAGGAGAAAGGTCGTATGGAGAGTGAGTTACAGATTGCCCGCAGCATCCAGATGTCAATGCTTCCCAAGACATTCCCACCATTCCCTGACAGAGACGATATTGATCTCTACGGACAACTGCAACCTGCCAAAGAAGTGGGTGGAGACTTGTTCGACTTCTTCATTCGCGACGAGAAACTGTTCTTCTGTATTGGTGATGTCAGTGGAAAGGGGGTGCCTGCCTCGTTACTGATGGCTGTCACACGTTCTCTGTTCCGTACGACATCTACCCATGAGAACCGTCCCTCCAAAATCATCACAGCCATCAATGGCACTATGTCGAAAGACAATGATTCTGACATGTTTGTCACATTCTTCATGGGTATTCTCGACCTTCCGACAGGTCGCCTGAGATACTGTAACGCAGGACATAACGCACCCATTGCCATCCAACAAGACAATGTGGACTTCCTCAAAGTTATTCCCAACATACCATTGGGTATCGCAGAAGAGTTCCACTATGAGGAACAGGAGACACAAATGTCCCATGGAGCCTCTATCTTCCTATATACTGATGGACTCAATGAGGCAGAGAACTGTCAACACGAACAATTGGGTGATGAACGTATCCTTGCTGTCGCAAAGAAACTATTCGATCTCTCACCTCAAGAACAGATTGACATGATGACAAATGCCATCACAGAACATGTGAACGGAGCGGAACAAAGTGACGACCTTACGATGCTGAGTATTAAATATATGTATCAACAAGATGATCAGGCAAAGTCCCATCACCTGACACTAAAGAACAAGATAGAGGAACTCAACAAACTGCCGGAGTTCGTAGATACCGTATGCGAAGAGGCGGGTATTGACATGGGCATAATTGCCAGTCTGAACCTTGCCTTAGAGGAGGCAGCCACCAATGTTGTCCTCTATGCATACGGAAAGAACGAAGGTGATGTGGATATTGATGCTGTCTACACGGACAAGTACATCAAATTCATTATCGTAGACTCTGGTCTTGCCTTCGACCCCACAAAGAAAGAAGATGTCGACATCACCTTGGGCGTGGAAGAACGTTCTATTGGAGGTTTAGGCATCCATCTGGTCAGACAGATCATGGACTCTGTCAACTATGAGCGTATTAAGGGAAAGAATGTACTAACCTTGATGAAGAAATTATACGCCCAATCCTAAGATTCTATGAAGAGAATCATCACATACCTGTTTATGCTTGTTTGTACAGTGTCCTATGCACAAGACAAGTTGGTCTTTACTCCACAATGGAGTGCCCAGGCTCAGTTTGCAGGTTACTATGTCGCTCTGGAGAAAGGTTTCTACAAGCAAGCCGGTATTGACGTAGAGATTGTCCATCCGTCTGTCACACAGTCGGCAATAAGTCGTATCCGCAATAATGAAAGTCAGGCGACCACCTTACAACTGGCACAGGCAATGGATATCATAGACAACGGTATCCCATTGGTCAATATCTTGCAGACCTCCATGAACAATGCCTTGGTGATTGTGTCACGCCGTAATAAAAACCCTCTGACCCAGAAGGGAGCAAAGGTCGGCATATGGAATGCAGGATTCGGACAAATAGCCATCTGCATGAGTATCAAAGAAGGACTTGAGTATCAGTGGATTCCCTATGCCAGCAACATCAACCTCTTTGTATCGGGTGCCATTGATGCCACCTTGGCGATGAGCTATAATGAGTACTACCAATTGGTACAGTCTGGGTTCATACCGACAAAGGACAATGTGTACCGTTTCTGCGACCATGGTTATAATGTCCAAGAGGATGGTGTCTATATGGCACGTGATTATTATCTGAAGCATAGGGAACAGGCACGACGATTTGCTGCTGCCAGCAAGAAGGGATGGGAATGGGCGGCCGCTCATCCTGAAGAGACACTGGATATCGTCATGCGCTATGTGCAGAAGGAGCATATTGCCACAAACCGCGTATTACAGCAACTGATGCTTAAGGACATACTCCGCTTACAGGTAGACCGTGAGTCGAAGAAACGTGAATTCCGTCTGCGCCCTGACATGGTAAAGCAAGCCAGCAAACTGATGATAGAGCACATGATGTTAAGCCGTGAGATATCATACCAAGAAATAATTGCGAAATAGTGACATGAAGAATCCTTTCAGACATATCCGATATTCGCTATCTACCCGACTGAGTCTGGGCATAGTACTATTTGCCTCGCTTATCTTTCTGGTAGCTCTCGGCTTCTTGTTCATAGAGTCACGCAAGGCGATACATCAGGAAGCCATCAACCGTGCCACTCAGATTCTGGATAACACGGCAGAACGTGTGAATACCATCCTCACGAAGGTGGAGGTTGCCACAAATAATACCGACTGGCTCGCAGCTCGTCATCTGGATGCCCCCGACTCTATGTTCGTATATAGTAATCGTATTCTTCAGAACAACCCGGAACTGAATGGATGCTCTATTTCCTTCGAGCCTTATTTCTTCAAAGAAAAAGGACGTTTCTTCTCTGCCTACTCTCTGAGAAGAGGTAACGAGATAATAACCACACAGAAAGGTGATGATTATTACGAATACTTTGCCATGGACTGGTATCAGCTTCCTAAGCTGCTTAATCGTCCCTGTTGGACAGAGCCGTTCACTGACATGACAATTGATTCTATTTTCTCTCCTGGAAGAGTCATCTCCTATTGTAAACCCTTGAAAAACAGCAAAGGACAATATGTAGGTACAATGGCTGTCGATTTGTCATTAGACTGGCTGTCGAATACTATTTCTGCCGTCAAACCCTATCCTAACTCCTACAGTATCATGATAGGACAAAGCGGTACTTATTTCGTACATCCTGACACGACCAAACTGTTCTATCAGTCCATCTATACAGAAACGCTGTTGAAGCCTGATACAGCCATCACCAACCTCGGACATGCCATGCAGAACGGAGAGGAAGGCATGCGTCAGATGGTGGTTGACGGCAAAGACTGCTACGTATTCTACAAACCCCTTGGAACTACAGGATGGAGTGTTGCCATCGTATGTACGAAGAGCGATATCTTCGGAGGCTATTTCCAATTGTTGAAGATTGTGATAGGTATCATCATCCTCGGATTGATCATCATGCTCTTTGTGTTTAGCCGTATCATCAAGAGAGTGCTGAACCCCCTCAAGCAACTGGCACATGGAGCTGAGACGATTGCATCAGGTCATTTCGATGCGACCCTTCCGCCAACACAGAGGAAGGACGAGATCGGACAACTCAGTCAGTCGTTCAGTAACATGCAACATTCTCTTACCAACTATATCGAGGAACTTAAAGAGACCACTGCGTCGAAAGCTTTGATTGAGGGTGAATTGCAGACAGCCAGCAACATCCAGCAGTCGATGCTTCCAAAAACTTTCCCCGCCTATCCTGACAGGGATGATATTGACATCTATGGACGATTAAGACCCGCTAAGGAAGTCGGCGGTGACTTATTCGACTTCTTCATACGTGATGAAAAACTATTCTTCTGCATTGGTGATGTTAGTGGAAAGGGAGTACCTGCTTCATTAGTAATGGCAGTCACGCGTTCTTTGTTCCGTACCGTCTCTACCCATGAAAACCGTCCTGCGAAGATTGTCTATGCTATCAATGAGTCAATGGCAAAGGATAATGATTCCAACATGTTTGTCACATTCTTTATGGGAGTCCTTGATTTGCCAACAGGACGGCTAAGATACTGCAACGGCGGACATAACGCTCCCCTTATCATCAAACCAGAAAGTGCGAATTTCCTTGACATTATCCCAAACATGCCCTTAGGTATATTACCAGACTTTAATTTTGAAGAACAGGAATGTGTTATTCCTTATGGTACAAGCATTTTCCTCTATACAGATGGAGTGAATGAGGCAGAGAATAAAGAACACGAGCAGTTAGGAGACGATCGGGTTCTTTCCGTTGCACAAAAGATGTATGACCTTTCCTCTCACCAACAAATTAATATTATGACAGATTCTGTTGTTAAACATGCTGACGGCGCAGAACAGAGTGATGATTTGACTATGCTAAGTATCAAGTATCTGCACCAACAAGACAAGAAAGCGAAGTCCAAGCGTCTAACCCTTAAAAACGAGGTTGAGGAACTCAACAAACTGCCAGAGTTTGTCGAAACCGTCTGTGAAGAGGCTGGTGTCGACATAGGACTCATCGCCAGTCTAAACCTCGCCTTGGAAGAAGCTGTTACCAATGTCGTCCTCTATGCCTATGAGAAAGGCGAAGGATATGTAGACATTGATGCTGTATATAATGAGAAACGTCTCAAATTCGTTATCACTGATTCTGGCATTGCCTTTGATCCAACGAAGAAAGAAGCTGCCGACACCACCCTGGGCGTGGAAGAACGTTCTATCGGAGGTTTAGGTATCCATCTGGTCAGACAGATCATGGACTCTGTCAATTATGAACGAGTTGACGGCAAGAACGTGCTGACTCTACGAAAAAACCTGACATAACGTCTCATGTGGGAAATATAGGGACAAAGCCCTTTAGTATTTTTTAACTAGTACGATAAGAGCCTAAAAGTTTTTTTTTAATAAATTTGCAAATCTAAATAAGTAAATGACTGACGTCATATTATCCAGTTTTATCAGTCTGTTTGCTCTGTTCGGCAAGGAAGAGCAAGTGGATGAGGCATGGGCAAAAGACATGCTAGTTAGTTATTTGCGTCATCATTTCGGAATCAGAAACATAGACCTCTACCTTGATCTTTACAGTGACATGCGAGGGGCTTATGAGATGACGGATGACCTGAATACACAAGAAACAGTAGCAGCCATCTGCTCCAGTCTGCATGGGAAGATTCGTCCTGAAGAGGAGTCTTTGCTGCTGTTGCGTCTCATGGAATTCTGCAGTGACGACGGGTTGAAAGCCGACAGTATGTTCACCACCATGGCAGAGAAGTTCAACATCCCACAGACACAGTATGATGACTTCTACGCCTATGCCACCAATCAGTCTACAGCCCATGTGATGATTCATCATCCAGAAGGTTTCGACGGAGAGTTGAAAACACTCATGGACAGTGTGACAGGGCTTCTTATTTTCACATACATGGGAGAAGACACCGTTCTACTGAATGACGTTCCTGTTCTCTCCGGAGCCTATCAGGTATGGTTGCAGAGCAGTGTTCTGAAAAGCAGCAACGGGAAGCCCTTATACTATTCCACTATAGCCAGTGCCTATAGCAACGAGGACGACAAGACGGAAGACGTTGCATTTTGCGGACGTAATATCAATTTCCGTTTCCCCAACAGCAACAATGGCATGCATGACCTGAGCTTCAACCTGCATAATGGCGAACTCCTGGCTATCATGGGAGGTTCTGGTACGGGTAAGACAACGTTGTTGTCACTGTTAAACGGCAGTCTGAAGCCTCAGGAAGGAAGTATCACCATCAATGGGCATGACATCTCAGAACCTGCAGCCAAAGACTTGATTGGTTTTGTACCTCAGGACGATCTGCTCATCGAGGAACTCACGGTCTACCAGAACCTGTGGTATACAGCAAAACTCTGTTTTGAAGGTATGTCTGCTGAGGATATTGACAAGCGCGTCATGAAGACCCTCAAAGACCTGGGACTGGATGCCGTAAAGGATTTAAAGGCAGGTTCTGCCATCAACAAATACATTTCTGGAGGACAGCGCAAGCGATTGAATATCGCCTTAGAGCTGATTCGTGAACCTGCTGTTCTCTTCTTGGATGAACCGACATCAGGATTGTCATCGGCAGATACGGAGAAGGTCATCAACCTGTTAAAGGAGCTGACTTTCAAAGGAAAGCTCATCATCGTTAACATCCACCAGCCGTCGAGTGATGTCTATAAACTGTTCGACCGTCTGTGGCTGCTTGACAGAGGAGGATATCCTGTCTTTGACGGCAATCCCATTGATGCTATCACCTATTTCAAGGAGGCTGCTAACTATGCTGATGCGGAGACGAGTGCCTGTCCGACCTGTGGTAATGTCAATCCTGAGATTGTACTTAATATCATCGATGAGAAAGCACTCAGTAACACAGGAGAGCCCTCCGACGAGCGGAAGACAACACCGCAGGAGTGGCATGAGATGTATCTGAAGAACAGAGAAGAGATGGAAGCACCTTCTGTTACTGACGTACCGCCGTCAGATCAGAGGAAGCCAGGAAAACTGAAGCAGTTTGCTATATTCCTGCGTCGTAATATCAAGACGAAAATCACTAATATCCAGTATCTGTGTATCACACTGTTGGTAGCACCAGTCCTGGCTATCATCTGTTCCTTCCTCACGCGCTATGCGCCACCCGAGGGCTATACCGTCATGAACAACAAGAACATGGTGAGCTATTTCTTCATGGCTATCATCGTCGCCACCTTTATCGGCATGAGCGGTAGTGCAGAGGAGATCATCAAGGATCGTGCCCTGTTGAAGCGTGAGAGTTTCCTCAACCTCTCATACGGCAGTTACATCTGGTCAAAGATTGTTTATATGGCAGGTGTCTCACTGATACAGACCCTTCTGTTTATTATCATCGGTAATACCATTATGGGAATCCATGGATTGTTCTGGACATGGTGGCTCATCCTGTTTATCACAGCTTTCCTTGCAAGTCTGACAGGACTGTTGCTCTCCCAGTGTCTTAACTCGGTAGTTGCCATATATATCAGCATCCCCTTGCTGCTCATTCCACAAATCCTGCTCTGTGGACTGGTGGTCAGTTTCTCTGACCTGACACCAAAGAGCAAGACAGGTAATGTACCTATTATCGGTGACCTCATCCCCTCGCGCTGGTCGTTTGAGGCACTTGCTGTCACATCATTTACAGACAACAAATACGAACGGCTGTTCTTCAATTTGGACAAAGAAAAATACGAGACACAGTTCTATAATGTCGGCTATCTCTACGAGATACAGTCACAGTTGGAAACATTGAAAGACGAGCAGAAGAAAGGCAAGGACATTAACCCGAATCACATGGAGGTGATACGCACCAACCTGCCCGTTGTGACAGAATACTGCGGTATGAAAGCCTATCAGGGTGACGAGTCCTACACCTCACTCTATAACTACATGAAAGAGGCAGAGAAGATTCTCTCCAAGCGCAGCAATCAAGCAACCCTCAAGGTGGATGCGCTGACGGCAGACTTTATCCGCCACTACGGCAAGGAGACGCTGCTCGACTTGAAGCGTAACAACTTCAACCTCAAGTTAGAAGACTTTGTCATCAGTGCAGGGAACAAACGATTACTCGAAGTGATTGACAACACCATCGTGCCACGCACGGGCCCTATTTACCTTACTCCACGCAATAAGATGGGACGCGCTCCCTTCTATAGTAGTGTGAAGATACTGGGCGACACCCCCGTCAAGACCCTGTGGTTCAATATGGCGGTACTGCTCCTGATGAGCATCATCGTCACCATCCTCCTGTTGACAGACCGTCCAGGAAGGTATATCCGGAAAGACCAACAATGAACAAATAAACATAAACATTTAATAACTTAATTTTTAAACAAAATGAAGAAATTAACAGTATTAGCAATCGCATTCGCTGCCGTCGTTTTCGCAGCATGTGGAGGACAAAAGAATGCCCAGAACACAGAGGACGCAGATTCTCTGAAGAGTTTTGAACAGCAACAGATTGAGGCAAGCATTAAGATGCACATTGACAGCATCGCCGCTGACCTCGGTAAGCTCAAGCAGCTTCCTTTCGTACAGGATGGTAACGGTGGTATCACACTGACCAAGGAAGAGAAGCAGGTGAAGCCTGACTATCTGCTGAACGCTAATGTTGCTGAAGAGGCTGCCACACTGGCTGAGAAATATCGTATCCTGAGTGCCCTCAATGTAGACAGGAAGATTGCTGCTCTCTATGAGATGCCGACAGAGGATTACGACAAGGCTATCACCAAGCTTGTAGCTGACATCAACGATCCTTCCTTCAAGGCCATTGACGATGCCAACACCCTTTTCGAGACATCCACCACATTGTATGACGCAATGGATGAGAACGGACGCGTCAACTTCTTCTGGCAGCTGGCAGCAGCCGCTCTGGTTGAGGAGCTCTATGTAATGAATCAGAACACCGACAAGTTCCTCAGCACTTTCACCGATGAGGCTGTCTCTGACGTTACCTTCCGTATCGTTGTCATCCTCGATGCCATCAACCGTCTCACTGAGTACGACGCTGACATCAAGCCCATCGCTGAGGCTGTCTCTCCTTTAGAGGTACTCAACGCCACCAGTGTTGCTGAGATGAAGGCCCAGCTCGCTGAGGCTAAGGATAAGATTATCGCAGCCCGCAAGGCTATCATAAAATAAGTAATAAACAGTATTACCATGACAATTGACATTAAAGAACAGAATGGCGGTTATACCGCATTGATGGACGGTCGTCTTGACACTCCTGCAGCTATTCAGGCTGGCAAAGACATGCAGCCCCTGATGGATAATGCAGACAAAGAAATCACGCTCGACTGTACCAAGTTGGATTATATCAGCAGTTCGGGTCTCCGCCTTTTCCTGAGTCTCCGTAAGGAGGCTGCGGCAAAGGGAGGCAAGGTTATCATCGAAAACATCAACGATGAGATCAAGAAGGTCTTTATGATGACTGGATTCTTCAATCTCTTTGAGATTAAGTAAGTCATGAAAGACTACGGACTTGACATGCACTGCACTATGCTGATGGAAGACTATCGGGAGCAACTGCCCCTGTATAGTCTTCTCCAGCAAGTGGTGTCAGATATCATGCCAAAAGCGATTCGGGGGGCGGATATCGAGGTAGCCTCGATGGAAACACGTATCAAGACAGAAGAGTCGCTGGCAGGCAAATTGGAGCGCAAGGGTTCCAAGTACCATTCTCTCAGGGATATCACAGATATCTTCGGCATCCGTATCATTACCTATTATAATGAGGATGTCGACCGCATCGCATCGCTGGCAGAGAACCTGCTCGACATTGACTGGGAGAACTCCATCGACAAGCGTAAGATGCACCAGTTCGATAGCTTCGGCTATAACTCCCTGCATTATATCTGCCGTATTCCTAAGGAAAAATATTTCGACCCTAAGCATCCTGAGCTGAATGAAATCAAGTTCGAGCTTCAGATGCGTACCGTCTTACAGCATGTATGGTCAGCTATCCAGCATGACATCGGCTACAAGAGTGAGATAGAGACCCCCTTGGAATACCATCGCGCCCTTAGCCGTCTCGCTGGTATGCTCGAACTCGCTGACAATGAGTTCAGTCGTATCCGTACGGAGATTAGTGACTATCGCAGACGCATGCAGCGTCTTATGAAAGACGGAAAACTGGAAGATGTCCCCCTTGACGGAGATACCTTCCGCTCCTATATAGAGATGGGGTCCTTTGACAAGCTCAACAAGCAGATTGCAGCCATTACACAGGCTGAGGTGCAGCCTACATCTCCCCTTCCCTTCCTTAAAGTTTTGCGCACCTTGGGCATGAATACACTGAAAGAACTCGAGGACATGTTCAATGAGAACTACGACGATGCCTATCAACTTGCCCTATCCCAGTTAGGCTCCACTGACATTGACATTCTCTCGTCGAATATCGGACTCCAGAACCTCTGTATCGTACACATCCTCAAAGGCGGTGGAGGCAGGAAAGGACTGGAATGGATGTTCGACATCATCAATGGGAAATCAGAGCATAACAGCGACATGGCACAGATGGTGTACGAACAAGCCAAGAAACTCGCCTTCATGGATCAATTGTAAGAAACATGAGACCGATAACAACAGGAAGGCCCAAGATTGCCATTGTCGATGCCAACACCTTAGCTGCCCTCGGACTCAAGCAGCTTCTGCAGAATGTCATGCCCATTATGACGGTAGATATCTTCGGCTCCTTTGCCGAACTCACCGCCAACGAGCCTGACATTTATATGCACTATTTCGTAGCCATGAATATCATGTTGCAGGAACGCCCATTCTTCCAGGAGCGCCAACGTAAGACTATCGTGCTGACCCTACAGTTGGAAGACACTGCCCGACTCTCTGAGTTCCACTGTCTGTGCATCAACCAACCAGAGCCCCAGCTTGTCCGCCAACTATTGGGACTTGCGCAGTACGCACACGGCAAAGGACAGCACCTCCCTCCTTTTCCCAAGATCCTGCAACAGAAGATTCTCTCCGACCGTGAGATAGAAGTCATGTCACTCATCGTACAGGGATTTATCAACAAAGAAATTGCCGATCAGCTCCATATCGGACTCTCTACCGTCATCACCCACCGCAAGAACATCATGGAGAAACTGGGAATGAAGAGCGTCTCGGCCCTCACCATCTATGCCGTCATGCACGGCTACGTCGACATTAACAAGATTTAGTTAGTCGCCATCTATCCCCGACAATGCCCTATCCTTTGCCAAAAATAAAAGAGAAATAGTATCTGAATCAATATTTCATTGGAAAAAATTGCTCATTCAGAATAAATTTGTATCTTTGCAACAAAGAAACCAAAAACGACTATGTGGAAGTTAATACTGGGCATACTGATGGGGATGAGTACGACTATTGCCTATAGTCAGGTAGTGAATATGGCAGACCGTGACGAATACTATTTCAGGGTCTCTTTTCACTATGACGGAGATTACATCGACAGTGTGACAGTTGTACCAAATATCAAGGTGTCCAATGTGAACTTCAGTCATCGCCTCTATACGCAGCAACCTGCGGACAACACGATAAAATGGATTCTGGAAAAGGACCTGAACTTTGACGGCATCCCCGACCTGATGGTCTATTTGGGCTATATTGGCTATGGCGGTCAGGGCGGTGACGTGTATTGTGGTTACATCTGGAATCCGGAAAAGAAACAGTTTGAATATGTGGAAACATTCAGCAACTTGCCTGATATAGAGCTTGATACAGAAAACGAAACAATATCTGTCGCCTATCGTGCCGACTATAGTTACTATGTAAAACAGACCTATAAATGGGTTGGTAAATCGTTGGTGTTAATCACGGATGATTCGGAAACGGTAGAAGATATGGAGACAGAAGAATAAAGACGGCTGACGGGAGTAATATGAAAATAATTCGGTTTTTATTTTGCTTTCTGCTCTTTTTTTAGTACTTTCGCAGCCAAATTAAAGTATTATGTACCAATTAAAAAAGGTTCCCTTCGAGAAGGCGTATGCCGAAATCTCGATGTTTGACAATGGGACAGAGGTGAAGGAATACCATGCCATGATTCATGTGGATGATGCCACCCTGCCCTATGCAGAACAACTCAACGCCATATTCAATGCTTATAATACCCTTCTTCACGAAGAACTGAAAGGGGCACGTTGTGTCTTCAAGCGTTATTTCCTCAGTGATGCTGCCAACCAGGCTGATGATATCATCATCAATGACGTGACAGACTGCGCCAAGAGCATCATCCAGCAGGCACCATTAGACGGTACAAAGGTGGCTCTCTGGGTATATTTGATGACAAACGTACAGACAGGTATCGGCAAGAGCGGACTCTATGAGGTGAGACACGGTAGTTTCCGTCACCTGTGGAACGGCAGTGCCCATAACATGGCTGCAAACTCAGAGTATCAGACACGTCTGCTTTTCAACGAGTACAGCATGCAACTGATTGAGGAGGGATGTACACTGAAAGACAACTGTATCCGTACTTGGCTTTTTGTCAATGACGTTGACCTGAACTATGGGGGTGTCGTCCGTGCCAGAAACCAGTTCTTCTTTACTCAGGGACTGACAGTCAACACGCATTTTATCGCCTCAACGGGTATCGGAGGCAGGCAGGCAGATCCTAACGTGCTGTCGCAGATGGACAACTATGCCATCGCCGGCATCAAGGAAGAGCAGATTCATTACCTGTATGCGCCTACGCACCTCAACCGCACCAGTGACTACGGTGTCAGCTTCGAGCGTGGCACATATATCGACTACCAAGACCGCCGACAGGTATTTATCTCTGGTACGGCAAGCATCAACAACAAAGGCGAGATCATGTATCCGAAAGACATACGTCAGCAGACACACCGTATGTGGGAGAATGTGGAGACCTTGCTGGCTGAGGCAGACTGTACTTATGAGGATGTCGGCTATATCATCGTGTACCTGCGTGACTTAGCAGACTACCAGGTAGTGAAAGCACTCCATGAAGAACGCTTCCCTGGCAAACCCTTAGTCATCGTCCATGCCCCCGTATGCCGTTCCGGATGGCTGGTGGAGATGGAATGCATGGCAGTCAAGGAGGATGACCATCCACAATTCGAGGCTTTCTAAGCAATAATGATACTAACACCAAACTAAACAATAAAACTATGACACATGATTTACGAGTAGGCATCATTGCCACTGGATGGATTGCCGAGAAGGCAGCCTACACATTGCAACGACAGAGCGGAGTAACCTGCCATGCTGTTGCTTCACGAACTTTTGAGAAAGCCGAGGCTTTTGCCCAACAATGGGGTATTCCCAAAGCCTATGGCTCTTATTCCGAACTTATCACTGCTCCCGACATTGACTTGATATATGTTGGTACGCCCCACTCCCACCATTACGACGTGGCCATGGAGGCGATACAGCATGGGAAGCCATGCTTAGTGGAGAAGGCTTTCATGGCAAACTATGAACAGAGTCTTGCTATCGTCAATGCTGCCCGTGAGAAGAAAGTATTCCTTGCTGAGGCGATATGGACACGCTATCAGCCCATCGTCCAGACCATCCGTGATATCATTTCTGAAGGACAGCTCGGGGATCTTCGTCTGTTGACTGCAAGTATCGGATATAGTATGGGTGACAAGCCACGTATCATGCGTGCCGACCTCTGCGGCGGTGCCTTATTGGACCTTGGTGTCTATGGCATCAATTTCGTACGTATGTTCTGTGACGCGAAGATAGAACATATCGAGTCTCAGTGTATGAAGTCGGATACGGGTATGGACCTCACCAATACAATATCCTTTAATATGGCTGGTGGTATCATGGCGAATATCCAGTCATCGGCATGTTGTGTCAATGACAACCAAGGTACCATCTGCGGAACGGAGGGTTACCTCATCGTAGACAACATCAACAACCCACAGACTGTGAAAGTATACAAGCGTGACCGTATCTTCGTCGAAGAGATTAAAGTGCCTCAACAGATTACGGGTTACGAGTATCAATTCCTGGCTTGTAAGGATGCTCTCGAACAGGGGTTGACGGAATCACCCTACATGCCTCTTGACGAGACACTCTATATCATGAAGATGATGGATGACCTGCGATTCAAATGGGGTGTCTATTATCCGATGGATAAAAGATAAGGCAAAAGAAAAAGGTTTGGGAAATCCAAACCTTTTTCATTATTCATATTATCTGTTATTTTGCATAAGCCACAGAACGCGTCTCTCGGATAACGGTGATCTTCACCTGTCCGGGATAGGTCATCTCGTTCTGAATCTTCGTGGCTATCTCACCGCTGAGAGCCTCCGTCTCTGCATCATCCATCTTGTCGGCACCGACAATGACACGCAGTTCACGACCTGCCTGGATGGCATAGGTCTTGGTGACACCCGGATAACTCATGGCAATAGCCTCAAGGTCGTTCAGACGCTTGATATAGGCCTCGACGATTTCACGACGGGCACCAGGACGGGCACCACTGATGGCATCACATATCTGTACGATAGGAGCCAAGAGCGTCTGCATCTCCATCTCGTCATGGTGGGCTCCAATGGCATTGCAGATATCAGGTTTCTCCTTATATTTCTCTGCAATCTTGGCACCATAGAGTGCGTGTGGATCCTCTGTATCCTCGTCGGGCACCTTACCGATATCGTGCAACAGACCGGCACGCTTTGCCTTTTTGGGATTCAAGCCCAGCTCAGCCGCCATAACGGCACAGAGGTTAGCGGTCTCACGGGCATGCTGCAACAGGTTCTGACCATAAGAGGAACGGTATTTCATCTTACCGATGATACGGATCAACTCAGGGTGCAAGCCATGGATACCTAAGTCGATAGCCGTACGCTTACCAGTCTCTATCACCTCGTTCTCCAACTGTTTCTTCACCTTTGCAACCACTTCCTCAATGCGGGCAGGGTGGATACGACCATCGCTCACCAACTGGTGTAGGGCAAGACGGCAGGTCTCACGACGGATGGGGTCGAAGGCGGAGATGACAATAGCCTCTGGGGTGTCGTCAACGACAATCTCCACACCGCAGGCAGCCTCCAAAGCACGGATGTTACGTCCCTCACGACCGATGATACGACCTTTCACGTCATCATTGTCGATATGGAAGACACTGACAGAATTCTCGATGGCAGTCTCCGTGGCAACACGCTGGATGGTCTGGATGACAATCTTCTTCGCCTGGGCATTGGCATTGAGCTTTGCCTCATCCATGATCTCATTGATATAGCTGGCGGCAGCTGTCTTAGCCTCATCCTTCATGGATTCCACCAGACGTGCCTTTGCATCCTCTGCACTCAAACCGGAGAGATCCTCCAGTTTCGTACGTTCTTGCATCTGCATCTTCTCCAGTTCCTCGTTCTTGATGGCGAGCATCTTCTTCTCGTTATCAATACGCGTCTGAAGATTGTCAAGCTCATTCTTGCGCCTGCCCAGATCCTCTTGGCGCTGGTTCAGGGAGATCTCACGCTGCTTCAAACGATTCTCACTCTGCTGAATCTGCTGGTTGCGCTGTTGCACCTCCTTCTCCAGCTCACTCTTCTTGTTGAGGAATTTCTCCTTGACCTCCAAGAGTTTCTTCTCTTTGATAACCTCGGCCTCCTTGGTGGCTGCCCCTATCATCTCATTATATTTTCCCTTAACGACATAACGGAAAATCAAGAATCCGATGAGCCCTCCTATGACGAGAGCCACAACGGCTGTAATAATGACTATAATAAACATAAATATATATATTGAGTTAAATGTTCTCGCATTACTTTTTGTCGCCAAGTACCTCTTCAATCTCAGCAGTCAAGCGGGCAAGAACATTATCGTAGGGGGCAGTATCATTATGCGAACACTCTTTCTGATACAACAAGGCGATGTCGACAAGCGTCATCAACGATATTGTATGTTCACTCTTGCGCCCTTTGTATGCCTGTGCATAGGCATTATAACGCTCGGTGATAAGTTTGGCTGCCTTACGATAGAATTCTTCGTCCTCCCTGTTGATGATGACTTCAATTTCCTCATCGTAGACATGCAGCCTGATATGTAGTTTGTTCTGATCTGCCATTGTTGCTTGTTGTCCTTATTACTTTTCGTCACTGAGGATTGCAATGCACTTATTGACATCACGTATGAGCTTCGACAATCGCTCCTTGGCACCATCTAAGTCACCATCAGTAATCTCGATCATCTTAGCCATCTTAAGTGAGTTGTAATCATTCTGCCCTTGTTCCAACTGTGCCTGCAGTTTCTTAATGTTCTGCTCGTTCTCGGAAATCATCGTATAAAGAGTCTCATTCTCCTTTTTCAGCTCCTGAAAACGGAGAATCATCTGCCTCATACGGGTCTCGAACGTGGCTACAGTTTTCTCATTAGGCGTCATGACACTTCTCTTTATTTTACAAAGATACTACATTTTTTGTATTAATCTTTGTTTAAAGGATATATTTAACGTTTTTTTATTTCGTATCTGTATCTGCAGGACGCTTTTCTTTCTTGGCAAGCATCACTACTCTATAGACGAAATCCGTCACCCATTGCTGGGAGAAGCCTAACTTCTGGTCGTACTGGCGAATAGCCACCACCGTCTTCATGACACCGGCATCCGAGAAGTCGTTCTTATTAAAGATGTCGTTCACTGTTTTCTCCGTCATCGAATAAATCGCCTTCTTAAAGAAGCCTGGCAATCGGAGCTTGAACTTCATCAGGTTACCCATCAGCATCATCAGGTCTTGTGAGAAAGCAGAGAACTGAATCATATACGCCTGTATATCCTGCGGTTTTCTGCAACGTTTGCGGATGCTCTGGTCTATCTCCTTGGTAAAGTTCTCATCCATACCGTAAAGTCCCATCAGCATTTTCTTACAGCGAGTCTTCTCGGCAAGTCCCAGCTTGTTATTCTGTGTAGGTACATGAAGTGTTGCCTTGAACACCCGCAAGTCAGGCAAGGCAGCCAAATTCGTAATACCGAGATCAGCAGCCATCACCGCTTGAAAATATACGCGAATAAGTGTCATGAAGTCTTCCATGCCACCGGCTTTCTGTTGTTCTTCATCAGTCTTCCGACCGAATATTCTTGATAAAAATCCCATAATATATTTAATTAACGGTGCAAAGGTACGAAATAATTCATAATTCATAGTTCATAATTCATAATTATTTTATATCTTTGCAATGGAAATATACTTTAAGACAGATATTATGAAAGGAATCGTATTAGCTGGAGGCAGTGGCACACGTCTCTACCCCATCACTAAAGGAATCAGCAAGCAACTCATTCCTATCTTCGACAAGCCGATGATTTATTACCCTATCTCAGCACTGATGCTGGCAGGTATCCGTGAGATATTGATTATCTCAACACCATACGACCTTCCCGGTTTCAAGAGGTTATTGGGCGACGGTTCTGAGTTAGGGGTACGTTTCGAGTATGCGGAGCAGCCTTCACCCGACGGACTGGCACAGGCTTTCATTATTGGAGAGCAATTCATTGGTGACGACTGTGCCTGTCTTGTGCTCGGCGACAATATCTTCTACGGCAGTGGCTTCAGCGGACTGCTGAAACAGAGTGTAGAGAATGCCGAGAAATACGGACAGGCTACCGTCTTTGGCTATTATGTCAACGACCCGGAGCGTTATGGTGTCGCTGAATTTGACGATAACGGCAACTGCCTGAGCATAGAGGAGAAGCCTGTCCATCCGAAATCCAACTATGCGGTGGTGGGACTCTATTTCTATCCTAACAGCGTGGTGGAGATTGCCAAGAACATCAAGCCGAGTGCCCGTGGGGAACTGGAGATTACCACTGTCAACCAAGAATACCTCAAACGGAAAAAGCTGAAAGTACAGACCTTACAACGTGGTTTCGCCTGGTTGGATACAGGTACACACGACTCACTCTCAGAGGCTTCCACCTTCATTGAGGTCATCGAGAAGCGACAGGGGCTGAAGGTTGCATGTTTAGAGGAGATTGCCTT
Source organism: uncultured Prevotellaceae bacterium (assembly GCA_902769805.1). Classification (GTDB taxonomy): domain Bacteria; phylum Bacteroidota; class Bacteroidia; order Bacteroidales; family Bacteroidaceae; genus Prevotella. The sequence continues at coordinate 27,616 of CACXQL010000014.1, forward strand.
CAAGCGCGGCTGGATTACCAAGGAACAACTTCGAGCCGTTGCCGAGCCGATGGCGAAGAATGACTACGGGAAATACCTGATGCAATTAGCAAAATAAAGAAAGAGCAGCAAGCGCTGCTCTTTCTGTTACTATTTCGAATAGTTCTGGACACATCGGCGTAAAGCCTTCGGATTACCCATATCGTACATCACACCGTTGAGTCGGACACCCATCATACCGCTTCTCTTCCGGACAGCCTCTAAAGCCGACGTCAGCTCTATTTCCTTTTGGGTATCACCTTCTTGATCTGCCTTCTTGACATCTTCAGACAACTGGTCAAAGACTTCTGGAGTCAGGATATACTGACCAAACACACTGTAATACTCCTTCTCTCCTTCTTTATTACGGACACCCAGAAAATCTTCAGCATAACTTGCTTTGGGTTTTTCCGTCATCGAAGATACATTCAATATCGAATGATCCTTATCTTCCCATATACCACTAAGGATACCATAATGACTTACCTCAGTCAGTGGAACGGGATGGATACTTACCATCAGGGAGTTGTATCGCTCATATTCCTCTATCATCTGTAAGGCACACGGTTTGTTAGACTTACTACGATAGATGGTGTCGCCCAACAACAACAGTACTGGCTCGTTATTAGAGAATTCAGCTGCCTGATAGACCGCATGGCCGAAACCGCGCTTCTCACGTTGATAGACATAGCGTAAGCGCTTTCCGATATCCAGAATACGGTTCTCATATTCCTGTGCCTCCGCATTCAACTTATGCAAATGCTCCTCAGACAACTGCCGCTCAAAGAAATCCGTATATTGGATTCGTTCTTCCTCTGAACCCAGGACAAGACAAATCTCCTCAATACCGCTCTTTACCAGTTCTTCTAATAAGATAAGGATTACCGGGCGGACCAAACCATCCGGGCAAGGGATGGGAAAGAAATCTTTTTTCAGACCGCGAGTGGCAGGATAAAGACGTGTCCCGAAACCAGCTACAGGGATAATGGCACGACGGACGGTATGTACAGGATTCAGCGTCAAGGTATAGGCACTCATCCCCTGTGCATTCAGGTAGTCTGCCAGCCGTTCCTGATCCTCCTTTGAACGGGCAAGGAACTGGACACTGCCATCACCATGGGAGCCAACGCCCTTGCCTCCGTATACCATCGGGGCGATCTGGGGATCCTGTAATACCTGATGGAGTTTAGGGGCCCATAAGGCAGATGACATGGGGGCTACATACTTGTCAAACATCGCTTCCGCCTCTGTCATCAACTTACCCAATGCTTCCACTTCACCCTCTGCCATATACTTAATGGCACGGTTCACAATGTCATGGTTCCACTCACCCAAAGCCTTGTGTAAGTTCTCCTCCTCTTCCGTAGAAGCAAAAGGATACGCCTTATTCAAATCAGAAAGGATTCTAATGGTATCCTTGGAAGCGCACAAATCTGCAAACACCCAGTACAGTGTTTTCTTGACATTCAACGATTTAACCTCAATCTCATCACCGTCAAATGTCATCAAGTTCGGTTTTACGCCAAAGGCACATGCCTGATCCAGGCGGCCACAACGTGAAGCCGTTCGCAACTCACCTACATAGGCGATATTCATCTCTCCTAATGTATTCAGGTTGAGGTTATATAATAAGTTGAATGCGCGCGCGACAAGAACACAGATGGCAGCGGAAGAAGAAAGACCACTCTTCATAGGAAGCGTCATGTCCGTAATCCTGATACGGACACCTCCGACCTTGTACCATTCCAGCATATAACTGGCAACGCCGGCACAATAGCAGAAGAAAGAACCCGAACGTGCAACCCGTTTTAGTTCTGTCTCCGTCATCCGACAAGAGAAATCACGCCACTCCTTTTCCATAACAGGAGCATCACTATGAACTTCAAAGATGGGAGACTTTTCCACTTCCGCATAGATACCTTGCTCGATACCCGTCACAATAGCAGCACCTGGCATGATATCAGCATTCATCGTTCGGTAATGTCCCGCCCAGTCTGTATGTTCTCCAAACAGGCAGAGGCGACCTGGAACAAATATTTTCAGCATGTGTTTATATTATTTATAGCTTATTTTATTTGACAAAGATACGACAAATAATTGAGATTATCTCATTTTTTTTGCTTTTTATTTGGTTAGTATTATTTTTTTACTTACTTTTGCAACCGAATTATAATATTTGTTAATAACAACTTAAAAACTTTTGCCTATCGAATAGACTTCTACTTCAGAACAAAACATTTGAGTATGAAGACATTTGCAAATCACACTGATGAGGAGCTTGCCCTTCTCTATATAGCAGGTGATAATAAGGCTTTCGATGAGTTATTAGCAAGAAACCAACAGAAGCTGTTTAACTATATTTTCTTTGTAGTCGGTGACTACGAAGTGGCTAATGACATCTTCCAGGATACCTTTATCAAGATCATCGTCAAACTACAGGAAGGCAAGTACACAGACTCTGGGAAATTCTTCTTCTGGTTGACACGTATTGCCCATAATGTCATCATGGACCAGTATCGTCGTCAGAAGAGTGAGCATATTATCGAACCCAACAAAGAGAACGACCTCAGCCAGTTGCGTACCGATATGCTAACAGAAGGAAACCGTGAGAATGAATATGTCAACACCCAGATAATGGATGACGTACGTCATTTGATGGACAGTCTGCCTGCCACACAACGAGAAGTCGTTTACATGCGATACTATCAGGATCTGTCCTTTAAGGAGATTGCGGAGATTACCGGAGTCAGTATCAACACCTCATTAGGACGGATGCGCTATGCACTCATCAATATGCGCCGCATGGCGAAACAGCATAATATCTTCCTGAATCTGGAGCTTTAGAGGGCTCGCAAGTCCCTAATGGTCTGTTCTGGAGTGGTACTCTTAAATACATAACTGCCACTTACCAGCACATCGACTCCTGCTTTGACAAGACGTGGAGCAGTTTCTCCTTGTACGCCTCCATCAACCTCTATGAGAGTCTGACATCCCTTCTCCTCAATCATCCGACGAAGACGCTGTACCTTCTGAATGGTGTTCTCAATGAATTTCTGTCCTCCGAATCCTGGATTGACACTCATCAGCAGCACCATATCCACTGCCCCGATGATATCCTCTAACACCGACACAGGAGTAGAGGGATTCAATGTCACACCTGCCTTCATGCCTGCATCGTGAATCTCCTGAACGGTACGATGCAGATGGGTACAAGCTTCATAATGGACATTCATCATCATGGCACCCAGCTTTGCCGTCCGCTGGACATATTTCTCAGGCTGTACTATCATATAATGAACATCCAGGGGTTTCTTACACAGAGAAGCGACAGCTTCCAGCACGGGAAAACCAAAAGAGATGTTTGGTACAAACACACCATCCATCACATCCAGATGAAGCCAGTCTGCTTCACTACGATTAATCATTTCGATGTCGCGGTCGAGATGCAGGAAATCGGCCGCGAGCAATGAAGGAGATACTTTCGTCATTTCTTTTTTCTAATTCAAGCCCACTACCACATGAGTGTTGTCGGGTTGTTTTACTGTTCTGTACGTCCGTGCCATCTGCTTGATGAAAAGGAGGGTGGCTTCACTGGGCTGCAAAAAGTGTTCTTGAGTAAAATTTATCATAGGCATCATGTTTTAATTGCTTCTACTCTTGAAACGGACACCCTTCACAGTTTATTTTGTAATTAACATTATTTATTTTATACGGCATTGGTCGATGTTTTTCACCCCATTCAAGAAGTCATGAGCTGCCATCCGTTTCTTGCCTGCCAGTTGCAGTTCCTCCAACTGTAACCACTGGTCTCCAGTAGCCACTTGCAGTTGCTTGCCATCTATCCGCAGGGTTCCTGTTTCCGCATGACAGTCCAGTCCCGTCTTTCTCGTCTGGTATATCTTCATGACCGTCTCTTTCCCATCAGCACTCACCAGCGTCGTCCATGCCCCGGGATACGGACTCAGACCACGCACGAAGTCATACACTTGTTTGGCAGTCTTCGACCAGTCTATCTCACATGTCTCCTTGAAGATTTTCGGGGCGGTCTTAAGGGGGGAGGGAGGAGGGAGGAGGGAGGAGGGTGGATAGTCATCTTGGGCAATGGTTTCAGGATGACCGTTGGCTGTAATGATTGCCTCCAAGGTCTCGATACATATCTTAGCACCCAGATGCATCAGTCCGTCATAGACATACTCCACATCAGCATCATCAGGGATAGCAAAAGGTTTCTGCATGATAATACGTCCCGTGTCGATATCATGGTCGAGGAAGAAAGTGGTCACACCCGTCTGCGTCTCTCCGTTGATAACAGCCCAGTTGATAGGGGCTGCTCCACGATATTGCGGCAACAATGCCGCATGGACATTAAAGGTACCATACTCAGGCATTGCCCACACCACCTCTGGCAACATCCGGAAGGCAACCACCACTTGAAGATTCGCACGATAGCTACGCAGTTGTTCCACAAACTGCGGGTCTTTCATCTTCTCGGGTTGGAGCACGGGCAGGTCATGCTCTACGGCATATTGTTTCACTGGAGACGGTTGCATCTCTGTCTGATGTCGTCCTACGGGTTTGTCTGGCTGTGTCACCACTGCCACGACATTATAATCGTTCTCCACCAAAGCCTTCAGTGTCTCCACTGCAAACTCCGGGGTTCCCATGAATACGATTCGCAGATTATCCTTCGTCATATCGTTATTACATTCTATCGTTATTATGCATCTTCATTCCTGACTCATGTCATGCACCATCTTACGATACATGTCATATATCCGCTTACGGGAGACATAGCCTTTCAGATGACGCTCCATATCAAGCACAGGCAACCAGTCTGCCTGGGTTCGCTCAAAAGCCTTCATCACGGATGTCATTGGCATATCATCGTTCAATACGGAGGCAGGCTCTACCATCAACTGGCGTGCCTTGAAATGATGATATAGCTCCGTACGGAATACCACATGACGGATTTTCATAATATTGACTTCACCCATCAAAGCACCAGCAGCATCCACCACGGGCAGCACACTATTTCTTGAACGGCTGATCTTGTGTACCATCTGCCCCAGCTCCATATCGGGATCCACAGCCTGATAGTCGCGGTCTATCACGGAGTCCAGACTCATCAGTGTCAATACGGCATGGTCGGTATGGTGGGTAATTAGCTGTCCTTTCCTTGCCAGTCGCATACCATAGATACTATGCGGTTCAAAGATAATAATAGTAAGGTATGCAAAGACTGAGACGATCATCAGGGGCATGAAGAGGTCATAGCCGCTGGTTATCTCCGCTATCAGGAAGATACCCGTCAACGGGGCATGCATCACACCAGACATCACGCCCGCCATTCCCAGCAATGCAAAATTCTTCTCTGGCACATATACGCCTATCTGATGTATGTTCCACAAGCGGGAGAAGAGAAAACCTGTAAAGCATCCTATGAACAAAGAGGGGGCAAACGTACCACCGCATCCGCCGCCGCCGTTCGTTGCACTGGTGGCAAAGACCTTTGTGAAGAGCACCAAGGCAAGATAGCCTATCAGGTATTCATGATGCCCATAGAAGAGCGAGTTGTCCAATATCTGGTTCCAGTCTGCCTCAGTCTTACCATTCAGTAGAAGATTGATGGAATGATAGCCTTCCCCATATAGTGACGGGAAAAGGAAGATGAGCAAACTAAGAATGGCACCACCTATCAATAGTCGCACGTAGGGCTTATCTTTGAAACGGGCGAACATATCCTCACAGGCATTCATCGTACGGATGAAATAGAGACTTACCAGTCCGCAACATATTCCTAACAGTATCGTGGCAGGCACTCGTTGTACCGTCCAGTCACTGTCAAGATGGAAGGTGAACAGCACCGCATTGCCACTGAAGATATAAGTAAAGCATGTCGCCGTCACACAAGATATCAGAATCGGTAACAACGATGCCATCGTCAGATCGATCATCAGTACCTCCAGTGTAAACACCAGTCCTGCTATCGGTGCTTTGAAGATACCAGCAATGGCACCAGCAGCACCACATCCCACCAAGGTCATCAGTGTCTTGCTATCGAGTCTGAACAACTGTCCTAAGTTCGAACCAATGGCAGAGCCAGTCAGTACAATAGGTGCCTCAGCACCCACAGAACCTCCGAAGCCGATGGTAATCGCCGAGGCGATGACCGACGACCAGGTGTTGTGTGCTTTTAATCGCGACTTCTTTGAGGAGATGGCATAGAGGATTCGGGTGATACCATGCGAGATATTGTCCTTCACAATATGACGGACAAAAAGGGAGGTAAGATAGATACCGATAACGGGATAGACCAGATACAGCCAGTTGTAACTCGTGACGGAGAACTTTCCTGTCAACAAGGCAACAATCTGGTTAATCATACCATGGAGGACATAGGCAGCGACAGCAGCAAACAAACCCACAAAGAATGCGAGAACAAGCAAGAACATCTTGTCGCTCACATGCTCCACACGCCACTCATGCAGCCGTTGTATCCATGTCGGTCTTCCCTCTGTCATTTCGCTTATATTATCTGACTCCTGACTTCTGTCTCCTTATCTCCTAATCACCTCCACCTCTCCGTTCTCTTTCAGACGGATGATACTTGAAGGCTGGTGGGGCTTATGCTCCTGTCTGCGACTCCAGCACACATAATCGACCGCCTCAATGATACGGGGATCAATATCACAGTAGTTCTGGGCGGCAGGCTCACCGCTGATATTCGCCGACGTGGAGACTAACGCTTTCTGGAAACGGTAACATAGTTCTTTTGAGAAAGGTTCTTGCGTAATACGCATACCGATACTGCCGTCCTCCGCAATAAGGTTCGGGGCAAGGTTGATGGCTCCGTCGAGAATCAACGTCGTGGGTTTACACTCCTGACTCCTGTCTCCCGACTCCCGACTCCCGACTCCTTTCAGACTATCAATCAATTGCCACGCCACGTCAGGCACATTCCTCACATACCGTTGCAGACGGGCGTCACTGTCAACCAGGCAAATCAGAGCCTTCGAGTCATCACGCTGCTTGATGTCATACACTCGTTTCACAGCCTCGGCATTGGTAGCATCACAACCGATGCCCCACACTGTGTCCGTCGGATAGAGGATCACCCCACCCTTCCGCAACACTTCCACTGCCTTCTTGATATCTTCTTCTCTTGTCATTTCGTTTGCGAAGGTACAAAAAATTCGGTTAAGTAAGAGCATAAAGTGTACTTTTTGTGCCGAACGTGAGAATTTTATCCAATAAATAATGAAAAAAGGAGCCAAATGGCTCCTGATTTTTACAAATCCCCGTAGAAAACGGGGCGATAGGTACCTTCTTTCGGGGAGAAAAGTACCTTCTTTCGGGGAGAAAAGTGCCGCCTTTCGCGGAGAAAGTTACGTCCTAACCATCTTTCAGCTACAGCCGCAAATGTTTTCACCTATAGGCGAAAGATCGTGCAGCTGTAGGTGAAAGATCGTGCACCTACAGCTGAAAACCCAAACAGAGCTTTTTTATCCGTACAACACCCTTGTGATAATAGTTATTGATCCGAATTGTTCTCCCACCATATTATGAGTTCCTCTATTGAGGGATAAGAATACACTATCTCCCATAGATTGTTGTCGGTCAGATTGCTGATATCATCATCAGAATACTTCTTGGTCTCATTAAACCATACTCCGTTGGCATCATAAGACTCTCCTTAATCATTTATAACATTTAAGGAAATATTCTTTTCGTATTTGGGATATAATCCCCAGAAATAAAGATGAGTGATGACTTGTGGCTGATAGTCAAGATCATTCTTTAAATACACATTTAGAGTGTTTAATTTGATATTCAGTTCAATGAGCGTATATTTGCTGAAGTCAATATCAGGGAAAGGCTTTTCACCCTCATAGATATCCTCAAGTTCACTGATGCTGTTGACGGCAACAACTCCATTAGGGTTTTCCAGAATGAAAGCATTATTAGCCACTTCTTCGTCAAAGAAGTTTTTTACTTCATTACTCATATTGGCGACAGGCGTAATAATATTATTATCGTTGCCTTCGTCATTGTTACTACAACTTGTTGTTCCTATTGCAAAAAGGAACAACGCACTGACTAATAAAAACATGTACTTTTTCATAATCATAAAAATTTAGTTATTAAACATTTTAATATTAATTATTTGCAAAAATATGATTATAGAAATATCTTACCAAATATTATGATGTCTTTTTAATTGTCAGATTTCACTAAATACAACTTATTATCTCTGTATCTAATTGTAACACAATAATTTAAAAAAAACAATTCGTCAAAATTCGTCAAGAACGTCTAAGGGTATGTGTCAGATTAATTTTAAGCGAATATGCATCTTTTTTCCCATAGAGTTTTTCGTTGGCACGAGCCTTGGCATTTGACACTGTTGATGCTACGGAGTCTGTCATATATGAGATTGTTTTCTCGGATATGTCAAGAATTAGGAGTATACAAACCCTCTGCTCCAACTGAGACAAAGACTTACCTATGCCAAAAGACTTGAATGTGACAGGAATATCCTTACTGAACTGAGATATCAATAACTTCCATTCTGCCTCGGTCGGTTTGGGCCTTTCTGCCTTCCCTACCGCTTTCTTTATAAACAGTTGCGCTATAGCACTATTAAGAAAACCGTCAAGATCATCTTTCTCTTGATTATTGACACGATTCTTGTATTTCTCATTCTCTGTTTGCAGGCGATCAATGGTTTTCGTTAGTTCTGCTTCCTGTTCTTCTTTAATGGCAATAATACCTTCATAGTCTTTTTCTTTCAGTTTCCTTAATTCTTCTTGCACTGCACTTCTTTGTACCTTCGCGTTCTCAAGAGACTCTTCTAATTTGGCTATCTTATCTTGCTTTTCTTTCTGATTCTTTCGATAAAACCAGATAATAAAAATAATTACTATAGAAAGGACAATTGTGACAAATATAATGAAGCCAAGTAAAATTAAGGTTTTCTGTGCCTTTTCTCTTTCATGTTCTGCTTCTTTCTGGCTTCGGGCGTAATTATAAAGAGCAGACATCTGATGGACGGCATCTATCTGCATTTTATTATGTAAAGAATCTTGTGCCGCTTCATAACGTTGTGAAAAAAGGACAACAGAATCTATATCGTTCTTTTTCCTGTATACGGAGAGCAAGCCCCTATAACCATCAGAAAGATTTCCATAATGAAGGACCCTCCTAAAATACATTTCTGCTGAGTCTATTTCATTAATAGACAATTCATAGAAGCCCTTTGTTGCATAATAATGTTCTCTGCCTTTAGCAATAATACCATTCTTATCAATTAATCCAGACTCATTCTCAAATATATCCATTATCTGCTTGGCTTTTGGCAATTGATTGCGTTCAATATAAATATAGATAGATGGTGCCAATGCTTCTGCTGCTCTTTGAGTACTCCCCAAATGCTTGAGAGATTGATGTGTTTCGTTAATAATATGAAGGACTGTATCTTTCTCTCCCAAAAGATAATATGGTCTAATTAATTGGCTTTTCGCAATAACAACATCAATCTCATTCCCCCATTTCTTTGTACATGCAATATAGTGATGCAGAGCCCAAATCTCATCATGAGGAAGATTCTGCTGATGGAATAATTGGGACATCTGACCATATACGGGAGTTAAAGTTTTATAATTACAATCTGAACTCAACGTATCAGCTTTCTCGATAGCGTCATAATAAGCCTGCAGTGCCATAGGTGCCTCACCCATATCACTATAAACCCTGCCCAATAGGTAATAGGCAAGCATCTGTTCATTGGCTGTGCCGTGACTCTTGTAGTAATCCACCACCTGTCTAATGACGGAGTCCGAAGTGAATACTACATCCGCCTTATTCTCCGCTTTCAGTTTGATCAGCTCATAATGCATCCTTTCCTTCTTACTCCAGTCTGCCTTCTCCTTTTCGTATTTCTTCAATATAGTAAGTGCAGAATCAGGATGCCCGTCATCTATAAGTTCATTGACCCCAGATAACATTCGTTTTGTCTCATAGTCCACAGAGCACGAAACAAACAACCCGATTATTATCAGTAATAATATCTTTTTCATGAATTAGGTGGGCTTTCTGTTTGCAAAAATAATAAATACTCAAAACTCTGAGGTAAAGTGGAACTTGATATGTTTGAAGTCCTCTTGCGCCATAGAGAGCACATAGCCACTGTCGGCAAGGAAGACATCGCGTCCCTCCTTGTCCTTTGCCATATACTGGTACTTGCGCTTCTTGAAGTTCTCGAGTTCCTTATCATCATCGCTCTCTATCCAACATGCCTTGTAGAGATGGACGGGTTCCCAACGGCACTTGGCATTGTATTCATTCTCCAAGCGGTACTGGATAACTTCAAACTGCAACTGCCCTACGGTACCGATAATCTTACGGCCGTTGAACTGATTGACAAACAACTGGGCAACACCCTCGTCCATCAATTGGTCGATGCCTTTCTGCAACTGCTTCGCCTTCATCGGGTCGTCATTCTCGATATACTTAAAGAGTTCTGGCGAGAAGGAAGGCAAACCACGGAAATGCAACTGCTCTCCCTCCGTCAACGTATCACCAATCTTAAAGATACCATTGTCTGGCAGACCAACGATGTCACCCGGCCACGCCTCATCGATAGTAGACTTACGCTGCGCCATAAACTGTGTGGGTGACGAGAAACGTAATGTCTTGCCTTGACGCACATGCAGATAGGGCTGGTTGCGCTGGAACTTACCGCTGCACACCTTACAGAAGGCGATACACGAGCGGTGGTTGGGGTCGATATTCGCTGTGATCTTGAAGATGAAACCAGTAAACTTCGGCTCGTCGGGCTTCACCATACGCTCCTCTGCCTTTGTATCACGAGGACTCGGAGCTATCTCCACAAAACAGTTCAACAGTTCCTGCACACCGAAATTGTTCAGTGCAGAACCGAAGAACACGGGAGCGACTTCCGCAGAACGATAGGTCTCCACCTCAAAAGCAGGATAGACACCATCTACCAGTTCAAGGTCTTCACGAAGTTTATTGGCATCCTGCTCACCGACACGCTCGTCAAGGTCGGCACTGTTGATATCAATCTCAACTTTCTCCGTCACACGCTGCTTATCGGGGGTAAACAAATCGAGTTTCTGCTCGTAGATATTATAGACGCCCTTAAACTTTGCTCCCTGGTTGATAGGCCATGATAAAGGACGCACCTTGATTCCCAGTTCCTGCTCCAACTCGTCCAACAAGTCAAAGGGGTCACGTCCTTCACGGTCCATCTTATTGATGAAGATAATAACTGGCGTATTACGCATACGGCAGACGTTCATCAGTTTCCGCGTCTGAGTCTCCACGCCCTTGGCACCATCCACCACAATAATCGCAGAGTCGACGGCAGTCAGTGTGCGATAGGTATCCTCGGCAAAATCCTGGTGACCCGGGGTGTCGAGGATATTCACCTTATATTCTATATCAGAGCCTTCTGGTGTATAGTCAAACTCCATCACAGAAGTAGACACGGAGATACCACGCTGTTTCTCAATGTCCATCCAGTCAGAGGTTGCCGTTTTCTTGATTTTATTATTCTTGACGGCACCAGCCACCTGTATCTGTCCACCGAACAGCAGGAACTTCTCCGTCAGTGTTGTCTTACCAGCATCGGGGTGACTGATAATCGCAAAGGTTCTTCTTCTCTCTATCTCCTGATTCATCTCAATTCTTCAATCTTTTCCAGACAGTCTTTCAAACTCTCTTCCCAATAGGGAATCTCAATACCATACGTTTCCTTTATCTTTGTCTTGTCCAACACCGAATAGTGCGGACGGTTGGCGGGTGTCGGATACTCCGCCGTATGCAACGGACGCACATGACAGGTCGTAATGCCTGCGATACGATGGATTGCCTTGGTGAAGTCGTACCATGAGATAACACCCTCATTGGTGAAATGATAGACACCAGGAACAATACCCTTATTGATAATGGTCATAATGGCAACAGCAAGGTCACGGGCATAGGTCGGTGTACCTATCTGGTCAAAGATGACACCTAACTCTGGCTTTTCCTTGCCCAAACGAATCATCGTCTTCACAAAGTTGTTACCGAAAGTACTATACAGCCATGCCGTACGAATAATCACAGATTTCTTGCAGAACTTAGACACACCCAGTTCACCTGCCAGTTTCGTGGAACCATAGACACTGTTAGGACTGGGAGTATCTGTCTCGATATAGGGTGTATGCTTTGTACCATCAAACACATAGTCCGTGGAAATCTGTATCATCCATCCGCCCCGTTTCTCTACAGCAGCAGCCAGATAGGCTGGAGCAACCATATTAAGTGTGGTACACAACTCCTTATTGTCCTCTGCCTTGTCGACTGCGGTATAAGCGGCACAATTGACGATACCATCAATCTTATTCTCCGCCACAAACTGTTCTACGGCAAGCTGGTTGCTGATATCCAGCTCCTGAACATCCGTATTATACCACACATGCTGGGGATAATCCTTCTCCAACAACTGTATCTCATTGCCTAACTGTCCGTTACAGCCTGTTATCAGTATATTCATAGTCTACTCAAACTTAAGTGGTTCTTGTTTGTCTTTCAGATAATAGTCATTCAACATTCCAACAAAGGTACTAATCTCCTTCACGGCATGCTGGGTGTCTGGAGAGATGTCCTTCTTCTGCAGACGGAGCATCATCACCCCATAGAGGGAGTTAAAACACGTCTCTATCTCGTTCTCCTCCTTATTGGCACCATGATTGCGCAACTCCACGATATAGGGTAACACCTTATAATACTCGGCATTATAGAAAGGGAACTTCGGACTGCTCAACAACTGGGCATGCAACTCCTGTAGCTGCTGCATCACCACCTTATTGATTTGCAAATGACCTTTCTCACGGCATCCCTCTCCATTCATCATACGGATGAGGTTTCCAAACCAGTCAGCCTCGTCCTCTTTCTGCTCTTCTGTATAGTCGAAACGGTCTATATACTCACGGCGTATCCGACTCAAGGAACAATCAAAGGCACGGATGGTGTCTTCCACTTGCCACATATACAACAGATACTCGGCAATATTCGTCTTTCGTAACTCCTGTGCTATATACATAAATAATAAGGTGTTATCCGTTAAAAGACCCTGAAGAGATTCGTGACCGTTCCCAACAAAAAGATGACGGAGAATACCATTACAACGGCACCGATAATCTGATTGATGATACGGATACCTGTGTCATCAAAGATAGCACGCACTTTATCCACCAACCATGTCAGTCCGTACCACCACGATAAAGCACCTCCAACAATACTGGCAAAACCTATCAGCATCTCAAACGGACGGTCAGGGATGACGAAGGCAAACTGTGCAAAGAGACCCATAAACAGGAAGATAATCAATGGATTGGAAAAGGTCACAAGAAATGCCGTCCATGTATTATACCATAATGTTCCCTTCTGCTGTCCAGACCTATGCATATTCTTTGTCGGATCACTATGCCATGTGTAGAGACCGAAAAACAACAGCATCACACTTCCGATAATCTGCAGATAGAACTTATTCTGCTCGTTATTGATAAAGTCCATGACAAATGCCATACCAAATCCCGTAATACCTGCATAGATAATATCACTCACCGCTGCCCCAATACCAGTGACAAGACCATACCAGCGTCCTTTGTTCAGCGTTCGCTGTACACAAAGCACTCCTACTGGTCCCATCGGTGCCGAGGCAATCATACCAATCAGCATGCCCTTCAACACCAGATCTACTATATTTATATGTATTGGAAACGGCATTACGGTTGCAAAGGTACGATTTTTATGTGAATTATTCAGTTTTTCATCATAAAACTTTGCCATATCACTCTTTTTTCTTATCTTTGTGGCTGTCAAAAGTCTAATCAATAATTATTATACTACAATGATGAATGATCAAGCAAACATCAAGCCGTATGTCATCGGTTTAGATTTAGGAGGCACCAACTCTGTCTTTGGCATTGTGGATGCCCGTGGTGACATTAAAGCAACAACAGCCATCAAGACCGGTGGTTACGAGAAAGTAGAAGACTATGTCAAGGCTTCGATTGAAGCGCTACAACCCATCATTGAACAGGTGGGTGGTATCGATAAGATCAAGGCTATGGGTATCGGAGCTCCTAATGGTAACTATTACAATGGAACGATTGAGTTTGCACCGAACCTCCCCTGGGCGCATGACTGCATCGTACCCCTTGCCAAGATGTTCAGTGAAGGACTGAATGACATTCCTGTAGCTTTAACAAACGATGCTAACGCTGCCGCCTTAGGTGAGATGGTTTATGGTGTGGCTCGCGGTATGAAGAACTTCATTGTCATCACCCTGGGTACTGGTGTCGGTTCCGGCATTGTTGTCAACGGACAACTTCTTTACGGTCATGATGGTTTTGCTGGAGAACTTGGGCATGTCACGATGGTTCGCGGAGCCGAGGGACGTTCCTGTGGCTGCGGACGCACTGGTTGTCTGGAAGCTTATTGCTCTGCTACCGGCGTGGCACGTACGGCACGTGAGTTGCTTGCCAAGACGGACCGTCCGTCAATCCTTCGTGAGATGAATCCGGAAGACATCACCTCTTTGGATGTCAGCATTGCCGCCGGCAAAGGCGATGAGCTTGCCAAAGAGATCTATGAGTTCACTGGTCATATGCTTGGAGAGGCATGTGCCGACTTCACTGCCTTCTCTTCTCCAGAGGCTTTCATCTTCTTCGGTGGTATGGTAAAAGCTGGAGACCTGATTATGGATCCTATCAAGAGAAGCTATAATGAACACGTCATGCCTATCTTCAAAGGTAAGGCTCAGTTCCTGGTAAGTGGACTCGACGGAGCTTCCGCTGCTGTCCTCGGAGCCTCTGCTATCGGATGGGAGGTTTGATTCATAAAGGACTTACCGTTAAGAAAAGAGGTTGGTGCAGGACGCTACCAACCTCACTTCATTTATGATAAGACCGTCTGACAACTGTCGGCACCAGCTTATCGGGGGCAAATATAGTATTTAATCACTAATATTGCAAATTTTTATTCATCTTTTTTTCTTTCTATTGTCAATTTGTCTTCATTTTTTGCAATCAACAAAAAAAATAAGAGAAAAGTTTGCGGATTAATAAAAAAGTATCTATATTTGCAGCCGAAACAGAAAACAACATAGAAATATGACAAGATTAATGAATGCATGGTGGTGGCGTAACTCGAGATTAGATTAGTCGCGAGGTACGAAGCCGTGTGTATTCATAAAGATATCAAGAGGCCGCGACGAGCCTTTTTTAGGTCATGAATTAAAACTTAACAATAAATTATATGAAAAAATCATTTTTAGTTGACGAAAAAGGATTCTACGGAGAGTTTGGAGGCGCATACGTTCCAGAGATTCTTTATTCAACAGTAAAGAATTTACAGGAAGAATATCTGCCTATCCTTGAATCAGAAGAATTCAAGAAAGAGTACATGGAACTACTGCGTGATTATGTTGGTCGTCCTTCTCCACTCTATTATGCCAAGCGGATGAGTGAAAAATATGGTTGTCATCTCTATCTAAAACGAGAGGATCTGAACCATACTGGTGCCCATAAGATCAATAACACTATCGGACAGATCCTGCTTGCCAAGAAGATGGGTAAGAAACGTATCATTGCAGAGACAGGTGCTGGTCAGCATGGTGTGGCAACGGCAACGGTATGTGCCTTGATGGATATGCCATGTGTCGTCTATCAAGGGGCATTGGACGTTGAGCGTCAGCACGTCAACGTGGAACGTATGAAGATGCTGGGTGCAGAAGTTCGCCCTGTTAAGACTGGTAACTGGACTTTGAAAGATGCCACAAACGAGGCCATCCGAGACTGGTGTTGTCATCCTTCCGATACCTTTTATATTATTGGCAGTACCGTGGGGCCTCATCCCTACCCTGACATGGTAGCACGCTTGCAAAGTATCATCTCTGCAGAAATCAAGGAACAGTTACAAGAAAAGATTGGTCGTAACTATCCTGATATTCTGATGGCATGTGTCGGCGGTGGCAGTAATGCAGCTGGCACCATCTATCACTATATCGATGATGAGCGTGTAAAGATTATCCTTGCCGAAGCTGGTGGACAAGGGGCCGACACGGGGCATACGGCAGCAACCATTCATGCCGGTCGACTGGGCATCCTGCATGGTGCAAAGACCTTGGTCATGCAGACTCCAGACGGACAGATTATTGAAGCGGAGTCTATCTCTGCTGGACTTGATTATCCAGGCATTGGACCGATGCATGCCAATCTTGCTTCACAACATCGTGCAACCGTTTATTCCATCAATGATGATGAGGCAGTGAAAGCCGCCTATGAACTCACACGAATGGAAGGTATCATCCCTGCCTTGGAGAGTGCCCATGCGATTGCTGCATTAAGCAAGATTTCGTTTAAGAAAGACGATGTCGTTGTTCTAACGGTGAGTGGTCGTGGTGACAAAGATGTGGAAACTTATCTCAACAACAAACAAATGGCTGGAGAATATGGAGACTTTTAAATACATTACAAACAACAAAACAATCCTTGCTGATTTATACACACCAGTAGGAGTCTATATGAGATTGAGGGACATCTATCCACAAAGTGTATTGATGGAGAGTTCTGATTATCATGACAAGGACAATTCCCGTTCTTTCATCGGCATTAATCCCATTGCAAGTGTCGCTATCGGACATGGCATGGCGACTATTAACTATCCCAATGGGAATTATGAGAGACATGAGATCAATGAGAACTATGGTTCTGCTGAAGCCATCCATTCTCTCATTGACCATATCAAGGTTGAGGGTGACTATTCCAATTTCTGCGGCCTTTATGGATATACTTCTTTTAATGCCATCCGCTATTTTGAGAATATTGACGTCAAGGATGAAACGCAAGAGAAAAATGATGCTCCCGATATGCTTTACATATTATATAAGGACATCATTGTCTTCGACCATTTTAATAACCAACTGACAGTTGTCTGTATCTCAGAGTACTCTGAGGACTCCGAGAACTCTGAACTCTCAGAGATTCTTAAGACCATGAACAAGGCAAATGTACATGCCTACGACTTCCATCCTGTCGGTGAGGTTACCAGTCCTTTAACTGATGAACAGCACAAGGAAAACATCCGTCGGGGCATTAAGCACTGCCTTCGAGGTGATGTCTTCCAGATTGTACTCTCAAGGCGCTTCATCCAGAAATATGAAGGCGATGATTTTAAACTATATCGCGCTTTAAGAAGCATCAATCCCTCTCCTTATCTCTTCTATTTTGATTTTGGAGGTTTCCGAATTTTCGGTTCCTCACCAGAAACACACTGTCGCATTGAAGGGAATCGTGCATATATCGACCCCATTGCAGGAACGACTAAAAGAACAGGTGATTCCGAAAAGGATCGTGAAGGAGCAGAATACTTGCGTAAAGACCCGAAAGAGAATGCAGAACATGTCATGCTCGTTGATCTTGCCCGTAATGATCTCTCTCGAAACTGTCATGGTGTGAAGGTGGATTTTTATAAAGACTTACAATACTATTCCCATGTGATTCATCTTGTATCCCGAGTCAGTGGAGAACTGAATGATAATGCTGACCCTATCAAGGCATTTATCGACACATTCCCTGCAGGCACTTTAAGTGGTGCGCCCAAAGTACGTGCCATGCAACTCATCAGCGAATATGAGCCACATAACCGAGGAGCCTATGGTGGCTGCATCGGCTATATCGGACTGAATGGCGATCTCAACCAAGCCATCACCATCCGCACGTTTGTGTCCCGTAATAATGAATTATGGTTCCAAGCCGGCGGTGGCATCGTCGCAAAGAGTGACGAGGAATATGAACTACAGGAAGTGAACAACAAACTCGGTGCTTTGCGCCGTGCCATCCTTATAGCAGAAAAATTATAAAGCCCATTCACCCTATTAACCCCATTAAACCCATTATGAAAATAGTCATCATAGATAATTACGACTCGTTTACCTATAATCTCGCACACTTAGTGAAAGAACTCGGTGCAGAGGTAACGGTTTTCAGAAACGACCAGTTTGAACTCTCACAACTGGAATCCTTCAGTAAGATTCTCTTGTCACCAGGACCAGGTATTCCCTCCGAAGCAGGACTGCTAATGGATGTCATCAAAACATACGCTGGCAAGAAACCCATCCTCGGTGTATGCTTAGGACATCAGGCTATTGGTGAAGTTTTTGGTGCTAAGTTAGAGAATCTGAGTGATGTCTTCCATGGAGTCGCCACAGAAGGAACACAGTTCGGCAATGATGAAATCTTTTCCGGACTTCCTAACCGTATCACGATGGGACGTTATCACTCATGGGTCGTCAGTAAAGAAGGACTTCCCAAATGTCTGGAAGTAACTGCTGAATCGGATGAGGGGCAAATCATGGCACTCAAGCACAAGACACTCAATATCCGAGGCATTCAATTCCATCCAGAAAGCGTTCTAACCCCAGACGGAAAGAAAATAATACAAAACTGGCTCTTTCTTTAATATTGAATCATAAAAAGTAAAATATATGGCAAAACTAACAATGAAAGACATCCTTAACAGGATGCTGAACCACGAGAATCTATCCCGTGAAGAGATGAAAGAGATACTTATTGGTATCACACAGAGTGAATTCCCGACAGAGCAGATTACCGCTCTGCTGACTGGTCTTCAGATGCGTGGTGTCACTGTTGATGAACTGCTGGGCTTCCGTGATGGCATCTTAGAAACGGGTGTCCCTGCTATCCTTAATGCCGACCGTTATATCGATGTTGTTGGTACTGGCGGAGACCGCAAAAACACTTTCAATATCTCTACGACCTCCTGTTTCGTCATTGCCGGTGCTGGCTACAAGGTGGCTAAGCATGGCAACTATGCAGCGACCTCAGTCTCTGGTGCCTCTAATGTCATCCAACATCATGGAATTAAATTTACTGATGATGTGGATAAACTGAACCGCAGCCTCAACGAAGCAGGCATAGTCTATCTCCATGCCCAACTATTTGCTAAGGCAATGAAGTTTGTCGGTCCTATCCGTAAGGCATTGCAGTTTCCGACTATCTTCAATCTTCTTGGTCCACTGGTAAATCCCAGTCAGCCACAGTGTCAGTTGCTCGGTGTCGCTAACCTTGACCAGATGCGTCTCTATCATCAGGTGTACCAGAAGATCGGCATTGACTACGGTATCGTCAATAGTATCGACGGTTACGACGAGATATCCCTGACCAGTGATTTCAAGGTAACCACCAATCAATATGAACGTATCTTCAAACCACAGGATCTTGGATTTGAGATTGCCAAACCAGAGGAACTGGTCGGTGGTGCCACAGAGGAAGAAGCTGCCGCTATCTTCGACAGTGTCTTGGAGAACCACGCGCTGCCTGCCCAGAAGAACATCGTTCTTGCCAATGCTGCTTTTGGTATTCAGGTATTAGAGAAAGGACAGAAATCCATTGAGGAGTGTATTGAGGTTGCAAGGGAAAGTATCGATAGCGGTGCTGCACTGCGTACCTTCAAGAAATTCGTGGAACTCAATTCATAACCCCCCATTAAACCCATTAACCCCATGGATATCCTACAAGAAATCGTTGCCCACAAGCACAAAGAGATGGAACGGCTCTGTGCAAAGAAACCCTCTCTCCGTGATGCCCTGCTTCATAGCGATACAGGTATCATCGCAGAGTTCAAGAGACGCTCCCCCTCTAAAGGATGGATCAAGGAAGAAGGAAAAGCAGAAGTGATTCCCCTCTCCTATCAGCAGAACGGAGCCGCCGCCATCAGCATTCTCACCGACGAACACTACTTCGGTGGTTGTGACGACTTTATCCGTATGGCGAGAAAAAGTGGTGTTACCATCCCTGTCCTTTACAAGAACTTCGTCATCGACGAGGCGCAACTGTATGCTGCCGCCCTCTGTGGAGCGAGTGCTGTCCTATTGATTGCTGCCTGTCTCACGAAACAGGAATGCAAACGCCTCTTAGAGAAAGCACATGCTCTTGGGCTTGAAGTCCTTTTAGAGATGCATAGTGAGGAAGAACTGGAATATGCCGAACTCGATCCCGACCTCTGCGGCATCAACAACCGCAATCTCGGTTCCTTCGTCACTGACGTAGAGAATTCGTTCCGACTCGCTGAACTGCTTCCAAAGGATGCCGTAAAAGTCAGTGAAAGCGGCATATCCAATCCCGAAACAGTCAAGGCATTGCGTCAGGCTGGCTTCCGTGGTTTCCTTATCGGTGAGAACTTCATGAAAACTGCTGACCCTGGTCAGGCACTAAACGATTTCCTCACCCAATTAACCCATTCACCCCACTAACCCCATTAGACCCATTAACCCCATGATAATTAAAGTCTGTGGCATGCGCGACCCTGAAAACATCCGCGCAATTGAGGCTCTTGGTGTCGACCTGATGGGTTTCATCTTCTGGCCGAAATCCAGCCGTTATGTCGGCGAACGTCCTGCTTACCTTCCCACAAAAGTCAAACGGGTTGGTGTCTTTGTAGATGATGATATTCAAAACATCAAACAAAAAGTTGAGGATTTTGGATTGGACATCATTCAATTGCATGGACAGGAAAGCCCAGATTACGTCCGCCAGCTCACTTCTGTATGTGGTGACTCCATTGCCATTATTAAGGCTTTCAATATCGCTACCGCTGAGGACCTCAAGCAGACAAATGCCTACAATGACATCGTCGACTACTTCCTTTTCGATACGAAAGCGAAGATGGTGGGCGGCAACGGCACCAAGTTCGACTGGAGCGGTGGGCGGCAACGGCACCAAGTTCGACTGGAGCGTCCTCACTTCCTATCATGGAGAGACCCCATTCCTTCTCAGTGGCGGTATTGGTCCAGACGATGCAGAAGACATCAGGATGCTCCATCATCCACAGTGCATCGGTATCGACCTGAACTCCCGTTTTGAATCAGCTCCAGCCCTCAAAGATATAGATGCTCTCCGCATCTTCCTCTCCCATCTCTCCCACAACCCATTCACCCCATTAAACCCATCAAAACCCATCAACCCCATCAAACTATGAACAAAATCAATAAATTATTTACAGAAAGTAAGAATCAGAAATTGCTGTCACTCTATTTCTGCGCAGGAGCACCAACCCTTGAAGGTACAGGTGATGTCATTAAGACTCTTCAGCGTCGTGGTATCTCCATGATAGAAGTAGGTATCCCCTTTAGTGACCCTATGGCTGACGGTCCCGTCATCCAGGATGCAGCAACAACGGCTTTGAAGAATGGTATGACCCTCCGTAAACTGTTTTCACAACTGAAAGACATCAAAGACGAAGTCAACATCCCATTGGTACTGATGGGCTATCTGAACCCCATCATGCAATACGGCATCGAACAGTTTTGTCTGTCATGTGTAGATAGCGGTGTCAGCGGTGTCATCATCCCCGACCTGCCTTTCAAGGACTATCAAGATACCGTGAAACCGATAGCCGACAAATACGACATCCGCATCATCATGCTGATTACCCCTGAGACATCTGAAGAACGTATCCGCTTCATTGACGATAACACTGACGGCTTTATCTATATGGTATCGTCTGCTGCCATCACTGGAGCACAGAAGAGTTTCGATGATGCCAAACAGGAGTACTTCCGACGTATCAATGCCATGAATCTGCGCAACCCCCGCATGATTGGCTTCGGCATCTCCAATGCCCAAACCCTCAAAGCCGCTCAAGACAATGCCGCTGGTGCCATCATCGGTTCCAAGTTCGTCACCCTCCTCAACGAGACAGGCAATGCCGACAAAGCGTTAGACCAACTCTTCGACGCACTCAAACAATAACGAAAGAAGCCTTTTGGGGGATGCGGAACAGGACACATAAGAGCTTTCAAAGCATTGGGAGCAAAGACAGCTTCCCTTGATTTAGGTGCTATGGGGAAAGTTGCTCTATGGTAATCAAAATAAGGTATCGTTTTCTCGACACCTTATTTTTTTCTCCTCACTTCATACATCTTCCTTCTTCCATCGTATATGTCATTCACCTGTCCCCCTGACACATTTTATAACATTTTATCATCTCATCTGTTTATTTGAGGATTATTCATTATGGCAAAGGTAAGAAACTAAAAACAGAAATGGAAGAAATAGCGCAACCATTTCTTCCATTTCTGTTTTTTCTTTCTGGGACGTATCAAGGCTCAGGGGGTGATAATGGTTCTGAGGCCAGCATGGGTGGATAATCTGTTCCTTTGTCATAGAGGAACTCTGGGGCAATGTCTGCTCCGTTCGCCCAGAAAATGGTGCCGTCTAAGCCAAACTGGGTAAATAGACTTTTGTCTTTTAGTTCTGCAAACATGGGGTATTTTAACAATGGTTCAAGATTCACATATTTCTTTTTGCCATCGCTAAACTGACACAGCAACGAATAGTCGCCCATATATTCAACATCTGTTACTTTCAACATCGTCTTACCTCCTTATCTTTTCGATTTTTTCGCCTCTTTGTGCCTTCTCCCAAATCTCCATTACTTCGGCTTCATGCTCATCCATAAAATTGTTGATTGTCTGGATGATCTTCGCCTTAGCCTTACCTTCTACAACTCTATCCTTGATAGTCATTGTGAATTCGTCTCCACCACATTTCACATGTATATGTGGAGGATTATGGTCGAAAGCGTAAATGTAAATTAATATACCTTGTATAATGAATATCGAACCCATTTGCCCTTATTTTTTGCAAAGATAATCATTTATTTTCAAACGACGTTCATTGTGAGCCAAATTTTTAGCAACTATTTGGGTTGGCGTTTCATCGCCTTGTTGTATTTCTGGGTGATGAGAGTCTGAAGGTAAGAAGTGTATTCCTTGACAACTTGCTCCATGGGGATGTCTGAATGTGACAGTATCAGGTCTTTCAATGTGTTTTCCAATGACGCTTCCAACGCCCATCCTGCTTCTGTCCAGGCTGTTGTCCCAGGCTGGACGCTATCGGACAAGGCTCCTAACGTGGCATTGAATTTAGGCAAAACAGCCTTTGAAATGAATGATTAATGCGCCGCCTTCCCAAATTATCTTAGCCATGGATATTTCTCATATAGCATTCTGTCCACTTCTTCTGAGGAATACCATTTCACTTGTCTTTTTGCCAGTTTTTCCTCTAATTCATCGATTTTGGAAATGGCTTCTTCTTCAGTCTTTGGACCAAGGATAGGGAGACGATCCCAATCAAGATCATCTATAAAATCGCAGCCAGTATGGACAGATTGTACTTGCGAACACTGAGTAGCAGAGGTTGCAACAGCAGGTTCACTTGCCACATCTATATTCTCTTCTTCGTCCAAAATAGGATATTTTTTTTCTTTCATTGTTGAGTTCATTTGTTATGCAAAGGTAACTATTCTTTCTGAAAGTCCCAAATGTTTCAAAAGAAAAAAATAAAAATTTCGCAAAACTCCCCCACCTCTCCCGTAAATTGCTCAGAACACCGATAAATAAAGGGATTGAGGAACGGGAGGGGTTTACTCAACCTCTCCCGTAGATATCCCTAACCTCTCCTGTAATTCTTATGTCCAACTGGGTGGTGTACAGGAGATGTTAGGGAGGGGTTTGCCAAACCCCTCCCGTTTAGCAAACGCCCTGAGCGTCGATGTTTCAGAAGATTTACGGGAGAGGATGAGGGATTTTGACGAAATGCGGGTTCTGCGTCAATTTGGGTGGTGAGCAAATGTTACAAAGTTTAACTATCTATCTGACAATCAACACATTAGTTAACAAACTAAAGTTGTAGATGTGCG
>CACXQL010000015.1 GCA_902769805.1 uncultured Prevotellaceae bacterium
TGCTGATGCGATGTTGGACTCTACGCCCATCGTGGTGATTGCCGGACAGGTAGCCATCAATGCGTTGGGTACTGATGCCTTTCAGGAGGTTGACCTCGTTGGTGTCGCTCAGCCAATCTCCAAATGGAGCTATCAGATACGCCACGCCGAGGATGTCGCATGGGCAGTAAGTCGTGCTTTCTATATTGCACGTACGGGCAGACCGGGTCCTGTTGTCCTTGACTTCCCTCGTAACGCACAGGTGGAAGAGATAGACTGGGAACCTGCGAAGGTGGACTTTGTCCGTTCCTATGTGGCTTATCCGAAACTGAACATGGAGGCTGTCCGTGAGGCTGCCGAACTGATTAATAACGCCAAGAAACCTCTTGCTCTGGTAGGGCAGGGTGTAGAGTTAGGTCATGCACAGGAGGAGCTGAAGACTTTCTTGGAGAAGGCAGACATCCCTGCTGGTCGTACGATGCTCGGACTGAGTGCCTTACCCTCTGACCATCCGCTGAATGTAGGTATGCTGGGTATGCATGGTAACTATGCTGTTAACCTGAAGGAGCAGGAGTGTGACGTGCTGATAGCTATCGGTATGCGTTTCAGTGACCGTGTGACAGGTAATACTAAGACGTATGCCAAGCAGGCGAAGATCATTCATCTGGATATCGACCGCAGTGAGATTGACAAGAATGTGAAGACGGATGTGGCTGTCGTCGCAGACTGTAAGGAGTCATTACCTGCCATTACGGCTTTGTTGAATAAGAACAGGCATACGGAATGGCGTGACTCGTTCAAGGAGTTAGATGTGAAAGAGCGTACGAAGGTCATAGAGCCTGCCATCCATCCGACGGAAGGACCGCTATTGATGGGTGAGGTCGTCAATGCCGTCGCAGAGAAAGCCCCGAAGGGAACAGTCCTCGTAACGGATGTGGGACAGAATCAGCTCTTTGCTACCCGTTACTTCAAATATCCTGAGAAGCGTAGTATCTGTACCAGTGGCGGTCTTGGTACGATGGGCTATGGTATGCCTGCCGCCATCGGTGCTACGTTTGCCACTGACCGTATGGTGGTATGCTTTATGGGTGACGGTGGTTTCCAGATGAACATCCAGGAGTTAGGTACTATCATGGAGCAGCAGGCTCCTGTGAAGATGATACTCCTCAATAACAACTATCTGGGTAATGTGCGCCAGTGGCAGGATATGTTCTGGATGCGTCGTAAGTCGTTTACGAAGATGCTGAACCCCTGTTACGAGCAGATAGCTAAGGGCTATGGTATTGCATACGAGGCAGTGACAGACCGTGCCAACCTTGCCGCTGCCGTTGAGAAGATGCTGACGACCAAGGGTCCGTATATCTTGGAGTGTGCCATCAAGGAGGATGACGATGTATTGCCGATGACACCTCCGGGAATGAACGTTAACGATATGATGTTGGAAGTCTGAGAAAGGTAAAAAAGTAAAAAGGTAAAGAAGTAAGATGGAAGAGAAGAATAAACTATATACACTGCTGGTTTACTCAGAGAACGTCGCAGGTATCCTGAATCAGATTACGGCTGTCTTTACGCGTCGTCAGGTGAATATTGAGAGTCTGAACGTGTCGGCATCGAGTATTGAGGGGGTGCATAAGTACACCATCACGGCATGGAGTAACGAGGATCAGATTATCAAGATTACCAAGCAGATTGAGAAGAAAATCGATGTAGTAAAGGCAAACTATTTCACGGATGACCAGTTGTTTATCCGTGAGACAGGACTCTATAAACTATCCACTGACTTAGTGATGCAGAATCCGGAGATATCACGTACCATCCGCAGGTTTGATGCAAGTATCACGGAAGTCAATCCCACCTATGTCATCGTGATGAAATATGGTGTCACGGAGGATATCATCAACCTCTATCGTGCACTGGACGAGTTTGGTTGTGTCCTCCAGTACACCCGTAGCGGACGTATTGCCGTCACCCGTGGCACACAGGAGCAGGTCAGTGCATTCTTAGAAGAAAGGCAGAACCAACATGGATAAAGTCGGTTGTTATCCTTTTATGGCAGAACCGTTCCACTGTGACTTCAGTGGACGGCTATTCATGGGACATTTGGGAAACCACATGTTGAATGCCGCTGATTTCCATTCCTCTGCCCGTGGTTTTGGCATGAAGTACCTGATGACTATCAAGCGTTCTTGGGTATTGTCGCGTCTCGCCATTGAGATGAATGAGATGCCACTGCAATATACGAAGTTTAATGTAGAGACGTGGGTGGAGAGTGCCATGCGCTATTTCACCTCCCGTAACTTCGCAGTCATCGGTGAAGACGGCAAAGCCTATGGCTATGGACGCAGTATCTGGGCGATGATAGACACGGAGAGTCGCCAGCCTACTGATATCTATGCCATCGACAATGGTGCCATCGAACAGTGGATCGTCAAGGATAAGGAATGTCCCATCGGCAAGGGTGGGCGAGTGAAGATGAGTGATGATGCAGAGCTGGTGCGTACCATCGATACCTATTATAATGATGTGGACATCAACGGACATATCAACTCAGTAAAGTATATCGAGCATGTCCTGGACTTATGGGATATGGAGTGGTACCGCACCCATCAGATCAAGCGTTTCGAGATAGCCTATGTCGCTGAGGCACATGCTGGTGATCAGCTGAGTTTCTATATGGAGAAGGAGGAAGAACCTTCTACTCTCAACTCTTCACTCTCTACTTTCAATATTCGTATTATGAAGACCTCTGCAGATAACCCAGACCTGATAGAGGTTTGTCGTAGCAAGGTAACATATAGATAATGCTGTCAACGGTTGTTACAAGTGTATCATGCTACAGAGATTGATATTGCTGTGTCTGCTTTTCCTGCCCCTTCATGCCATAGCCCAGGAAGAGGAGACGGCAGAGTTTACTTCCGACTTGTTCGGAGGTCAGATATTAGAACAGCAATAGTTTCGTCGATGTCATGGTGGGGGTTGCGTGGCAGCTGACAAAGAAATAAAAAAGTATAAATCAGATAGAATATATTTGGATGTTTGCTCACAAATTGTTACCTTTGCATCCAATTATTAAGTTAAGCCCTCGTCAGTGTTTCGGGTAATCACTGAGTAGACTAACAAAACGACGGCTCTCGGGTAGGGCTGGCATGGTCGGCAAGGGATAAGTATAACATTTAAAACATTTGCAATTATGGCAGAAATGAATTTTGGTGGCGTAATGGAGACTGTAGTCACCAGCAAGGAGTTCTCTTTGGAGAAAGCACGTGAGGTATTGAAGGATGAAGTGATTGCCGTTATCGGTTATGGCGTTCAGGGTCCTGGACAGGCTTGTAACCTGCGCGACAATGGCTTTAATGTAATTGTTGGACAGCGCCAGGGTAAGACCTATGAGAAGGCTGTTGCCGACGGATGGGTTCCCGGTAAGACCCTGTTCTCTATCGAGGAGGCTGCCGAGAAGGGTACTATCCTTTGTATGTTGCTCTCTGATGCTGGTCAGATGCAGCAGTGGCCTACCATCAAGCAATATCTGAAGCCAGGTAAGACCCTTTATTATTCTCATGGTTTCGCTATCAACTGGAGCGATCGCACAGGTGTTGTCCCCCCGAAGGATGTTGACGTTATCATGGTGGCTCCTAAGGGTTCCGGTACCTCTCTCCGCACGATGTTCTGCGAGGGCCGCGGTCTGAACTGCTCTTATGCTGTTTACCAGGATGCTACTGGTAAGGCTAAGGAGAAGACACTTGCCTTCGGTATCGGTATCGGTGCAGGTTATCTGTTTGAGACAACTTTCCAGCGTGAGGCTACCTCTGACCTCACTGGTGAGCGTGGTTCACTGATGGGTGCTATCCAGGGCTTGCTGTTGGCTCAATATGAAGTACTGCGTGAGAATGGTCATACGCCTTCTGAGGCTTTCAACGAGACTGTTGAGGAACTTACCCAGAGCCTTGGTCCGTTGTTCGGAGCCAAAGGTATGGACTGGATGTATGCAAACTGCTCTACTACTGCACAGCGTGGTGCGCTCGACTGGGCTCCCCGTTTCCACGACGCTATCAAGCCTGTCATGGAGTGGTTGTACTACTCTGTGAAGACGGGTAATGAGGCTCAGATCACCATCGACGCTAACTCTAAGCCCGACTATCGTGCCGGTCTGGAGAAGGAACTCGAGGCTATGCGCAACCAGGAGATGTGGCGGCTCAGAGAAAACAACGTGTTTTCAAGGTAAAAGTAGCTTACTTTCGATGCGTTTGAACGTTACATTCACCCCGTTTGTAACGTTCAAACTTTTGCTTATTGAGATTCTATAGAAAGAATATCGTTGAGTTTTTTCAGCATAGTGGCATCATCCATACGTGTATTCTTTACAAACTCAATATAAACATTCTCTTCGTTGACGGTGTATAGCAGTTTTATCTCACTAATAACAACAATACTGCGATACTCTATACCTGTTGCTTCAAATAATTCATTTTCAAGTTTACCTGACAAAGGGAAACTTGATATACGACTTACGGCTTTATAAATCCTACTCGTCAACTTCTTTAGTTGACGTTCTCCAAACTCCTCAAAAGTATATAAGATAACCTCAGACAGACTCTGCTGCGCAATAGGCGTCCACTTGATGGGTAAGCTCATACACCTTCTCATTCATGAAACGTTCAATTTCGTCCATGGAAACAGTCTGACCTGACATAGCTTGTGAATGGCTCTTTTTAAGAATAGCTATCAAAGATTCGTTTACTTCCATTTCTCTTTCTATTATTCTATACTGCTGCAAAGATACAAACTTTGTTTGAAACTTCCAAATTAATCCTTTTTATTTTTTTATTTTCGATAAAGTAGAAAGTGGCTTACTTTCGATATGAAAACACGCTACTTTCACATCAAAAACACGCTACTTTCGCATCGAAAGTGATATGTTTTTAATCTGTTTTTGCCCATTTTTGTGCCAAAAATCGGAAGTTAATGTCACTAATGTTACTCAGGAATGCCGATAAATAGGGCGTTTGTGATATTAGTGACATTTGTGACATTAAATAAAATTTTATGTTTTTGTAGTGTACTGAATAAGTTGATGTATTACAATGAATAAGTTGACAGCATGGATACCCATTGTTTCAAGGTATTCTAACGATACTTTCGAGGAGTAAGTAGCCTTCTTACGACCTTTCACCTACAGGTGCACGATCTTTCACCTGCAGCTGCAAGGTCTTTCAGCCATAGGAGAAAGATTGTGCAGCCCTAACTGAAACCCTTCTTTAATAACTGAGGGTAGGTGTTTTTTCTTTCGAGAAATAACGTTTTACTCTTCAATTTTCTCCCATTCTCCACTATCTAATAAATACCATCTAACTTTGTGTTTCATTGTTTCGCTCTCGAAAATTTCTACATATCCGTAATTCATTCCTTTCTTTGGTTCTACAATCGCTTTCCCAACATTATTATATATAACCTTGTTATAGAAAGATTTGACAGGGGAATCTGCCTCGCCAGCCAAATTATACACATTGATACAAATTCGATTACCACCTTCTTGAATCGTTCTGCCTGCTACTATCAATTCGTCAGAGCCATCACCATTTATGTCTGATTGACCAAAGAAATACTCACAACTTCCGTCAATATCTATCACATCACTTAAATCCCCTAAGTCAAGATTCAAATCTTTAACCTTTTCTCCGTTAAGTTTTAAACCAAAAGCACCCTTTTGTTTTCCTGCACGAATGAAGAAACTTTTCTTACTTGAATACATATATATTCCTGGGCTAACGGCTTGACTATAATCTCCAGATGGAGATATGTGCGGATTATACTTTGCTATATTTCTAATACCATGAACAAAACAATCATTAGGAGAAACTGATGGCATGGCATTTCCACCTTCCTCCTCAATATCTGTAATCTCATTACTTTCTTCCGCTTGTTCTGCTTCAACAACCTCTACATCTGCTATTTTTTCTTTCTGTTCAATCTTTTGCTCCTCTTTCTGATGTACAGCATATTGAATCCAAATAGCGGGGATGAAACCAACAATAGCCACAAGACCTATCGCAATATAAGTAAGAGATTTCTTGCTTATGGCTTGATTATTTTCATTCTTGATGAACCAAGGTAAAGCCAAAAGAGCAATTCCGCAAAGAAGATAAATAATACTCCCTGCGCCAAGACCTGTATCTTTCAAGAAGTCGCTAAAATTTGAAAGTATGGATAGATACAAAGGAGATACTATCAGCAATATACCTGCTACCTTTTTACCAACGTTGCCCATATAGAGTGTTGCACAAATAATTGGCGCAAAAACATACATTGTCAAAAATATGGGAACATAATAACCGCAAAGAACAACAACACTTTTATCACTTTGGTCACCCATCATTTTTAGTGTATCTGCAAAATTCAAACTAAGTGTTCCAAAGGTTAAAACGGGTAGCACAAATACGGACAATAAGGCCACAAGACAAACCAACATTCCAATCTTTTGTAAATTAGAGAAAGGTTTTGGCGTATTTAAATAAACGATAATAGGGCCTACTAGCATAATTGCAAACCATACAATAATTCCTAAAACAAGAATGATATTCATAATCCCATCCCATTTACGTCCTCCAGTAGCCTATAAGGACATTACAAAATTAGAAGCGTGGCACTGATATACCACTTCTTCAATCGGAGGTTGTGAGAATCACCTTAGTACGAGAAATGTAACCAGCCCACGCTATACACGCGAACCGTCACACTTTCCTTGCGTACTACAGAAGTTTCTCACATTTCCGATTACAAGTTGAGCATAACGCTTCGTTTTCAATATGTCTTGTGTCCTTTAGAACACGTTGCAAATATACGAAAAAAGTTGGAAAGAGCGGCATTTCTCAATTAAATTTGTGTAATTCAATAGAAATTACTATCTTTGCCTTCCGAATAGCGACATCAACTATTCAACAATTCATTATGAACGAAGATAAAGATTTTCTAAGACAAGACAACAACTATCGTACATTGAAGGCTTTTCGGAAAGCGGAGTGTATGTATGATGTGACGTATTACTTCGCCAACAAATACTTAAGGACGGGTGATCGCACCATTGATCAAATGGTGCAAGCGGCACGTTCTGGTAAGCAGAATCTGGCAGAAGGGAATATCGATGGTATCACGTCACGTGAAATGGAACTGAAACTGACGAACGTCAATCGTGCATCGCTTCATGAATTGCTTCTTGATTATGAGGATTATCTGCGTGTCAGAGGCTTGGAGCAATGGGCGTATAACGATCCACGTTGTGTACAGACACGTTCTTTCTGTAAGACTCATCTCGACTCTGCCGTTTTTCGCAAGAAGATACAAGAGCGTTCTGACGAGACGATTGCCAGTATTGCTATCACGCTGATACATCAGTGTGATGTGCTTATTCGTGGGCTTATCGAATGGAAGAAACGTGATTTCAGGAAGAATGGAGGTATCAAGGAGGAAATGTTTCGAGCAAGGAAGGATTGGGGGAGGAGGAATGGGGCTAATGGGGTTTATGGGCGGAAGCCCATTGAGCCCAAGACGCCCACACAGCCTATTCAGCCCATTAACCCCATCAAAGATAAAGACAAATGAAGCAAGAAGTCTGAGCGAAATGCATGGGCTTTTTCTTTGTCATTTCAAAATTATTTCGTACCTTCGCACAGACAATATAAAAACTATAAGTATATGAGCAGGAGATTTTGTATGGTCCTATTGACAGGACTCTTTTCAGTAGTAGTATGGGCACAGGGTGTTGATGCGCTCAGCCAACTTAAGGCAGACCCGAGGAAATCCTATGGTAATGACTATCCGTATCCGCTGAAGAAATTAGAAATGACGAAGGCACCGAAAGGGTATACACCATTCTATATCAGTCATTACGCCCGTCATGGTTCACGTTACTATTGGACAGACAAACTCTATAAGGAGCTGGACACCATGTTGGTAAAGGCTCATGAGAAGAAACTGTTGACCGCAGAGGGAGAGGCTTTCCGTGAGAAATATATGGCTGCCAAGCAGGAATTACAGGCGAGTGTCGGAGAATTGTCACAACTAGGTTGGGAACAGCATCAGGGTATTGCCCGCATCATGTATGAGAGTTTCCCAGAAATCTTTGGAAAGGGTGGTAACGTTTTTGCCATTTCCTCACTGGCAGGGCGCTGTGTGATGAGTATGGCGGCATTCTGTCTGGAAATGACGCAGTGTAATCCGAATATTGATATTCGTGAGCAGTCGTCACGTCTTACCCTTGATGGGGTAGTGCCTACCGACAGACAGAATCCTTTCCTGCGTAAATTCCCTCATCAACGTCCCCGTTATGAGAAGAACCGCAGCCAGTTCCATAGCGAAGAACCCCTGCGGCAGAAGATCGTTGCCCGCCTGTTCATCAACCCCGACAGTATGCCAGGCAACAAGCACCATATCGGCAGCAACCTCATCAACTTCTATACCTCGCTGCCAAGTATTGGTTACGAGGGGATGATGGAGGGTCTTGTCACTGACGAGGAAATAGCAACAGAATGGGAGGCATCAAACCTCGGTTCATATTCTTGGGTATTCTTCCCCCAGTACGAGATGATTCCCATCTTGGAAGATATCATGAAGAAAGCCGATGCTGTGGTATCTGGCAGCACTGACCGTATTGCCGACTTACGCTTCGGACATGATACCTGTCTGGGACCGTTGACAATATTGATGGGTATTAATGGGGCAGATCGTGACCCAGAGGATCCGTATGAAGTCAAGAACTGTTATCAGAACTGGGAGACTTGTAAGGCTTCAAATATCCAACTGGTGTTCTATCGAGGTAAGAAAGGGACGGATGATATTCTCGTGAAGTGTCTGCTCAACGGTGATGAGGCTACGCTCCCTGTGCCTACTACCCAGTATCCCTATTACCGCTGGTCCGATTTCCGTGACTTCTACACACAGCGTATTCAGAATGCTTTAAACTCATCCCAGCAGTAAGAAACCGTCTTGCTGTTGGATGTTCTCTTCGTCCAGAAGGGTACGAAGGGCTTCATCTATGAGTTCGTTGGAGAGTTGCAGGCGGAAGAGTTCTGTGAGGTGGTGGCGTTTCTGATCTGCGAGGAGAAGGAGTATCTGTTGCTTTGCCTCGGCAAGACTGTCCTTC
This sequence comes from uncultured Prevotellaceae bacterium, assembly GCA_902769805.1. Classification (GTDB taxonomy): domain Bacteria; phylum Bacteroidota; class Bacteroidia; order Bacteroidales; family Bacteroidaceae; genus Prevotella. The sequence continues at coordinate 9,116 of CACXQL010000015.1, forward strand.
GTGATGACTTCTCCTTGTTTATCGAGACACACGTCACACTGTCCACAGTCTTTGGCATCTTTCTCACCAAAGTATTCCAACAGCTGACGTGAACGACATTTGTCATTGCTCTTCGCATAGCGGAGCATCGCATTGATGCGCTCTTGGTATTGTGATTTTCGTTCCTCATAGATGGCAGGGGGCAGGGAGACATGCTCGCTATCCTCACGTCGTTGCATATAACGGATATAGGGTACCTGCTTACGGGGAATGAAGTGGATGATGTGTTTCTGGGAGAGTGTCTTCAGGATATCATAGACTTCATTGGACTTCATACCGCATTGATAGGCTATCATACTCTCGTCGACGAAGCCGTAGTCAGCAAACAATCCTCCGTAGTTGCGTAGCAGGGCTACGATGACTTTCTCTTCATTGGGATTCTCGCCTCGGAGACGGTACAGGTCGTCACGTGTCACCAAGAACTTGACTCGTGCCTGATTGTCCTGTTCTTCCGTGTATTCGATATAACCGGCACGTTGCAGAATCTGCAGGGCGGAATGTACACGGATAGGGAAATGGTTGAACTTATGACAGAAGTCGTCGATATTGAATTCACGCGATACGCCAAAGCCGTCGCCTGTAGCTATCTGATAGTAGTAGGCGAGATGGTCGTAAACCTTGCGGATATAGTCTTTCTCAGGGAAGGTGTCGCTGACACGCTTGATGAGCTTCGGTTCGTCGGCATTATTAGATAATAGGATCGCGCGAGCAGGTTGTCCGTCACGTCCTGCACGGCCAGCCTCCTGGAAGTAAGCCTCGATGGAGTCGGGGAGGTCGTAATGGGCAACGATACGCACGTCCGCCTTGTCGATACCCATGCCGAAAGCATTCGTCGCCACCATGATACGTACACGGTCGTGCTGCCAGTCACGCTGTCGCTTATCTTTCTCCGCATGTTCAAGTCCAGCATGATAGAATGTCGCACTCAGTCCTGCCTCTGTCAGATGCTCCGCAATCTCACGGGCATGACGGCGACTGCGTACATAGACGATGGCAGCGCCTTCCTCTCCCTCCAACAGTTGAATCAGTTCCGTCCGCTTATCCATCGCATGACGGACGAGGTAGGCAAGGTTCTTGCGCTCGAAACTCATCCTATAGACATTGAACTTTTCCCTTTGCCATTCATCTATTGACAGTCTCTCACAGATATCCTCCACAACCTTGGGAGTCGCCGTCGCTGTCAAAGCGAGGACGGGAACATCCGGACAGATACGGCGAATGTCAGCGATCTGGAGATAGGAGGGACGGAAGTCATAGCCCCATTGACTGATACAGTGTGCCTCGTCGACAGTGATAAAACTGACCTGCATGTGCTTGAGCTTCGTCTGGAAGAGTTCACTGCCTAAGCGTTCAGGCGAGACATAGAGCAGTTTGGTGCTGCCGAGGATGCAGTTCTCTAAGATACGGATGATATCATCACGCTGCATTCCGCTATACACGGCTGCAGCATTGATTCCTTTTTGGCGCAGGTGGTGCACCTGGTCTTTCATCAAGGCGATAAGGGGAGTGATGACGATGCAGACACCATCCATGCTGAGGGCAGGCACTTGGAACGTCACAGACTTACCGCCACCTGTAGGCATCAGTCCCAAGGTATCGTGTCCGCTGCCTATTGACTCGATGATCTCCCGTTGAATACCCCGGAAGTCATCATAGCCCCAGTACTTCTTGAGAATCAGTTCATAATTCATAGTTCATGAACTAATCTTCACTTGGTCGGATGTCCTCTATCTGCAACTGTACCTCACCACGTTTATAGGTGTTTTCCTCAATAGTGTATACGATATCGAACGAACGCTTCGACTTGATATAGTGAGCCTCGGCACTCTGTCCGAAGGCAATACCATTCATCACCACAGCCGATTTGGAGTCGACGAGTTCCAGTTTGATATGTTCCTGATGGCGACCAACCACCTTTGAAGTACCGTAGTCATAGACATGACGGGTGAGGAACAATGGCTTAGGATTGTTGGGACCGTGGGGTGCCAGTCGGCGTAACTCGTTATATAGTCGCTTGGAGACATCCTTGAAGTCTACTTCCTCATCAATATCAAGGGTTGGCAGCGTCTGCTCTGGCAGGATATGTCCGTTGACATATTCCTGGAAACGACGACGGAACTCAGGGATATTCTCTTGCTTGAGTGTCAGTCCGACAGCGTAGGTATGTCCGCCGAAGTTCTCCAAGAGGTCGCGGCAGCTCTTGATGGCATCATAGACGTCGAAGCCAGCCACACTTCGTGCTGAGCCGGAAGCCATACCGTCGATAATAGTCAATACGACGGTGGGGCGGAAATAGAGTTCCGTCAGTCGAGAGGCGACGATGCCTACCACACCTTTCTTCCATCCTTCGTCATAAAGTACGATAGACTGCAAGTGCCGTTGACTTTCCAGACGTGCCACAATCTCGTTGGCTTCTTTCGTCATCTCCTTGTCGACATCCTTGCGTTGCTCGTTATACTCATTGATACGGTTGGCTTCTGTCAATGCCTTCTGCAAGTCACGCTCCACCAACAGCTCCACAGCCTCTTTACCATTCTGCATACGTCCACTGGCATTGATACGCGGTCCAATCTTAAAGACGATGTCACTCATAGTGAGCTCACGCCCTGTTAGTCCACAGATATCAATAATCGCCTTCAGACCAATGGACGGACTGATGTTCAACTGTTTCAGTCCGTGGAAGGCAAGGATGCGGTTCTCACCCGTCACAGGTACTAAGTCGGCGGCAATGCTGACAGCGCAGAAATCGAGTAGGGGAATCAGTCGCGCAAACGGAATACCATTGTTTTTGGCAAATGCCTGCATCAACTTAAAGCCTACACCGCATCCGCAGAGGTCCTTGAAAGGATAGGTAGAATCTTCCCGTTTGGGATTCAGAATAGCAACAGCAGGAGGCATCACCTCATCGGGAACATGATGGTCGCAGATAATGAAGTCGATACCCTGTTCCTTCGCATACGCAATCTCCTCGATGGCTTTGATACCACAATCGAGAACGATAATAAGTTTCACACCTGTTTCCTTCGCATAGTCTATTCCCTTAATGCTGACACCATAGCCCTCTTCCTCGCGGTTGGGGATATAGTAGTCTATGTTCGAATAGAACTGCTGCAGAAACTTGTACACCAGTGCCACCGCAGTACACCCGTCGACATCGTAGTCGCCATACACCATGATACGCTCTTTGCGTCCCATCGCATCATTCAGGCGGTCTACCGCTATATCCATGTCGTTCATCAGGAACGGGTCAATCAGTTCGTTCATCATCGGTCTGAAGAATCTTTTGGCTGCTGACTCCGTCTTGATGCCGCGCTGGATAAGCAGGTCGGCGACGATTGGACTCATTCCAATCTTCTCCGCCAGCTCTTTAGCCGCTTGTTGTCTCTCGGGTGTAGGTGGTTCGTAATTCCATTGATAGTGCATTTATAATTTGTTTTATTCTTATCGTCTCAGGGTGCATCAGCCAACGACAGGCACATATGCGGTGTAAAGTTACGAAGAAAAACCAAATAAAGAACAGATACCCTTGTAAATTTAACAGAATTTTGTATCTTTGCACCGATAACCTATCAAACAAGACAATGAGAAAGATGATAGCTATATTGGTATCACTCGGGCTGACGATTGTAGCCAGTGCTGATACGGTCGGAATTTTGCGAGAGGAGACAATGCAGAATCTTAAGGAGAACATTCTGCCATTCTGGATGGAAAAGGCTGTTGATCCCGCAGGTGGATTCTATGGCATGGTGTTTAACGACGGCAAAGTAGTGGAAAACGCTCCAAAGGGTGCCGTGCTGAATGCTCGTATTATATGGACTTTCTCAAAAGCATACCGACTGGACAGACAGGAGAAGTATAAACTAATGGCCAATCGTGCTGCAGACTATTACATTCTTCATTTTGTCGATACGACCTATGGCGGTGTGTTCTGGCAGGTTGATAGCGAAGGACATCCCAAGGATATGACAAAACAGACATACGCCTGTGCCTTCGGCATCTATGGACTGGCAGAGCATTTCAGGGCAACGGGTGATCGCAGAAGTTTGGAGGCTGCCCTGAAACTCTATAGTACCTTGGAGGAGAAAGTGCATGACAAAATAGGAATGGGCTATATCGAATCGTTCCAGCGAGACTATTTGAAAGCCTCGTTGATAGGTGTCGACGGGCAGGCAGATGCCTCGAAGACGATGAACACACACATACACCTCTTGGAGGCATTTACGACACTTTATCAGGTGTGGCCCGATGCTGGTCTTAGGGAGAATCTTAAGGAATTGCTTAACATCCTGCAAACCAGACTCTACTCAGCCCAACGTAATCATTTAATCCTATATTGTGACGACAATTGGAATCCAATCGGTGAGACAGACTCCTATGGACATGACATCGAAACGTCATGGCTGATGAGCGAGGCTGCTGCCGTTATCGGAGACCCAGTTCTGAAAAAACAGGTTGATGGACAGGCTGTGAAGATGACGCGTACAGCTCTGAAGGAGGGACTTAATGCCGAAGGGGTCATGCTTTACGAAAAGACACCTAAGGGTATGAGTAAAAAGGTGTCGTGGTGGCCGCAGTGCGAGACTATCATCGGTTGTGTGAATGCCTGGCAGTTGACAGGAGACCCGTTGTTTCTTGACGTAGCCCTTAAGAATTGGACATACGTGAAGACCCACTTTGTAGATAATGAGCGAGGGGGCTGGTTTAAGGAACTCTCTGAAGACGGTCTGCCACTGAATGTACCCAAGGTAAGTGAGTGGAACTGTCCTTATCACAATAGTCGGCTCGCCTTTGAATTGGCAGAGCGTCTTAAATAACAAATCATCCACAGGATTGGGTCCTGCGGATGATTCTTATTCCGTATTCTTTAGAGTCCGAGTTTCTTGCGGATATCCTTGGGGATAGCGTTCTTGTTGACGGTATAGTCCATCGTATTGGCGGCAATGAAGGCCTTGGTCATATACCAGATACCTTTATAGTCGCCTGTCTCACCCCAAGAGTTCTTGACCATATAATACTCTTTACCATTCTGATCTTTGGCGATACCGAAAATCAGCATGCCATGGTCGTCGGTGAGTTCCCAGTTGTCATAACGTTCCTGACGCATCTCTTGTGTAGGAACAATCTCGGGAACAGTACAACCGAGGGAGTCGATGAGATCGCGCTTCTTGGCAGAAGACATCTTCAACCACTTTGCCATATCGCTACCTTGCAGACTCTCTGCCTTCTTGGTGTCAATAGCATAGGCAAGTCCACTGCGGGTAAAGCCGTCTTCGCTGACATCACCGCCCCAAGCAACAGTATAACCGTTCATGACAGCATTGTCGATAACCTGCATCATCTCGTCCATCGGGAGATTATAGGACAGCGGATTGCGCCAGTTATCCTGTACTTCTACTGCAAAGGCAGAGTAGAAGGGGTGGTGGGTGTAACTGGTGATGCTCACATAGTCGTTCCAATCGAGTCCGAGACTCTCGGCAAAGGTCTTCGGTGTATAGGTCTTTCCTTCATAGGTGAAGGTCTCAGGACACTTACCCAGATAAGCATCGAGGATGCCTTGTAAGCCTACCTTCCACTGAGAAGACAACTTGTTTGCCTTGTTCTTGGCAACAGCCTCAACATACGGCTCCAGAATGGAGAAGAACTCATTGAAGTTGTTCAGAGAGTCGCCATAGAGAGAACCAGGGAACGGCATTGCATCGTCAGGGCAGATACCATAATGCTGCAGTACGTAGTGAACATCGTAAGCAGAACCACCTTGTGCGAACTGGCAGTCACCATGCAGGCGTACTACTTGAATGGCACGGTCCATATAAGTCTTGTTGGCTACGAAAGACTCACAGAGATTGTAGGTCTTACCGCTCTTCTTCAAGATTTCAGACTCGAAGAAAGAGAGGGTAGAATAGTCCCAGCACGTACCGCTTCGGTTCTGGTCCTTGATAGAAGTGATGGGGTTCTCCTTAATCACTGTGAATACAGGTTTGTTGCTAACGGCAGAGTCTTTCTTTTCCTCTGCCTGTGCACCTACTGCCATGAAGGCAAGCAGGGCGAGTGTCATTAGTTTCTTCATATTTTGTTATTTATGGGTTTTATGGGGTTGATGGGGTTAATGGGGGAATGGGCGGCTGGGACATGAACTCCTCAAGTTCCTGAGGATGATAGGGTATGCGCTTGCTGCCAAGGAAGCGGCATCCCTCCTTGGTAATCAGTACATCATCCTCGATGCGGATACCACCAAAGTCTTTGTAGGTCTCCAGTTTGTCGAAGTTCAGGAAATCCTTGCAGTGACCGTTTGCCTTCCATTCATCGATGAGGACAGGAATGAAATAGATGCCTGGCTCGTCAGTGACGACAAAGCCTTCTTCCAACGTACGACCCATGCGCAGACAGTTGGTGCCGAACTGTTCCAGATTAGGACGTGTCTCCTCGTCGAAGCCTACGTATATCTGTCCAAGCCCTTCCATGTCATGTACATCCATACCCATCATGTGTCCTAAACCGTGAGGCAGGAACATCGCATGGGCTCCAGCACGTACAGCCTCGTCGGTATCGCCCTTCATCAGTCCGAGTTCTTTCAACCGTTCCGTCATCATGCGGCAGACGGCGAAATGCACGTCTTTATATTTTACACCGGGCTTTGCCACTTCTAACACATAGTCGTGGCATGCCTCTACGATACTGTATATCTCTAACTGCCGTTGGTCGAACTTTCCGTTGACAGGCATAGTACGGGTATGGTCGCTACAATAATCCTCCAGTTCACATCCTGCATCACACAATACCAACCGCCCTGCCTCTAACTTGGCATCAGAGGGGTTGCCGTGCATGATTTCCCCATGCTGACTGAAGATGGTGGCGAAACTGGTACCATTGGCAAGACTACGGGCAATGCCGTCCACTTGTCCGCCGATGAAACGTTCTGTCACACCAGGCTTGATAAGTAGTTGGGCTGTGGTATGCATAACATAGCCTACATCACAGGCACTATCGATGACGGCAATCTCTTGTGGTTCCTTCGTGGCCCGCATCTTAACGACCGCCTGAATAAGTTTCTGTGAGGCAGCCTCTTTCTGCTTAGAGGGATGGATGCCCAACAAATCCATGATCTGTATCTTTGTATCATGACGATAGGGGGGCAGGAAATGGATTTTCTTAGAGGAGAGAGGAGAGAGGAGAGAGGAGAGGGATTTCATGGGGGCAGTCTTGCTAATGCCTACCTCAGCGGCTAACTCGTTGACACTTGGTGTGAATCCCATCCATACGATATCCTCTACGTCAATATCGTCGCCGAAAAGCCATTCCTCATCATTGTCAATATCAATGACTCCCACCAGTCCCTCACGGTGTTGTCCGAAATAATAAAGAAAGGAGGAATCCTGTCGCATGGGCGCATAACTGTTAGCAGGATAGTTACAGGGAGCCTCATTGTTCCCGAAAAGTACAATGATGCCTTCATCCACTAACTTTTTCAGTTCTGCGCGTCGCCGGATGTATGTGTTTTTATCAAACATAAATCAAAGTTTCCGTTAGTTATTATGTTTTATCTCGCAAAGGTACACATTATTTATTAAAAGAAGGCTGTGCCACATCATAAAAAGAATTAAAATACAGGATGCATACATCCTTATCAGTCTTTCAATAAGTCAGGACGGAGGCGACGGGTACGTTCCATAGCCTGCTCTAATTCCCATTCACGGACTTTTGCCTCATTGCCCGAGAGAAGGATCTCTGGTACTTTCCATCCTTTGTAGTCGGCAGGACGGGTATAGATAGGGGCGGCAAGGATATCGTCCTGAAAGCAGTCAGACAATGCACTCTGTTCATCACCGATAACCCCTGGTACAACACGGACGACAGCATCCGCTATCATGGCAGCAACAAGTTCACCACCGGTCAATACAAAATCACCGATAGAGATTTCCTTGGTGATGAGGTGATCGCGTACCCGTTGGTCAATGCCTTTATAATGTCCTGCAAGGATAATAAGGTTTCCTTTGAGTGACAATTCATTTGCCATATGCTGGTCGAAACGCTCTCCGTCTGGTGAGGTATATATCACCTCATCATAGTCACGTTCTGCTTTCAATGCTGTGATGCAACGGTCGATAGGTTCGCACTGCATCACCATGCCGGCGGAACCTCCATACGGATAGTCGTCCACACGACGCCATTTATCGAGAGTATAGTCACGCAGATTATGCAGCCGTATCTCAGCAAGTCCTTTCTTTTCAGCACGAGCCAGGATGCTTTCATGTACGAAACCCTCTAACATCTCAGGGAGTACAGTGATGATATCGATTCTCATATCTGATAAAAAGCTTTGATTCTTTCTATATATCTTTCTCCCACGGTACGCCCCAGTTCATAGACATGCCGCATCTCTTCAGGATTATGGGAGATATGTCCAATAGGTATCTTACCGTCTGGGCGGATGACCAGACAGCGTCCTTCTTGTTCTGCCTGTGCCACATATGCCAGCTCCTGATTGTACATGATATGACGTTCGTCCATTGCCTTAATCATGTTTGGATATTTCCGTAAGGCTATCCGCATCAGAGGCATCAGTTTGTTGTGTGTCTTCTGAAAACCTAAGGGCTGTGTCAGGATGACAACATTACGGTCGTAGCCAATGGATTCGAAATATTCTAAAGGAATAGAGTCACCGACACCTCCGTCAAGCAATTTCTTACCTTCTAGTTCCACTATCCTCGACATCAAAGGCATCGAGGCAGAGGCACGAATCCAGTCATATGTAATTGGAGTCGCCTTCGTCAAAGGCTGATAGACGGGCTTGCCAGTCTCAACATCCGTACATACCGCAATAAACTCCATCGGATTCTTATCGAAGGCATCGTCGTCAAAGATGTCATATTGCTTAGGTACTATATGATAACCGAACTCCGCATTGAAATAATCACCGCTAGTGAAGAGAGAATGCCATCCGCTATAGCGGGAATCCTTAGCGAAACGCATGTTATAGCGGATGGCACGACCTATCTGTCGTGACTTATAGTTGCAGCCGAAAGCTGCTCCAGCCGACACACCAATCAGACCGTCAGGCTCAATACCATGCTCCATCATTACGTCAATGACTCCAGCTGTCCATAATCCTCGCATGGCACCGCCTTCTAAAACCAGCCCTCTCTTCATGCCCGACTTTAATCCTTATTTCTGTGCACGGAGAGCTGCCAGTGATTCTTTCAGGGCAGCAATCTTCTCCTCAGAGTCACTTTGCTTCTTACGCTCCAAAGCAACAACCTGCTCTGGGGCATTGGCAACGAAGCGCTCGTTAGAGAGCTTTTTCATCACACCGGCGAGGAAACCCTCAAGGTGCTTTAGTTGTGCCTCCTGTTTCTCAATCTCAGCATCAATGTCAATCATATTGCCAAGAGGTACGGCAAATTCGTCAGTACCTACCATGAAGGTAGAGGCAGTTGTGTCTTTTTCTGCAACGGTATGAATAGAGCTGACATTTGCCATCTTTATAATAACAGCAGAATAGGTCTCGTAATGATTAGCGCCTACTGCCTGTAACTCCATAGTTTCCTTGGGAGCGATATTCTTTTGGCTGCGTACCATGCGGACACCACTGACAATCTGCTTAACCTGTTCAATATCGTCTACAAGTATTTTCTCTTCCTTGGTTGAGGTGTTGAGTTTAAGACTTTCACGCATGATACTCTCACCAGTCTTTCGCTCATAGAGTGCTTGCCACAGCTCTTCCGTAATGAAAGGCATAAAGGGATGCAACATCTTCAACAGAATGTCGAAGAAGTGTAAAGTCGCGTCATATGTGGCATGGTCAATAGGCTGTGCCTCACCATTGACATAGGCAGGCTTTATCATCTCCAGATACCAACTGGAGAACTCGTCCCAGAATAGTTTGTAGACAGCCATCAGTGCCTCAGAGATACGGTATTTTGAGAACAGGTCTTGCAAATCCTCGTTGACTTCCTTGAGTTTCGCGTCAAACCATGCAATAGCGATCTTGCTTGCCTCTTTCTGTTCTACATCAGCCACTTGCCATCCTTTGACTAGACGGAAGGCATTCCATATCTTATTATTGAAGTTACGTCCCTGTTCGCAGAGTGCCTCGTCAAAGAGAATGTCGTTACCGGCAGGGGCAGAGAGCATCATACCCATACGTACACCATCGGCACCGAACTTCTCAATAAGTTCGATGGGATCAGGTGAATTACCTAATGACTTTGACATCTTGCGTCCTAACTTATCACGGACGATACCGGTAAAGTATACATTCTTGAAGGGGAAGGTTCCCATATACTCCTCACCAGCCATAATCATGCGCGCTACCCAGAAGAAGATGATGTCGGGAGCAGTTACTAAGTCGCTAGTGGGGTAGTAGTAGTTAATCTCCTCATTGCCAGGATTATTGATGCCGTCGAAGAGTGAGATTGGCCAGAGCCATGAAGAGAACCATGTGTCAAGGGCATCCTCATCCTGACGAAGGTCAGCATCTGTTACATTCGGATCTTTTTGCTGTGCCAGCTTTAGGGCTTCCTCACGAGTTGCAGCTACCACATAGTCGTCATTCTCATTATAATAATAGGCAGGAATACGATGTCCCCACCACAACTGACGAGAGATACACCAGTCTTGAATATTCTCCAGCCAGTTCTTATAAGTGTTCTTATATTTTTCCGGATAGAAATTCATTTCGCCGTTCATGACAGGCGGCAAAGCAATGTCAGCGAAGTGCTTCATTTTCAAGAACCATTGCAGTGAGAGACGTGGCTCGATGGCTGTGTCAGGGTTACGCTCAGAGTAGCCTACCTTATTAATATAGTCCTCGATTTTCTCCATCAACCCGTTCTCCTGAAGATCGTTTGAAATCTGCTTGCGGCAGTCCATACGGTCCATACCTACATAGATAGGACTCTGCTCACTGATGGTACCATCGGGGTTGAAGATATCAATCGTCTCCAAATTATGTGTCTTCCCCAGCATATAGTCGTTGGTATCGTGGGCAGGGGTTACCTTCAAGCAACCTGTACCGAATTCGATATCTACGTAACGGTCTTCGATGACAGGGATGACACGGTTCACCAAAGGAACAATCACCTTGCGTCCCTTTAGCCATTGGTTCTTGGGGTCCTTGGGATTGATACACATGGCGGTATCACCCATGATAGTCTCAGGACGGGTCGTGGCAACAACGGCATAATAACCCTTTGCATCCTTGTGGATGATATTGCCTTCTTTTTCTAAAGATTCTATGTTCTCTAGATGATCTAGACCATCCACATAATACTTCAAATGGAACAGATGGCTCTGCTCTTCTTTATATATAACCTCCTCAGTGGAAAGGGCTGTCAGTGCCTTCGGATCCCAGTTAACCATACGGAGACCACGATAGATAAGTCCTTTATTATAGAGGTCGACGAAAACTTTAATAACACTTTCTGAACGCTTCTCGTCCATAGTGAAAGCTGTGCGGTCCCAGTCACAGGAGGCACCCAAACGACGGAGTTGCTTCAGGATAATACCACCATGCTCATCCGTCCAATCCCATGCATGTTTCAAAAACTCATCACGAGTCAGGTCATGCTTCTTAATACCCTGCTCGGCGAGTTTCTTCACAACCTTTGCTTCTGTGGCGATAGACGCATGGTCAGTACCAGGTACCCAACAGGCATTCTTACCTTCCATACGAGCACGGCGCACCAGAATGTCTTGAATGGTGTTATTTAACATGTGTCCCATGTGGAGCACACCTGTCACATTGGGAGGCGGGATAACGATAGTGTAGGGTTCACGTCCGTCAGGCTTACTGGCGAATAATTTGTGGTCCAGCCAATACTGATACCATTTCGACTCGACCTCTTTTGGGTCGTATTTACTTGCTAATTCCATATACCTATTTTATAATAATGGGTGCAAAGGTACGAATAAGTGAGCGAAAAACCAAATATAATTTGAGTTTTTCCTAACGAAAGTATGATCAGTGAAACCAAAGGTACAAAAAAGATTAAAGATTTAAGTTTTTTTCTTATTGCTGTTTTTTTTTTGTACCTTTGCCCCTATTATGGAACAAATGCATACCAGAGAAGAGAAAATGGCTGCTTTTGGGCGGATGCTTGACGTACTTGATACGCTCAGAGAGAAATGTCCGTGGGATAAAAAGCAGACGAATGAGAGCCTCCGCCCTAATACGATAGAGGAGACTTATGAATTATGCGATGCTTTGATGAAGGATGATACAGATGATATTTGTAAGGAGTTAGGTGATGTGTTATTGCATGTAGGCTTCTATGCAAGGATAGGGGAGGAGAACTTGCAATTCGATATCGCGGATGTATGTAATCGTCTGGTAGACAAGTTGATATTCCGCCATCCACATGTGTATCATCCCTCTCAGTTAGGAGTTCTGGATCCCAAACCGTTGCCCTATGGTGAAGACTTGGGAGAGAATGAATTCGCTGGGGCGAAGAATGTTGAACAGGTACTAGATAACTGGGAGCAGATAAAACAAAAGGAAAAGAATGGGAATAAGAGTGTTTTAAGCGGAGTTCCAGTTACCCTCCCATCTCTGATTAAAGCATATCGTATCCAGGACAAAGCCCGTCACGTTGGTTTTGACTGGGAAGACAAGCAAGATGTATGGGCAAAGGTCCGTGAAGAGTTGGATGAGTTGGAGGCTGAGCTGAAACATGAAGACAAAGAACGGTCGGAAAAGGAACTGGGGGATTTCCTCTTCTCAGTGATTAATGCGGCACGTCTCTATCACTTGAATCCCGATAATGCCCTGGAAGAGACTAACCAGAAGTTCATTCGACGTTTTAACTATATAGAGGAGCATAGCATCAAGGCAGGGAAACCCTTAACAGAGATGACGCTTGCGGAGATGGATGCTCTGTGGAATGAGGCAAAAAGTAAGGAAAACAATCAAACAGAATAAGGTTATGAAGAAGATTTCATTTTTAACAATTATGTTTGCTGTTGTGGTCATGACCATGAGCAGCTGTGGTGGTAAGACGCAACAAGTACCCTTTGACAATGGCGACTCAACAGATTTGAGTGGCATGCAGGATCCTACCATGTATGGTATTTGCGGAGAAGGAACGTCTATGAACACCTTGCAGATAGTGACAGACTTGGGTGATACGATACAGTTGGATATCACTTATGCTCGTGATAACAATCAAGTGTTTGGCGGACTTCAGCCTGGTGATCGTATGGCTGTTGTCCCCAATGCTAACAAAACGGAGGCCCTGACGGTGATTAATCAGGCTGCGCTGCTGGGTAACTGGGTGATGCCTAATCCCCTTGACGGCAGTGATGAGGTCGGTTTCTCTATCAAAGAAGGTGGTATTGTAGAGGGAATCGAGCAAAGTAGCCTGACCTATAAGACCTGGAGACTTGTCAGAGGAAAACTTGAGATGCTTGCTATCCGTGAAGGTGGTGGCGATGAAGAGGAAATCGCTCTCTATGATTTTGTGAAACTGAATCCCGACTCCTTGATTCTCAAGGATAATGAGGATACCTATGAATATGGACGTCAGCAGATAAAGAAACCAGATTCTGATATTAAACTGGAAGAGGCTTCGGAGGACGATTATAAGATTTGACGTATAGCTTGGAGCCTTTTAGAATTCACATATTAGGATGTGGAAGTGCTTTGCCGACGCTTCATCACCATGCTTCGGCACAGGTGGTGGAGCTTAGAGGCAAGCAGTTTATGGTGGATTGTGGAGAAGGAACTCAGATGCAACTACGTCGCTCGCATATCCGTTTCACAAAACTTTCCGCCGTCTTTATCAGTCATCTGCATGGTGACCATTGTTTTGGTCTTATCGGTATGATTAGTACCTTTGGATTGCTGGGGCGTACAGCTAAGTTGGATGTCTATGCTCCTGCCGAATTGGAACCGATGCTCCGTGAGCAAATAAGAATGTTCTGCAGGGGATTGGAGTATGAGGTTGCTTTTCATGCTGTAGATACAACCAGGCAAGAGATTATCTATGAAGACCGCAGCCTTACTGTAGAGTCTGTCCCTTTGGAACATCGAATGCCTTGTTGTGGCTATCTTTTTAGGGAGAAAGCGACTCTTCCACATATCAAACGTGATATGATAGACTTCTATCACATACCAGTCAGCCAGATTAATAATATTAAAGTCGGGGCAGATTGGGTGACGGAAGAAGGGGAACGAATACCAAATAGTCGGTTGGTGGAACAAGTGGACATTCCTCGCAGTTACGCTTATTGCAGTGACACACGATACATTCCGACATTACATGAGCGGATAAAAGGAGTGACAGCACTGTATCATGAAAGCACTTATGCCGACGATAATCTTCCAATGGCAGAAAAGTATTGCCATTCCACGGCCCGTCAGGCTGCCATGGTTGCAAGAGATGCCAAGGCAGGGCGACTTATCTTGGGCCATTATTCCTCACGATATGAGGATGAGCGTGTGCTTCTTGACGAAGCTCAACAGGTCTTTGAGAATACATGTTTGAGTGATGAGCAACTTGTGTTCGAGCTATAAATGCATTTTTTTTCTTAAAAAAATTTGGTAGTTTCGAAAATTATATCTACTTTTGCAGAAGAATATATGTTGCTTATGACAAAACGTATAATAGGTTTGGCTTTATTGGCAGCGTTATTGTTCTTACCTGTCAACGCTCGGGCTTCTCAGCCAGAGGCTATTGGTATGGAACAAACGGATGATAAGAATGACATACAGATTACTGTAAGTCAGTCTGTTGTCCGTATTACTGGTGCAGAGGGACTGGTCATGGAGGTTATCTCGTTGACAGGTCGTCACGTCATGTCTGTACGTATAGAGAGTCCAGCTCAGAAAGTTGAACTTACAAACATTCCCAAAGGGTGTTATATTATCAAAGTTGGAAAGGTAGTCAGAAAGATTGTTGTCTGACATCACTTTTACTTCTGTTGGCTTTATGTTTTTTTGCAAGTTGCAGTAAAGAAGGCCACCAGAAAGAAGATATTACGATGGAGGCGTTTTCAGCATTGAAGACGCCTGTTTTTCAAATGGATCCTTCCGACATTCAGTCTGCTTTAAAGAAATTAGGACAAGTTGGGAAAGACTCTTTGTCGCCCGATAGTCGTACTGCATTATTCTATAGGCAGGAGAATAGCCTTCTTTGGATAGACCGTCAGGGTGTCAAGCCGGTGGCTGACACTTTGCTGAATGCACTGCGTCAGATGAATACGATAGGATTCTCCGGTTCTCATCTTAATGTTAAGGAAATAGAGAAGGACTTACAGCGTTGTCAATTGCTTGATTTTGATGAGCGACATCCTGCCAAGGAAGTCATTCCCCGTTTGGAATATAACATGACCCGTGCCTATCTGCTTTATCTGACAGGACAACGATATGGCTTTGTAAATCCCAGGGCGGCAATAGGAGGTATGTATGATGTGGCTATTGAGCGTCCTAATGCAGCTTTCTATCAGTCAGCCTTCCGTAAGATTCTGTGTGATAGTGTAGGGGAGTCTCTGAGAGCCGCAGAGCCACAAACTCCCTTGTATCGTCAACTCAAGCAACAACTTACTGACTCGGTTTCCAATGAGAGCCGCAGGCGTATCCTGGTGAATATGGAGCGATGTCGTTGGCGTGACAAGCAACCGATGCCTACTACTGGTAGGCGCATTGTGGTTAACATTCCTGCCTTTATGCTCTATGCCTATGGTCCTGATTCTACGATGGAGATGCGCATCGGTTGTGGGAAGGTGATTACCAAGACACCCTTGTTGAGTAGTGCGATAGAGTATATGCAGGTGAATCCGGAATGGAGTATTCCTCAGAGTATTGTGAATAATGATGTGCTTCACCATGCAGGCGACAGTAGCTATTTCGCCCGTCATCGCTATTATATCGCTGAACGTGCTACAGGAAAGAAAGTACCTGTAGGCAGTGTGTCCAGTTCAATGCTTGCCAGTGGGAAGTATCGGGTAGCACAGGATGGAGGACGAGGTAATTCATTAGGGCGTATCGTATTTCGTTTCAAGAATAATTTCTCCGTTTATCTGCATGATACCTCCACACCGGCATTCTTCCAGAACGCATTCCGGGGAGTCTCGCATGGTTGTGTCCGTGTGCAGCGTCCTTTTGACCTTGCATGTTTCCTGTTAGGCAACACTGTTGATGAATGGACCTTTGACAAGATACGTATCTCTATGGATATCCCGCCAGTGACAGAACAGGGAAGGGAGTATGTGCGTACGCATCGTCCTGAGGAGAATGAGAACGGGAGAAAGCTGCCTCATCGTTTGGTAGCTACATTGCAGGTGACTCCTCACGTACCTCTTTATATTACATATTATACGCTTTTTCCGGATATGAGTGGACAGTTAAGGACATATCCTGATGTCTATGGATATGATCAGACTATCTGGACTTACCTAAAGAAATATATCTGATGACTTCCACTGACGAGAAGGAGTTGATGGAGAAGCTCTCAAATCCAGCCACCCAACGAAAGGCTTTTGAGCAGGTTGTGCGCCAATATAGTGAACCACTGTATTGGCAGGTTCGTCGTATTGTGTTGTCACATGAGGATGCCAATGACGTGATGCAGAATGTCATGATGAAGGCATGGATGAATCTTGACACCTTCCGCAAGGCATCAAAGTTGTCTACCTGGCTTTACAGGATAGCCATCAACGAGAGCCTTGACTTTGTCCGTCATCAGAAGTCCGCTTCTATGACGAGTGCAGACGATGATACAGGGATTGCCAATACGCTTATGGCAGATCAGTATTTTGACGGTGACGAGACTGAGGCGCAGTTACAGGAAGCTATTGCCCAGTTGCCGGATGTGCAGCGTACGGTCTTCAACCTTCGCTATTATGATGAGATGAAATATAATGAGATGAGCAAGGTCCTCAATACTTCCGAGGGAGCCCTGAAGGCATCCTATCATATTGCTGTTAAGAAGATTTCTGACTTTTTTAAGCAACGCGATTAAACTATTTAAGGTGTAGAACGTCAAAAGAACAAAACAAGATGGATATGAACGAAGAAAAGTTTCTCAATGAACGGATGTCGAAGCAGAATCCCTTCAGAGTTCCAGAAGGATACTTCGATGATTTTGCCACTCAGGTGATGGCAAAGTTGCCCGAGCGTGAGCTAAAGCCTGTTGCCAAGCATGTCTCGCTCCGTCCATGGATGTATGCGGCAGCAGCTTTGCTGGTAGCTGTATTCAGTGTGACGATATTCTTCACTCGTATGGACAGCCGGCAGGAGCAACCGCAACAGACAGCGTCTGCCATGGTTTCGGACACCTATATGGATGAGGCTGCTGATTATGCGATGATTGACAATGCGGATATCTATGCTTGTCTGGCAGAGAACTAAAAAGATGATGGATATGAAAAAGTCTCTATTGATACTTGTTTGTCTGATGCTGTCTTTGACCGGTGTGGCGCAGGAGCGGAAATTCTCACCCGAGAAGTTCGAGGCGGATTTGGAGGCGTTTATCACCAAGGAAGCTAAGTTAAATGAGAGCGAGGCAGCCAAGTTTTTCCCACTGTTCAGGGAGATGCATCAGAAACAGCGCAGTATTTATATGAAGATGCGTAATTACGGAAAAGAAAAACCTGCAACGGCAGATGCGTGCGCAGCGGCGATCCGTAATCGTGACAAGTTGAATATGGAACTGAGTCAGTTGGAGCAGACCTACCACAAGAAGATGATGCAGGTTGTCTCTCCCTCGAAAGTCTATGATGCTATCAGGGCTGAGAGTAATTTCCATCGTCAGATGATGAAAGGATGGCAGATGCCCAGACCCAATGGATGGCAGATGCCTAGGGGAGGAATGCAGAGACCGAGGGGCAAACGACCTTGAGGTCGCATTTCTCGCAATGCGGACGACGGGAAGTACAGATATACCGTCCGTGAAGCAACAACCAGTGATGAGCCCGTGGAATATCTTCCGCGGGTATATTTTTTACCAATGCCTGTTCCACCTTATAAGGTGTGTCGTCTTTCTTGGTGACTAACCCCAGGCGGTGACTGACACGGAACACGTGAGTGTCCACCGCCATCGTTGACTTTCCGAAGGCAACACTCTGGATGACATTTGCCGTCTTTCTGCCCACACCAGGCAAGTCCAGTAATAGGTTCATGTCAGATGGTACCTCGCCATCATGCTTCTCCACCAGCATCCGTGCCATCTTCACCAGATGCTCCGCCTTTGCGTTTGGGTAGGAGACACTGCTGATATATTCCAGTACATCTTCCATCTCAGCCTTTGCCATCGTCCTGGCATCAGGATAATGACGGAATAACTCAGGGGTTACCAGGTTGATACGCTTGTCCGTGCATTGTGCACTCAGTATCACGGCAACCAGTAACTGGAACACACTGCCAAACTCCAATTCCGTCTGTACTTCCGGCATCTGCTCGCGGAAATACCTTAATATATACTCATATCGCTCTTTGCGTGTCATCTTATTTTAAGATTCTTAATAACTGCTGTTCTGTTGCTGTTGGAAGGACTTTCCTGAAATGGTCAAGCATACGCTCAAGGGATTCCTCTGGCGGACAGCCTGCATGACATGCCTCATTGCCAAAGAGACGTTCAGGGGTGGTTAACAATGACCATCCCCATCCGTATTCCCTATTATGCTTGTCTCTTGGATAGACAAAATCCTCAGTGACGATATGGCATCCCATCTGCAATCGGGTGACATAGTTGTCAAACCTGCTGCGCATCTTCGGACCCGTAAAGCCACAGGCAGCACGCAGTTCCCTTGTTATCAGACTCCCGTGTTCGCGAAGGGTCATCAGTATGGCATCCTCAATTGTTCCTTCTGAAGGAACAGGATGTGTACTCCGACGGTAGTTACAGAAATCACTCCACCACTGCTTACTGATAAAGCCCGCCTTTCCAGCAAAGAACTTACCATAGACACAGCCGCCCTCAGTGACTATCGGTCCTTTCCATTTCCACAACGGCCAGTCCCATCCACCGTCAGGAAGTACGACATAGCGGCAGTCGTCAGCCACCACGTCTTCTGCAGAATAGCCACAGATTCCACTGTCCAGTAAGGGCAGGAATCCTATATGTTGGATATACTCCATCAACTGAGCAGCCGAATATATCTCCATTCTTTTCATTTCTTTTTGTTCTATCCTACAAAGGTAACAAAAATTTTTTTTAATTCATTCTTTTCTGAGAAAAAAGACATGTTTTATGTCTTATTATACCCGTTGCTGAGTTAGGCGGCACCTATCGCCTCGATAGGCGGCGGCTATCTCGAGGATAGGCGGCACCAATCTTTTTGGAGGTATATACCCCCCGTTGACTCCGATGTTTTCTGTCCTAAATAATTGCGTTTTTATTTTGTGTTTTGATAGTTTATTAGTACTTTCGCAGCAAAATAGAAAGACTATGGATGCAAAACGAATAGTAGGATTCCTTCGGGAATTGATGGTAAACAACAACCGTCCTTGGTTTCAGGAACATAAGGAGGAGTATATGACCGTGAGGGCAGACTTTGAGGATGCGGTGGCAAAGGCGATAGGGTGTATTGCCAAGTTTGACTCTTCCATCGCCCATCTCACGGTGAAGGACTGTACATACCGCTTCTATCGTGATACCCGTTTCTCTACGGATAAGTCGCCGTATAAGAATCATTTGGGTGCCTATATCTCTGCCCATGGCAAGAAGGCATTGCATGGCGGCTACTATATCCATCTGGAACCAGACCATTGTCTGCTTGCCTGCGGCAACTACTGGTTGCCAACGAATATCCTGACATCCTGTCGTAATGAGATTATGGCGAATGAGGAGGAGTGGCTGCGTTGCGTGGAGAACGATGAGTTTCTGAAGTATTTTGGTGCAGATGAAGATGCCTGCTGGGACAGCAAACAGGGTTTTGGACTGGAGAGACTGAAGACCTGTCCGTCTGGTTTTCCGCGTGACTATCCTTATATGCGCTATCTGCGGATGAAGAACTACTGCTGCTGGCACCAGGTGAACGAGAGCTTCTTCCAAGGAGAAAAGTGGCTCGACAAAATGGTACCGATGTTCAAGGCTGCCAAGCCGATGATGGACTTTATGAACAGTGTGATAGATGACTATGAGTAGGTGTTGGCTCTTGACTATTGGCTGTTGGTTTCTGACTATTGGCATCTATTCGCAGGAGACATCTGTGGTGGTACACAGGCAACGCTCGTTCCCGTCGTCGATACCAGCAGGCAACTACAGTGGTATCGCGTGGATGGGAGGTGATCGCTATGCAGTAGTGAATGACAAGGCGAAAGGGAGTGGCTATCATCTGTTCATCATAGATATCGACCCAGTCACAGGAAAGATACGGAAAGCCAAAGAAAAGGGTTTCTATTCCTGTGGTATTGCCAATCGCGACGAGGAAGGGGTTGCTTTCTTTGCACCAGACAGTACACTGTTTATCACAGGTGAGAGCGATAATGAGGTACTGGAGTACGCCTTGAACGGCAAACAGACTGGTCGTAAGTTGCAGATGCCTGATATCTTCAAGAAAGCAAAGGGTAACAAAGGGCTGGAGGCATTGACATATCAATCGCATACAGGACTGTTCTATATTATTTCGGAGAAACCGTTGAAAGGCGACAGCCTGTCGCGTATCCAGTGTTTCGGAAACGACTTGAAACCGGCAGGACAATGGTACTATAAGATGAATAAGTCTTCGACCAAGACAGGAGGAGGGAAGAGTACCAAAGGAGTGCCGGCGCTGGCTGCATTGCCAGACGGAAGACTGCTGGTGATGGAAAGGGAGGTGTTCAGACCTAAGAATAATATAGGGTCATGGGTTAAGAACAGGATCTTCGTGGTCACGCCCAGCAAGGAGACGAAGGGACAGCTCCTTGAGAAGCATCTGCTGGTATCTTTCGAGACGAGGTTCAACCTGACGGTGCGCAGCTTTGCCAACTATGAAGGCATGTGCTTAGGACCTCGTCTTGCAGATGGCAGACAAGTGCTGGTGCTTGTCTGTGACTCACAGAACCAGTATAAGGGTTATCTCAAAGACTGGCTGAAGACCATAGTTCTGCCTTAGTCTTTCAGAGAACAATAGAATCCTGCTTTATAGAGAGAGAACAGCCATAGGCATGGATGCTTGCCTGTGAGGTTTTTCCTCTCAAGACTTCCGAACAACGCATGCCACAGGCGGATGGGAAGATGGAGGATGCTGTCACCATAGTCAATCAGACGGGAATAGCCTTTTAGCTCCTTCCTGAAATGAAAGAGGGTGGTCATGTTACGCTCTGTCTTCCTGATAAAGCCCTCGTTGTCCTCAAAGTCACAGATCAGCAACGGATTGTCGATATGCATGATACTTGCACCAGCCTCATGCAGTGTCTTTCCCAGGCAGACATCCTCATAGCCGCTTTTCAGGAAACGCTCATCAAAAGGATGGGAGAGCATACAGGAACGGCGGATGAGGAAGTTGGCGGAGCGGAACTCCTGAAAGCCTGCTGCCTGGCGCTTGTCAACAGTATGCGAAGCCTCTGCACTCTTCTCGTAGATATATCTGAGGTTATGCCGATGTGTCTCCTGACAGGCTCCTACCTTGATTCCTCCGTTTGTGACCTCCGTCTGGTCACAAGGCAGATACCTCATGATATAGTCCATGCCAGGAATCTCCATGTCACAATCCATGAAGAGCAGCCATTCATACTGGCTTTGGGAGGCAAGGAAATTACGGGTGGCGGCACTGCCGCTGTTCTGTTCCCTGATAATATATCGGCAATGAGGGAGTTGGTTGATAACCTCGTTAGCCTCAACGATCTCTTTTTGCTCAGAGCCATCGTCTGCCACCAAGATCTCATACCTAAAAGGTGACGGAGCATCCATGGCTATCCGCTCACACAGGGTAGAGAGTTGCTTCACGGCAGAACAGACATTACCGTTGTAGACAGGAATCAATATCGACAGTTCTGTTATCATACAAGGAGCAAAATTACACAAAAAAACTAAAAAACGTAGGATTGAAAGTAAATTTTTCACTTTTCACTAACATGTCTCGAAGGTACTCTCGTTCGAAAATAAAAATAAATGCGAATTTATTTTGTATTTTGCTCACTTATTCGTACCTTTGCAGCCGCTATTACGAGATAGTAGCATGAAATTCAAAATTTAAACAATTAAAAAACAACAAAATGGCAACAAAAATCAGATTACAGCGTCGCGGTCGTAAAGGCTATGCTTTCTACAGCATCGTTATCGCTGACGCAAGAGCACCACGTGATGGTAAATTTACTGAGAAGATTGGTACTTACAACCCTAACACCAATCCTGCCACAGTAGATTTGAATTTCGATCGTGCACTTTACTGGGTAGAAGTCGGCGCACAGCCTACTGACACTGTTCGTAACATCCTCAGCCGTGAGGGCGTATACCTGATGAAGCACCTGAAAGGTGGTGTGAAGAAGGGCGCTTTCGACGAGGCTGCTGCACAGAAGAAGTTCGATGCATGGAAGGCTGACAAGCAGAAGGGTCTTGAGAAGATCGCCGCTGAAGAGGCTAAGGCAAAGAAGGACGTTGCTGCCAAGGAACTGGCTCAGGAGAAGAAAGTGAACGAGGAGATTGCAAAGAAAGTAGCCGAGAAGAAGGCTGCCGCTGAGGCTGCAAAGGCAGAGGAAGAGGCTGCAAAGGCTGCTGAGGAAGCTGCTGCTGAAGCTCCCGCTGAGGAGGCTGCTCCTGCTGCTGAGGCTGAAGCTCCCACTGCTGAGTAAGCAAGGATCTTTGATTTAGTGATATAGGGATGGATAACTATAATCCGTCCCTATTTTGTTAGAAATAAAGATGCATATACTGGAGATACCATCACTCTTTCCTCCTTTTGGTGGATTGTTCTGTCTGGATCAGGCTAAAGCCTTGTCTTTAGCGGGTCATGAGGTGCGCATATTAAGTAATGTGCAACTGTCGGTGAGAATCAACCGATGGCGATACCTGACCTATCCGTATGGTCGTCATTGGATGGATATGGATGGCATCCTGGTATATCAGTCTTATCAGCGTGGTATTCCGAAACTGATCCGTCCGAACGTCAAACGTTGGGTATCCATCGTTCGTTCTATGTTTGAAGACTATATGCGCCAATATGGTAAACCGGATATTTTGCATGCTCATGCTATCAATTGGGCTGGTTATGCGGCGATGCTAATAGGGAGAGACTATCATATTCCTTATGTTGTTACTGAGCATTCCTCAAGACTCGTCTTTGAGTCGGAATATGGACCTGCTCCAAGTGACACATGGCAAATACCCATGCTCCGGGAGGCTTATAAACATGCTGCCAGGGTGATTCCCGTATCAGAGGAACTGGTAGACAATATCGCATGCTATTTTGGCAACGACTATCAATGGACTGCCATATCCAATGTCGTTGATGTCGATTTCTTTCATTACCAGCAGCGGTCTCCATTGCAGGAAAGACCTTTCCGTTTTTGTTGTATTGCCAACAACCTTCCTACTAAAGGGTATGATGTACTGTTACCCGCTTTTAAGTTGCTACACCAACATCATCCAAATGTAGAGTTGTACATGGCTGGATATGGAACGGGCACTAAAGCATTCCGTAGCCAGTTGGATACATCATGTATGTATGCTTATGGGATAGTTGATAAAAAGGGGGTTAGAGACCTGCTCTATCAGTGTGATGCCTTTGTTCTTGCCAGTCGCAGCGAAGCCCAACCATTGGTGTTATTGGAAGCCATGAGTACGGGTATTCCTGTCATTGCTACAGAATGTACGCCCCGTAGTTTACGGATAGAAGACAGTTGTACCATTGTCCCAATTGGAAATGTGGAAGCGTTGTTTAATGCCATGAAGAAATTAGCTGAGCAGCCACAGTTTGACGGTCATCATCTGGTAGAAGAAGTACACCGCTTGGCATCTCCCGTATCGGTGGGACATCAGTTGGAAGACCTCTTCCGTGCAATTGTTTCCAAATAGAACTTCTCGTACTGCCGTGCCACTTTCCGATAGTCGTGGTGGCGTTCCACATAAGTGATACTTTGTTGTTGGAGTATCGGTATGCGTTCCAAATGCAGTACCAGTTGTTCCAGTTCATGATAGACACTATCATAGTTGGGTTGTACATTGATGATAGGTCTTAACTCGTTCTCGTTCAGTATATCGTAATTCTCAGGCTCACCGCCTCCAATATTGATAATACCTTTGGACATGGCAAGCAGTGAGTTCATGGCAGGGGTATAACTATACAGTTGGTCAAGAATGGCATCGCTATCATTTATCATTTGTTCATATTGGGTATATGGAACACCTTCCGCAAATTTTAATTCTACTTTGTCTGGGTATTTATCTATAATGGTTTGGGCTGCTTGTAGCATGATATCAGTACCTTTGTAGGCAGAGCGGTTTTTGCTGATGCCGATGAAGAGCCTGAGAACCTTTGAGGAATTGTTAACCTGAGAAGAGGCAACGATTTTGATGGGATAGGGGATGAATCGAGTCTTGTCAGGGAATATAGGAGCATAGCATACATGATATTCATAAAGTCCTGTAACAATACCATCACAGTCGTTGGCAATCATTTTGTTAAGATGTTCCTTGGGGGTATTCAGCCATTCATGTTGTTCTTTGATCGCATCTTTGTCACTTCGCACGGTATTACCAAGATTAAAATCACTATAGCGTAAAGGCTTTTCATAAGTACATGTGTGTACCCAGTACCAATCCATCCCAAAGGCTCCGAGGATGACGCATTGGTTGTGTCGTCGCAGGTATTGGTAAAAGAAGAACATTCGTTCAGCCTTGAGTTCGAAGAATATGGGATTAATGAGTTGTACCACATCATATCCTCTCATCTTCGGTAACAAGGTGTAGAGTTTGACCAAGAGCCGGAAACCTCCCATTTTCCCACAGGGACGGGCAACATCGATGTCACGAGGATAATTCTTCCATTTGTCGCCATCAGAAACTACCGTTACCTCATGTCCCAGTGTGCGCAGTCCCTCAGCAAGAGTGGCATGAACATTACTGTATTCACCGATCAGCAGTATTCTCATCGTTCCTTTTTTAATAATGGTAGGGTATATAGCAATACTTTTCTGCCCAGACGATGATTGGTCATTCTCTTGAACCAGACATATTTCTTGCTATAATGGGCATCGGGTAGGGGGAAGAGTCCTTTGGTATGAAGACGCTTCAGTCGTTGCTGAAGTTCTTCCTCTGAATGTGTATCAAGGATAATCTGATAGATATAGTCCATTGTCAACTGGGCAACTCGACGTTGCAGTGCTTTCCTGTCTTGATGAGGCAACTTGTCGCAGAGTTCATGGAGGCGGATAATGACACCCTCACGATCATTGATACGCTTCTCTGTATCATATGATGTCTTACTGGAGGTAATGGAATTCTCTCTCTTGTTATAGTAATAAGCTTTGACATGGGTTGGATACACTTCTTCAGCCCGTAGGAGCAACTGTGGGGTGAACTCCTCGTCCTCATGATAGATGCCAGAAGTGAAACGCAGTTCACCTAAGATGGCTCTTCTAAAAATATATCCCCAGGCCGTACCATGGATATTGTTATTAAGCATATAATTAGAGCCACAGACGGGTTTTACAGACTCAGAAACAGGCTCTACTTGCAGATCCGTAGAAAAGTCAAACAAGACCATATCCACATCCTTTTGGCTACGGAGGATATCCAAGCATTGTTCATAGGTAGTCTTAATCAACTGATCGTCAGCATCTACAAACTGGATAAACTTACCTGTTGCCACGTCCATCCCTTTGTTGCGGGCGGTACTTAACCCACCGTTTTTCTGACGTACATAGATAATCTCATCACCATATTTCATCAACTCATTCATTGGATTATTGTCTGAGCCGTCATCAACCACGATAATCTCACGTTCAGAAGGATGCAAAGACAATTGTAGGATACTGTCGATACACTCATTAAGCATCTCGATAGGCAGATTATAATAGGTGATGATGAAACTAACTAAAAGATTATTTTCTTTCATATTCGGAGGCAAAGATACTAATTTATTTGTAAACTCGAAATAAAAGTAGTACTTTTGCGTTCAGAAATATAAAGATAGTATGGAAGACGAGCAAAATAACGGCTATCACCATATACTGAAATACACGAGTATCTTTGGCGGAGTACAGGGACTGAATATAATAGTAAGCCTTGTGCGTAATAAGTTTGTTGCCTTGCTTCTTGGTCCGTCTGGTATGGGGCTAGTCTCACTTTTCAATACTACTGTTAACTTTGTGTCCCAGTCCACTACACTCGGTGTCTCCATGAGTGCCGTGCGCCACTTGTCGGATTTTCCAGAGAATGATAACCATCCACAGATAGTCCAATTTGTAAAAGTAGTACGTGCATGGAGTCTGTTGACGGCTTTGCTGGGTACGCTGGTATGTATGGTGTTGGGACCGATTCTTAGCAGTACCACGTTTGCATGGGGTAATCATACGATGCACTTCATCCTGTTGGCACCTGCGGTGGGTATGTTAGCAATAACAGGTGGTGAGACGGCTATCCTGAAAGGTCGCCGAAGGCTCCGTTCACTGGCGTTGGTGCAGGTAGGTGCTGTGATGGCGGCATTGCTGTTATCAGTGCCAGTCTATTATTTCTTTGGTGAGACGGGTATTGTGCCTGTCATTGTAGCGATGGCTTTTGTTACCATGCTCTTGACGGTCAATAGTTCTTACCGTCTCTATCCTTTGCAGTTACGAGGAGCCAAGGGCATCTTAGGAGAAGGTATGGAGATGGTGCGTCTTGGTGTTGCCTTTACGTTGGCGGGTATTATCGGCAGTGGCGCGGAGATGCTGATACGCTCCTGGTTGAATGTAGAGGGTGATCTTGGAATGTTAGGGCTCTATAATGCTGGTTATATGATCACGGTGACTTATGCAGGAATGGTGTTCTCTGCCATGGAGACGGATTATTATCCCCGTCTCTCTGCCGTCAATACTGATGTGGCAGCGGCCAATGAGACAGTCAACAAGCAGACAGAGGTGTCTATTCTGATAGTGTCCCCAATGCTGGTTGGACTGATTATCTTTTTGCCAGTGCTCATACCGTTGTTATTCAGTAAAGAGTTCCTACCTGTCATTACGATGACACAGGTGGCAGCTTTGGCGATGTTCTTTAAAGCCCTTACATTACCTGTGGCATATATCACGCTGGCACGAGGCTATTCTATGATGTACTTGTTTCTTGAGTCAACCTATTTCGTGGTGTTTGTACTGCTGATTATCTTCGGTTATCAGCAATGGGGACTGTTGGGAACGGGTATAGCCATTACTCTTGCCAACCTGTTTGACTATCTGATGATTAATGGTGTGGCGCGTTGGCGGTATGGATATAAAATGTCATCGACTGTGATGCGGTATAGTGCCATACATATCCTTATCGGACTATTAGCATACTTTACCACCATCACAGTCGATGGCTATGCCTACTGGATATTCGGCATCGGGCTATCACTTGTCAGCCTGCTGTTCTCCCTGTTGATTCTCCACCAGAAGACCCATCTGTGGGAGGCACTGACACGACGCTTCAGGACTCATTAGAACTTGAAATCCAACTGGATGTCTGCGAAATTGTAGTTGTGCTTGCCGAGGGTGCGGTCATTTACACGAGCATATTCCGCATTGATCTGGATGTTCTTAGTGATGAAATAGTTCAAGCCGACTTCGTACATGGTCTTGGAGGTAGACCATTCCTTGGTGGGACGATAGAGGTTGTAACGTGCCTTGGCGTGAAGCTTCGATTTGATGACGGGGACAATGCCGAAGACATAGAAACCATCCGCCTTGTCACCTTTAGAGAAATCCACAGTCCTGCTATCCACCTTTGTGGCTCCCCATCCCTGGCTGTGGATATACTCAGCGCGGAAGGTCCATTCGTCCTTGTCGTATTCGGCAGAGAGGGCATAGCGGTTCTTGCTGACACTTCCCTTACATTCGTTGCCGTTCTCGTCAGTCCATGTCATGTCACCACGTGAACCTGTCCATCCGAAGGCACCAATACGGACACCCTTGACAGGCATGAACCAGATACCTCCGATGACATCCTTCCGGCTGTCTCTGTCTTTTTGGTTAATACCTTCACCATTGTAGACACCTATCTGATAGTGGATAAGGTTGCGCCCTGCGGCATTTTTCAGGAAGTCACCCTGTATCTGCAGACCGATGTCACGACCGCCAGAGGCCTTCTCGCCGGAACGGTCACCGAAGCCAGGTCGACAAGCATGACGGTGGGATTGCCAGGTCCGGCATTAGAACTTCCCTGCATCTGTACACGCCAGGCAAAGTCCCCAATCTTACCGTCCATGATTAGACGCATCAGACGGAGGTTGAAGGCATTCTCATGATTCTTAACAGGGTTACCGTCCTTGTCTAATCCGGATCCGTATTTATCGTCCGCTTGATATTGTAACATACCATAACCGCTGATCTTGATATTCTTCACCCATTGAGGGAGTTCTATCACGGTCTTTTTCTTTTCGTTCTCTTGGGCATTGGAAGTCAATGCGAAGCCCGTCATGAGGAGGGCAAGGATCATCAGTTTCTTCATCATTCGATTATCGCTTAGTTAATAATACTACATTCTCTACATGGGGGGTATGTGGGAACATGTCGACAGGCTGTACCTCTTCCACCCGATAGTCGGCATCCAACTCCTGTAGGTCACGAGCCTGTGTGGCAGGATTGCATGACACATAGACGATACGCTGTGGGGCTGCCTTGAGGATTGTCTTGACGACATCGGGATGCATACCGGCACGGGGTGGGTCTGTGATGATGACATCTGGACGGCCATGCTCAGCGATGAAATCGTCAGTCAGGATATCCTTCATGTCACCAGCGAAGAACTGCGTATTGTCGATATGATTAATCTCGGAGTTGATTTTGGCATCCTCTATCGCCTCTGGTACATACTCAATACCGATTACCTTCCGTGCTTTCCGTGCAACGAAGTTAGCAATGGTACCTGTGCCTGTATAGAGGTCATAGACCAAAGGTTTGAGGTCCTCTGAGTTCTCAGAAAAAGCAAACTCTCTTGCCACCGAATACAGATGGTATGCCTGTTCCGTATTCGTCTGATAGAAGGATTTTGGCCCCACCTTGAAGCGCAGGTCCTCCATCGTTTCGAAGATATGATCATTACCTTTGAAAGTCAGAATCTCTTGATCACCGATGGTGTCATTGCATTTCTGATTGTCCAGATACATCAGTGCTGTAATCTGCGGAAAAGTGTCTGCTATATGCTGCATCAGTCCTTTGGCTTCTTTCTCTCCTCCCGTCTCGTCATAATGGAACTGGAAGATAACAAGCCACTCCCCACTATTTGAGTTACGGATGATGACATCACGGAGCAGTCCTACCTGTTGGCGGAGGTCAAAGAAGCTCATCCGATGCCCGATGGCATAGTCGCGCACCTCATTGCGTATCTTATTGTGTAGGTCATCCATCAGCCAGCATTTCTCTATCGGCAGAATCTTGTCGAAGGCACCTGTGATATGAAAGCCGATGGCATCACGGGCGAACTCTTTGCCGGATGCAATCTCCTCGTTAGTCAGATAACGGCGGTTGGAACAACCGAAGTCGAGTTTATTACGATACTCCTGTGTCTTTACACTGCCCAGGATGGGACGGAATACAGGCAGTTCCACTTTTCCGATACGTGTCAGCTGGTCATATACCTGTTGCTGCTTCATCTTCAACTGTTCCTCGTAGGGCAGTTGTTGCCACTTACAACCTCCACAGGTTCCGAAATGCTGACAGAAGGGGGTGACGCGTAAGGGACTGGGTGTATGCAAATGGACGATCTCTGCCTCCATGAAACTGTGTTTTTTACGTCGCACCTGTAGGTCACAGACATCGCCAGGCACAGCCCAAGGTACAAAAACCACCATGTCGTCAACCCTTGCCAGTGCTTTTCCTTCAGCTGCAAAGTCAGTAATGGTGATATGCTCTAAGAGAGGCAGTGGCTTCTTCTTTCTCGGCATAGGGTGTTATTTGTTTGCCTCCATCTTTTTCTCTATCGCCTCCAGTGCTTTCTCCCAGTCGGTGTCCAGAGAGAAGCGAGTCAGGCATTCTCCGCGGTTATAGTAGCTCAGCACCATCTCCTGGTCTTTGTCCTTGAAGAGAGGGAACTGTCGACTGGTATCCATGAATATTTTGGTCATCTGTTCCTGTAATGACTGTGGCATCTTGTTCAGCTCCACCAGTTTCTTGATATAGAACTGTACGTATTGGTCCATGGAATA
The DNA here is from genome assembly GCA_902769805.1 of uncultured Prevotellaceae bacterium. Classification (GTDB taxonomy): domain Bacteria; phylum Bacteroidota; class Bacteroidia; order Bacteroidales; family Bacteroidaceae; genus Prevotella. The sequence goes on from CACXQL010000015.1 coordinate 39,389, forward strand.
AGCCTGAACGTCAAGGTAGTATGCCGATGAGTCGGGCATCTCCTCCTGCATCTTGATGATAAGGTAATTCAGGGCGTCGAGTTTGAACTGACCAATCTGGCGTACCAGTTCATTGCTTTGCGGGTTCTCTACGATAGCCCTGTTCTTCTGTCGCAGTTCTTGGAATACTTCCTGTGCCTGCATGTTCATACTGATAGTCAGCAGGCATACTAATAAAATCTTTTTCATATTATTCATGATTTTGTTAAATATTTCTTGTTTGTAATGATTGTTGGCAGTTCTTCTTCATAGTGTGTCACCATCACCATCGTCTTGTTACGCCGTTGACAGAAGGTCTCGATGACATCCTTCACTAGTCGACGGTTCTTTAAATCGAGTCCGTGCAAGGGCTCGTCAAGGATGAGCAGTTGTGGGTCTTTGACGAAGGCACGTGCCAGCAGTACCAGACGCTGTTCTCCACTGGAGAGTTTCATAAAGGTACGGTTGTACATATTTTCCAGTCCGAAGATGTCCATCCAAAAGCGGCAGATAGTATATTCTTCTTCATTTGGTTTGACGTAGAGACCTACGGAGTCCTTCAGTCCGCTTGCCACAATGCGAATGGCTGGGAGGTCACGCTGATAGGAACGATGCATCTCCGGTGACACATATCCTATATGTTTCTTGATGTCCCAGATACTCTCGCCAGATCCGCGGGGACGGTCGAAGAGAGTGATGTCACAGGCATAACTTTGAGGATTGTCTGCGCAGACCAAAGACAACAAGGTTGATTTGCCGCTGCCATTCTGTCCAGACAAAGCCCATCGCTCTCCGTTGCGTACTGTCCAGTCGAGGTTATTCAGGATGGTACGCTCTCCATAGCGTATGCTCACTTGTTGCATCTTAATGACTTCGTCAGTATGATAGTCGTTGTCTTGATAGGGAAGTGCGAGTATCGCCTCCTGTCTCTCCTTGCTCAGTACATGGGGTGGGATGGGGAGTTGCCGGTTGTAATACTCCTCCCGACTACATGGTGGCAGTATCTTCCCATTTCTCAGTTCGATGACCTCTGATACGAAGGTAGGGATATCATCTGTCTTGGAGAGTACGAGGATGATATCAAGACGCTGTTTTTCCGCCAATAACTGCAATAACTCTTTCAGTTGGTCTCGTGTCTCCGCATCGAGTCCGATAAAAGGATTATCCATGATGAGCAGACTCGGATTGGCAAACAGTGTCTTCGTCAGTTGGAACTTCCTGAGTTCTCCGCTGGAGAGCGTAATAACATATTTGTCAAGTAACGGTTCCATATGGAAGAGGCCATACAGATGACGTTGCAGTTGACGACGTTCTTCTGTATCATCGCCAGCCAGCCGGTATGCCTTCTCCAACAGTTCTCCGACATTTGGCGTTTCTGGATCAATGTCATGCTGGTTCCATCTCAGTTGCAGGTAGTAGGCCTTGTCGACAGCAGGACCATAAGAGTCACTAAAGGCGATATAGCGCAGACGGTCACTCGCCACCTGCCTGCGAAGTTGTTCAATATATTGCGTTTTTCCGCTTCCGTTACGTCCAACGATAGCCTTTACCATAATTATGAACTCTTAACTATGAACTTTCTTCTGGTTCTTATTCACAAAATCCTTCCATCCCCGATAATGAGCCTGTGACTCAGGACGGTTCATCTGCATGAAATGACAATAAGCGGCACCGAGAGCATCTGTTGCATCCATGAATTTCGTCATGGCATCCTCGTCGAACTTCAACAACCGCTGCAACATCCCAGCTACCTGTTCCTTTGAGGCAGAGCCGTTGCCTGTTATCGCCATTTTAATCTTCAGTGGCGCATACTCATGGATGGGTACCCCGTGGTGGATAGCAGCGGCAATAGCGGTACCTTGTGCACGTCCGAGTTTCAGCATCGACTGTACGTTTTTTCCGAAGAAGGGTGCTTCAATTGCCATCTCGTCAGGCAGATAGGCATCAATGATACCTGTCACCCGTTCGAAAATATGACCGAGTTTCAAGTAGGCATCTTCGAACTTTCGCAGGTCAATGACTCCCATTGTCACCATCTCTGCCTTATTGTCCTTCACCTTTATGACACCATAACCCATGATGTTTGTGCCAGGGTCGATACCCAGTATCACCTTTTCCATGCTGCAAAGATAATGTAAAACGAACGAAAAACAAAATAAATCTTTTAATCTTTAATCTTTTTCTCACCTCTTGATGAGGAAGAAGCCGATATGGTGGGTGACACCTTTATGGTTGAGGGTGCGCAACTCATAGACTCCATTGGGGATGTCGGAAATATTGACACTGCGGGCAAAGGACTTGGTAGCAATGATGGTGCCCTGCATGGAAAGGACGGCAAGATGGTCGGCTTCAGGTAGCATCTTGTCTTCTGGAATTGTCAACAAGTATCCGTTGTTGGTCATTAGTTGGTCTGAGGCAGACTCTTGACCTCCGACTTTTGACCTTTGACCTTTGACCTCCGACCTTTGACCTCCGACCTTTGACCTTTGCCCTCCCACCGGCTCACTCTCCTTACCATAGCGGTTGACGGCAGTGACGGCATAGTAGAGCGTAGGATCATCGGAAGGGCGGCGCACACTGACGAACGGATGCATTTGCCTTGTCGCAATGAGGTTACGTGCATCTTGGATATCCACAGGCAGGGTAGTGGAGGCATAGACATTATATGTTAGATAGTCGCCGTCACTGGTATCAACGGCTCCGCCCCAACTGATATTGTCGCCATTGGTGGTGCGCTCAACGTTGAAGGTCGTGGGAGCTGTCGGTGCAGGCTGGTGTGTGACGACAGCAGGCACGAGGGCAGGGTAGGCATCGAAGTCGCAGACGAAGTCATAGAGTCCTTTGGTGTTGTCTGTCAGGAAACGGCTGCGGAAATAGCAGTGTCCGAGACCTAACTGTCGTGCCACATACATCTGTCGTTTGATGGCATCCAACGACCAGTTGCCCTCGCTGCGTATCAGGCGGTAGATTCCCAGACCGGAGGCAATCTCTCTGTCATAGCGGTTTTCACTCCAGTCGGCTGCAAAGGGATAGAAGTGCTTGCCGTCATAATACATCATTGGATAGAGTTGGTCCATCAGTCCTTCACGTAGCCATCCCTGTGCATCCTGACATACTTTATTATATGCATTCCAGCCACCCGACGGGAAACGCGTCAGGTCGTCGAACTTTCCCAAGGGTGAGCAGCTCATCTTCACCCAGGGTTTCAGTCTTTTCACCTTCTTGTGGACGGCACGTACGATACGCGTGATGTTCTCACGTCCCTGGGAGCGATTGAAACCCCCTTTCCACTGTTCAGGATAACGGATATAGTCGAGGTGGATACCGTCAATATCATAGCGACGGGTAATCTCCTCACAGATATTCGAGATATACTCTGCAGTCTGCGCATTCTCTGGATTCAGGAAGGCATCCACGCCAATACGTTTCATCAGGTTGGGACGATGCTGGCGGAGGTACTTTGCCCCATAGCTTTCCCATTTGCCTGTTGGTACGGTAACCACCCACGCATGCAACTCCATGCCTCGCTTATGTGTCTCTTCAATGGCGAACTGCAGAGGGTCATAATGGGGTGCTGTTCCGAATCTTCCACTGATACAGCCGTCCCAAGGCTCATAGTCGGAAGGGTAGGTGACAGTACCTCGGATGCGTGCCTGAAAGAGTACGGTATTTACATTCGCCTGTTTCAGTTGGTCGAGAATCTTGCAAAGTTCTTGTTTCTGTCGTTGCTCCACGGAGGCAGATGTTCCTTTCGTACTCGGCCAGTCGAGACCCTCCAGTGTGGTGAGCCATACGGCACGAAGCTCCTGACGGGGCTGTGCACATAAGGTAAGAACTGCACAGAGTAGCAATATAATAATGGTATTTCGTTTCATATGCTATCAATTTTGGATGCAAAGGTACGAAATAATTCATAATTCATAGTTTATAATTCATAATTTATTCTTACCTTTGCAGAAAGAATATAAAATACAACGTAAAAATGATATCATTTACATTGAGCCTCGTGGCTCTGTTATTAGGCTATTTCTTCTATGGTCGTCTGGTGGAGCGTATTGTCGGTCCGGATAACCGTGTGACTCCTGCCATCGCCAAGGCAGATGGTATTGACTACATCGTGCTTCCTAACTGGAAGATTTTCATGATCCAGTTTCTGAACATTGCAGGTACAGGTCCTATCTTTGGTGCCATCATGGGTGCGAAGTTCGGACCTGTCGCCTATCTGTGGATAGTGCTGGGTTGTATCTTTGCAGGGGCTACCCACGACTATCTGTCAGGTATGCTTTCCATGCGTAATGGAGGTGCAGGACTACCAGAACTGATTGGTAAATATTTAGGTAATACAACAAGGCGTATCATGCTGGTTTTCACCGTTCTACTACTTACTATGGTAGGTACGGTTTTTGTGTACAGCCCAGCTGAGATTCTGCATTCCATCGGTGGTGGGACAATGGTGTGGGTGGTTATTATCTTTGCCTATTATCTCATCGCCACGATGTTGCCTATTGACAAGATTATCGGTCGTTTCTATCCCATCTTCGCCTTCTCGCTGTTGTTCATGGCAGTAGCCCTGATGGTGGTATTGTTTGTGAAGATGCCTGATATTCCAGAGTTATGGACACATTTATATAATATGGGTGCAGAGGCACAGCCAGAGAAGTGGACGGATGCCATCTTCCCTGCTTTGTTCATCACTATAGCCTGTGGAGCCATCAGCGGTTTCCACGCTACGCAGAGTCCTTTGATGGCGCGTTGTGTGAAGAGTGAGCACATGGGACGTCCTATCTTCTATGGAGCCATGATTACCGAGGGTGTTGTTGCTTTGATATGGGCAACGGTGGCATCGTATTTCTTCTATGCCGAGCCAGCTCCTGGTTATCAGATGATAGAGGCTGCCCAAAAGACAGGTTTCTATACTTCTGCGCCTGCAGTAGTCAATATTATCTGTAACGACTGGCTGGGTGTCTTTGGAGGGGTCCTTGCCATGCTGGGTGTGGTCGCTGCCCCGATTACCAGTGGTGATACCGCCTTCCGTTCTGCCCGTCTGATTGTGGCTGAGTGTCTGAGGATGGACCAGCGTCCTATCCTGAAGCGCTTCCTTATCTGTATTCCGCTGTTTGCTGCTTCCATCGTCATGCTTATCTGGCAGATGGAGAATCCCGACGGCTTCAACACCATCTGGCAGTATTTCGGTTTCTCCAACCAGGCTCTGTCGGTGTTCACCCTCTGGGCTGTCACCGTTTATCTGGTGCGTGAACAGAAATGCTATTGGATTACACTGATTCCCGCGTTGTTCATGACCACCGTCTGCTCTACATTCTTCTTTATCTCCAAGCAGACGCTCCACCTGTCTGAGTCTGTCGGATATCCTTTGGGTGTCGCCTGCCTCGTTATTGCCGCTGTATGGTTCTTCCTCTGGTTGCGGAGAGAGAGGTTAAAAATGAAACATTAAACATTAAAGACGATATAATTATGAAGAAATTAGGTTTATTAGTGGTAGCTCTTGTGGCTTCTTTGACAGCCAGTGCACAGTTTGAGAAAGGCAAGGCATATCTGGGTGCCTCTCTTTCAGGTTTTGATATCAGTAGTCAGGCAAAGAAGTTCCATTTCGGAGCCAATGTGAAGGCAGGTTATCTCTTTATGGACAACCTGATGGCTACTGCACAGGTAGGCTATGATCATCTGGATGATACCCCTGATGCGCTTACTTTAGGAGTGGGGGGGCGTTATTATATTATTCAGAACGGTCTATACCTGGGTGCGTCTTTGAAATATTATCACACTAAAGGCTACAACGACTTCCGTCCAGGTGCACAGGTGGGCTATGCTTTCTTTATCAGTCGTACTGTGACGATAGAACCGGAACTGTATATTGATTTCTCCACCAAGAAGTTTGAGGACTCAGCCTTTGGCCTGGGTGTTGGAATCGGTGTCTATCTGTTTAAGGACCAATATAAACTTAAGAGGTAAGCCTATGTTAAGTGTAGAGGAATTAGTGGACCGTCTCATTGATCTCTCGTTTGCAGAGGATATCGGAGATGGAGACCATACCACCCTTTGCTGTATTCCGGAGGATGCGATGGGTAAGTCACATCTGCTCATCAAGGAAGACGGTATCCTTGCAGGTGTGGAGATTGCCAAAGAGGTGTTCCACCGTTTCGATCCAGAGATGAAGGTAGAGGTGCTGATGCAGGATGGTGCAAAGGTGAAGAAGGGTGATATTGCCATGATAGTGACAGGCAAGGTCCGCTCGCTGTTGCAGACAGAGCGCCTGATGTTGAACATCATGCAGCGCATGAGTGGTATCGCCACGATGACGAACCGTTATGTGGAGCGTCTGAAAGGTACGAATACCCGTGTGTTGGACACCCGTAAGACTACACCTGGCATGCGTATGCTGGAGAAGCAGGCTGTGAAGATCGGTGGCGGCGTGAACCATCGTATCGGTCTCTTTGACATGATTCTGCTAAAAGATAATCACGTAGACTTCGCAGGTGGTATCGTCAATGCCATTGACCGTTGTCACAAGTATCTGGAAGAGAAAGGATTGAAGCTGAAGATAGAGATAGAAGTCCGTTCCTTTGACGAGTTACAGCAGGTATTGGATCATGGAGGTGTAGACCGTATCATGTTGGATAATTTCTCCGTCCCCGATACGAAGAAGGCCGTAGACCTGATAGCCCATCGTTATGAGACAGAGTCGAGTGGCGGTATTACCTTTGATACAATCCGCGACTATGCTGAACAGGGTGTCGACTTCATCTCTGTGGGTGCTTTGACACACTCCGTCAAAGGTCTTGACATGAGCTTTAAGGCATGCTGAAGAGGATAGCTGTTGGCTGTTGGCTGTTGGCTGTTGGCTGTCTGTCTCTTATGGCAGACAACCAAAGAGTGTCTTATGCCTCACCAGTAGACTATCAGATTACCTTGGCAGGCAACTTCGGAGAACCGCGTCCTAATCATTTTCATGGTGGAATAGATGTCAAGACCGACAATGTGGAAGGCAAGCATATCTATACCATCGGTGACGGATATGTGAGTCGCCTGACAGTGGGTATCAGCGGTTTCGGCAATGCAGTATATGTGACGCATCCAGAGGGCTATACCAGTATCTATTGTCATCTGAAACGCTTTGCGCCCAAGTTGGAACGGATGATCGATCGTCAGGCAGCGAAGGGAGAACCCATAGACGTACGTTTCACACCCCTTGACTTTCCTGTGGCTCAAGGACAATTGATTGCACTCAGTGGAAATACGGGGCATAGTACAGGTCCGCATCTCCATTTGGAGATTCATGATACGAAGACATGGGATATGTTGGATCCGTTGGACTTCCTGACAAATTGTGTCATCGACTCCGTACCACCGCAGGCACATAGTTTCATGGCATGTCCTGTGGCAGGTGAAGGTGTCTTCAATGGGGGAAGCAGTAAGCAGACATTCTCTTTCGGAGCCTCTCCGGAGAATGTCAGGTTCCGTTTCTCTTCCCGTCTCGACCAGTCGTTCACGGCATGGGGTAAGGTCGGCTTTGCCTTATGGGCGGATGACTATATGCAAGGAGTCTATAACCATTACGGTATCCGTGAGACGATTCTGCTGGTAGACGGTCAGGAGGTATTCTCCGCAAATGTGAGTCGTATTCCCGTTAATAGCAACCGTCAGGTGAACGCATGGGGTGACTATGACCACTGGCAGCATCATAAGACATGGTATATGCGCTCGTATATTCCAAAAGGAGTGACGTTGCCTATCCTCCATGGTGCTGACAGGGGTATCGTTGACTTCAACGAGGAGCGTCCATACCAGATGACCTATATCCTTCGTGACTTCATGGGTAACGAGTCCCATTATGACTTTACCGTACAAGGAGTCAAAACGCCCATTAACCCCATTACCCCCATCCCCTATAATGTAACCTACGATTGCTTGTCACTCATTTCGCTGCCTGGTATGCAACTGACGATACCAGCAAGGATGGTGGAAGAGGGACTGCTCATCCAGCCAACGGCAGAGCAGGGGAGTATCTCACGACGTTATACCCTTGCCCAACAAGCCTGTCCGTTGTTCGGATGGGTGGAACTGAGTATCGCAGTGCCACAAGGTCTTGATCCCTCCCGACTGTATATAGAAGGAGGTGGACGTAATATGGGTGGAACCTATGAGGATGGCTGGATGACGACCTATATTCGTGATCTGGGTATGACCTATGAGTTGAAAGAGAAATAATAAAAGAATAAGAGAAATGAAACGATTCCTATTAGTATTCGCAGTCATGGCGATGACAGCATCCGCTGATGCCTGCACCAATTTTATCGTTGGCAAGAAAGCCAGTACAGACGGTTCCGTCATCTGTAGTTATAATGCAGACTCCTATGGAGCCTATATGCCTCTTTACCACTATCCTGCCGCTAAGCACCAGAAAGGTGAGATGCGCAAGGTGTATGAGTGGGATACCAACAAATACCTGGGTGAGATAGCGGAGGCAGAGGAGACTTATAATGTTGTGGGTAATATTAACGAGTGGCAGGTGACTATCGGAGAGACAACCTATGGTGGTCGTGAGGAGATGGTGGACTCAACAGGCATCATCGACTATGGTTCCCTGATATACATCGCCCTTCAGCGTTCCCGTTCGGCACGTGAGGCAATACAGGTCATGACGACACTTGTGGAGCAATACGGCTATTACTCAGAGGGAGAGACGTTCACTATCTGTGACCCTAACGAGGCGTGGATCATGGAGATGCAGGGATGCGGTCCTGACCGTAAGGCGTCGAAGGAGCGTACCGTATGGGTCGCCGTCCGTATTCCTGATGAGGCGATATGTGCCCATGCCAACCAGAGTCGTATCGGACAGTTTGATATGAAAGACAAGCAGAACGTGCTCTATTCGAAGAACGTCATCAAGTATGCCCGTCAGCGTGGCTGGTTTACAGGAAAGGACGAGGATTTCTCCTGGAAGATGGCGTATGCGGCTCCTACCTTTGAGGGTCGTCGTATCTGCGATGCCCGCGCTTGGACATTCTTCAACCATCATAAGAAAGGGATGGACCGTTATCTGCCTTGGGCATTAGGTCTCGACAAGGATGCGGAGGATATGCCCTTATGGGTCATCCCTGACCAGAAAGTCTCTGTGGAGGATGTGATGAATGACATGCGAGACCATTTTGAGGGAACCCCGATGGAGATAGATTCGACAGACGTGGGTGCTGGTATCTGGCACATGCCGTACCGTCCTACACCATTATATTATAAGGTAGACGGGAAGCGTTATTTCAATGAGCGTCCTGTTTCTACCCAGCAGACAGCCTTCTCGTTTGTCTCTCAGATGCGTTCATGGCTGCCTCGTGAGGTAGGGGGATGTTTCTGGTTTGGCAATGATGACGGTAACATGGTGGCGTATGTCCCTATCTACTGTTCGATGACGCGCCGTCCTGAGTGCTTCAACGCCCCCGGTGCCGATGCGGTCACGTTCTCTGACAAGAGTGCCTACTGGGTATGTAACTGGGTAAGTAATATGGTGTATCCACGATATAGTGTTATGTTCCCAGACCTCCGACAGGTGCGCGACTCCTTGCAGCATGCCTATCTTAGTCAACAGCCAGAGATAGAGGCTCGGGCAAAGGTGATGCAGCCGGCAGAGATGCAGCAGTTCCTCAATGACTATAGTATCCAGCAGGCACAGCAGATGCTGGCGCGCTGGAAACAGCTTGCCGTCTTCCTGATCGTCCGCCATAACGATATGGCAGTGAAGCCTGTTGATGAGCAGGGACGCTTCCTCCGCAACAAGTACGGATTAGGCGAAACGGTAAAACGTCCTGGTTATCCTCAGCCATTTGCGAAGCATCTGGTAGGGGAGACAAAGGAGCGTTATACCATTCCGGAGTAAAACAAAGAAGATAACACAAGGTGCGAAATTTCTATGCAAAAGTTTTGGCGTTTTGTGTTTTTTAACTATCTTTGTACCCGAATGGTAAATATACAGGAACCAAATCAATCTTATAATATGAAGAAATTTATTTTATTGACACTCGTGAGTTTAGTGACCTTGGGGACTGCTGCACAGAATATCAAGGTACTTAAGTTCGGTCTGTTGGAGAGAGATATGACTGCCAACACGCATGGAACACAGAAGCTGGACCAGAACGGTGAGAAAGCTGCGTTGATAAAGATTCAGGCCCCTGACCGCGGATTCACATTCAACGGAGGTTCGCTGGGTATCGTTGCGTCAGAGGAGCATGACGGTGAGATATGGCTCTATGTGCCTCGCCGTGCCAAGAGACTGACAATCCAGCACAAGGACTACGGCGTGCTGCGTGAGTATTACTATCCCGTACCCATCGATGGTGCCCGTACTTACGAGATGTACCTTGACATCGGTATCGGTCGTTATGTGACTATTACCTCACAGATGGCAAACTCCACCATCTATATCGATGGCGAGAATGTGGGACAGTCACCTATCAATCACAAGTACTTGAACTATGGTCGTCATACGGTACGTGCCCTGAAGGACCGCTATGAGGGCGAGACATCCTTTATGATCACTACGGACGATGACTCCAGTCTCCGACTGATTAATGTGGAGCAGCGCGATATGTCTGACCATTTCGGAGATGTGACCGTGAATGTCGAGAACAATGCAGAGATATGGTTTGAGGGCAAGTATGTAGGCACCGGCAGCTGGCAGTCCCAGTTGCGTGAAGGCTCCTATACCATAGAGACGCGCAAGGCTGACTGCGATCCCGAGAAGACTTCCTTCACCGTGGTGGCACTGACGAATAATATCGTACAGGCAGCCCAGCCTACTCCGCATACGGGCCGCCTGAGCCTTTACACTCGTCCCCGTAATGCGATAGCAACGATCAATGGTACCGACCCCATCGACCTGACGGAGTCACATACGCTGCCTATCGGTACTTACCAGATCAACCTGAAGCGCAAGGGCTATGTGAACAAGGATGGAATAGAATATGTCGTACGTCATAACCAGACGACACGCGATACCATCGACATGGCTCGTGTACAGTATATCAAACCTAATTCATTCTATTTCGGTGCCGGCTATAGTATCCGTTCCTTATCTGGTCTGAGTGTACTGGTAGGTGCCACCTACAAGCGCTTCGACTTCCAAGCCAGCTATACCTTCGGTCTTGGTTCATCTGACGATGTACCCTGGTACTCGACAGATGGTGACGACACCTATCTGAGTACTATCAGTTACAAACGCTCGACACTCGCCTTTAAGCTGGGTTATCTGTTTATCCTGACAGAGCGTCTGGGTATCGTGCCTCAGTTAGGCTATGAGATAGAGCGTCTCTCAGGTACCGTGCAGAATGGAACGAACATGTATGGTGATGGCGCTTATGCTAACTGCCTGTCTATCGGTGCCAAACTGCTCTTCGCTCCGATGGAGCGCCTCTATGTGTTTGCTAATCCGGCATATTCCTTCGGCATCAGCAAGGATGAGAACTTTAAGCATCTCTCTGATGTCAGCGATATCTCTGCCGGTGGCTTCATGATCACGCTGGGTGCCATCTTCAATTTCTAACCTACACCTTATTATATATATAAAGACTGAACGATATGAAAACAAGAAATATCATCGCAATACTCGCCGCACTGCCTATCGTGGCAGGATTGACAGGCTGTAAGTCTGACGAGGAGCTGGAGGCGAAGCCCGCCAAAGAGATACTGATCGTTGAGGGCGGTAATATAGAGATGCGCTCGGGTGACGAGTCGAAAGAGGTGCCTATCACAGCTAACTGTGCATGGGAGATGACCTACGACCCGACGGTGTGGAATAGCCTGACGGTCCAGCCACAGCGTGGCGTGGGCAATGGTTCATTGGTGATTAATACCGATCAGAACACTTCTGTCTTCGACCGCGTAGATACCATCGTGCTGAAGTCTGACGGTGGACTGAAGCAGAAGATTGCACTGCGTCAGGAAAGTGGTGACCCGACCATGAATATCTCAGACAAGTTTGTGAACTTCAAGGCTAAGCCTGGTGGTTCTAAGCTCCTGACCATCAAAAGTAATGTGGCAGGCTGGAATATTGTAATGCCTTCTGGTATTGACTGGATGCACTTGGATAAGACCTCCGGCGATGTTGGTGCATCGACAGTGGATATCTCGGTGGATGCCATACAGAGTGATATCGCACGAGCTTCCTCCTTCACTATCCTCTACGGTTCCAGCAGTGCTGAGGTCATAGTGACACAGGAGGGAATGAACAGTGATAATATCAGTCTTGGTGTTAATACCGACGAACTCAGAATAGACGGCAACGGCGGTGAACAGATACTGCATGTGACGAGTAATGCCGTATGGCGTGCCTTCGTGCCGTCATCAGCACAGTCGTGGCTGCACATAGAACCAGCCATCGGTGCCGGCAACGGAGATATCCACGTACACTGTTCGCCTAATGCCAATGCTGACCGCGACCGTTTGTCGCTCATTGTTCTTGTAGCTGGTTTTCAGAATCCCAAGCAGGTTGACGTTCTCGTACAGCAGGGTACGGGCGGCGGTGAGATTGATTCTCCGACGCTGACAGACTTAGAGGTAGATGAACACCACTTGCAGTTCATGGAGGCGATGCTCTTCTTTGAGTTCTCGGCTCCTATGGAGGTAGGAGAGTATGGATTCTGCTACAGCACCTCCAACCAGGTTCCGACCATCAGTGATACGGTACAGGAGATGGGTTCTGGCGGAACGGGCGGCTTTGTGGAAGGCCATGTTGTCAACCTGACACCGCAGACTATCTATTATGCCCGTGGCTTTGTACGTATGGGCGGACAGGTGTTCTATACTCCTAATGTAGTGACTTTCACGACTCCTGCGGAGACTGTTGAGCCTTCTGATGATGATAATCCCAATCCTGACCTGTCACGTCAGATGTAAGTGTAATGAGGAAAAACGAACACGTTATGAAGAAGAGGCTATTAACTATATTATTCGCCCTTGTGTCCCTGATGGGGTGGGCACAGTCGGTCGATGCACCCGAGTTCACTTTCGAGGGTGACAACCTTGTGATGACGACGAATACACCCAATGCCAGTATCTTCTATGGCATTGCCGAACTTCCTGATCTGCAAGACGAGACAGTGACCAGCGTCCAGAACAGTCTGATTCAGTTGCCTTCGTATTACGAAGGATCTATAGAACTGAAGAAGAATGTAGTGATAAAGGCTATCGCCGTGAGCGACGAGGGTGGTACTACCGTCCAGTCAGACACTACGATCCTGGCTTATGGCTATACCTTATGGATGGACTTGTTGACCGCTATGGACAGAGGTAAGAAGGTCTATGCCGCCGCCGATGGTAATCCCGACGTAGATCAGTCATTATTGGAAAACCTGCAATGGGCGATAGACGAGGGAGACATGATGTATGGATACCGTGGCTCTGCTCCTTATTTCGAGGCACAGCATTTCACTCAGGAGATCAATGACTATTGCGATCAGATAGAGGCTATCATTGGTCCCGTGACATCTGCTGAGCCATACGCCGCTCTCAGTAACAATAACACTGTCCTTACCTTCTACTATGATGACCAGAAGGATGCAAGAGGGGGAATGGATGTAGGCCCGTTTGATTCTTATGAAACAAGGGGATGGAATGAATACGTATCCAATATTACGTATGTAGTCTTTGACGAATCCTTTGCCGATTATACTAACTTGACCAGTACGGCTTATTGGTTCTATGGATTAAATCATTTGAATGATATTGCAAATATACATAATCTTAAAACTAACGACGTAACGACTATGTTCGCTATGTTCTATGGTTGTTATAGTATAACAAGTTTAGACCTGGCATATTTTAATACTGAAAATGTGACGAACATGGAACAAATGTTCTATGGTTGCTCTGGTCTGTATTTCCTTGACTTAAGCAGTTTCAATACTGCTAATGTGACTGTAATGACAGGAATGTTCTCAGAATGTTCTTCCCTCGCTGCTATTATTGCAGGCAATGCCAATATCCCAGCTCAAGAATATGCTAAGATTGCTAACCCGAACCTGTTGGTATATGTCAATGAAGCATCGCTGGCACCCCAGGGAATCCAGAATGTAGTGATTGACGGTACGGCAAAGGAGATCATCCTGAAGGATGCGGATGGCAACAACAACTGGTATTGTCCACAACCATTCACGGCAGAGAAAATTAGTTACACCCGTAACTTCCAGCAGAAGACACAGATTGGTGTGGCACGTGGTTGGGAGTCTATCGCCCTGCCGTTCGATGTGCAGACGATCACTTATGAAGACAACCGTACCATTACTCCGTTTGACAACTACGACAGCGCCTATCATTTCTGGCTGCGCCGTCTGACGCAGAACGGACTGCAGAGTGTACAGGAGATCAATGCCAATGTCGCTTATGTCATCAGTATGCCTAACTCCTCAGAGTATCCTGGAGAGTATATCCTTGCAGGTAATGTGACCTTCTCCGCTGAGAACGCACCCATTCCTGAGACTGAACCCGAGATGGACGAGTCGGTTGACAGAGCGATGGCACCAGCCTTCCAGCGTATGGAGGCGGACGAGTATATCTATGCGCTGAATGTGGGAGAGCCTCGTGGCAGCTATCCTGAGGGCAGTGTCTTCGAGAAGAACTACCGTGAGGTTCGTCCCTTCGAGGCATTCACGAAGCACTTCGGTGATAACGGTTCTCGCTTCATGTCAA
>CACXQL010000016.1 GCA_902769805.1 uncultured Prevotellaceae bacterium
TAACAACAACGAGCTCGTTGCTGTTTATGGCAATTTCGTGAACCGTGCCTTACAGCTTACCAAGAAATACTGGAATGGTCTCGTACCTGCCTGCGGCGAGTGGCTTGACGTAGATCGTCAAGCAATTGAAGAATTTAAAAATGTAAAAAGTAAAATAGAAGAACTGCTCGACCAGTTTAAGTTCCGCGATGCCCAGTTTGAGGCAATGAACCTCGCGCGTATCGGTAACCGTTATATCACGGAGTGCGAGCCTTGGAAGGTTTGGAAAGAAGACCCGAAGCGTTGCGAGACGATTCTGAATATCTGTCTGCAACTCACCGCCAACCTCGCTATCGCCTTCGAGCCGTTCCTGCCGTTCTCAAGCAAGAAGCTGCGTGAGATGCTGAATCTTGAGAGTTTCGAGTGGGAGCAGTTAGGCAGTACCGACCTGTTAAAGGCTGGTCACCAGCTGGGTGAGCCCAGTCTGTTGTTCGAGAAAATCGAGGACGAGACCATCCAGAAACAACTCGACAAGTTGGAGGCAACCAAGAAGGCTAACGAGGCTGCTACTTACCAAGCTGCCCCTGTCAAGGATACCGTCAGTTTCGAGGACTTTGAGAAACTCGATATCCGTGTAGGACTTATCAAGGCTTGTGAGAAGGTGAAGAAGTCGAAGAAGCTCTTGCAGTTCACCATTGACGACGGCACAGGTACGGATCGTACCATCCTCAGCGGCATTGCTGCCTTCTACGAGGATCCCTCTGTCTTGGTCGGCAAGCGTATCCTCTTCGTTGCCAACTTTGCTCCCCGTCAGATGATGGGTATTGAGAGTCAGGGTATGATTCTCTCTGCCGTTGACTTTGACGAGAGCCTCAGCGTGGTGACTACGACAAAAGACGTGAAACCAGGAAGTCAGGTAGGTTAAGCGTTAAAGATTTCGGGTTATGAAAGATAACACCATTAAGCTGATATCCCATCAGGAAGTCAGGAAGTTAGGTATTACACCTCATCAATGCATAGAATGGATTGAGGAGTCGTTCCGCATCAAATATGATGCTACGCTCCCTCCGAAAATCAGTATCCATCCGCAGGGTGACGATTTTTTCAACGCTATGCCCAGTCTGCTGCCTGCACAGTATGGGCGCTATTGCATCAAGGTGGTACACCGCATTGAAAAAGCGGTACCTTCCTTGGGCAGTGACATTATGCTCTATGACTCCCGTAGTGGTAATCTGTTAGCTATCATTGATGGAGACTGGATTACAACGATGCGTACCGGTGCTGTTACGGCACTTGCCACACGCCTTTTCAAACGCTCTGGTGTCAACACCTATTCTATTGTAGGATTAGGAAATACCGCCCGTGCAGCCGCCCTTTGTCTGGCTGCTGATAATGCCGACCAACCCATCATATTCCGATTAAAAAGGTATAAGGACCAGGCTGAGATCTTTGCCGACCGACTGAAGAATTGTAAGAATGTGACCTGCGAGATTATTGACGATATGAAGGAATTCATCAGCGAGGCTGATGTCATCATCTCATGCGTCACTTCTGCCAAGGGTTTGTTCTGCGAAGACGACAATGCCTTTCAAAAAGGGGTATTGGTCTTGCCTGTACATTCCCGTGGATTCCAAAACTGCGACCTTTGTTTCGACAAAGTGTTTGCCGATGATCGTGGACATGTAGAGAACTTCCGATATTTCTCCCAGTTCAAGCGGTTTGACGAATTGAGCAATGTACTGTTAGGCAAGACTCCTGGTCGAGAAAATGACGAGGAGCGCATTCTCAACTACAACGTAGGGCTCGGTTTGCACGATGCTCTGTATGCCACGAAGATATACGACCGTTTCGTGTCATCATCCACGGCATTCCATCAGTATAAAGAAGACAAGAAATTCTGGGTTTAGTCTTTCCAGTACGCCTCAAAATGATGTGTCGTCCGCTGGTCTTCGGGCGGCAGTTTCATGTAGTCACCATAGTTACGTCGCAGATAGTCGTCATAACCAATCATCATCTTATAGGTACGATCCTCAAACTTCACGTCCATCATCTTCTTCATGTCGGCAGCAGGGAAGCTCCCTTTCGTGGTTATTGGCCCTGCCTCTGTCATGTGGCATAAAGTACCAGTAGGTTTATGACGGACTATCAACCTGTCTATCCATCGGTTCAGCATCCCCACAGAGACAGGCAGCTGACGATAGCATAAGTAAGCAAGACGTGAGTGCAACGGATTCGACTGTGATATCTTACAGCGACGGATCTTATACAGCAGTTTCTTGAGTCGGAAGATACGCTCACGCTTTTTCATGTCATCAGTCAGATAATCGACAGGGAACACGTCGATATACACCCCTATCTCATACCCTTCCGTCTCTTTCTCCACCATCCTCGTACGTTGGTCGACAACCTTCGCAAAAGTATAGTAGTAATGAGCCTCCTTCTTGGGATTCAGTACCTTATAACGTCCCTGTTCGTCATGATAGGTCTTCAGGAAACGCTCATAGTCATTACGCATCATATAGATATCAATATCATCATCCCAAGGGATATACCCTTGATGGCGGACAGCACCGATGAGGGTACCGCTACTGAGAGAATAGCGCAAACCCTGTTCCTCACAAAAGCGATGGACATCATCCATAATCCCCATCTGGATATCCCTCAACTCCTTAATATCCGTAATCTGCCTCATATCTCTTTCTCGTTTTTGACTTTTGACTTTAGACCTTAGTCCTTCGACTATTCCACCATCCTCCACACCCTGATACCTATATGCTTCGGCTGTTTCTTCTCATACTCATAGAAGGTCTCCTTGCTCATCAGCACCTTCTTATACAGACTCGACGCATGCAGCAGATGCAGTTTCCCGTTTTTCCAGAAGGCGATACCGATATGTCGCGTATCCAGTCCGTCTCTGTCTGTCAGCATCGCCACGATGTCACCGTCACGAACCATCGCCAATGGGGTCGATGGATGCCAGTCAAGGTCTCGCTTGAGGATAAAGGGATACTCCTTGCCATTCGTCTCATCCTCATACTTCTTGATAATAGGTATGAACTCTGGATGGTTCTTCAACTGCTTATACCGCTGAGGATATTTCGACATATAATTGATCTGTACTTTCTGTATGCCCATAAAAGGAGCATCCATCATCCCGATATCCTTCACTATTCCCAGTTTCACATTATCATCGCCCCACCATGTAAAATAGTGCAGACGTGAGGTATAGTCTGTCATCTTCCCATCCCGATAACGGATCTTCTCCAGGTTGTTACAATAGTCGTTAAAGGTACGCGCATCCTGTTGATCACAGAGTGAGAGTGCTAACACTGTCTCCACAAAAGTGGTACAGTCGAGTCCGTGCAGGTTGACTATCAGGTGTTCCTTGTCGCCATTCTCCAATGTACTCCCCACATAAGGCAGTCCGAGGAATTTCTTACCGAAATACATCATCCTGTTTTCCTTGCCCCGTTGCGTCTTCGCTTCCGTCAACAGTTTCACGACCAGTGCGCTATCCTCTTTCGTGTATTCTACATCTATATCAATGGTACTTTCTATAGCTATAGTATCTTCCATGGTTTTAGCTTGCTCCGTCTTTGCAGGACCTTTTGCCCCACAACAGACACACAATAACCAATAACCAATCATCAATAACCAGTATCTCATACTACTTTTCTTTTTCTAAATATGCTTTTACCTTCTCCCAGTCAACGTTGACGACCTCTGCAGGCGCGCCGAAATCCGTAGCCGTGACTTTCTTGGCCTTATAGTCGAACTTAACCACTACCCTGTCCTCTACACCCACACTGGTAGCATTGAGACGGATGACATCGAAGAAGGTCACTTGGTATCTTTTCCCGCTCACGTCTTCCACTATTTCCTCACTATTCTTTTCAGTCTTCTTGTCTTCATAATCTTCTTGTCCGATATCTAAGAGACATTCATCATTATCCTTGATATACCACATCAACGTATCAACACGGTTGTCATGTGACTCAAGACTACGAATGGTTACCATGGCAGCTTTCTCCTGCCTTTTCATATCCCAGTAGTAGTAGAGATACACTGCAAAGATTGACGCGAGTACGACGAGGACACATACAACAGGTTGCAACAGACATCCAAGGGCAAGTCCCTTAAACCGCTTGCGCTTATATCCATAGACAGGTATCGCCATAGAGGCAATGAGTATGATAAGTGCGGAGACGACCATCACTATCACCGTGGTATATTCGTATTCTACTGTCATATTAATCGTCTATTATTTGTTAGTTGTCATTGGTGTGATATACTGGATGGCAAACATAGTCAGGTCATCGCTCTGCTCTGCCTCACCCACGAACTGCTCCACAGCCTCCTTCATGGCCATGATAAGTGCTTGAGGCTGTCTGACTGCTGTCGCTGCCGTCTGTTGTACACGTTCCATATCGAACTGGTTATGATGGATATCCTCTGCCTCGTTGAGTCCGTCAGTATAGAGGAAGATGGTCATTCCTGGCTTCATGTCTATCTGTTGACTGGTGAATGACCAGCCAGCCATGACACCTGCAGGAATATTCGGGTCACAGGACATGATGGTTGTCTCGTCAGCTGTCAACAACAAGGGCATGTTATGACCAGCGTTCGAGTAGCAGAGATGACCTGTCGCCAAGTCGAGCACGCCAACGAAGATAGTGACGAACATGCTGGTCTCATTATTGTCACTCAGGGCATCATTGAGTCCTGCCACCATCTTCTCTGGCGATGTCGTGTGGGCAGCGATATTGCGGAAAAGTGAGCGTGTGACAGCCATCACCAAGGAGGCTGGGACACCCTTGCCAGACACATCACCAATACAGAAGAAAAGCTTCTCGTCGCGGATAAAAAAGTCATAGAGGTCACCACCCACAGCCTTTGCCGGCATCACCTGTCCATAGATGTCAATATCATGGCGATCAGGGAAGGCAGGATAGGTCTTGGGCAGCATACTCATCTGGATGCCGTGGGCTATCTTCAGCTCATTCTCCATCGAAGCCTTCGAGGCTGTCGTATCCTTCAGTTCCTCGATATAGTCTGTCAGTGAGTGTTGCATATTCTCAAAGGAATCACGCAACTGATGTATCTCGTCATGATACTTGATGGAAGGAAGGGGTGTGTCAAAACGTCCCTGTGCCACCTTGTCGGCAGTATCCGCCAACAACTTCAGAGGCTTGGCGGCATATTTGATGGTGAAACGGCATACCAGATAGGTGACAAGAACGACAAACACCACCACAACAATCATATAGATGCCCATGAATATGCTGAAGAAGTCCAACACACCTGCAGGTACTTCTACTGTCAGTATCCAGTCTGTACCCGCAAGAGGAGTATAGAACAGATAGGCCTTTTGCCTGTTGACCATCAGTGCACAGTCTACTTCCATACTGCTTTTCATACCTTCCTGCATACCCTTGATTTTATTCTCAGCCTTGCCAGGCTCGTCATAGTCTTTGACATGGTCAAAGAAATTACCCTTCAGGATACGCCATTGTGAAGGATGCGTCAGGAACGTTCCGTCACGCTGCAACACGTAACTCTGGAATTTCCCGAATATATCAAGAATGATGGCATCCTTTTCGAAAGCCCTGTCTTGTTCTTGCAGAATCTGCGTCATAAAGTCAAGAGACAGGTCTGCACCTAAGACAGCCACGACACGTCCCTGTTGGTCGTGTATAGGATACAGGTATGCCACCAGTGGGGTCTTGTCTTCGTTCCTGTCAAAGAAAGGTTTCGACCAGCAGGCTGAGTCCTTGGCTATTGCCTCCGTAAACCATTCACTGCCCAAATAATCATCCACGGTATCTGACTGTCGTACCTTTACCTCCATGCTGTCCGTACGCCAAGCATAAGGACAGAACAGTCGTCCTTTCTTGGGATAGTAGTTTTCAACAAAACTGATACCACAGCTGCGGATGCGTGGGTTCTGGGTAACCATGCGCTCCATGACACCCTGTAGCTTATCTGGTTGTGACAGGTTTCGCTCAATGTCAAAGATATTATTATTGACTGCCACACTGACATCCGACATCACATCACCGATACATCTGTCAGAAGACTGCATGCTGTTATGGAAGCTGTCACCCATAAGGGCTAACATCTCTCCAGAGTTAAGACTATAGAGCACATACGACAGGAGACTCATCATGACAAGCATCACCAGCATAACCCATCGTGACAGTCTGGCGGCAAAGGAACGGTTTTTCTTCTTTTTCTCCATATTGTGCAAAGGTAGTGCAAATCAGAAGAAATACAAAATAAAATCTTATTTATTTTTGTTTGTTTCTCACAATTCGCCAGCCGATGGCAGCGATGAAGACAGACATAAGAGGACTCAGCAGATTAAAGAAGCAATAAGGCAGATACGTCAACGTAGGGACACCCAATACTGTCGCTTGTGTCATACCACAAGTATTCCAGGGAATCAGTACAGAGGTCACTGTGGCAGCATCTTCTGTAGTTCGGCTCAGCAGGCGCGACTCATAGCCCTGTAGCTGATATACCTCTTTATAAATGTCAGCATTCAATACGATAGAAATGAACTGGTCACCTGTCGCAATGTTCAGGAAGATACCTGTCCCAACTGTCGAGGACACCAGACTCACCCTACTGCGTACATAGCGGACGATGACGCTCGTGATACTCTCTATCATCCCGCTGGCAATCATCGCAGCGCCAAAGCACATGGCACAGAGGATGAGCCATATCGTATTCAGCATCCCAGCCATTCCATTCGTCGAAATCAGTTCATTTAGCGAAGAAAAGCCTGTGTCAAGGGCAGTAGCACCATAGTATGTAATGGCGAGTCCACGTGTCAGTGCACTGGCTGATGGCATCGTCTCCCCTGCTATCTCGCAAAGGATCTGAGGTTGAAGAATCAATGCCAAGATACCAGCCATCATAGACGAAGCAAACAATACGATGAGGGATGGTACCCGTTTGACAATCATAACTCCCGTCAACAGAGGAACGACCAGTGTCCATAGGGAGATATTGAACGTACGATCCAGTCCTCCCACATATTCCCCAACATGTAATTCCGCTCCGTTGCCATTACCTAATCCTGCGACAAAGAAGATGATAATGGTGATGAGGAAGGTGGGGATAGTTGTCAACATCATATAGCGGATATGTACAAACAGATCGGTGCCTGTGGCTGACGAGGCAAGAATGGTCGTATCACTCAGCGGCGACATCTTATCTCCGAAATACGCTCCAGAGATTATCGCTCCTGCCGTCCATGCCTCAGAGACACCTAAGGCATTCCCGATACCCAGCAAAGCCACTCCGATAGTTGCAATCGTCGTCCATGAACTACCTGACAGCAGAGATATTAAAGCGCAGATGATACAGGAAGATACGAGGAAAAACTGCGGTGACATGATCTGTACACCATAGTATATCAACGTCGGTACGATGCCACTGATCATCCACGAGCCTGCCAGCATACCCACGCACAACAGTATCAGCAAGGTGATGCTCACCTCCCCTAAAGTCGCCTTGATTTGTTTTTCAAAAGTCTTCCATGGAGTCCTATACACTACCATCGACAGACTTACACATACAGCCATACCCATCAACAGGGCTATCTGACTGCCTCCGCTCAGCGAGTCACTGCCAAAGAGCACAATGACAACAGCAAGAAACCCTATCAGTACCACGATAGGGATAATGGCAATCAATGGATGCGGTATCTTCTCCATACTTTTCTGTTTCGTTGCGAAGGTACGAAGAAATGAGAAGAAAACCAAACTAAATCTGGTATTTCTCTCAAAATACTACTGAAAGTCGCAAGGATTTCAATAGATTGTTATCATCTTATAAGGGCACTTAAGGAATAAAGGAAGCGTCTTTATGAGGAAAAAGTGCCGTTGTTTCAGGGGGAAACAATGGGGGTAACGGGGTGAAAGTAACGTTCTTTCTGGTGACAAGGCGGACGCTGCTGTTATTAGCAGCGGGCGCTGCTAATATTGACAGCGGGCGGTACCAAAGTCAGCAGCGCTCGCTGTCGACTTGTTTTTGATGAATAAAACTCAAATAAAATTTGGTTTTCTACTCGATTTGCACTACCTTTGACCTGCGGTCGAAGGTACTCACGTTCGAGAAAACTCAAATAAAATTTGGTTTTCTACTCACTTAATCGTACCTTTGTCCCTCAAATGAGTACAGAGAATCTGAAGGAACGGACGGCAAGAGGGCTCTTCTGGGGAACGTTGAACAGTGGAGCCACACAAGTATTGAGTGTCGTCATCGGCATTCTGTTGGGACGTATGATAGCTCCTGCGGAATGGGCTCCTATCGGTATGATTGCCATCTTCTCCGCTATTGCAGGTAATCTGCAGTCGAGCGGTTTCTCTACGGCTATTGTGAACATGAAGGAACCGACGGCCAACGACTATAATGCCGTGTTCTGGTTTAATATCCTGGCAAGTGCTTGTATCTATGTCATCCTCTTCTTCGCCGCCCCTTGGATAGCCCTGTTCTTTGAACAGCCCTGTCTGACGGACCTGTCGCGTTTCATCTTCCTTGCCTTCTTCATCTCGTCATTCGGTATCTCAACACATGCCTATATGACGAAGAACATGATGAACAGGGAGATCACGATCATCAACAGTTGTGCGCTGATATGCTCAGGTATCGTCGCTGTCATCCTTGCCTTCAACGGCTTCTCCTACTGGAGTCTCGCTTGGCAACAGGTAGTGAATGCAGCCATCTTGGTCATCGGCCGACTCTGCTATGTTAAATGGAGACCTTCACTGAAGATAGACTTCTCCCCAATCCGTCGTACGTGGAAGTTCGCCATGAACATCCTCGTGACGATGGTCATCAATACCATCAATAACAATATCCTGACGTTCATCTTCGGAAAACTGTTTACGAAGACACCACAGGTAGTGGGTAACTTCTTCCAGGCTTCCAAATGGAACACGATGGCATACCAACTCGTCAGCGGCAGCATTGAACAGGTGGCACAACCGGTATTGGTGGAGGAACGAGGAACGAGGAATGAGGAACGAGTATTCCGCAAGATGCTGCGCTTTACAGCCTTCCTTTCATTCCCTGCCATGTTCGGACTGGCATTGGTCGCCAACGAGTTTATCCTCTCGACCATCGGACCGAAATGGGAGGCGTGTGTACCCATCCTGCGTATCCTCTGTATCGGTGGTGCCTTCATGCCATTCTATTCTCTCTACAAGAATTTGATTATCAGTCAGGGACGCAGCGATATCAATATGTGGCTGAATATCTCACAAATCCTATTGCAACTACTGTTGATCTTCCTCACCTATCAGTATGGCATCATCACGGTAGTTTGTGCCTATACTATTCTAAACATCATTTGGCTCATTACCTGGCAAGTATATGCGAAACAATTGATTGGCGTACGTCTTTGGGATGTCTGCAAGGACACCATTCCCTTTGCTCTGATCAGTGCTGCTATCATGGTCGCCATCTGGTTCATCACTGCCAATATCACGAACAGTTATCTGCTGTTGTTCCTGCGCATCCTCCTTGCCGTCATCCTTTACGCCGCTATCATGCGACTGTTGAAGGTAAAAATGATGGAGGAGTGTATACTATTTATAAAAGGTCTAAGGTCAAAGGTCAAAGGTCTAAGGTCTAAGGTCTAAGGTCTAAGGTCTAAAGTCTAAGGTCTAAAGTCTAAGGTCAAAATATAATGAAATATCCTGCAGAAAACGATGTCGCCGTATTGCTGATATTCTTCACACGGCAAGAGACGCTTCAGCGTACTTTCGACGCTATCAAGAAGGCACGTCCCTCTCATCTGCTACTTTATCAGGACGGTCCAAGAAACCCTGAAGAGGCACAGAAGATTGAGGCAGCCAAACAGATTGTTGCTGACGAGGCAATCGACTGGGAATGTGAGGTACATCGCAACTATCATACGGAAAACGCTGGTGCATGGGCTTCCAACTACCAAGCACAGCGATGGGCTTTCTCGTTGTATGACAAATGTATCGTCATCGAAGATGATTCCACCCCAGCCGTCTCGTTTATCCGTTTCTGTAAGGAGATGCTTGACCGTTATGAGCATGACGAGCGCATCACGATGATTGCTGGCTATAACCATGAAGAAAAGACCGAGGCACCTTACGACTATCTGTTTACGTCCGTCTTCAGCATCTGGGGATGGGCTTCATGGGGCAGGGTTGTTAACCAGTGGGACGAACAATATAAGGTCGTCGATCATGCGTTCGACATGCATCAGTTGGAGGCATACGTCAAAGCATGCGGTGAACGGGAAGAGATGGTAAAAAAACTGCGCAAGCACAAAGAGGCTGGCAATCCCATCTACGAGACTATCTATTGGTCTTATAATATGCTGCATTCCGGACTTACCATCGTACCCACCCGTAATATGATTCAGAATACTGCCGTTTCCGAAGAGTCTGCTCATTTCCAGAGTGCGATGAAGACTCTACCCAAAAGGATGCAGCAACTATTAACGATGCCTTCCTATGAGATGGAGTTTCCACTAAGGCATCCACAGTATGTTATTGAGAATGTAGAATACAAACAGCATGTCTACCGCATCATGGCCTGGGGGCATCCCTGGATTAAGATCGGCAGGAGCATAGAGGAACTATGGCGCAACCTCCGATACGGTAACTTCAAAGCTATCTGGAACGCCATCGTCTTCCGAGTAAAAAAGAATACAGGACATATTAACTACCAATAGTCATGGAGATATCTGTCATCATACCCGTCTATAACAAAACGACGTATATTGGAAGATGCCTGAAAAGCATCTTCTTACAGGACTTTCCGTCGTTTGAGGTCATTGCCGTAGATGACGGCAGTACGGATGCATCAGGAAAGATATGTGACCAATGGGCAGAAACGGAGCCTCGCCTGCATGTGTACCATATCCCCAATGGGGGGGTAACGGCAGCACGGCGTTATGGGTTGGAACACTCACAAGGCAGATACGTGATGTTTGTTGATGCTGACGATCGATTGATGAAGGGAGCCTTGCAACGGATGTATGACATCATCCAAGAGACGGATGCCGACGAGGTAATTAGTTCCTATGACGATCAATATGGAGTTCGCCACGACTCAGGCTGGCGCGGTTGGACAGAAACAGAGCCTTTGGTGCGTGACCTCCTTGCCACACGTAACTCTTTCTGTGTACTCTGGGGTATTATCTTTAAGCGAGAATTATTAGACGGTTGTCTGGATGCCCCTCGTGAGATCGTAGAACGGGAAGACTCCCTCATGCAGATCAAATGTCTTATGAAGCAGCCAAAGGTTTTCTTCATTGAGGAGCCTGCCTATCTCCATTATGAGGATATGCCCAATGACCGTATAGAGAATCTGGAAATGATACGTATCTACGACGAAGAGTTGCGGAAGACGCTGCAGCCCCAATGGGAGCGATATCGCTCTGCCTTCGTAGGACATCAGATTAAGGTATATGAGAAATTCATCGACAAGAGACAGTTCCATGTCCTTGATGCCTATTACCGTCCCTTGCGGAAACAGTTAGACAAATCGATTCCCTTTGCAGATCGCCTGGCACTCCTGTTACCCCCTCGTATCAGTTACTTCTTCGTACATTATTATAAATTAATCAGGAAGCACCACCTAAGAGGTAACTGACCAACAGACTGCCATTATACAACCAAAGGAATGCCGTGAGGACAACAAGTAGGATTCTGAGGATTGAGAATTGAAAATTGAGAATTGAAAATTGAAGATGGGTGATGGAGGATCGGAGCAGGTAGGCAATACTTATCGGCATCACGAAAGCCCAATGGGATGCCATGATATATACCTCATTCAAGCCAAAGCCCAGTCCCAGGTGAATAACCATATCGAAGACAAAGCCTGCAAATGAAAGCCACAGGAAACGACTCTTACGTCCAAACCATAAACCTGCAAGGAAGAGGATGACCAGAACAGCCTCTACCACGTAACAGATCCACCAACGGTACACTACAATCAAAGGACGGTTGCGTAAGGTATCACCCAACAATTCATCCTGATGAAGCATGATGGACTCACCAAAGAGGTTCTCCACCATAGAGTCCCAACGCGAGGTAGTGATATCCGTCCAACGCAAGAAGATACTCCTGCCCTTGATAGGCATTCCCCTATGCATACTGTTCCATCGCGCCTCAGCCTCCCTTTTCTGCTGCAGACGGTACATCTTTGTAAATGCCGTCTGTCGCTCCTCGGGATTCGTGATAGAGGTCGTATCCATAAACGTCTTATAGGCATGCTCCTTGGCTATCGCGTTCTTCTTTACCATTTCTCTCTGTTGCGCTTTCTCCTTAGGTTGTATGTAGGTATGATACTCCCAGTTGGCAAAGCCCCACATCAGCGCGACAGGCAAGATAACAGCAAATAGAAGGTATTTCGGACGAAAGAAGCGTTTACCGTTGGTAAACAAAGCGTCGAGATATATCTTCACGCCATTGCTCAAGGTGACACCTGCCGTGATGACAAAGAAGAGGACCGTCTGAAGAATCGTCCATTCTTTGTCTTTCTGCATATAACTGCCCGACAGGTAGAGTGCCATAAGTAAGAGACACATCGATACCGTGAAATGATCGGGTACAATACTTGCCACCATGATATGAGCAAAGCCATAGAACAGGAAGGTAAGGATGATAGCGTCCTTCCGTAACAGTCCGATGATCTCTTGGAAGATACGATAGAGGAATATAACGGAATAGACATTACATACCAACAGGATTCCTGCCAACAAGAACTGCACAAGATTGTAACCTGTCAAGGCAATCAGTCCGTTATTCAGCAAGAAGAGAGGATAGACAAAGAAGGCGAGTAACGGATGACGGAATACCTGATAGGTGATATCCCAATGGGTGACGACAGCATAGGTGATGGGGTCGTAGCCTGATACATGAAACTGACTATAGAACACACCGCCATTCTCAATTGACTCCTTCAGGAATGAATCGGAAAAACACCAGATACAGCACGCATGAAGGAAGAGGCTGATGAGTACGAAAACAATGACAAGTCCCTTTTCTTCCTTTCTGATGCGCAGAAAACCAAACATCTTCTTCATACCTTCTATCTTTTAGTCAAACCAAAAAGCAATAGAGACAGGGGGGTGTTGCGACCACTCCACTATCAATACGACATTATGTATCAGTAAATAGACTGTCAAGAGGGCGATGAGTGTTCTAAGGCTGTTAGCGATTAGCCTTTGGCGATTAGCTGTTGGCTTTTGGCAATTGGCTCTTAGCAAGTAGGCAAAAGCGATGGGGAAGATATATATCCAGTGTGCAGACATGATATATATCTCGTTGATGGCAAACCCCAAACCTATATGCATCAAGGTGTCGGGAAGAATACCCAACAGGCACATCCACAATAGTCGTTCACGAAAACCGCAACAGATACCTGCAAGCAATAATAGTACTAACAGAACCTCAACTACATAGTTCCACGGATGATGATACGACAACAAGACTGGACGTTCACTATTCAAGACATCATCCAATACATAGTCCTCATGCAACAGGAGGGACTCTCCGAAAACATTCTCTTTCAATGTCTCCCAACGGGAAGTCGTCTTATCTGTCCATTTGAGGATACTGCCCTTTCCAAAGGGCTTCCCCTTGTGGATTACCCATGGTGCATGCTTATATCGCTCATGATCCTCCCGTGCTTTCTTAATCATCTCCGCCTTGTGTTCCTGAAAGTATCTCTTCTCAGCTTGCTCTTTGGGGTAGACATACACACGTTCCTCCCACAACCCCAAGCCAACAGCCAATAGCCAACAGCCAATAGCAATCATAAAATACTTCCAATGGAAGAAGCCCTTGCCACGTGCTATCAACTCAGCTGCAAGCACCTTGGCACCATTCGTCAAGGTTACACCAGCGGTGAGGAGTATCAACAAAGCAGACTTCCACGTCTCCAATACCCGTCCGTCCTTCGATGCCTTTCCTATCAGATAGACAGACCATAATATCAGAAACAGGGAGATGCCGAAATGGTCGGTAGCGATATAAGTCACCAAGACATAGGCGAGACTAAAGAAGAATACTGTCAACAAGGTAGCGTCCCATTTTCCTAAGCCTATCAACTCATGCAGGATGCGATAGAGAATGACGGTAGTACAAAAACCAAAGAAAAGGATAATAGCGGCAGCAATATACAAGGCGCCATTGATGCCCAACAGGGATATCAGAATCTGATTCAGCCCATAAGGCAACCACATAAGATATGGCAGCAACGGATGACGCAGCACATCGTATTTCATTCCCCACTCCGTCAGGACAGAATAGGTTGTGGCATCAAAACCCGACACGTGGTAGTTATATGATAACAGCTTGCTGTAATCATCACAGACTACCGAGAAGAGTGCATCATATTTGGCTATCAGCAATCCGTTCAAAATCACCAACAGCAACAGGACCACCAGTCCTAATATCCATTCCTCACGTCTCAGTCTCATCAGCGGAAAGGTTTATAATGCGCCTCGTCAGCAAAGGCAAGCAGTTCTCGGTCCCCATTGCTGTCACCATAGGCAGTCAGATGATACTCCTCACGATGGGGATACAGTTCCTTGATACGGTTCACTTTCTCCTGTCCGTAGCAGTTCTTCGTTAGGAAACGACCTGTCAGCCGTCCATCCTCCACCTCTATCTGTGTCCCCAATACTTTCACGTATGGAAAGAACGGCTGTACCCAGTTGTCAATAGATGCACTGACTATCAGTACTTCGGCTCCTGTAGCCTGTGCTTCTTTCAAGGTCTTCAACCCCTCTGGACGCAAAAGATGATGGTTTTTCTTTGCAAAATGACAACACAAGGAATTAAAAGTCTCCAACGGCATCCCCTTAAAGAAATAGGAGAACACTTTTTGTTTTGCCTGATAGTTGGGATAGAGCCTCATCTTCATCATGATGATAAGTGGCAAACGATACAGGAAACCTCTTATAAAAGCATCAATGCCCTTGGCATGAAGGATAAACATGAGCAAGGTATCCCGGGTTGTCAGTGTCCCGTCAAAGTCAAAGGCTACAATCTTCTTCATGGCATCACACGTTTAATCAGGTAATGTAACAACCACGACAGGGGGATAGCAAACAACAAGGTCAACAATACCGTTGGCCAATAGCCCAGATGATAAGGTGTGATATACACCATCACGAAATGATGATGGATGAGGTAGAGCTCCAGACTGATAGTACCCAGGAAGGCTGTCCCACGATTCAACCAGGAAGGTGTATGACGGAATACTTCTGCCAGTAACAACAGCAAAGATATCGTCAAGGGAATATAAATCATCCGTTCCGCAAACAAAGGGAAACGACCATGCCGTACTTGTTCGAGGTAGATACATGCACTTGCCGTAGCCAAGAAGGTCAGTATGAGCAATCCCCATGCACCTTTCTCCATTTTCTTCTCCGTTCTCACCCATTCGCCACAGTTGATACCGAGAAAGAAGATAGGCAAACGACTCCAGAATATCTCAATATGTCCGACGGCTTTATGAATAGGAATAACCCACTGCACACAGATACACCAAACCATCATCATAACAGGCAACCATCTCCATGAAGGACTCCGTTGTATCAGTCGCATATATAACGGGGCCCACAGATAAAGCATCATGATGGCTGGGATATACCAGAAAGTCCCTTCATCGTGTAACCAGAAATCCCAGTTAATGGTGATATCGCCTATCAAGTCTACTATACTGCCCGTCTTCCAGTCGAAACGAGGGATATAATAGAGTGACGACATGATGAGCCAGGCAGGGAAGATACGTAACAACCGACGTTTGTAGAACTGTTTGGTGGAAGGATTCTTCACCCATGAGAACCAAAGTCCGATACCACTCAGAAAGAGAAACATATCGACTCCGATGTTTCCACAACGACGCAAACCGAAGAAGGTATCACTACGAGGCAGTTCCACATGAAAAAGGACGATGAAGAAGATGGCAGCCCCCATCAGCTCTCCCCGATAGCGGCTCAGGTCTTTCCATGTCATCTCGCTCAAACTCATAGTTTAGGACTCGGTATTTGGTCTATGATTTTCTTTACAGCCCATGAGAGGGCGATGGTAGCGATAACATAAAGCATCAGTCCATCGTAGATATCCTGTCGCAAAGCAACGTTAATAAATAGCTTACGGGCAATAGGATGAGCCACAAACATAGCCGCTGAGATACTACCAAACCACACCATCAGATTCTTCATCTTCTGGGACATGGCCTTCACGATAGCGATGGTACCTACGATAATCAGTATCGGTATCCATAGCCACGACTGATAATGGAAGCACATGACAAATATCAACGCAGAGACAATAACAACTACCATAGCCCAAAACCAACGCGACATAGAGAAATGGATTTTATCTATAGAACGCCCTACCAGGATTCCTATTCCAAAAGGCAACATGCCTCCGATGAAGTTATAACGTAAACGATTCAGTGTCTCACCTTCAGGATCACAGAATTCCTGTAACAACCAACAAACGGCAACCAAAGCAATAACCACCCAATTCTTCTGTCGATAAAGCAACAACCGATAGACGATATACAGTTCAATCATCAGTCCGAAGAACCAATAGATACCTGGCCAGATAATCTTATCGGGAGTTGGCAGCACATTAATATACATCAGCAATTGGGCAACGACGTTGTACCAATGATACTGGAAACGTCCTGGTGTCATGATATCCACAATGATGAAGATAGTGAAGCCCACTATCAGCATTCGCAACAGTTTCAGATAATGGTAACGTATGAAATCCCCCACTCTCCATAACGTTCGCGCCCCCTCTCCTATTGAAGAGGGCTGGGAAGAGGCTTCATACTTCATCACCAGTCCATAACCACTGAGAAAGAGAAATACAGGTACACCATAATGACCGAAATACGATAAGAGGTGAACAGGCAACAGGGTATCAGGATGTGTGATGACCTGCCAAAGACCTTCGTTATGAGAATTGAAAAACTGATACTCGTTTTCCTTAACTATCTTTCCTATGAAATGACAGTAATTATGTAACATGATGGCGAGAATAGCAATCCCTCGCATCGCCGTACACTCATCCCGTGTCAGAAACTCATTCTTCAAATTCTCAATTCTTAATTTTCAATTTATTATAGTCTACACTATTCTTCAGCAATCGCGGACGCTTCTCGTTATAATCACTATTCAACACATCATACTCCTTCCGATAGTCTTTCGTGTGAATACCACCTAAGTACAACAAGGTATGCGGCAATAAGTCTATCATATACGGACGATTCCGATAACGCTTGATAGCCTCCCATCCATAGGGATGCGCCAAGCGATAAGGCTCCGAAGCCCATATCCAGAAGGGTATCTCAAACTCCTCACGTGCAAGACGATAGTCAATGGTTGCCGAGTGGTTACGTCCAAAGTAGTCAAGGGTGTTAAAGCACTCCTCTCCATGATCTGGCATATAGATAACAATCGCATCCTGATATTCGAAACGACGGATAATCTCATCGACTATGGAGTCATTATAGAGCGTGGCGTTATCATAGTCGGCATTAATCTGCAACCGTTTCTCTGTCAGTTTCTTGTCAGGATAGTCAGCAGGGGTGAATTTCCTGCGTGTCTTTACAGGGAATCGTCCCCGATAGTCCACATGCTGTCCCATCA
Source organism: uncultured Prevotellaceae bacterium (assembly GCA_902769805.1). Taxonomy (GTDB): domain Bacteria; phylum Bacteroidota; class Bacteroidia; order Bacteroidales; family Bacteroidaceae; genus Prevotella. Next base: position 17,648 of record CACXQL010000016.1, read on the forward strand.
GATGGAAGATGGTCAACTGATGCCGATGATGTTTTTTCGACTCCAGAGCATCATACACTTTCAAGAGTCCGTCATCATAAGGATAGAGTCGTTTGTTACGGGTGTCAAAAAACTGTTGGCTCAATTCCGGGTAGTTCAGGAAGAAGCCACCACTGAAATCATAGACTTCTTCACCCACCTTTGGTAAGAACTGGTTAGTGAGGAAGGTCACATGATAGCCTGCCTTGCGAAACACCTCAGGGAACATCGGGAGGTCTGTCCAGTTACCTTTGTCTCCAACAGCATATAACGATAACACATATTTGAACACATAACTCGTCAGGTTCCATGGTGACACCACATCCGTAAAGACAATGAGCGTACTATCCTGCATCCGTTTCAACTGACGGGGCGTTGTAGGCTTGTCGTAGCCGTAGAGTTGGGAGCGGTGTTTATTGAAACTCTCTCCTATAATCAATACTATCTGTGGACTACGGAAGGTACAGCTGTCCACCTGTACTTTCTGTGTTGTTGTTATCAGATGCGTGATTTGCTGAGAGGCAAGACGATTGGCATACAGGCTGAACACCATACGATGGATGGGCAGATAGAGGTTGGCGCACCCTTTCGTCGTCAGTTCATGCTCCACTTCTCCGAGGTTCGCTTTCGTCATCAATCGTACCATCGCCTGCTTATTCGACCAACATGCGGTAACACAATAGACAAACAAGCCAAAAGCTATCACACCCATGACGGCTTGGGAAAGAAATTGCACTTGTGGATTCAAACGCAGTCCTATTCTTTTCTGCCTCTTCTTCCACCACGCACTGAGAATCGCCCATAGGATATGTAATAGGGCAATGAGTAGAATCCACCCCGTCTTCGAGGTAAAGATGTCCCTGCCCAGATAAGAATCCAAGAACTCGCCTGCCTCCCGTCCTGTGGTTTCAAAGAAGAGCATGAGCATCGTCGGTGTCAGTGTCGACTCGAAATGCACATAACAGAACATATCTATCAAGGCAACAGCATAAAGGATGAAGGCAATGATACCACGAATCCAGATACGGACCTTCTGAGGTATCAGCGTTAATAAGACACAGAGAACATACAAATCGAAGAAGAGCTCAGTGGCAGACAAGTCATAGGGCTTAGCTCCTTTCAGATGAAGACGAATCTCCGTCTGTGTACAGAGATAACCCAAAACAAACATGAACACGAAGAATGCCGCATTCACACGTATGGGTTTCCATAGCCATCCTAATATCTGCAAAACCTTATTCAATTTCTCTCTTCTCGTTTTACACTTTTAACGATATAGTCGTTTGACATCCTCTATAATCACATCAGGCACCAAGCCGTCGATGGACTCACCTCGTTTTACACGCTCTCTGATTTCCGTACTTGATACGGGCAATAGCTCCGCTTGTATCGTGCCAGTCTGTCCTTCACGGGGATAAACCACTACGTCATATTCTCGTAAGATATCCTTCCAATGGTACCATCGTGTAAAACGCTCCCAGTTGTCTCCTCCTATCACCAACGTGAACTCTCTGTCAGGATAATCTTGTTGGAGATGTTGGAGTGTATGCCATGTATAAGAAGGCTTGGAAAGATGGAACTCATAGTCGCTCGCTTCAACACCCGCTACCCCTTCCAATGCTTTCTGTGCCAGTTGGAAACGCAGGTCATCCTCCAACAAATCAGTTGCCTCCCGTTTCAAAGGATTCTGTGGTGACACCATCAGCCATATCTCATCCAACTCCGTCTGTCGGAGAATCTCCTTTGCCAGTGCAATATGTCCGCAATGGATAGGATTAAACGAGCCGCCGAAGATGCCAGTCTTAATTTGGCTGTTGGCTGTTGGCTGTTGGCTATTAGCTTTCATATACTATTTCAAAAAGTTGCTGACCAGTGTGTGTGTCTCTTCTTGCGCCTTCTCCAAATCGTCGTTAACAACGACAACATCAAAGTCTTTAGCAAATGTGAGTTCATACGCTGCCTTAGACAATCTTGTCTCTATGGCTTCAGGCGTATCCGTACCACGACTCTCAAGTCGTCTTCTGAGTTCCTCGATAGATGGTGGTTGTATGAATAAGCTGAGCGCCTTCTTACCATAATATTTTTTTATATTTATTCCACCTTTTACATCTACATCAAAAACTACATTCTGTCCTTGATTTAACTGATTTTCAATCTGCTGTTTCAAAGTACCATAAAATCTATCTTGATATACCTCTTCGTATTCGAGGAATTCATTATTCTCTATTTTCTTTCGGAACTCTTCTGGTGTTATAAAGAAATATTCAACTCCGTTCTTTTCTGTGCCACGAGGAGAGCGTGACGTACAAGATATCGAAAAATACAAATTAAGTTCTGGGTGATTATTCATTAGCCAATTCACTATCGTAGACTTCCCTGACCCTGACGGTGCTGAAAAAATGATAAGTCTTCCTTTTGTCATTGTCTTTCTTGTTTTAATATACCAATAAATTTACCTATCCCTTTTTGAATAATGCCAAGTTTTTCATACAAATTGTTATATTCATCTTGGCTCAGATATTGTAAAGCTAAAGCTATCTTTAGTTGGGTTTCTAATTCAAAGGCTGAACCTAATGAGATCTCTAAAAAATGAGCAAAATCTAAACTTGAACTACGTGAAGCACCTTCTGAGATGTTAGAAGATATAGAAACGACAGCTCTTTCCATCTGATTAGCTAATGCATATTTCTCTTGAGACGGGAAATGCTGACAAATTTTATATACATCCACACACAATTGCATGGATTGTTGATACACGTGGAATTCTCTAAAATTTCTCATCTTTCAAAAGCTAAAAGCCAATAGCTAACAGCCAACAGCCAAAATTATAGTGCGTTCAGCACCTGTTCCTTAATTTGTTCCAACTCGTCCTTCATCATCACCACGATATTCTGCATCTCTGCCTGATTCGACTTCGAACCAGTCGTGTTAATCTCACGTCCCATCTCCTGGGCGATGAAACCGAGTTTCTTACCCTGACCTGCTTTGTCTGCCATCGTTTCACGGAAATACTTCAAATGGTTTGTCAGACGCTGTTTCTCTTCACTGATATCCAGTTTCTCAATGTAGTAGATGAGTTCCTGCTCTAAGCGGTTCTTGTCATACTCTGCCTCTGGTATCTGCTTCAAGCCGTCCACAATACGGGCACGTATCTTCTCCACACGGCTCTTCTCGTAAGGTTCGATACTTGCCAACAGTCGCTCAATGTTATCAATCTTCTCGGCAAACTTCTTCTCAAGGGCTGCGCCCTCCTGCGTACGGAAGTCTACTAAGTGCTGTACTGCCTCAACAACACCAGCACGTGCAACTTTCCATTCCTCGTCGTCAAGTACCTCCACCTCTGTCTTCGTCAACACATCGGGCATACGAACGAGAGTCTGCATCCAATCCATACCTGTCAGCCCATGTTCCTCCGCAAAACTCTTGAGTTGCTGATAGTAGTTCTCCATCAGTGACGTATTCACAGGAGTCGCCTCTGCTGACGCATCCTTCTCAATCCAGACACTCATCTCCACTTTGCCCCTCAATAACTTTTCTGCGATAATCTGACGGATCTCCATCTCCTTCTCTCTGTAGAGGGGAGCGATACGCGTCATCAGATCCAACTGCTTCGAGTTGAGCGACTTGATCTCTACATTAATTTTCTTTCCCTTAAAGACTACGACAGCCTTGCCATAGCCCGTCATTGATTGTATCATATTATCTTATGTTTATTTGCTAAATCCACGTCCGTTCCACTTCAGTGTCTTCTGTGTCTTTGTACCATCATCATTCCACTTAGTGGCGATGATGTCCTTGCCTGTGCGTGGCAGTACATAGGTGGTTTTATAATAATCCACGTCGAAACCAGGAGTATCACACATTGTCATCTTCTTTGTAGCATTATTATAGCGGCTGAAAACGAGTGTGTCATACTGTCCCTGGCTGGGTCTGCCATTCGAGAAGCACCAATGGCTATAGGCAAAGAGTTTATGTTTCTTGTCTGCCTCGTTCCAGTAACACATCTCTATCCTGCTTAAGTGTTCCTCGTATCTGGACTCATAGACCATATAGCCGTTTTTCGTGTCGACGGTAAGTGTCACATTCTCTTCCTGTGGTTTACCCTGACGATACCTCATCAAAGCATTTTTGATACCTGCTGTCGCCTCTTGGTCACACTCTTCCTCGTCATCATCATCAGAGAAGAGGAAAGCCCACGCAAAGTCAACGATAGTAGGACTTGCACCCTGATAGTTCACTCGGAAGTCATCCTGCGCATTTGCTGTGATTGTCATGACTACAAAAGCCGCCAACATATAAAACTTCTTCATAATAGATTTGTTTATTGATTTATTTCCCGTTTATTTATTTTCATCGATGCAAAGGTACAGGTTTTATTTCAAACTTCCAATCGTTTCCGTAAAAAACATATTAATTGCAAATAAATTTGCATTTTCGCTCAGATTGCATTACCTTTGCACTTCAAAGAACCTATTGATATGAAAAAGTTATTTACCATTGCTATCTTGTTCATGACGATGAACAGCATGCAAGCCCAGACGGCTCTGCCCACCACAGCGAAATGTGTTAGTGAGGAAGGTACCCTCAAACTGTATCTTAACCAGGAAAGCAAGGCAACAGAAGACGAGCCTGCGACTGTGATGTCAATATGGCTCACAGATAAAGGACGTACTACCAAGCTACTGGTAACCAACCCTATGGCGGAAGGGGTATGGAGCAAGATGACAAACGGACATGCGGCACCTGTTGACATCCGCCAGATAGCCGCTGCCGACAAGGCGATGATTATCCCTTACGACAACAATCTGGTTTACATAGAAGGCTGCCCTGATGCACGCAATGTGTATTCGTACATTCTCAACCTCTCCACGAAGAGTGTCATACAACTGCCTTCGAACTCAGGACTGGTGGGTTTTGTCTGCGAGGATGATGCTTATATCGTGATGCAGTCATATCGTTATAATCCCGACCCAGAAGTGGGAGGGCGCTTTCCTGTTTTATTGGTTTACGACCTCAACGGTAAGTTCTTCAAGGAACTGAGTTTCCAGAAATAAGATACAGGACGACCGATGAAAAGACTATGTAACTTCATCGCCAGATGGATGGGTCTGCTGGTAGTCATAGTGGCTGCAGTGTCACTATTGATACCAGCATCTTTCTCATGGATAGACACATGGTCGATTAACCCGTTGCTGGGTGTAATTATGTTTGGTATGGGACTGACTCTCTCGCCTCACGATTTCCATATCGTACTGAGTCGTCCGAAAGATATCCTCATCGGTTGTCTCACCCAGTTTACGGTGATGCCGTTATTGGCGTGGGGACTGGCATGGGTATTTGCACTACCAAAAGAGTTAGCCTTGGGAGTCATGCTGGTAGGATGTTGTCCTGGGGGGACTGCTTCAAACGTCATCACCTATCTGGCAAAGGGCGACCTGGCACTGTCTGTAGGGATGACGGCTGCCTCTACGCTGCTCGCCCCTATTCTGACTCCGTTATTAGTATGGCTATTAGCAGGTACGATGGTCGATGTAGATACCCTTGGTATGTTACAGAGCATCGTCTATGTGGTCATCGCACCCATCATCGTAGGATTGTTGTGTCAGAGCTTCCTGCCGAAACTGACCAAAAGTGTGGTACCTTATCTGCCCGCCTTCTCGTCGATTGTCATTGCATATGTAGTAGGCATCGTCGTATCGCATAATGCCGACAGGTTGTTGGTGGGTGGACTCATCGTCATCCTCGTCGTGATGATGCACAACCTATTGGGACTCTCCGCTGGTTTCCTGATTGGCAAGTTATTACATCTAGCCAAACCGAAGTGTGTTGCCCTCAGCATCGAGGTAGGCATGCAGAACTCCGGACTCGCCTCTTCATTGGCAGTGCTTCATTTCGCAGCCTATCCCCTTGCCGCCGTCCCTGGGGCTATCTTCAGTGTGTGGCATAACATCAGTGGGGCTCTGGCAGCCAGGTTCTATGCAAATTCCTCAAAGAACTGAGTCTTCAGAGAAGAGATAACACCTGTTGACATGGAGTCAGCAGACCTGTTGACTTAGAGTCAGCAAGGTTGTCGACTGGAGTCAGCAGGGTTGTCGACTAGAGTCGACAGGTGGTTAGAAAGCTTCTTTCATACGGAAACAATGGCACTTTCACTCGGATACAACGACACTTTCCATCGCATACAAAGGCTCTTTCACTCGGAAAAGAATGAAAAGAAAAGTAATTTCGCACACTCAACAAAAGAAAATCATTCCTTTTGTTCTCGTTTCATCGAAATTTTCGTACCTTTGCACCTTGATAAAACAGAAGGAAAGAAAGAATGGCTTGCATTTTACATATAGAGACCAGTACGTCAGTATGCTCCGTAGCTGTATCGGAAGACAGCCACTGCATCTACCATGAGGAAGACCATAGCGGTCCTAACCATGCGGAGCGATTGGGTTCGATGGTCGATGAGGCACTGTCATTCACTGATAGTCATGCTATTCCCTTCGATGCTGTTGCCGTCAGCTGCGGTCCTGGTTCCTATACAGGTCTGCGCATCGGCGTGTCAATGGCAAAGGGTGTCTGTTATGGACGCAACCTGAAACTGATTGGAGTACCGACTCTCGAACTATTGTGCGTGCCAATATTGCTGAGAGAGGAATTAGAGGAAAATGCATTGCTCTGTCCAATGCTCGACGCACGACGGATGGAGGTGTATGCCGCCCTCTATGACCGTGCCCTCCACGAGATTCGTCCTGTGGGTGCCGATATCGTGACAGAAGAGACCTACAAACAATGGCTTGACGAGTGTCCTGTGTATTTCTTCGGTAATGGTGCAAAGAAGTGTATGGAGACTATCAACCACCCCAATGCCCACTATATTGACGGCATCGAACCCATCGCCAAGTGGATGCAGCCCCTTGCCGAGAAAAGGTTGCTGAACGGACAGACAGAGGACGTCGCCTATTTCGTGCCGTTCTACCTGAAAGATTTCGTAGCATTGAAACCAAAGAAGTTATTATGAACATAGAAGGATTAGACTACAACACGCAACGGGAGAAGTTACTGATGCCCGAATATGGGCGTGAGATCCAGAAGATGGTGGACTATGCCGTCAGCCTGCCCGATAAGGCAGAGCGACTGAAATGTGCCAAGAGCATCATCCGACTGATGGAGAGCAAGAACCCACAGCTGCATGACAGTGAAGACTACGAGCAGGCATTATGGGACCACCTCTATCTGATGAGCCACCGACAACTGGACATCGACTGGCCCTATGACGTGAGCGAGGCAGAGAAGATCCTGTCGAAACCAGAGCCGATGGCACATCCTACAGAAGGTACCCATATGCGTCACTACGGACGGCTCATAGAGGAGCTCTTTGAGAAGCTGAAGACCATGCCCGAGGGAGAGGAGCGTGATGAACTGATACGCCTGACGGCTAATCAGATGAAGCGCAACCTCGCCACATGGGGACATGGTTCGATGGACGATGAGAAGGTGGCTGACGACCTCGCACGCTTTACAGACGGTAAGATACAAATCGACCTCAACTCTTTCCGCTTCGACCATATTGTAGCGGCTTCGAATAACGAGAACGGAAAGCGTAACGGTAAAAGAAAGAGATAATGGCATCATTCAAGATTGAAGGCGGAAGACTGCTCAGCGGTACGATTATTCCACAAGGTGCCAAGAACGAGGCTTTGGAAGTCATCTGTGCCACCTTGCTTACCAGTGAGGTGGTCACGATACATAACATTCCTGACATCCGCGATGTCAACAACCTCATCCAACTATTGAAGGATATCGGAGTGAAAGTGAAATCCGAGTATTCAGAACATTCCGATTATTCAGAAAAATCTAGAACCTACACCTTCCAAGCTGACCAACTCGACCTGAAATACCTGGAGAGCGACGAGTTCGTTCAAAAATGTGCAGCACTGCGCGGCTCCGTCATGATGATTGGTCCGCTGTTGGCTCGGATGGGTAAGGCTATCATCACCAAACCAGGTGGCGACAAGATAGGACGACGCCGTCTGGACACCCACTTTATGGGTTTCAAGTGTCTGGGTGCCAAATTCCACCATATTGAGTGTCGTAACGTCTATGAGATAGGTGCCAAGAAACTGAAAGGTACTTATATGTTGCTTGACGAGGCTTCCGTGACGGGTACGGCGAATATTGTGATGGCTGCCGTCTTCGCAGAAGGTACCACAACCATCTATAACGCTGCCTGCGAACCTTATATCCAACAACTATGTCACATGCTGAACAGTATGGGGGCAAATATCAGCGGCATCGGTTCCAACCTGTTGACGGTCGTAGGTGTGAAGAGCCTGCATGGTACAGAACATCGACTGTTGCCCGATATGATTGAGGTGGGTTCGTTTATCGGACTTGCCGCTATGGTGGGCGACGGTATCCGTATCAAGGACGTGTCACTGAAGAACCTCGGCATCATCCCTGATGCCTTCCGACGATTGGGTGTCAAGGTGGAGACCGATGGTGACGACCTATATATCCCACGACAGAAACACTATGTCGTAGACTCGTTTATCGACGGTACCATCATGACACTGGCTGACGCACCCTGGCCAGGACTGACACCTGACCTGCTAAGTGTACTCATCGTAGTAGCCACACAGGGACGCGGCTCTGTCCTCTTCCACCAGAAGATGTTCGAGAGTCGTCTGTTCTTTGTCGATCGTCTCATCGACATGGGAGCACAGATTATCCTCTGTGACCCTCATCGTGCCGTCGTCGTAGGACATGACCGCAAACTGACACTCCGCGCCAGCAGAATGTCGAGTCCTGACATCCGTGCAGGTATCGCCCTGCTGATAGCAGCTTTGAGTGCCAATGGCACCAGCACTATCAGTAATATCGAACAGATAGACCGCGGCTATGAGAACATCGAAGGACGATTGAATGCCTTAGGGGCTAAGATTGAGAGGATATGATCAGATACGAAGAGGTTTACAAGATAGGCAGGCTGGGTAAGTCGCACGGTATCAAAGGAGAGGTGTCTTTCCAGTTTGACGACGACATCTTCGACCGTGTGGATGCCGACTACCTTGTATTGGAGATTGACGGTATCCTCGTGCCTTTCTTCATGGAGGAATACCGTTTCCGCTCCGACTCCCTCGCCCTGGTGAAGTTCTGCGATATCGACACACAGGAACGCGCTGCTGAACTGACGGGCTGTGACGTGTATTTCCCACGCGCCTTGGCAGAGGAGGACGATGAACAACTCTCGCTTGCCTCCCTCGTAGGCTTCAACGTAATCGAAGCAAACAATAATAAAAAGGTAGGCACCATCGCTTCCATCGATGACAGTACCGCCAATATCCTCTTCGAACTGGAGGACGGACGACTCATCCCTGCCACTGACGACCTCATCACGGATATCAATACCAAGGACAAAACAATAAAAATGAAAATCCCTGAGGGATTATTAGAACTATGAAGAAAAGACAAATAGCCATCCTCGGCTCCACGGGGTCGATAGGCACACAGGCACTACAGGTCATCGAGGAGCATAGCGACCTCTATGAGGTATATTGTCTGACTGCTAACAACAAGGTGGAACTGCTGGCAGAACAGGCACATCGTTTCAAGCCTGCTGCCATCGTCATCGCCAATGAGGCCCACTACGACGAGTTGAGACGGTTGATGGACGACATGCCTGATGTGAAAGTCTATGCAGGCAAGCAAGCCCTCGACGAGATTGTGGAGGCTGGTCCTATAGATATGGTACTGACTGCCATGGTGGGGTTCGCAGGATTGTCTCCTACGATTCATGCCGTGAAAGCACACAAGGCTATTGCCCTTGCCAACAAGGAGACACTGGTAGTGGCTGGTGAACTGATACAGGACCTTGCCACACAATACCACACCCCTATCCTGCCTGTGGACAGTGAGCACTCTGCCATCTTCCAGAGTCTGGTAGGCGAAGACCATAACCCTATCGAGAAGATCCTGCTCACTGCCAGTGGAGGACCCTTCCGTAACATGACCATGGAACAGATTGTCAAGGTGACAAAGGACGATGCCTTGCGCCATCCCACATGGGATATGGGAGCGAAGATCACCATCGATTCTGCCACCATGATGAACAAGGGCTTCGAGGTGATAGAGGCGAAATGGCTCTTTGGCGTGAAAGCCTCACAGATACAAGTACTGGTACATCCGCAGAGTATCGTACACAGTGCTGTCCAGTTTGAGGATGGTGCCGTCAAAGCACAACTCGGAGTGCCTGACATGCGACTACCTATCCAGTATGCGTTCTCCTATCCTCATAGACTTCCTCTGAGTGGAAGCCGACTAGATCTTTTTGCGACTCAGCATCTAGATTTCTTCGAGCCCGACCTGAAGAAGTTCCGCTGTCTTGCCCTTGCCTTCGAAGCCATCCAGAAAGGTGGTAACATGCCATGTATCGTCAATGCCGCCAACGAGATCGTCAACCGCGGCTTCTTAGAGGATAAGTGTACGTTCCTCCAGATGAGTGATATCATCGCCGAGACCATGCAGCGTTGCACCTTCGATGCTACGCCCAATTACGACACTTACATCGCTACCGATGCCGAAGCCAGACGCATCGCGTCAGAATTAATGAAATAACTTAAATTATGGAAGTATTTTTAATAAGAGTATTACAATTTATCCTTGCCATCTCCCTGCTGGTATTGCTCCATGAGGGAGGACATTTCTTCTTCGCTAAACTTTTCGGAGTACGCGTGGATAAGTTCTATGTGTTCTTCGACTGGAAGTTCAGCCTGTTTAAGTTCAAGCCCAAAGGCAGTGACACCGAATACGGTATCGGCTGGCTGCCCTTGGGCGGCTATTGTAAGATAGCAGGTATGATAGACGAGAGCTTCGATACGGAACAGATGAAACAACCCATGCAACCTTGGGAGTTCCGTGCCAAGCCTGCATGGCAGCGTCTGCTAATCATGATTGGCGGTGTCCTCGTCAATTTCCTCCTTGCACTCTTCATCTACTCGATGATTCTGTTCTACTGGGGTGACACCTATATCCCCGTAAAGGACATGACGCTGGGTATGAAATTCAACCAAGAGGCGAAATCGTATGGTTTCAAGGACGGTGATATCCTGATAGGGACAGAGACAAAGGCTTTCAAGGACTTCAGTGCCGACCTCTATCGTGACATCTCCGAGGCAAAGCGTGTGGATATCCTCCGCAATGGCAAGAAGATGAGCATCAACCTGCCTGGTGAACTGAACTTGTTAGGTATGCTGAAGGCAGACCCTGCCTTCGTGCGTCCCCTGATTCCTGCGAAGGTTGACAGTGTTGTACCTGGTACTCCTGCGGAGAAGATCGGTATCAAGGCTGGCGACCATATCCTTGCGTTAAGCGGAAGTCCTGTGGATAGTTATAACGAGTTCATCGACCTCTTAGGTCGTCGACAGGACTTACTCGATACCGCTACTTCTCCCGCTGACAGTCTGAAGGCACGTACCGTTACCATTGTCTTTGGTAATGAGAGTAAGAAAGATACCACCAGCGTCGTCCTCACCCCAGACATGAAACTCGGTTTTGTGGTCAGCAGCATCGCTGGACTCTATAAACCCATCACCAAGGAATACGGCTTCTGGGAGAGTATCCCTGCCGGCATCAAATATGGTTGTGATGTCCTGGGCGGTTATGTGGGTGACATGAAATACGTCTTTACCGCTGACGGAGCAAAGTCACTGGGAGGTTTCGGAGCCATCGGCAGTCTCTTCCCACCCATGTGGGACTGGTATATGTTCTGGAAGATGACTGCCTTCCTCAGCATCATCCTCGCCTTCATGAACATCCTACCCATCCCTGCACTGGACGGTGGACATGTGTTGTTCCTGTTGTATGAGATTATCACCCGTCGCAAACCCTCTGAGACCTTCATGATTCGTGCCGAGTATGTCGGTTTCGGTATCCTCATCCTTTTGATGGTTGTCGCGAATCTCAATGATATCCTGCGCTGGTTAGGGTATATGTGATATGGAATCACGTCAATCATGGGGCAGGTTTGTCCCCATGATTGACGTGACTGATTATGTCCAGAATTCTTTCTTGCCAGTATGCTCCATTTCTCCCTGGCACTTGGGACAGGTGTGTTTGTCCCATATCCTGATGTTATTGCTGCCGCATTGTAAACACAAACGACCTGCCTCGCTTCTGTAGGAAGGAGCCACATCTGCAATGATGCCACCCACCACGATATTCTGAATGGTCTTGCAGTCTGGACACGACATCGCCTTAATCTCCTGACGAAAGAGACCGCGTCCTTCGTATACTTCGGCTTCATAGCCACACTGTCCACAGCGGTATTTCAGTTTCCAAGCCATTATAACACCTCAATATAGAAACTGAACGGGCGAAAGCCATCGTTGCAACTGATCATCGCACTCATCGGATTCTTCATCCATCCGTCGTAAAAATTACCTTCACCTTTAGCTAAAGACTCCACAAACGGCTTCATGGTATCCCATGCCGACGGACACAATCCGTCAGGACATTGTCCATCAATAGAAATCCACTGCTGACCTTCACTAACGTCACAAGTGTGTTCAATGGGATTTTCATACTTTGCCATCAGGTCGGAATAGACCGTCTGGCGAATGGCTGTGATTCGTACCTTCTTCATACCTTTCTAACTATCATCAATATGATTATATCCACGTCAGTTTTCGCCAAAGTCCTTCTAATGGTCCTCGAGGATGATTACTGAACCAATAGTGTGCGAAGAGATATTGACAGATAACCATTCCACATCCAACCATAACAGCATAGGTAATACCTAAATGGTGATAACAGGCAAGACCGTAACCACAGAAGATAAAACAACCAATGACAGACTGCAACAGATAGTTGGTGAGACTCATGCGACCAAAGATGCAGAGATGATGGAGTACGCGACGAACATTCCCGAAAGCATACCACGCAGAGACTATTGCTGAGACTATCATCAGCAGGATGATGAGATTGTAGATGGGCTTAAGCCAGAAGTCCAATTCACCGAAATTCACGAAACTTAATGCAACAACAACGATGACTGAGCTGATGAGGGTACTATGCCATATTTTCAGATGGCATCCCTCATTATAGAACAATCTTTGGCGACCTAACTGCATACCAAGAACAAACAGACAGAGCAACTGTGTCAGGCGTCCACTGAAGACATTGAACCGCAAATTCAACTCAAACCCATATCGCAGGTTTGTGAAAGTGTTTTCCAAGAATGTTCCATGTTGGTGAGCACTGTTGATTTTCTCATATATTTCCCACAAGGTGCTATGGTCGAGGGTCATGCCTGTCAGCAGGCAGAACAGTTCCACAGGCTGGATAGCCAACAGACCGATGATACACCATACCCATTTCGACGGCAGATAACTGATGGGGATGAGTAGTAGTCCATAACATGCATAAAGCATCAGGATATCGCCATCGTAAAAGGCTACGTTGATGATACCAAACATAAACAACAGACACATACGCCATGCAAAGCGACCTGAAAAGTTCTTACCCTTTTGCTGCTGATTGTCGTTCATAATGAAGAAGCTCAACCCGAAAAGCATAGCGAAGATTCCATACATTTTACCTGAGAGCAGCCAAGCTAACACATCTGCAACCATTTGGTCACATGCCAACGAATGGGCTATCGGCTCCTGAGTGAAAATGTTAAAGTGCTCAACAGAATGGTATAGAATAATGCCAGCCACAGCAATACCTCTCAGTGCATCAGCCACATCGATTCGGGTGTTTGGGAGATTCTGGGTTTTATACATCTTTTTCTATTATGTAACTGGAGGTTTTCAACTGCAAAGATACAAATAGTTATGGAATACTCCAAATTTCTGGGATATTCCGGATAATATCGGGGACATCTCTAAATTTTCACACGTACACACGCGCATACCAATTTATATTTTATTTGAGTTTCGCATATTAAGAAGATAAGGAAGATATGTCGCTTTTCAGCGGTGAAAACAGAAGACGAGTTAAATAATATTAAATATTTGGCTTATCCAGTTTCTCGGCTTCCTCTTTCAAGAGAAAAACCGTACCTTTGCAGTCCGATTATTGGGGAGAGGCTTAGAATCCCCGTGGATTGTGTGTAAATAGCGGTGTCTTTGGCCGGGCACAGTGGTTTGTGAATCACGATTCAGCGCTGATCGTCCTTTGGGGCAATCAGCAAAAGCACAGACGTTAGACTACTGCGGAGCGTTAGACTCTCTGCTGTGGTGATTGTTTGTGTATAAGAGAAAAGAAAGAAATTGTTTTTTAGTAGTAAAATTTAAAAAGTAAAAATGAACACTTTAAGTTACAAGACTCTTTCCGTATCAAAGGAAGCTGCCCGTGAGCAGAAGGAATGGGTGGTCATTGACGCTACCGACCAGGTAGTGGGCCGCTTGGCTTCTAAGGTCGCAAAGTTGATCCGCGGAAAGTACAAGCCCAACTTCACTCCTAACCAGGACTGTGGAGACAATGTAATTATCATCAACGCCGCTAAAGTGAAGTTTACCGGCAAGAAAGAGACTGACAAGGTATACACCCGTTATACTGGTTATCCCGGTGGTCAGCGTTTCAGCACTCCTGCAGAGTTGCGTAAGACAACATTCGGTGTAGAGCGCTTCCTGAAGCACGCTGTCAAGGGTATGCTGCCCAAAGGTCCCCTCGGACGTCACCTGTTGGACAATCTCTACATATACGAGGGAACTGAGCACAAGCATGAGGCTCAGAAGCCAAAAGCAATTGATATTAACCAGTATAAATAATAAGATAGAAGATGGAAGTAATAAATGCAATCGGTCGTCGTAAGAGCTCTGTAGCTCGCGTTTACCTGAGCGAAGGCACAGGCAAGATCACGATTAACAAGAAGGATTTAACCGAGTATTTCCCTTCAGCTATCCTGCAGTACGTGGTTAAGCAGCCGCTGAACCTGCTCGAGGTGGCTGAGAAATATGACATC
>CACXQL010000017.1 GCA_902769805.1 uncultured Prevotellaceae bacterium
CAAAAATAATAAAAAAATTTTAGATGTACGCATTGGAAGCACACTTTCTGAAATTTTTTCTCAGACAGGCCTGCAGATGGAGTACGGACCTGTCAGTGCCAGGGTGAATAACAAGGTGGAGGGAATGCATTTCCGCGTGTATAAACCCAAAGAGGTAGAATTCCTCGATATGCACGAGCCTTCGGCGCTGAGAGCCTATACGCGCAGCCTTTTTTTTGTGCTCAATAAGGCGGCTCATGACATCTATCCCGACTGTACGGTAATCATCGACATCCCTGTGTCGAACGGCTATTATGTGGACTTGCGTCTTGACCGTCCTGTGACCATTGCTGACGTAGATGCCATCCGTGCCCGTATGCAGGAGATTATCGCAGCGGCACATCCTATCCACCGCCACGAGACGACGACGGAGGAGGCGATAGAGATGTTCCGGGAAGCGAAATCCTTCTCAAAAGTACGACTGCTGGAGGGTATGGGCAATCTTTATACTACCTATTATGATATCGACGGCTATGCGGACTACTACTATGGCAGTATGCTCACCAACACGTCACAGGTATATCTCTTCGGACTGGAACCTTATTACGACGGAATGCTGTTGCGCATCCCCACCACCAGTGACCCCTCGAAACTGGGTGAGATGGTGCAGCAGGATAAGATGTTCGAGATTTTCAAGGAACACCATCACTGGCAAGGTATCTTGCATATGCGTACCGTTGGCGACCTGAACATGGCGATCAGGAAGGGTTTCTCACCACAACTCATACAGGTCAGTGAGGCTCTGCAGGAGAAGAAAATAGCACAGATAGCCGATGAGATAGCTTCTCGCAAGGAGGTGAAGGTGGTGCTGATAGCAGGACCTTCGAGCAGTGGCAAGACGACGACCTGCAAGCGGCTCTCCGTACAACTTGCAGTCAATGGCATTCAACCAGTGGGTATCTCTCTTGACGACTATTTTGTGAGTCGTGACCAGACACCTCGGGACGAGAAGGGTGACTATGACTACGAGCACTTGCATGCCTTGAATATCCCTTTGTTGAACGAGCAGATGAATGCCCTATTGCGAGGGGAGGAGGTGGAACTGCCCCGTTATGACTTCCAGACAGGAATAAGTAAGCCCAGTGGCAGGAGACTTAAGTTGAAGGGTAATGAGGTTCTGGTGGTAGAGGGTATCCATGCCCTGAACCCCGAACTGACGGCACAGATTCCAAAGGAACAGAAGTTCCGTATCTATGCCTCGGCACTCACCACCATCCTGCTTGACAACCATAACTATATCCCCACCACAGACAACCGTCTGCTACGCCGTATCATCCGTGACAATAAGTATCGAGGGGTGTCGGCACAGGAGACGATTCGTCGGTGGCCCTCCGTGCGCCATGGAGAGAACAAATGGATATTCCCCTATCAGGAGAATGCAGATGCCATGTTCAATACCGCTATGCTCTTTGAACTTGCCGTCATCCGTGGACAGGCAATCCCCGTACTGGAACAGGTACCAGAGAACTGTGTGGAGTATGCAGAGGCATATCGTCTGTTGAAGTTCCTGCGCTATATCAAACCCATCCCAGAAGACCAGATACCACCGACATCGCTGTTGAGGGAGTTCTTGGGGGGAAGTTCATTTGAGTATTAATGGTCTGAGGTCGAAGGTCTAAGGACTAAGGACTAAGGTCTAAGGTCTAAGGACAAAGGTATAAGAGTTTAAGAAGTTTAAGATGAGAAGGATTTGGACGATAGTCCTGCTGGGTTGTGCGATGGCTATGACGGCAGGAACGGTGGAGGAGCGATTGGCAGACTTCGACAAGGATATGTCGGTGGAGAATGCCAATGAGTTCTTCGAGGCATTGGACGTGGAGCAATTCACAGTGGAGACCATCCAGTTTAAGAATGGAACGCCAAAGGATTCCTTGTGCCAGCAGGTATGGTACTGGGCGGCAGAGTGGTTATACGACCAACACCAATATGAGCAGGCTGCCAGATATGGCAAGAAGGCGCTGCCGCTGTTCCGCTATGGCAATGACGATCGTGCAGGATGTCTGAATATCCTTGGTTGTATCTATGTGCGCATGGGTGATGTCAGACAGGCGGCAGACTATGCCAAGCAATGTCTCGCCATCGATATGAAGAGTGGCGACCACGACCGCATCTCCTCGTCGATGAATACAGTGGCAGGCATTTATATGGCAGGCTATCAGTCGAAAGAGGCAGAACAGTATATCCTGCAGGCACTGGAACATGCGGAGAAAGCCAAGAATCCTGCGCGCAAGGCTGTCATCCTTGGTATGGCTTCGGAGATATACCACAGTCTGTTGGACGACCAGAAGGCATTGTCGTATGCAGAACAGGCGTATCGTATCGACTCTACCTTAAATCGCCAGCCACAGGCAACCATCCGTCAGTCACAACGTGCCTCAGCACTCTTAGGACTGCAACGCTATCAAGAGGCAGAAGGACTTCTGCGCCAGATACTGCCAGCGTTGCGCCAGACAGGCGACATCCATGCTTATGCCATTGCCCTCAACCGTATGGGAAAGGCATTGCTCTCCCAGAAAAAGGAGCGTGAGGCTATACCTTATTATATAGAGGCAGCCTCGTTGTTCTCGAAGATGGGTGACCTGTATAACGAGATTCATGCACATCGTGGACTCTATGAGAGTTATTGGACGATTAATCCAGACTCGGCAAAGATAGAACTCGACTTGTTTGACAAGCTGAAAGACTCTCTCTATACCCATGCCACTGCCGATGCTCTGTCACGCTATAATGCCGAGTTCGGCAATGACCAGTTGCAACAGGAGAATGAAGAAGCACAACTGAAACACCGTTATCTCATCGGTGCCATCATCGTCATCCTGCTGCTATGTGCCATCGCTGCCTGGTATACTGTCCGTCAGATGCGCCTTCGTCAGCAACAGACACAGGAACTCATCAAGGAAATAGAGCGACTGAAAGCTGAAATGTCTGAAAAGAAGGTGGAGGAAGAGACGGCAACATCCGCTGCACCTGTTGTTCCTGATGAAGACCGCCAGTTCCTGATGCGTGTCATCGAGGTCGTCAACGAGGGTATGGCGAATGGACAGTTAAGTGTAGAGCATATTGCCTCCGAACTGAATATGAGTGTGCAGACCTTCCGTCGCCACTTACAGAGTGCGGCTGGTGAGACCCCCAAGGCATTTGTCTCCGCTATCCAGATGGAGAAGGCAGGCAAGTTACTGAAGGAGAACTCCGACCTCCCCATCCTGCAAGTGGCAAGTCAATGCGGCTTCGAGGAGGCAAGTTCCTTTACGCATACCTTCAAACGCGTCTATGGAATGTCGCCGAAACAATACAGAGAGAAGTAATACACTATGTTTGTACTACCAGTACAGAGGCTTTGTACTAGTAGTACAGTCCTTTTGTACGGGGTGTACAGAAGCCTTGTACGGGTATATGAAAGCATTGGAGACAGTGAAAAAGTAGGCGATTTTGCTTACTTTTCTACATTTTGGAAGAAAATAACAAGTAGTCGTTGGAAGATTGGAAGAAATGAACAAGTGACTTATATGCTTTTTGCTGTAACTTTGCAACCGAAAACATGATGAGTTTATGAACAAGACAGAACAACAACAAGAGGCGACGAGGTTTTCCTTCGACTACTTTAAGTTTCTCCTTCATCAAGAAGATACTATAGATCGTATGCTCGAACGGAAAATCAACCAACTGGAGCCTCGCCTTGAAGAACTCATCAATGAAAAGATAAATGAGAGATTGAGGTCAAAGGACTAAGGTCTAAGGTCAAAGGACTAAGGTCAAAGGTCAAAGGTCAAAGGACTAAGGGATTATACATTATAATATAGTTAATAATAAAAATATAAAAGGTATGAAAAAGCGTGTTTTACTTGCATTCGTGTTGCTCATGACCTTCTTTGTCGGAGCATGGGCGGAGTCCTTAAAGTTCAGGGTTTGCTATACGAGTATTACTGACGATAACAAGGATGACATTATCGCAGCCATTTCCGAAAAAGCCGGCGTTACCGTCACGGGCGACGGCTCGATGAGCTATGATTCGGAGACAGGTGTGCTCAGTATGAACAACGTAGACATCAGTTATGATACGTCATTGAATAATGATGGTCTTATTTTTAGCTGTTATCTGGAAAAGGACTTGATAATTGACGTCACTGGTGACTGCAAACTGACCACCAATGCTGATAATGGATGTATCTATATGTATAGTTACTCTCTCAAAAGCAACCTAATCATCCGAGGCTCGGGTTCGCTGACCCTGACAACGACTCGTGAGAATGGAAAGGCAGTGACTTACCAAGGAGAATCATTAGGGGTGACGATTGATAATACGACCCTCACAGTAAACGGATCCCTGTATGGTTTTGCTCTATCAACGCTTACCATCATTAATTCTACCGTCAGGGCAGGTAAAATTTGCGAGTTTACCGATGTTATTCTCGACCATGCGTCTATTCAGGAGCCTGTAGGGGCTGTTGTTACCAAAGGTGTCCGCCTGAACGGTGTATATGTGAACGATGTCGTTATCGTCCCCGACAACCGCAAGGATGGAGAACTGTCGTGGAGCTCGACAGGCAACTACTACTGGAAATACGGTCAGGAGCCTCCAGCCGTCTATACCTTCAAAAATCCTCATGCGCTGGCAGTAACCTTCTCCAGTTCCAATGAGGAGTTGGCAACCGTTGACGACCAAGGTAACGTAACGCTGATTAAGCCAGGACTGGTATACATCTCCGCCTATTTCGCAGGCAACAGTGAATACATGACCCAGGGTGTGGGATGGCTCATAGTGGGTAGCAAGGGATATGTTAACATGAGCTTTGCACAGACGGACTGCAAGGCTGCACTGGGACAGACCATGAACAGCCCTGAGGTTCTCTTCAAGGATTATGTAACGGGAGAAGTGGTCACTGGACAGAAAGTGACTTATTCGAGCAAGGACGAGAGCATTGCCACCGTTGACCCGGAGACTGGCGTAGTGACCCCCGTGGCAGAGGGACAGACCAAGATTGTCGCAAGCTTCGTTAAGAACGATTTCTATAATGCGTATAAAAGCCCTATTGAATATACGCTGACGGTTAAACAGCCAGGAGTTACCACACTTGCTTTCCCACAGGAAACCTATTATGCCCAGATGGGAAGTGTGTTCACTGTTCCCACATTGACAAACGACGACAACGTGCCAGTGACCTATAGCAGCAGTGATGAAACAGTGGCAGAGGTAGATGCTACTACTGGCGCAGTTACCATCAAGAAAGCTGGTAAGACAACTATTACAGCAACCTTCGCAGGCAATGCTGACTTCTTGGCTACCTCGGCAAGCTATAAGTTAATAGTGCAGAAGATATCTGCTGCCATTGCCTTCCCGAAGTTGGAATATACGTATGTGATGTCAACATCGCCATTTGATGCTCCTACAGTCCAAACAACACCAGAAGGTCTGTCCGTGACTTATAGCAGCAGTAATCAGACTGTAGCAAAAGTCAATGCAACAACAGGTGCGGTAGAAATCCTTAAACCAGGTGAGACCACCATTATGGCAACCTTCGCAGGTAACGATATCTATAATGAAGTGTCGGGCAGTTATAAACTAATAGTGTCATTCGTCAAGGGTGATGCTGATGGCGACGGAGCCATAGACGTGAATGACGTGACGACAACCATCAATCATATCTTAGGCAAGCCTGTCGCTAACTTCGTCTACGAAGCTGCTAATATAGATGGTGACGACACCATAGATGTCAACGATGTACAGGGTATCATCGACAGGGCTTTAGGTAAAGTAACCGAGTAGCATTGTTGGAGATTCCAAAAGAAATATTTATCTTTGCATCGAAACCAAAAACCAAAAATAAAATGAAAAGAATCTGTTTTCTCTCCGCCCTTGTATTCATGTTGGTTGCCTTCTGCGGCATACTCAGTGTACAGGCTCAGACCATTAAGAAAGGTGACAAGTTCTGGGACGGTGAGACACTTTGGCGAGTGGATGCCATCTGGGATAATCATCAGGTGTTCATGACTGGTACTGGTGAACATTACCTGTTGCTTGAGCAGGTGAAAGGCAAGACCGGTGAGTATAAAATTCTTCCTTATGGCGATGCAGGTACCCAGCCGATCCGCTATGCCGAGCTCGGTTGGCGCGTACAATATATCCGTCAGGACGGCATGAACTTCCTTGTCGTACGCAAGCCCAAAGGGGATGCGATGTGGACGATGGTGCTCACTTCCGATAACGAGGACAAGTGTTATAATCAGCAACAGACGTTGCAGAAAGCTAATTGGGAGGATGTCGTCAACAGCACATTGTTGAACACGCCCTATCTCTGGGATATCTCTCGTGAACAGTTGCGCCTGATGCGTAATGAGATACTGGCACGTCACGGCTATGTCTTCCAGTCGAAAGACCTCCGTGACTACTTCAGTAAGAAATGGTGGTACAAGCCTGCGGCAAACAATAATGCCGTCAAACTCAATGTCATCGAGCAGACCAATGTCGAACTTATCAAAAGTGAGGAGACCTTAGGGCCTGGACTCCATCCTGCCGATGGTGACGAGCCTTACGAAGAGTAGGATATCTTTTCCTCTATGTTGAATTGATTAAATGTTTGGAGATTCCAAAATAAATATTTATCTTTGCAGCGACTAAATATCTAAACGAAATGAAAAAAGTATTATCAATCATTGCCCTGTGTCTGTGTGTACAGTACAGTTTTGCCCTCGACTTCTCCTTCGATAAGTTCGTAACCTTGCTGAAAGAAGTGAATACTGAAACAGCAAAGGACTGTGGTCTCTCCTTCATCTATGAGGCGAGTGATGATGGAGGAGAAGAAGGTGATGCCGATACGAGTGTTGTGGTGTATGGATGGGGCATCGAGAAAGGTAAGAAGCAGGATTTCGGCTATGAGTTGAATAGTACTTCCGACCATGCCTGTTATTTCTATTATCAGTTGGATACCTCGACACAGGCTGCCATCTGTTTCAAGGACAAGGACGATGCCGACCGCTTCATCGAGAAAGCACTGGCATACGGTATTGTCGTCATGGATGACGGCTATTATATTGCTGACCAAAAACTACCGAACGGTACTGTTAAGGTAGATTCGTTCAGTGGCTATAACATCCTGACTTCCATGGAGAAACTGGTTTATGACGAGGAATACCACAAAGGATTCTATGTCATCCGTTTCTATTATTTTGCATAAAAAACCAAATGAATATGAAAAAACTAATGACCATCGTGCTGATGCTGTCCTGTATGACACTCAGTACACAAGCACAGACCATCAAGGTGGGAGACAAGTTCTGGGACGGCAGCGGTCTTTATACCGTTCAGGAGATAAGAATGGGTACTATCGTCTATATGACAACCCCACAGGACAATGAAATGACACTGGAGAAGGTGGCAGGCAAGAACGGGGAGTATAAGATCATCCCCAGCCGTCAGGCAGAAGAATGTCCCATCCGTTTTGCACAGTTCGGTTGGCGCGTACAGTATATCCGTAAGGACGGTATGAACTTCCTTGCTGTTCGCAAACCTTCTGGTGAGACGATGTGGACGATGGTGCTGACTCCCGATAACGAGGACAATTGTTATGATCAGCAACGGGCCTTGGAGCAAGCCAATTGGGAGGATGTCATCAACAACACATTGTTGAACACCCCTTATCTCTGGAATATTCCTCGTGAACAGTTGCGCTTGATGCGTAATGAGATCCTTGCCCGTCACGGCTATGTATTCCAATCCAAAGACCTCCGCGACTATTTCAGCAAGAAGTGGTGGTATAAGCCTGCTGCAAACAATAGTGCTGTCAAACTCAATGTCATCGAGCAGACGAATGTCGAACTCATTAAGAGTGAGGAAGCAGTAGAACCAGGACTCCATCCTGCAGATGTCGCTGGCGATGTCGACCAATCGGATTTCGAGTAGAAGAGGTATTCAGTTAAAGCGAATAAAAATGCAGTTTCTGTCTAAAAAAGGGCAGGAACTGCATTTTTATTGCAAAATGTTTGGCTATTCAATGAATATTTGCGAACTTTGCATCCGTTTTTGAGAAAGTAAAAGTAAATAAGATACTTTATGGCTGAATTAGAAGTAAAAGAACTCGACCAAGTCGTGGTTCGCTTTTCAGGTGATTCCGGTGATGGTATGCAATTGGCTGGAAACATCTTCTCTACGGTGAGTGCTACCGTAGGTAATGGTATTTCTACGTTTCCTGACTATCCTGCCGATATCCGCGCCCCGCAAGGCTCATTGACGGGTGTCTCAGGATTCCAGGTTCATATCGGTGCAGGCAAGGTTTATACCCCTGGTGACAAGTGTGATGTGCTGGTGGCTATGAATGCTGCTGCCTTGAAGACGCAGTTGAAGTATGCCAAGCCACAGGCTACTATCATCATTGACACAGACTCCTTCGGTCCCAAGGACTTGGAGAAGGCACAGTTCAAGAGTGAGGATTATTTAGGCGAGATGGGTGTTGACCCTGATCGTGTCATCCAGTGTCCGTTGACAACGATGGTGAAAGACTGTCTGGCAGACTCCGGCATGGATAACAAGGCGATGCTGAAGTGTCGTAATATGTTTGCTCTCGGACTGGTCTGCTGGCTCTTTGACCGCGACTTGGAACTGGTCAACAACTTCCTGCGCGACAAGTTCGCCAAGAAACCTGCTATTGCAGAGAATAACATTAAAGTGGTACAGGCAGGTTATGACTACGGGCATAACACACATAGCAGTGCGGTCAACGTCTATCGCATCGAATCAAAAGAGAAGGTGCCTGGACGTTATATGGATATCACAGGTAACAAGGCAACAGCCTATGGTTTGATTGCCGCTGCTGAGAAAGCAGGTCTGCGCCTCTACCTTGGTTCTTATCCTATCACTCCTGCTACGGATATCCTGCATGAGTTATCAAAGCATAAGTCATGTGGTGTCATCACCGTTCAGTGTGAGGATGAGATCAGCGGTTGTGCCTCTGCCTTAGGTGCTTCGTTTGCAGGAGCTCTGGGTGTGACTTCTACCTCTGGTCCTGGAATTTGTCTGAAATCTGAGGCCATGAACCTCGCCGTCATCATGGAGTTACCTTTGGTCGTCATAGACGTACAGCGTGGCGGTCCTGCCACAGGTCTTCCCACGAAGT
Source organism: uncultured Prevotellaceae bacterium (assembly GCA_902769805.1). Classification (GTDB taxonomy): domain Bacteria; phylum Bacteroidota; class Bacteroidia; order Bacteroidales; family Bacteroidaceae; genus Prevotella. The sequence continues at coordinate 9,147 of CACXQL010000017.1, forward strand.
CAGAACAGACCGACCTTTTACAAGCACTCTTCGGACGTAATGGTGAGAGTCCCATGCCCGTCATGGCAGCCTTGAGTCCTACCGACTGTTTCGATGCCGTTTATCAGGCTGCTAAGATAGCATTGGAGCACATGACTCCTGTCATCTTACTGACAGACGCCTATGTTGCCAATGGTTCTGGTGCCTTCCGTCTTCCTGACATCAACAAGCTGGATGCCATCAATCCTCCTTATGTCCCAGAGGAGATGAAAGGAACATGGACTCCTTATATGCGTGCAGAGAATGGTACCCGCTATTGGGCTGTGCCTGGTCGTGAGGGTTTTGAGCATATTCTCGGAGGATTGGAGAAGGATAGCAACACAGGTGCTATCTCTACGAATCCAGAGAACCATGACTTGATGACTCGTCTGCGTCAGCAGAAGATTGATAATATCCAAGTACCCGACCTTGAGGTTGAGGGTGATGTCAATGATGCCGACCTGCTCATCGTAGGTTTCGGTTCTACTTATGGTCATCTGCATTCTGCGATGGATGAACTTCGTGCTGCAGGTCACAAAGTAGCTCAGGCACAGTTCAAGTATCTGAATCCACTGCCAAAGAATGCCGCTGCCGTCCTCTCTAGATATAAGAAGGTAGTGGTGGCTGAGCAGAATATGGGACAACTTGCCGCCTATCTGCGTATGAAGGTTGACAATTTCGTGCCTTATCAGTTCAATCAGGTAAAGGGTCAGCCGTTCGTGGTAGAAGAGCTAGTCAATGCTTTCACCGAGATTATCAATAAGAAGTAATCAGAATAATCAGAGTAATCATATGAGTTATACAACACAAGATTATAAAAAAGGACAACCTCGTTGGTGTCCAGGTTGCGGTGACCATTTCTTCCTTGCCTCCCTCCATAAGGCAATGGCAGAGATTGGTGTAGCGCCTAAAGATATTGCAGTTATTTCTGGTATCGGCTGTTCCAGTCGTCTTCCTCATTATATGGCTACATACGGCATGAACACCATTCATGGGCGTGCCGCCGCTATTGCCACTGGTGCGAAGGTAGCTAATCCCAACCTGACTGTATGGCAGGTGAGCGGTGATGGTGATGGTCTTGCCATTGGCGGTAACCATTTCATCCATGCCAATCGTCGTAATATCGACTTGAACATGATTCTGCTCAACAACCGTATTTACGGTCTGACGAAAGGTCAGTATAGTCCTACCTCTCCACGTGGCTTTGTATCGAAGTCAAGTCCTTACGGAACAGTGGAGGATCCTTTCCGTCCAGCCGAGCTCTGCTTCGGAGCCCGTGGACATTTCTTTGCCCGTTGTGTGGCTACTGATGCAAAGGGTAGTGTAGAGGTGTTGAAGGCAGCCTATGAACATAAAGGTGCTTCTGTCACTGAAGTATTACAGAACTGTGTCATCTTCAACGATGGTTGTCATGAGGCTGTTTATAATAATGAAGGACGTAAAAAGAATGCCATCTATGTGCGTCATGGTGAGAAACTCGTCTTTGGTGAAAATAACGAGTTCGGACTTGTCCAGCAGGGCTTTGGATTGAAGGTCGTGGAGATTGGCAAGGATGGATATACTCTTGACGATATCCTCGTACATGATGCCCATTGTGAGGATAACACTCTTCAGTTGAAACTCGCCCTCATGGGTAATGGTGATGGCTTCCCCATCGCCCTCGGTGTCATCCGCGATGTGGATGCTCCCACTTATAATGATGCTGTACATACACAACTTGCTGAGGTATCAGGACAGAAGAAATATCATAATTTCTCAGAACTTCTTGAAACGAATGATATTTGGGAAGTCCGTGGGTAAGCGAGAGAATATAAACTAAAGAAAGGCATCCAAAACGGATGCCTTTTCTTTATCTCGTAGTAGAATAATCTTACCCGATATACTGCATGATGAGTTCCACGATTTCATCCTCTGTCTTGTTATCGGCAGAGATAACAAGGTCGTAGTTGCGGGTGTCGTAACGGGAGGTCTTTGTGTACTTCTGAACATAATTCTCGCGCATCTTGTCGATCTTCTCAATAGTCTTGCGAGCCTCGTCCTCTGTCATATTCTGCTTACGCATCACACGCTCAATACGGTGGGGCATAGAGGCTTGGATAAGGACACTCAAGTGGTTAGGTTCATTACGGAACACAAAGAAACCACTACGACCTGTAATGATACACGAAGATGTCTCAGCAATGCCCTTTAGAATCTCTGTCTCCACTTTGAAGATTTCTTCGGTAGTGGGAACATCGAGCTTTGCAGGAATCTGCCCTGTGGGTACCATACCTTGCCCTACGCTGAAATGATTTAAAAGTTCGCTCCACCATGAATGGCTGCGACCTTTCATCTTTTCTACTTCTTCCACGGAGAGATTGAATTTTTCCGTTAATCCTCTGATGAGCATCTTGTCGTAAAACCCTACGTTTAGTTTCTCAGCCAACTTTTGACCTACGGTGTGTCCGCCACTTCCCAACTCACGATTAATTGTGATGACAAATTTTTCTTTTTTGTTCATAGTTTTCGTTATTTATTACTTGTTTTCTTACCTACCATTCTTCTCAGCAATCTTACGGAAACTCTGCAATTTCTCGCCATAGCAGAGATCGCCACAATCACCAAAACCGGGCACGATGTATTTCTGCTCGTTCATGCCTTGGTCAACGGCTGCGCACCAGATGGTGGATCCCTCTGGTAATGCCTGTTTCACAACCTCAATACCCTCTGGAGCAGCAATGACGCAGCAAAGATGAATCTTCTTGGGCTTTCCTGCCTGTAGCAAAGATTCTATGGCTGCAGCAAGACTGCCACCTGTGGCAAGCATGGGGTCAACGATAAGCAGTGTCTTATTCTTTACACTTTGTGTAGCGATATACTCTGTATGTATGCCTACCTCTGTATGCTCACGATTGATATACATGCGGAAAGCTGAAACAAAACCGTTGTCAGCCTTGTCGAAGACGTTTAAGAAACCCTCATGGAAAGGCAGGCCTGCACGAAGTACAGTGGCTATTACCATATCATCCTTTGGCAAAGGGATGTCAATAGTCCCAAGAGGGGTCGTGATAGTCTTGGTTTTATAGTCCAAAGTCTTTGAGAGTTCATACGCCATCATTTCACCGATGCGCTTGATGTTGTGACGGAACAGCAGACGGTTTTTCTGATAGTTCTTGTCACGTAACTCCGACATATACTGATTGATGATGGAGTTGTTTTTACTAAAATCGATTACTTCCATATTTTCCAATTTGATTTCCGCAAAGATACAAAGTTTTGTCAACTCTGCGTTGCAAAAAGTTGAAAGACAGCGTGTTTTTTAAATACTTTAACTCAAAAAGACCGATAGAAGCGCAAATAATTCTTAATTCATCATTCTTAATTCTCAATTTCTTCGTAACTTTGCATCCGGTTTTGAATAGGTAATAGTAAATTCACAATAAATTATTTGATATTATGGCAAAGTTAGATTTGACAAAGTATGGCATCACTGGTTCTACCGTGATTGCTCACAATCCGTCGTATGAGTACCTCTTTGAGGAGGAAACAAAAGCAGGACTGACAGGTTTTGACAAGGGTGTAAACACCGAGCTGAACGCTGTTAACGTAATGACTGGTATCTATACTGGTCGTTCTCCTAAGGACAAGTACATTGTTTGCGACGAGCAGTCTAAGGACAAGGTATGGTGGACTACTGAGGAGTACAAAAACGATAACCACCCCATGAGCGAGGAGGTTTGGGCAAAGGTGAAGGAGATTGCCATCAAGGAACTCTGCAACAAGGAGCTGTATGTTGTTGATGCATTCTGCGGTGCCAACGAGGCTACCCGCCTTGCCGTTCGTTTCATCGTAGAGGTTGCTTGGCAGGCTCACTTCGTAAAGAACATGTTCATCCAGCCTACCGCTGAGGAGCTGGAGAAGTTCGAGCCTAACTTCGTTATCTACAACGCTTCTAAGGCAAAGGTAGAGAACTACAAGGAGCTGGGTCTGAACTCAGAGACTTGTGTAGCCTTCAACACTACTTCTCGTGAGCAGTGCATCATCAACACATGGTATGGTGGTGAGATGAAGAAGGGTATGTTCTCTATGCAGAACTACTATCTGCCTCTGCAGGGTATCGCTTCTATGCACTGCTCTGCCAACACTGACATGGAGGGTAAGAACACCGCTATCTTCTTCGGTCTGTCTGGTACAGGTAAGACCACACTGTCTACCGATCCTAAGCGTCTGCTGATTGGTGATGATGAGCACGGATGGGACGACGAGGGTGTATTCAACCTCGAGGGTGGCTGCTATGCTAAGGTCATCAACCTGGACAAGGAGAGCGAGCCTGATATCTACAATGCTATCCGTCGTAACGCCCTGTTGGAGAACGTTACCGTTGATGCCAATGGTAAGATTGACTTCGCTGACAAGAGCGTAACAGAGAACACACGTGTATCTTATCCTATCGAGCACATCGAGAAGATTGCTAAGAAAGTAAATGGTAAGAGTGCAGGTCCAGAGGCAAAGAACGTCATCTTCCTCTCTGCTGACGCATTCGGTGTACTGCCTCCAGTATCTATCCTGACTCCAGAGCAGACCAAGTACTACTTCCTCTCTGGCTTCACAGCTAAGCTGGCAGGTACAGAGCGCGGCATCACAGAGCCTACTCCTACTTTCTCTGCTTGCTTCGGACAGGCATTCCTCGAGTTGCATCCTACCAAGTATGCTGAGGAACTTGTAAAGCGCATGGAGAAGAGCGGTGCTAAGGCATATCTCGTAAACACTGGTTGGAACGGAACAGGTAAGCGTATTTCTATCCGCGATACCCGTGGTATCATCGACGCCATCCTCGGTGGGGCTATCTTGAAGGCTCCTACGAAAAAGATTCCTTACTTCGACTTCGAGGTTCCTACAGAGCTGGAGGGTGTAGATACCAATATCCTCGATCCTCGTGACACCTATGCTGATGCAGCAGAGTGGAACAAGAAGGCTGAGGATTTGGCTAGTCGCTTCATCAAGAACTTCAAGAAGTACGAGGGCAATGAGGCAGGTAAGGCACTTGTAGCCGCTGGTCCGAAACTCTAAGGATTGACTTAAATCAAAATAAGGGACGATTTCTACGGGAATCGTCCTTTTTTTTTCGCTGTGTGATAAAAATACAATAATTTTGCACTCGTAATCGAGACGATTGTATGGTTATTCATTAGGTTAGTAGTTAATAGATTTAAGGTAAAGATTATGTTATTAGATTTTCAAACAACGGTCGTGTTGGTATCGGTAGCAATTGCCACAGTTTTGAGTGTTATCACTCTAATGAATACCAACATCCGTTAGGAAGGAGCGCGGAGTGAGAGATTCATACCGCGCTCTTTTTTGTTTACAAAATCTAAAATATGGGCTTTTATCATATAATTAACTTAATAAAAGGTAGAAAAATGTCGGTATTTGCGGAAATGTGAGTAAATTTGCACCCAAAAACTGAAAGAAATCAAATGATGAGATTAATGAAGACCATGTGTGGGCTGCTGACAGCGATGTTGCTGCTGACATCCTGCCTGAAGTCAGATGACGATAGTAAAAGTTCTCTCTCTAACGATACAGCAATTATTGCTTTCTCTGTAGGAGACATGAACAAGTATACTTATTCCACCTCTTCTACGGGGGAGACCGTTGCTACAAAGACAACTGTAAAGGGAAGTGACTACGTCTTCAGCATTGATGAGGATAACCATCATATCTTCAATGCAGATTCCCTTCCTGTGGGAACTGATGTGAAGCATGTTGTATGCTCTGTTTCATCATTGAATAACGGAGTAGTCTTAATAAAGAGCCTGGTGAGTGATTCGTTGTTCTATTTCACAGCCTCAGATAGTCTTGATTTCAGTCGGCCTCGTGAATTCTTTGTTTATGCCAGTGACGGCACAGGTCCTAAGTCTTATACCGTCCAGCTCAATGTGCATCAGGAGGAAGGGGAGCAGTTCTGCTGGATACAGCACGCTAACAGCGAGGAAATCGCTTCCTTGGAGGCAATGAAGGCAGTTGTGCTGAACAAGAGTATTTACGTCTATGGTACCAAAGGAGGAAAGACCGTTGGTTATAAAACCATGGATGGTAAGACATGGACTCCACTTACAGAGATCAATGATAAAGATTCCTACCAGAATATGGTGGCCATGCAGGATGATGCCATCTATATGATTGCCGACGGCTCATTACAAAAGACGACAGACGGTATCACCTGGAAGGTAATCACCAATGACGTGGATGTAAAACGACTGATAGCCGCAAGTTATACGGAATTATACGCCTTCAATGACAAAAACAAGATCATGGTTTCATTTGACAAGGGTGAAACATGGATAGAGGACGAATGTGATGAAGACTTCTCATGGCTACCCACAGAAGAACTGGCGTATGTGTGCGTACCCCTGCGGATGACAGCATATGCCGACTATATCCTATTGGCAGGAATCTCTCCAGCCATAGGCTCTGTTGCATCCGTCTGGCGTAAGATAGTGGAATATGACCTTCAGGGATTATTAGAGGACAAGTGGGTTTATATGGAGCGCACGGACGATAATCTGCTAGGGCTCCCACAGTTGAAGAACCTGATATTACTGGCGTACGATGACGGCGTGTTGGCTTTCGGTGAGGAAGACAACCAGTTCTCACCGATTTATCAGAGCCGCGACAATGGCATCACGTGGAAAAAGAATACACGATATAGATTACCTGATCAGTTCAAGGGGAATGTCGTATCTTTCGCAGCCACTACCGACGGAAAGGAAATATGGTTGGTCAGTGGTGGCACAGGTGAGGTCTGGCAAGGTCACCTGAACAGACTGGCATGGGAAGAGTAAGAATAAGAAGTAGATGCTGAAACGGGTCTTTTTTTCTTTTCTACTGTCAATCGTCACGATTGGACTCAGTGCACAGGAGGATCCTGAATATCGTGCTGAGCTGGGTGGTGGAATCGGTGTCGTTGCCTACGAGGGAGACTTTAACGGGAATCTCTTCAAGAACATGCAACCAATGATGACCCTTATAGGACGCTATAAGTTCAATCCACGTATGGCCATTGCCATGAATGTGAGCTACGGAAAGATCAAAGGCTCATCGAAGGATGTCAAGACCTATTATCCGACACTTGTGAAAGAAGAGTTCAATCACGGACTGTTGGATGTCGGTTTTAAATATGAGTATAACTTCTGGCCTTTTGGCACAGGAAAGGAATATCGTGGTGCGAAGCGTCTCACTCCCTATATCGGCATCGGTGTGGGAGTAACGTTTGTGAAGCCGGAGAAGACCGAGGTCGCCATGAATCTGCCGATAGGTGCAGGGGTGAAATATAAGGTTGCTGACCGCATGAACCTCGCCTTAGAGTGGGTCATGCACATTACGACAAGTGATATGCTGGATGGTGTAAAAGACCCCTATGGCATTCAGAGCAGTGGTCTTTTTAAGAACACTGACTGTTACAGTCATTTGCAACTGTCACTGACCTATGATATCTGGGCGAAATGCAGAACCTGTCATAATGATAGGGACTGAGACTAATAAAGAAAAAAGATAAAAAAGAGATATGACAACAGAGTTGGATATGACACGGATACCACAGCATATTGCCATCATCATGGATGGTAATGGGCGATGGGCTATGGACCGTGGACTGGATCGTACGTTTGGCCACAAGGCAGGACTCGACAACTTAGAGAAAGTTACCACCCTTTGTTCTAACTTAGGCGTGAAGTACCTTACAGTTTATGCCTTCTCTGTCGAGAATTTCAACAGGCCTGCTTACGAGGTAGAGGCATTGATGGGACTGGTGCTCAGCTTCATCAAGATGGATCTGTTTCACAATAACAACGTCAGCTTCCATGTGGTGGGTGACCGTGAGCGACTCCCAAAGAGTGTACAGGACAAACTGCGCTCTATGGAAGAAGATACTGCCATGTACGATGGTATGGCGATGACAATAGCCATGGGGTATTCGTCCAAACAAGAACTGGTAAATGTTACCAAGCGCATTGCACAGAAAGTTCAAAACGGTGAGATGAGCGTGGACAATATCAGTGAAGAGACCATCAATGAGAATCTGTGGACGGCATGGATGCCTGACCCAGACTTGCTTATCCGTACAGGTGGTGAGATCCGTATTTCCAATTATCTTCTCTGGCAGTGCGCCTATTCAGAATTCTACTTCTGTGACACCTATTGGCCTGACTTCGATGAGGAGGCTCTCCACAAGGCGATTGTCAGTTATCAGAACCGTCAGCGCCGTTTCGGTAAGACGGAGGCACAGGTAGAAGAAGAGACGAAAATGTAAAAAGGTAAAATAGTTATAATGAGAATGAACATATCATACAAGGTCAAAAGGTGGGTAAGAGGTGTTTTACCTTTACTTACCTTCTTGCCTTTAAGCGTTAGTGCACAGGATGTCATTGTCAATCCTGATATTTCCTATGCTGGTACTCCCCGGACCTGTGAAATTGGCGGTATAGCCGTGAAAGGTGTGGAGGGATACGAAGACTATGTGCTGACAGGTCTCTCTGGATTATCAGTAGGTCAGGTGATATCAGTTCCTGGTTCTGAAATAACAGATGCCATCAAGCGCTATTGGCGTCATGGACTGTTTTCCCGTGTCTCTATTACAGCAGACTCTATTGTCGGCAACAAGATCTATTTGTGTATCAACCTTGCCACCCGTCCGCGTATTAGTACTATTAATTACAATGGTATCAAGAAATCAGAGCGTGAGGATATGGAGGCAAAGCTCGGTATCATGAGAGGAAATCAGATTACACCCAACATGATTGACCGTGCCAAGATTCTTGCCAAGCGCTATTTTGACGACAAGGGCTATAAGAACGCGGAGATAGAGATTGTCCAGCGTGATGATGTAGCAGACAAGAACATGGTGATCCTTGATGTGAATATCGACAAGAAAGACAAGATGAAAGTCCGTCATATCATCTTTGAAGGAAACAAGTTCTTGTCTGACAGGAAAATCAAGGGTAATCTTTTCAAGAAGGGTGCTTTCGGCAAGATCAACGAGGCTGGCAAGCTCTCGAATATCTTCAAGGCAAAGAAATTTACGCCGGAACGCTACGAAGAGGCAAAGAAAGGACTCATCGACAAGTATAATGAATTGGGATTCCGTGATGCTGTCATCCTTGAGGACTCTATCTGGAATAATGATGAGAAGCATGTCAATGTCTATGTGAAGGTAGACGAAGGACAGCGTTATTATATCCGTAATATCACATGGGTAGGCAATACAGTGGTGACGACAGACTATCTGGACCGTGCACTTGGCATGAAGAAGGGTGATGTCTATAATCAGAAGCTGATGAAGAAACGCCTGTCAGAGGATGAGGATGCCGTGGGTAACTATTATTGGAACAACGGTTACATTTTCTATAATCTTGAGCCCACGGAAATCAATATCGTAGGCGACTCCATCGATCTGGAGATGCGTATTCAGGAAGGTACACAGGCACACATCAGTAATGTGCGTATCTATGGTAATGACCGCCTCTACGAAGAGGTCGTCCGTCGTGAGTTGCGTACAAAACCTGGTGACCTGTTCAACAAAGAAGCCATCATGCGTTCTGCCCGTGAAATAGCGTCTATGGGTTATTTCGATCCAGAGAAGGTGAATCCCGATGTCAAACCCAACTATGATGATGGCACAGTGGATATCAACTGGGAACTGGAACAGAAGTCAAATGATCAGTTGGAATTCTCCCTTGGATGGGGACAGACGGGTGTCATCGGACGTGTTGGTATCAAGCTTAACAACTTCTCCATGCGCAACCTCTTCGGAAAGAATAAGATGCACCGCGGTATCATGCCAATCGGTGATGGTGAGCAATTGTCTTTGTCTGTACAGACTAATGGACGTTACTATAGCTCTATCTCCACGGGCTATAGCACCGGATGGTTTGGTGGCAAGCGTCCGAATGCCTTCAATGTAAGCGCTTTCTATTCCAAGCAGAGTGACATCTCCAGCAGTTATCGTAATAACAGTTTTTATAATAACTACTGGAACTATATGTCAGGTTATGGGTCTTTGAATAACTCCCTCGTCAATTATGATGCGATGCTGGATGACGACAAGTACATCAAGATGTTCGGAGCCGCCATCGGATGGGGTAAGCGCCTGCGCTGGCCAGATGACTATTTCCAACTCTCCGTACAGTTGTCATATACCCGTTATATGTTGCGTGACTGGAGTTACTTCATCATCAATAATGGTAACTGTAATAACATCAACCTGGGAGTCACGCTGTCACGAACCTCTACGGATAACCAGCTCTTCCCACGCCGTGGTTCAGAGTTCATTGCATCGGTGACACTGACTCCGCCCTGGTCGGCATTCGACAAGAAAGACTATGAGCATCTTGCCACAGACTATACATCGGCAACCTACAATAAGGAATTACAGGATAAGTACCGTTGGATTGAATATCACAAGTGGAAGTTCAAGACACGTACGTTTACCGCTTTAACCGGTGGACAGAAATGTCTGGTGCTGATGACCCGTGTGGAATTAGGTCTGCTGGGTGCTTATAACCAGCATAAGAAATCACCCTTTGAGACTTTCTATGTGGGTGGTGATGGTATGAGCGGATATTCTTCTGGCTATGCGGAGGAGACCATCGGTCTGCGTGGTTATGAGAATGGCTCTATCTCTAATACGGCAGCATATCAGGCAGGAACGAGTGCCTATTATAATGCCTATGCCTATGACCGCTTTACGCTGGAGCTCCGTTATCCGTTGATGTTGGGTAATACCACTATCTATGGTCTGGGATTCTTAGAAGGAGGTAATGCCTGGGTAGATACGAAGAAGTTCAACCCCTTCGACATGAAACGCTCTGCTGGTGTCGGTGTTCGTATCTTCCTCCCGATGGTAGGTCTGATGGGTATCGACTGGGCGTATGGCTTCGACAGCGTGTTTAGTGGAAGTACCTATAAGAAGGGTGGAAGCCAGTTCCACTTCATTCTTGGACAAGAGTTCTAGTAAATTGAGAATTGAGAATTGAGAATTGAAAAGATGATGAAAAAGATTTTGACGTTAATGATACTGTTAGCATCGGTGGTCTCGATGCAGGCACAGAAATTCGCATTGCTGGATATGGACTATATCCTGAAGAATATCCCTGCCTATGAGCGTGCTAACGAGCAGTTGGCACAGGTCTCCAAGAAATGGCAGGCAGAGGTCGAGGCCCTTCAGACAGAAGCACAGACCATGTATAAGGACTATCAGAAAGAGGTTGTCTTCCTCTCTCAGGAACAGAAGAAAGCCCGTCAGGATGCCATCATGGAGAAAGAGCGTGAGGCTGCTGAACTGAAGAAGAAATACTTCGGTCCTGAAGGTGAGCTTTTCAAGAAGCGTACGGCACTCATGTCTCCCATTCAGGAGGAGATATACAATGCCGTCAGTGAGATTGCAGACATACGCGGCTATCAGTTGGTACTCGACCGTGCCAGTGACAGCGGTATCATCTTCGGCTCTCCCAAGGTGGATATCTCCAGCGAGGTGCTTAGTCGCCTCGGGTATAGTAACTAAAATATCTAAATCATCTAGATTATCTAGATTATCTAGGAACTCTAGGATAAATTAATAACGAAAATAATTTAAAAAGAACAAAAATGAAAAAGATGATTCTTTGCGCTATTTGCGCAATCTGCGGTCTTACCACCGCCAATGCACAGAAATTTGGTCATGTCAATGCTGATGAGATCATGCAGTTGATGCCTGAGGTTACAAAGGCTCGTGCAGACCTTGAAGCACTGACCAAGACCTATGAGGCTGACTTGAAGAGCATGCAGGACGAGCTTCAGAAGAAGGCTGAGGCTTATGACAAGGAGCAGGCCTCCCTGCCAGCTAATATCAAGGAACGCCGTGAGAAGGAGCTGCAGGATATGTATGCGAAGATTCAGCAGACCTATCAGGACAACCAGCAGGCTCTTGCCAAGGAACAACAAGAAAAGATGCAGCCCATTCAGAAAAAACTGTTAGATGCGATAAATGCAGTAGGCCAGGAAGGCGGCTATGTATATATCATGCAGACAGGATCGGCTTTATACATCAGTTCTACTCTCTCTACAGATGTTACTGCTCAGGTAAAGGCTAAGCTTGGATTGAAGTAACCCATATCAGTACATTTATGAAACGGATATTTTTTCTTTTAATAGCCGTCTTCTCCCTTTCAGCATCGGCACAGAATTCTGCGCCGGTGCTGAAATTCGGCTTTCTGAGCTATGATGCTGTCCTTCAGTCAATGCCTGACTATGCTGTCGTAGAGACGAACATGGCAAAGCTCCGTGAGCAGTATGCTGATGAGCAGAAAAGGGTTGAGGGTGAGTTCAACAAGAAATACGAGGAGTTCCTCGACGGACAGCGTGACTTCCCTCAGACCATCCTGCAGAAGCGACAGAGTGAGCTTCAGGAACTGCTGGAGAAGAATATCGCCTTCAAGAAGGAAAGTCTGCGTCTCTTAGAGCAGGCACAGGAAGAGGCGATGGCACCATTAAAGGCTCGTCTTGCCACCGTGCTTGCCAAGGTAGGGACGGAACGTGGTCTTGCCTTCATTCTTAACACCGATCAAAACGCCACACCTTGGATAAGTCCTACAATGGGTGAGGACGTGACAGAGGCTGTCAAGGCGGCTTTAAGATAACGGCTGATGCTTCCAAGTGTACCAGGACCTATAGGTATCTTCGACAGTGGTTATGGTGGACTGACCATCTTGCATGGCATCCGCCAACTGCTTCCCCAGTATGATTATCTGTACCTGGGGGATAACGCACGGGCTCCCTATGGTTCACGCTCCTTTGATGTCGTCTATGAGTTTACGCGCCAGGCGGTGGTTCGTCTTTTCGAGATGGGCTGCCACCTTGTGATTCTGGGTTGTAACACTGCCTCGGCAAAAGCCCTGCGTACCATTCAGGAGCATGACCTTCCTAATCTCGACCCGCAGCGCAGAGTCTTGGGTATCATCCGTCCTACGGCAGAGGTCATCGGAACACTCACACACTCCCGTCATGTGGGTATCTTCGCCACAGAGGGAACCATCAAGAGTGAGTCGTATAATCTGGAGATCCATAAGTTCTTCCCAGACATACAGGTCAGTGGTGTCGCCTGTCCTTTCTGGGTACCTCTGGTGGAGTATAACGAGGCAGACTCCCCTGGTGCCGACTATTTCGTGAAGAAACGTATCGACCAGCTTCTCCGTATGGACCCGGAGATTGACACCATCATCTTAGGCTGTACCCATTATCCGTTATTATTGCCTAAGATACATAAATATATTCCTCGTGGCATCCGTATTGTCTCCCAGGGGGAGTATGTGGCAGAAGCCCTGCAAAAGTATTTCCATCGTCATCCTGACGTGGAACAGCGATGTACCAAAGACGGTGGGGTTCATTATCTCACAACAGAGAATCCCTTGAAGTTCAAGGAGTCTGCACAGGTCTTCCTCCACGAAGACGTGGAAGTAGAGAATATCACATTAGGTTGATGTGCTATCCCAACAGGCGTTTGGCGAAATAGTGTACAGGATACCAAACGCTGAGGAAACCAACTGCAAGAACAGTGATGAATACCAATACGATATCCCAGGGGTGAACACTGACGGGATAGGCATCTACGACAAAGGAACCCTCTGACTCTCCTAAGCGTACGATGCCGTATTGCTGTTGCAGCCAACAGAGCAGCAGTCCGACGGCAATACCGATAACAGCACCCATTGCAGAGATCATACGTCCTTCAAACAAGAAGATATGCACAATCTGCTTGTCGGAAGCCCCTAAATTACGCAGCGTGACCACATCATTCCTCTTGTCGATCATCAGCATCGACAGGCTGCCGATGATATTAAAACAGGCAATGACGAGAATGAAGGTAAGGAAGATATACGCCATCAGCTTCTCTATCTTCATAATGCGGAAAGTATCATCCTGCTGCTCATAGCGGTCTTGGACATCAAACAAGTTACCTGCAATCTCCTTCATCTCTGCCTTTACCTGTTCGAAGTCACTCCCAGGCTTCAGGCGCAACTCCAGAGAAGAGAGCATGCCCTGCTGGTCGAACAGCTGTCGGGTAAAGGCGACAGAGGTGATGATATAGCGTTTGTCGTACTTTCCCTGTTTGATGCTGAAGAGACACCCGGGTGAATACAGCTCGTCCTCCACGAACCCCTCTTGCAGGTTTGCCATGTTTAACTGTCCCTCACGCCGCGGGGCATAGACTTTCAAGGGACCGTCAAAGGAATATCCCACCCCCAGTTGATAGGCGACGCCCATACCCAAGATACCATAGTTCATGTCTGCGGCATGGAGTTCGAACTCTCCGTCACCTTCCAAGACCTCACGGATATGCGTCAACTTGTCGTAGTTGTCATCCACCCCTTTTACCTGAACCATAGCCTGATGCTCACCATAGACGGCAAGAGCCTGGTCTTCCATCACCTCCGTAGCCACATCCACCTGTGGCAGCTGGCGGATACGAGTCAGGACAGGATGGTCGGCAGCCACTGTCTTTCCCTTGACAGGGGAGACCTTCAACTGTGGGTCCATCTGTGTGAAGAAGGAGGCAATCATATCATGAAAACCATTGAACACACTCAGCGTCACCACCAATGCCATCGTGGCGATGGCAACACCCACCACGGAGATACCGCTGATCACATTGATAGCGTTGGTACTCTTCTTCGAGAAGAGGTAGCGTCGGGCGATGTAAAATGGGAAGTTCATACCTGGCTGTTGGCTGCTAAAAGCCTATTTTTTCAGCAACTCGTCAATACGGTCGATATAGTCGAGGGAGTCGTCAATGAAGAAACGCAACTCCGGAATCACCCGCAGCTGGTGGCGAACCCTCGTTCCTAACTCATAACGAATCTGTTTCTCGTTTTTGTTGATATTACCCATGATCTCCTCACCTCGCTCACTGGGAAAGATACTCAGATGAGCCGTACAGATGCTGAGATCAGGACTGACACGCACTCGGGTAACACTCACCATTACACCATGCATGCCACGTGTCTGCTCCTGAAATATCACACTCAACTCCTTCTGTAACAAGCGCGCAATCTTATTCTGTCTTGTTTCTTGCATATAATTACCTTTTCTTTGATGCTGCAAAGGTAGGCTATTTACCTTAAAAAACAAAATAAATGAAACAAAAAACGCACGATCTTCACAGACCATGCGCTAAAACTACTTTAAATACAAAAAATTACTTTTTATTCGAGTTGCAAAGATACAACTTTTTTTGAATACACAAGTGTCAAGTATATCTTTACCATCTTTTTTTTGTTAATCATATAAAAACGAGGGACATTTCTTACATACCATATTACTATAGACATCAAAAAGGGCAGTTCTTTATGAGAACCGCCCTTAATATCAGAAAGTCTTTTACTTATTTCCTCTTGCCTAATGCAATGTCGATGATGCCCTGAACGTCGTTGACGTCAATCACTCCATCACCATCCACATCAGCGGCTTCTTTGATGAAACTATTGGTTGGTTTGCTAAGAATATGATTGATAGTAGAAGTCACATCATTCACATCGATAGCTCCATCACCATCGGCATCACCAGAATATATCTCACTAACTGTAAGTGTAAGTGTGAAATCTTTTAAGTTTAACTTCGTATTGTCTATTGTCGTTAATACTATATTTTTTAGCATGACAGCGATATCGCCTACTTCCATATCCTTTTCTATATTAAACTGTAGTCCTATGACATCACCGCTACCCCCAACAAAAGCCGACGATGTGGTGGAGAATGCCGTGATATGAACACCATCAACAATACTATTTGTAGAGATGTTATGATCGTCAGATTTACGGTTAGACAAAACAGCATCTTTCAGTGTAATGCCATCGGGCATATACATATCGAATTGGATGGCGGTGACACTCTTGTCATTTATCAATCCGATGGGTACGTAGGAGGTTCCATTGCGACACACCATAGTAGAGGTGGCGTACAGATAGTTAGCGTCACCAAACACCACTTCCACAGAGACATCATCTTTGATATCGCTAATGGTATATTGACCATCTGACACATTAGATGTCACATCAATATTATCCACTTTTACGCTGGCAATCCTATAGCCTTTTTCAGGAGTAAGTGTTATTGTTGCAGATTTGCCTTTAGCTGTTGTAAAACAATAATCAGAATTTTTAATAGCAATACCTTCGCACACCACTTCTCCATTACCTACAGATACCACTTGAAGATCAAATGATACTGGGAATCCAACAATAGTTCCAAATTTATTCCATGTATTATTTTGTTGATAAGCACTGAGAGAACTTGAAGGAACGTGAAGAGTGGCATTTTTAATTTTTGTGTTATAGAATACGGAACTCTCTGTTTTAGGAACATCATCAGCATAGCAATAAACATCTTTCAGTCCCGTACAGTAAATGAAAGCATAACTACCAATGCTTGACACTCCGCTACCAAGGGTAATTTGTTCAAGACCCTCACAGCTCCCAAAACAATCTTGACCGAGCGTAGTCACACTGTTGGGAATGGTGATGGAGTTCAGACTCGTACAGCCATAGAACGCATTTTTACCTATAGTTGTAACTCTATTATGGATAGTAATAGCCTTTAAAGCTGAACACTCTTCAAATGTATTATTACCAATACTTTTCACATTTTTACCCATAATGACGGAGGTTAGACTTGTACAACCATAGAACGCGTAATTACCAATGCTCGTTACATCATTTCCTATTATATATTTTTTTACTTGTTTGCCAAAAATATTAGAGATATTGGATGTTGATTGATAGATTTTAGATGCAATGTCATTGTTGTTTAACGTTACTAATGTTAAATTTTTACAGGAGAAAAATGCACCATATCCTACTTTCGTGCCACTTCCTATGTTTGCTGAAGATATATTACAACTATGGAATGCATAATCACCAATAGTTTTTACACCGTCTGGTATGTTTACAGAAATCAAATTTGTACAGTTTTCAAACGCACGATTACCAATATACGTTACACCATCTGGAATAATTACTGAAGTTAAGCTCGTGCAGCCCTGGAAAGCAGCACCTTCAATGCTTGTAACACCATCAGGTATGGTAGCAGAAGTCAAACTCTTGCAATCCTTGAATGTACTGCCTCCAATGCTTGTAATACCATTAGGTATGGTCACAGATGTGAGACCAGTACAACCAGCGAAGACACCACCGCCCATACTCGTCACGCCATTAGGAAGAGTTACTGAAGTTAACTCTTTGCAACCCTGGAATACAAAGATACCTATTGTTGTTATGCTATTGGGAATAACTATGGAATTAAGACTAGTGCAGTCAGAGAATGTATAATCGCCAATTGTCGTCACACCATCAGGTATGGTAAAAGAGGTTAAACCTGTACACCCCTCAAATGAATTTTTTCCAATAGAAGTCACACTATTGGGAATGGCGATGGAGGTTAAACTGGTGCAATAGGGGAATGTATAATCGCCGATTGTAGATACGTTTTGTGGTATAGTTATTGAAGAAAGGCTTGTACAGTTTGAGAATGCATAATTACCAATGCTTGTTACACTGCTTGGAATGTCTATTGTGTTCAGATTACTGCATTCCATGAAGGTAGAATCTTTAATATTTTCCACACCATCTGGAATTGTCACGGTTGATAGACGTGAACATCTACGAAAGGCTCCAATACCTATGTCAGTTACGTTTGTGGGTATTGTAATCGATTTGAGTTTTTTGCACCCTTGGAAAGAATAATCTCCAAAGCTTGTCACATTATTATGAATCACAACAGGGTTCAAGGCCTCACAACCATTAAATACATTATTCCCTATACTCGTTACACCATCGGGTATGGTAAAAGAGGGTAAGCTGCTACAGTTCTCAAAGGCACTATCGCCTATACTCGTTATACCATCTGGAATGATTAATTCTGATAAGTATTTACAGTCTTTAAATGCTTTATTGCCAATACTTGTCAAACTATTTCCAATGGTAACGGATGTCACCTCAGTACATCCCTCAAAAGCGCTATCACCTATGGTTGATACACTATTTCCAATGGTTATAGATATCACTTCAGTACAACCCTTAAAGGTGTTATCTTCTATAGCCGTCACACTATTTCCAATGGTGATGGAAGTTATCTTACTGCAACCTTCAAAGGCTCTTTCGCCTATGGTTGTCACACCGTCAGGGATTATGATTGAGGTTAATCTGGAGCAATGATAGAAAGCTTGAATACCAATACTTGTAACATTATCTGGTATTGTTATGCTAGTAAGGGCTTTACCATTGAAAGCATAATCACCAATACTCGTTACGCTTTGAGGAATAAAAGATTTACTACACCCAGCAATCAATTTATTGGATGCTGTTTCAATAATCGCATTACAGTCATCGCGGCTATCGTAAATTTGATTATTGCTGTCTACAATTATTGAGGTCAAAGCAGAACATCCAGCAATTATATTTTCCCCAATACTGGTCACATTGCTTGGTATGGTAATAGAAGTAAGATTCTCACAACCAGAGAACGCCAATTCTCCAATGGTCGTCACAGTGTTGGGAATAGTTAAAGATCTTATAAAGCCATAAGCAGAGAATGCGTGTTTACCTATGGTCGTCACTTTGTAACTACCTTTCCAACCCTCATAAGGACAATACACAGACGCAGGTATATTCCCAGATGTACTTGAACATCTCCAATCCGTTAATTCTGCAGTCTTTGATTCGTATGATAATTTGTAGGTATTATTGTTTTTGTCCGTATAAGAGCAATAAGATTCTCCTTTTGCTAGAATCGGTACTAATATAAGTACCAATAATAATAATTTTCTATTTATCATAGTTTTCAGTTTTTATATTGTTTGCAAATATAGAGAATAATTATGAAAACTACAAGTTTTTCTAAAGAAAAATGAAGGGAGCCCCAACCTTCAAACCCAGCAAAGCATAAAAGACCATAAACTAAGGAAAAAAGATGTAATGGATGTTGCAAATACACCTAATCCACAGGTAACCTGTTTGGAAAATAAATGTTGAAAACCTTGGTAAATTCAAATATAGTTCGTAACTTTGCAAACGAAAGGAACCTATTTAGAATAAAAGCCCCGTTTGGATCGGCAAGCAATTATTTAAATAGAAGCACTTTTACACTCCGCTTCAGATGGATAGCCCCGTTTGGTACGGCAAGCAAGGCCATTAAAGCGGAGTTCCTTTTTGTAATTCGCCAATGTTATTATCAAAAGTATATTGGTCTATGATAGCATATGGTTTATATGGTCCTCCATTTTTCATTTTACGCATAGCCAATATGGTTCTGACACCAATCTCTCTATCAAAATAGGCAAAGAAGGCGCTTTCCTCATGCTTACCCTCTTGCACCTTACGCCAACCAAGATATTCTCCCTTTTGTAAAAATGAAGGAATGTCTTTGGCTAATGCGTTCTTTATAGCATTGAATTTATTGTCGTGCGAAGCCTTACTCACAATTGTCTTTATGTCAGATTTTGTAATCTCTACTTCCATTGTAATGACATTGGTAATAACAAAACGCATGGGATTGTCTTTCAAAGCATCTGCCATACGTAATGTTTCTGCTCTGAGCCGTTTACTCTCAATATAAAACTCTTCGTCAGTTCTTTTATTCATGATTTGAATAGTTGAAACTATTTCTGTATGCAAAGGTACGATTAAGTGAGCAAAATGCCAAATTTATTTGAGCATTTTTCGAAAGGCAACGGGTAGGCGAACGTAGTTCGGGAATGCGTGAGTATCTTCAACTAAGGTTAAAGGTACGATTAAGTGAGCAAAATGCCAAATTTATTTGAGCATTTTCGAACGTGAGTATCTTCAACTAAGGTTATTCAACATCTGGTACAAGTTCAACGAAGAAGATTTAAAAAACATAAAACTCCTAGAAACGTCGATGTTTCAAGGACTTTCTTCTAATTTAGAGTCAGTGGGATGATACTGTCTCGTGTTTTTCAACTACCTTTGCATTATGTTTTTGAAACGATTAGGTTTTATCTTATCATTGTTCTCCCTTAACTGTCAAGCACAAGATGCGAACGACTGGCAAGAGGTTTTCCGTCAATGGTTAGAAACAGAAAACGTGGAAACCTCTGCCACAGGGATACTTTTCGACAACTTGTCGGAAAAAGCGGAACACCCGATTAATCTGAATCAGGCTACTCGTGAGGATTTGGAACAATTGTCTATCCTTACGGCGCAGCAAGTAGAGCAACTGCTGGAGTATCTCAACCGCTATGGTCCCATACGTTCTCTCGGAGAGTTACAGATGCTCACAAGTCTTGACCCTGAGCGGCTCCGACTGCTCAAATACTTTGTGTATGCGGGAGACCCTCCCCCCCAAGACAATAAACTCCGGCTCGATTCTGTCTTCCGGCATGGAAAACAACAACTGATGCTTACAGGCAAGATTCCCTTTTATGAACGGAAAGGAGACAAGAACGCTTATTTAGGTTATAAATACAGACATTCCTTCCGCTATCAGTTCAACTATTATAATCGTCTGACATTCGGACTGACAGGAGCACAGGATGCTGGTGAGCCTTTCTTCTCCAACAGAAACAGATGGGGATATGACTATTATTCCTATTATCTGCAGGTAAAAGATATCCGACGGATAGAGAACCTCTGTTTAGGAATGTATCGGGTGCAACTCGGTATGGGACTGATCATGAACGGGGGATTCTACCTTGGCAAACTGATGACACTTCAGTCCATGGGGCGCTCAGCATCTGTTCTGCGTCCCCATTCCTCCCGCTCTACAGAAAACTACCTGCAGGGAGCTGCCGCCACCATCCGCCTGCACAGGAACTGGCATCTCACAGCTTTCGCCTCCTACCGACCTTTGGATGCGACACTCAATAAAGACAGTACGGCACGGACACTCTATTACAGCAACTATCATCGTACCACCACGGAGATGGCAAAGAAGAACAATACGCATGAACTGAACCTTGGAGGCTGTGTCGGTTGGCGCAAAGGAGCACTTTATGTTAGGGGGAATTTCCTCTATACTCACTATGACAGACTACTGGTACCCCAGAAAGAGAATACCCCCTATCGACGCTATGCAGCGGAAGGAGACCGCTTTGTCAACATGAGTGTCGATTATGGATATACCAATACCAGGCTGTCTTTCTCCGGAGAAACGGCAGTCAATAACGACGGGGCTCTTGCCACTATCCATCAATTCAGTTATCGGATGAGCCATGAACTGACGCTGACAGCTCTTCACCGTTATTATGACAAGAGATACACGGCACTCCATGCTCAGTGTTTCTCTGAGGGCTCTAATATCCAGAATGAACACGGCATCTATGGCGGACTCGTCTGGCAGCCTACGTATAAGTGGATGATCAACTGGTATGCTGACTATGCCCACTTCGCATGGCAACGCTATCAGGTGAGTATGCCCAGTGATGCTTTCGATACGATGGTATCCACGCGTACATTATTAAATAGTAGATGGAAGCTGGAAGGTCGCTATCGTTTACATATCCGCCAGAAAGATAATCCCGAGGAGACGCTCCTCGTCAACCGCATAGAACATAGGGGATGGCTGCGTCTCACCTATGACATACCTGTCGGACTCTCCCTACAGACTCAGATGGATGGCATCTCAGTTTCTTATAGACAATGCGACAGGGGATGGATGTTGTCAGAACAAGTAGTATATGCCTGGCGATGGCTTCAGATGACAGCCAGTGCCTCCTATTTCCAAACAGACAGTTACGAGAGCCGCCTTTACAGGTACGAGCGTTCCTTACTTTATAACTTCTCGTCTTTAATGCTTTATGGGAAAGGCATCAGATATGCTTTTATGACACGCGCCGATATAGGAAAGCACTGGATGATGACGGCAAAAGTAGGGGTCACCAACTACTTTGACCGTTCCAAGATATCCAGTGGGCAACAGGAGATCGACGGCTCGTCGATGGCAGACATCGACGTGCAGATCCGTTACAAATACTGATATCAGGAAGAAATGTGCCTCCTTTTGTGTCGTTTGCTTGGGGTTATCGGGGAGAAAGGTGCCTCCTTTCGGGGCGTTAGAACGGCACTTTCGCGGAGTAAGTGACGTTCTTTCTGTCTTTCAGCTATAGGTGCAAGACCTTTCACCTGCAGCTGCAAGATCTTTCACCTATAGGTGCACGATCTTTCAGCTGTAGCTGAAAACTCATTACTCCCATTTCTATTCCGTGTTTTAAAGTTTAACATACCTCGTATGGAGCCTTTATCATCCCCCAAAGAAGCATTTTAACTCCAATTATTTGTTTCTTTCAATAGAAATGCCTATCTTTGCCCTTGCATTGCCATAATGCTTTAGCGAAAGCGGTGGTGCAGATTTTTGTGGGTTGAACAATAACGACAATAGCAGTTATTAGGAAGATATAGAAATCTCGCAAGTTTCATTATCAAACCAAGATGCTGATAATTGTGATTGTTCGCGCTTATGGCGTGGACGTCACTTATCACTTGGTTGGGCATGCGAGAGCCTCTATATCTGGTAAGAACGGACACGCTTTTATCATGTGTAGAGGCTTTAAAGTATAAGCCCAATAAGTTCCGATAAGTGCTTTTGCCATTGCTATAAGCGCAAAGAATGCCAGACAAAGAGACTGGTTCTTCCTGTATTGATATCAGGGAGGACGACCTGTTGGAATTGTCGCCAGAAGTGTTAGCCACCCTTCTTCGCGATCATACCACAGGTAAAAATATCTTCTGGGCTACGCATGACTATGAAGCGCTCGGCTCAGAATATGATTACCATTCTGAGATTCTGCCTGAGTTAATAACAGGTGAACATGGAATGGTGATTCGTCCTCGTGTGCTTAAGTCGAAGGAGAATCAGACTGATCGTGCAAAGGATATGGCAGAGGTGTTTACTCCCTCATGGGTATGCAATGCACAGAACAATCTTGTTGATGAAGCATGGTTTGGCAGAAAGAATGTCTTTAACACAGAAGATACTACAAACCATACTTGGAAAGCCAATACTGACAAGATAGAATTTCCCAAAGGAAAGACTTGGAAGGACTATGTAAGAGCCACACGCATGGAAATGACTTGTGGTGAGGCTCCCTACTTGGTCAGCCGATACGATGCAACTACTGGTGAGCCAATCCCCCTGCAAGAGCGTATAGGACTGCTTGACAGGAAACTTCGCGTTATCAGTGAGAATGTAGATGTCAGCGGCGACTGGCTTGACTGGGCACAGACAGCCTATAAGAATATCTACGGCTTTGAGTGGCAAGGCGACAACCTGCTATTGGCTCGTGAGGCTTTGCTTTGGACTTTCATCGA
>CACXQL010000018.1 GCA_902769805.1 uncultured Prevotellaceae bacterium
CTTGGAATACTAACCCAATTGCGGACAACTTTTCTTCTAAACTAAATTCCTTTTTCATTTGAACCTTTAAGTTGTGTCCAACTTTCTGGGTTCACTTCAGTACCTGTCCCTCTGTCACGTACCTGTCCCTCTGTCAGTCCTAGTCCTTATCCTCCAGCAAGGCGGAAGTGCGTACACGGCTTAACGTCTCGGGTGTCATCTGGAGGTAGCTGGCGATATAGACCAGCGGGGCGCGGAGGACGAGTTGAGGATTTCGCTTCACCAACTTCGCATAACGATCTTGGGCTGACTCAAAGCGAAGCATGTCAGCATGTATCTGTGAGAAGATCAGCGACTCCTCCAGGATTTTACGATAGAGCATCTGGATATTGACATTCTTGATAGCCTGTTGCTCAAGGGCTGCCTTGGGAAGGGCATAGATGATAGTCGGCTCCAGAGCTACAATCTGCAGGTTGGTAGGTTTCTCCCTGAAAAGGCTCTCAATACACATACAGATAGTGTTCTCCGTTGCCATATACTCTGTAAGATCCTTGCCATTCTTGAAATAGAACTGGCGGACAAGTCCTTTGACGACCCAGTAGATATTCTTGCATATCTCACCTTCCTTGATGATAAACTCACCCTTCTGGAATTTCATAGGTACAAGAATACTCTCAAGCACATCCAGCTCATCGTGTGTCATCGTACTATAGCGGCGAGCCAGTTCGCGAGCTACATCTCGTGGTGTCAGTCCAATTGTTGTCATAGTTATAGGGATTTTCAGTTTTCTTATTGTCTTAATCTAATTTCAATACTGCGAGGAAGGCTTTCTGTGGCACTTCCACATTACCGATTTGTTTCATACGTTTCTTTCCGCGTTTCTGTTTCTCCAAGAGCTTACGTTTACGGCTCACATCACCGCCATAGCATTTTGCCGTCACGTCCTTACGCACCTGTTTTACTGTCTCACGGGCGATAATCTTTGCACCGATGGCAGCCTGAATAGCGATGTCAAACTGTTGTCTCGGAATGAGTTCTTTGAGTTTCTCACACATCCGTCGTCCAAATGACACTGCATTATCCTGATGTGTCAGCGTTGATAGTGCATCCACCGACTCGCCGTTGAGCAAGATATCCAACTTCACCAACTTCGAAGGACGGAAGCAATCGACATGATAGTCGAACGAAGCATAGCCTTTAGAAATCGACTTTAATTTATCGTAGAAGTCAATGACGATCTCTCCCAAGGGCAACATGAAACGCAGTTCCACACGATTGCCACTGACATACTGCTGATCTATCAGTTCACCTCGTTTGTCAAGACAAAGCGTCATGATTGGTCCGATATAGTCGGCAGCCGTGATGATACTCGCCTTGATATACGGTTCCTCGATATGGTCGATGAGTGTAGGGTCAGGCAATCCTGACGGATTATGCACCTCTTTCACCCCACCCTGTTTGTCATAACACATATAAGTTACGTTAGGCACCGTGGTAATCACATCCATATCGAACTCACGATCGAGACGTTCCTGTACAATCTCCATGTGAAGCAGTCCGAGGAAACCACAACGGAAACCAAAGCCCAAGGCGACAGAAGTCTCAGGCACGAACGTCAGCGAAGCATCGTTCAGCTGTAGCTTCTCCAACGAGGCACGCAAGTTCTCATAGTCCGTAGGGTCTATGGGATAGACACCAGCAAACACCATCGGCTTCACCTCTTGGAAGCCTTCAATGGCTTTCTCGCATGGTTTTGCCACACTGGTAATAGTATCACCCACTTTTACCTCCTTGGAATCCTTGATACCACTGATGATATAACCTACATCACCTGTACGCAGTTCATTACGTGGAATCATATCCATCTTCAGT
The DNA here is from genome assembly GCA_902769805.1 of uncultured Prevotellaceae bacterium. Lineage (GTDB taxonomy): Bacteria > Bacteroidota > Bacteroidia > Bacteroidales > Bacteroidaceae > Prevotella. The sequence goes on from CACXQL010000018.1 coordinate 1,852, forward strand.
ACGCCTACCTCATCGGCATCGTATTCCATGCCCGTATTGAAGAACTTCACCTTCTCTCCCTTGTGGATAATACCATTGACTATCTTAAAGTAAGCGATGATACCACGGAAGGAGTTAAAGACGGAATCGAAAATCAATGCCTGTAACGGAGCCTTCTCATCACCTACAGGATGAGGGATGCGCTCAACGACAGCATTCAGGATTTCCTCGACACCCTCACCTGTCTTGCCGCTGGCACGGATGATCTCCTCTGGATTACAACCTATAAGGTCGACAATCTCATCTTCTACCTCATCAGGCATCGCACTCGGCATGTCTATCTTGTTGATGACAGGAATAATCTCCAAGTCATGGTCGATAGCCAGATATAGATTGGAAATCGTCTGCGCCTGTACACCCTGTGTGGCATCCACTACCAACAAGGCACCTTCACAGGCAGCAATAGAGCGAGATACTTCATAAGAGAAGTCCACATGTCCTGGAGTGTCAATCAGGTTCAGGATATATTTCTCGCCCTTATACATATACTCCATCTGGATGGCATGGCTCTTAATCGTGATACCACGCTCTTTCTCCAGATCCATATCGTCCAACATCTGCCCTTCCGTCACCTGAATTGTCTTGGTGAATTCAAGCATACGGTCTGCAAGCGTCGACTTTCCATGGTCGATGTGCGCAATGATACAGAAGTTTCTGATATGTTCCATTCAGTTCGTATATGTACAATTTTGTGCAAAAATACGAAAAAAAAATGAGATACTTATATTTCTATCCGATTTTATTTTAGTAATTTTGCAGAAATTATAAACAATTCTATCTGAAACGATATGAGAGAAACCTTCAGAACACATTTTCCCCTGGCTATCCTTGCAGGTATCTGTATTGCCATCGGAGGTACTGTCAACCTGCGTGTAGGAGGTGTGGCAGGTGCTGTACTCTTTGCCTTCGGACTTACTACTGTTGTCTATTACGGATTGAAGCTCTATACAGGAACTGCTGGTTTTATCCGTCGTCATGGCGACTGGGGAATGCTTATCATCGTCCTGTTAGGCAATATCGTCGGTTGTCTGTTATCCGCCCTGATGATTCGCTATGCCCAACCCGATTGTGTAGAGAAGGCTGGTGCCATTCTTGCCAGTCGTCTTGACAAGGGAGCGTGGGCGTGTTTCCTTTTAGCGATTGGTTGTGGCTTTATTATGACGACCGCTGTAGAGTTTGCACGCAAGGGAAAGATGCTGCCACTGGTATTAGGTGTCCCTGTCTTCATCCTTTGTGGTTTTGCCCACAGCATTGCCGATGCTTTCTATTTCCTGACGGCACCTTGGGAACAGTTAGCCCAACCAATGGTCCTCGTCGTCTATATCGCTGAGGTTCTGGGTAACTTCGTAGGTTGTAACCTCTATCGTTGGATAGCTCCTCAAGACGTACGTATATGAAAAAGTTATTAGGAATCATATTAGGTTTGCTCCTGCTGACTGCCTGTCAAGAGACATTGGAACAACGTTGTGCCCGTGAGGCGAAAGAGTATTCACAGAAAAACTGTCCTGCTCCCGTTGGCAAGGATGTGACGATTGACAGTCTGACTTTCGACATGGCGACACACACCCTCACCTATTCCTATACTGTCAGTGGACTCATTGACGACACAACCGTTATCAACAATAACAATCCAAGGGAACAATTGTTGAAGAGTCTGAAGAACGCTACCTCTATGAAGCCGTATAGGGATGCCGGCTATCGTTTCCGTTATGTGTATTTCTCTACCAAAAACAAAGGAACGAAGCTCTATGAAGCTACGTTCCTTGAAAAAGACTATCAGTAATTAACGATAACCGTTAACTGCTATTCAATACCCTCAGGCTTCATGTTGGTGTACACCGTCTGTACATCATCGAAGTCCTCGAGTTTCTCAATCATCTTGTCAATGGTCTCGCGCTCCTCAGGAGTAACGTCCTTCAAATCGTTGGGGATACGCGTAAACTCAGCACCTGTCACTTCGAAACCATTCTCCTCCAAGTGCTTCTGAATGGCACCAAAAGAAGAAGGATCACCATAAATCGTGATGCTGTTCTCCTCCTCGTCCTCGTCGAACTCATCCTCAACACCGTAGTCAATCAGGTCGAGAATCAACTCGTCCATATCCAGTCCGTCCTTTTTCTTGAAGGTGAACACAGCCTTGTGATCGAAAAGGAACGACAGACTCCCCTGAGTTCCTAAGTTACCATTAAACTTGTTAAACACCGAACGGACATCACCAACTGTACGCGTGGTGTTGTCAGTCAGTGTGTCGACAAAGATAGCAACACCATGAGGACCATATCCCTCGTAAGTCACCTCTTTATAGTCGCTCTGATCCTTACCCATGGCGTTCTTGATAGCACGCTCGATATTATCCTTCGGCATGTTCTCACGCTTAGCGTTGGCGATGATAGCACGCAGCGACGGGTTGTTCTCTGGTTCTGGACCACCAGCCTTCACGGCAATGGCAATCTGCTTACCGATTTTGGTAAATGTCTTGGCCATGTGGCCCCATCTCTTCAGCTTGGTAGCTTTACGATATTCAAATGCTCTTCCCATTATTGTAAAATATTAAATTCAAAAATGTAAAAATGAAAAACTAACGTAACTCAGCACCGAGTTTCTGCTTGAGGTTGGCGATGAGTTTATTCATGATAGCCTCAATCTGCTTATCACCCATTGTCTTCTCAGTGTCTTGCAGAATGAAGTTGACAGCATACGACTTCTTGCCGGCAGGCAGATTCTTACCCTCATAGACATCGAAGAGCTCTACTTTCTTCAGCAGTTTCTTCTCCGTCTGACGAGCTATCTCCTCTATCTGTGCGAACTCCACGCTCTGATCAATGAGCAAGGCAAGGTCACGGCTCACGGCAGGATACTTTGCTATCTCAGTATATAACACTTTCTGGTTACGAATCAGTTTCATCAGTGCCGTCCAATTCATCTCACAATAGTAGACTGTAGTATCGATGTCGGCAGTCTTCTGTACCTTCTTCGAAAGAACGCCTAACTCTCCGATAAGTTTACCGCCACGATTCTCAATGGTCAGTCCTGCCGAGAAGATTTTGTTCTCAGACTTTTTACGTACCAGCATACCTGGCTGTACACCAATACGAGCGAAAATATTCTCCACGTAAGCACTCAACTCTGCAAAAGATGAGTCCTCATCAGCATGTGCCCATGAGCCCTCTACACGTTTGCCCGTCAACCACAAGCCAAGATGATACTCCTCCTTGTAGGCATTCATCGGATTCTCGTCGTCCTTCTTCTCAGGATTAAAGAAATACACATTACCAAACTCGAAGAAGCGGCAGTTGCCATTCTTACGATTGGCATTATGTGCAATACTCTCTAATCCACCAAAGAGCAGCGTCTGACGCATCACGTTCAAATCGCTGCTGAGGGGGTTCATAATGTGCACCAGCGTGTCTTGCTTATCGTCATAGTATGCCGACTTCGTTAACGAGTTGTTTAGAATTTCATTGAAACCCTCACCCACTAACTGTTCACTGACAAGGTTAGCAAGTTTATGCTTCTGGTCTTCCTCTCCCTTGATAACCAATGATGACTTCAACTGGGTGGGTATCTCCACATTATTATATCCGTAGATGCGGAGGATATCCTCTACGACATCACAAGGACGCTGCACGTCAACACGGTAGGCAGGAACCTGGATGGTCAGTCCTTCGGCATCCTCTTTCAGAATCTTCATCTCCAGTGACTGGCAGATATTCTTGATATTCTCCACACCAATCTCCTTACCTATCAGGCTGTGCACATAGTCGTACTTCAGTCCTACAACAGGGTCTTCTATCTTCTCAGGATAAACATCTTTGATATCCATGGACACCTTACCGCCAGCCAACTGCTGGCAGAGAATGGCAGCATATTTCAGTGCCTCAATTGTTCCGTTAGGGTCAATACCACGCTCGAAACGGAACGAAGCATCCGTAGAAAGACCATGACGACGTGCTGACTTACGAATCCATGTGGGATGGAAGTAAGCACTCTCCAACACAACATTCTTTGTTGTCTCGTAAGTACCACTGCCCTTTCCACCAAACACACCAGCTATACACATTGGCTCCTCGGCATTGCAGATGGCAAGGTCACGGTCTGAGAGTTTATGCTCCACCCCATCCAATGTCTGGAAGGGGGTACCCTCCGGCATGGTCTTCACCACAATCTCATGTCCCTTTACCATATCTGCGTCAAAACAGTGCAGGGGCTGACCGAGTGCCATCATCACATAGTTGGTGATATCCACGATATTATTAATTGGGCGTAGCCCGATAGTCAACAACTTGTTCTTCAACCACTCTGGGCTCTCCTTTACCTCACAGTCAGTCACACTGACACAGGCATAGCGTTTACAAGCCTCCGTGTTTTCTATTCGTACCTTGATAGGCAGGTCGTGATTATCAACCTTAAAAGCCTCTGTAGAAGGCTTATGCGTAGCTGTCTGATAACCATTCTGTATCAACCATGCATACAGGTCACGTGCCACGCCCCAATGACTGAGTGCATCGGCACGGTTTGCCGTGATGTCCACCTCGATGAGCCAGTCGCTCTCCAGATGATAATATTCTGCGGCAGGCATACCGACCTGTGCGTCTTCCGGCAATACAATGATACCAGAGTGATCTGTACCAATACCTATCTCGTCTTCAGCACAGATCATACCGTTAGACTCCACGCCACGCAGTTTCGATTTCTTGATGACAAACTCCTGATCACCATCATACAGTACACAGCCTAAGTCGGCAACAATGACTTTCTGACCGGCAGCCACATTAGGCGCACCACATACTATCTGTGACGGTTCCCCCTTACCCAAGTCTACCGTTGTCACATGCAGGTGGTCTGAATTGGGGTGCATCTCACATGTCAGCACCTTACCTACATACAGGCCTTTCAGACCTCCTTTGATACTCTGTACTTCTTCGAGGGCGTCAACTTCCAGACCTGTTGATGTCAAGGCATCACACACCTCCTGTGGCGTGAGGTCAAAGTCCACGTACTCCTTCAACCATTTATAAGATATATTCATTGCAATGATGTGTTATTTCTGAAATCGGGCACAAAATTACGAAAAATCGAGCAAACAGCAAAGTATTTACTCGTTTTTCTTCCTTTCAGCTCTGTTTCATATTTGTCATATACTCATAAACTTTTCTAATAATGAGAACAAGATTAACGATAATTGGGACAAAATGATTAATTTTGCCTTTGCCTATAAGCGGAACTTACAGACAAGTTGTTATTATCGGGCTTAGATATCATAATCACTCAGTAGCAATGAGGAAGATCATCGTAGCAATAGACTCATTTAAGGGCTGCATGACATCGGCAGAAGTTAATCAGGCAGCAGTAAAGGGTATCCTTGCAAGGACACCCGATGCAGAAGTAATACAAATACCCGTCAGTGATGGTGGAGAAGGATGGCTGGATGCATTTCAAGCTGCCATAAGTGGTGAGTTAGTGGATGTAAACGTGAAAGACCCTTTGATGCGACCAATTATAGCACACTATCTGATAAAGAAGGATACAGCTGTGATAGAAATAGCCCAAGCTAGCGGACTGACACTCATAGCACCAGAAGAACGTAATCCCTTGATAGCCACAAGCTACGGCACTGGTCAACTCATCATGGATGCCATACGCCGTGGATGCAAGCATATTATAGTGGGACTTGGCGGCAGTGCCACCAGTGACTGCGGTATAGGTATGCTTCGGGCCATTATTGATGCATCTAACTGCAGCACATGGGATGAAGTCACATCGCTGCGAGATGTCCGTTTCACCATAGCCACTGATGTTACCAATCCACTTTGTGGCGAGAACGGAGCAGCGTATGTCTTTGCACTTCAAAAAGGAGCAACACCCCAAATGGTTCCCTCACTTGATGCCCGTGCTAAACAATTCGCAGAAAAATCGGCTCTTCATTTCGGTTACGATCGTCAGCATGTTGCAGGAGCTGGAGCAGCAGGAGGTTTAGGCTATGCTTTCCTGCAATATATGAATGCTGAACGCTGCTCTGGTATCGACCTTTTACTTGATACCCTCCAATTCGATGAACTATTGAGAAACACCTCCCTCGTCATCACTGGCGAAGGTTCTGCCGACAGCCAAACGCTGATGGGCAAAGTACCTTATGGTATCCTCCAACGAGCTAAGACACATCAGATTCCTGTTGTTTTGATAGCAGGACATATCAAAGACCGTCAAGAGTTACTCAATGCAGGTTTCTCGCGAGTGGAGTGCATCAACCCACCAACCCTCTCTATTGAGGAAGCCATAAAACCAGAAACAGCTAAGAAGAATATTTATTTACTTGTGAACACCCTTGCGGTTGTAGTTGAGAATCCCAAGGATTATCAGCAGATAACCCGTCAGGCATAGTATTGGAGCAATGACGATTCTACGAGTCGAGAAAATATCCGGATTAAATGATTGTGCCGTACTCTCTGCCCCAGACATCAGGATATAGCCGGAGACGATAAGAACACAAGCGATAATGATGATGCATCTACTTCTAAGACAAACAGAAGACAGATGTTCAGTCTTTTTGATATTGTTTGATGTGGAGTTCATATTTCTTATTGTATTGATGAATGATTTCATTTCTTTCAAACTGTTCTGCTACAGTGAGTGCCTGTTCCATTGTTTGTAGCCATGAATAACGAGAATAGAGAGATCCTGAGCGGCGTAAGGGAATAATCGTCTCTATCCAAGTAAGCCACTCGTCAGAACGGCGCATCAGATTGTTGACGATCTCGTCACCTTGTTCTTGCTGATGAGCCAGATAATAGCAGTGAGCCATCGACAGCGCATATTCTGTATAGGGGACATTTTCTTTGGGCATCTCCTGTTGCCACTTATGGCATACAGCCATAGCACGTTTGATGTCCCCCTTTTGGAGAAGCGAGTCAATGAGTACACCCATAATCAGTTGATGGGTATCGGCCATACGCTTCACATCTTCATCTACATAGATTCCTTTTGTGTTAAGACCGCCATAGCGGAAACGATGCATGATATTGTCGTAGAGTCTCTCCACATCCACCTGTTGACCAGTTGCTGTTGGAGAAACACGATAGGCAAGCCCTTCAAGCACCAGATGATCGCGAAGGAACGCTAGATTGTCATGCCCCATGCTGATGGAGATGTAGATAGGACGCTCCCAGTTGGCCTGCGACAACATCTCCAGCACCATCAACTCATTCTTAAACAGTCCATGTATTCCTTTCAACGAGATATCCGTCTTGCCTATGGTGATACTGTCAATGGCAATAGGTACATATTCCATCCGCCCCTCTTGGTAGTCTTCATGACTCCAACTGATGGGCAGGGCTGGAGAATCATAGGCAGGGCGTCTCATCTGGTCAATATACCAGTCAGTCTGAAGGTATTCCATATTGCAGTCACGCGTATCAGTACGCACTCCCTCCACTTCTTGATTATACCAAAGGGGAAAGGTGTCGTTGTCACCATTTGTCAGAATGATGGGATTTCCTTCCCGTTGCATGCTCTCGAGATAGTTGGCACCGAAGTCACGACAGGTATAACGACCCGAGCGGTCATGGTCATCCCACGTCTGGCTTACCATCTGTAAGGGCACGAGCAGGCATATTATTGATCCGACAATAGCAGCGATTTTCTCATCTTTAAGCAGTCTCTGTATGAAGGTTGTAACTGATCCGACTCCGATTCCTATCCATATGGCAAAGGCATAGAAAGACCCTGAATAGGCATAGTCACGTTCTCGGGGCTGGAGAGGAGTCTGGTTGAGGTAGGCGACGATGGCAAGCCCTGTCATGACAAACAATAGCATAACTATCAAGAGTTGTTGCTGTCCCTCTCGTCCCCTGCGCCATTGCCAAAACATACCCAATAGTCCAAGTATCAACGGTAATGCGTAGAAGACGTTACGTCCTTTGTTCTCTTTCAGGTCAGACGGCAGTTTCGACGTGTCACAACCTAACAACCAGTCATCTATCCAACGGAACCCTGTTATCCAGTTGCCATGCTCCACCTCTCCATGTCCTTGGATATTGTTCTGCCGTCCCACAAAGTTCCATAGGAAATAACGCCAATACATGAAGTTCACCTGATATGAGAGGAAGAAACGCAGGTTTTCGGCTCTCGTAGGTAAGCCGTCTTTTTTCTCGATGCCACCCATCCAATCCTCATAAGCCTTTTCATGTCGTGCGGAGTATATTCTGGGAAAGAGAGGCGTCTCACCATATTGCTCACGATTCAGATAGCTGCCCAACCTCGAGATGTTGCTGGGTGCATTCTCACACATCGGCGGATTGGCATTGGCACGGATGAGGATGACACCATAACTGCTGTAACCTGCAAGAATCATCAACAGACAGGCCAGTGACAGTTTAAGGAGATGTTTCTTTACCTTATAATAAAGATAGACCAGTACTCCTGCTAACGGGAAAACAAACATGCCGAGTCTCACCACACCAGGAATGATGCCATAGAGGATTATGCTAAGCAACAGAACTCCAGCCAAGAACGTCTTCAATATACCTAACCACGTAATCTGCTTTGTCCTATGAAAATATACCACGAACGACATAGCTGGCAGGCAGAGCAGACAGAGTAAGTGGACACCAATAGATAGTCCCGTGATATAGGCAATCAGAATGATCCATCGGTCTTCTGACTTGTCCTCCCATTTCAGAATCAGCCAAAACATTAAAGCAGTCAAGAAACTGGAGAAGGCATAAACTTCTGCTTCGACGGCAGAAAACCAGAATGTGTCGCTGAAGGTATATACCAAAGCCCCAACGATGCCACTTGCTTCAATAATGATGGCTTGTGGGAAGGTCATCGCATCTGTTTGACATATCAGTTTCCTAGTAAGGTGTGTAATGGTAAGGAACAGGAAGAAGATACAACCAGCACTCAGGAGTGCAGACAGGAGGTTGACCATCAATGCCACTTGTGACGTGTCGCTTGCCAGTTGGGAGAACAGATTGGCAACTAACATGTAGAAAGGTGCTCCAGGCGGATGGCCAATCTCTAATTTGTAGCCACACGCAATGAATTCAGGACAATCCCACAAACTAGCTGTCGGTTCTACTGTCAGTCCGTATACAATGGCGGCAATGACAAAAAGAAACCATGCCAGACAGGTGTTAAGTTTAGAAAATGTTGTTTGCTGTATCATACTTTTGCAATCGTTTTACGGATGCAAAGGTATGAGGAGAGTCAGATGTCACCAAAAATAATACCTGACATTTGTCTGACATTTTCTCTGACATTCAACTATCTACTTGATAGTCAGTCCATACGACCTTCCTCTGTCGACTTCAATTTTGAGGTTAGAGTGTTGTTCTATGATGGGTTTCAGGCGACGGATGAGTGTGTAAAGTGTCTCATTAGCATCCTCTTTCTTGGGCCAGAGTGCATCACAGATTACTGTCTTTGACAACTGATGTGAGGGGGATTGCCACAACATCTCCATCAGTTGGTGTTGCATGGGGGTGAGTTTTACAGTGTTTCCTTTAGCATCTATGAACCTACCATCTTGCAGTGCCAGTCCGCCATACAATCCCAATGCATTACGTTGTCGATGGAGGTAAAGACAGAACATCCCCCAAAGTAACACCATCGACCATAGTACCATAGGCAACCGTTGGTCAGACAGTGAGAAGATTGTTGCTGCAGAGACTTGCGGACGTGGGCTAAACTCCTTGTTAGTGTCTACCGCCAAGACTGCCTTTCCTCTCAATGCCTCCATTTGCAGATGACTGTTGAACGTCCGTATTGTGTCAATACTGATTACGTCCGATTGCTGCTCCGCCAAGGTCTTGGCAAACGCTTGGTTCACATCTTCGGTTACCAGATGTCGTGTAGTACGAAAACTATCAAGACTAGTCAGACTGGATATTAATATCAGTGCAAAGAGCACAATAACCGCATACCTCTGTTTCATAATATCTTTATTTGTTTTCATGCCAACCTTTCTTTTTATACCAGTCTCTGAGGACATAGAAAGCTTTCTTCTTTTCACCTTGGTCAGAGAAGATGCCCTTACGGTTATAGTAGTCCTGAATACCGTTAAGGACACGACGAGGCGAACGGAAGTCCTTGAGAATCCAAGGAGTGGTACCTGCCAGTCCGTCTATTTTCTCTATCATGGCGATATTCTCACGAAAGAGGTTCTCCTGAAACTCTTCCGTCCATCGTTGGTTCTTTGCTCCATGGAACCCGTACTTTGCTCCACCGCCAAACTCGCTGATGATGACAGGTTTGTCGTAAGGTATCTCCCACTCCATCTTCGGTGCGTCATTGACATCCCGATACCAACCGATATACTGATTGAACGACACCACGTCGACATACTCGTTCATATTGTCCTGTAGGCGGTTCTTATAGTTGGAAGCCGAAGTGACCTCCATCGCCATTGATATCAGACGTGTATTGTCTAATGAACGTGCCTTCGTAGCAAGCCTACCAAGGAAAGCATCACGTTCTGCACTGTGAGGTGTCTCATTGGCGATAGACCAGATGATGACATTGGCTCGATTCTGGTCACGACGAATCATATCCGTCAACTGTCGCTCCGCATTCTGGTAAGTCTGCGGATTCGTCCATGCAATGGTCCAATAGACAGGTATCTCCGACCATACCAACAGTCCCATACGCTCAGCCTCACGGACCGCATACTCATTATGCGGATAATGGGCAAGGCGCACATAGTTACATCCTAACTCCTTTGCCCATGAGAGCAGGGTATGAGCATCGGCAGTGGAATTGGCACGTCCACCGCCATAGGCTTTCTCCTCATGGATACTGATACCACATAAGAAGATCGGTTTCCCATTGAGCAATATCTGCTTACCTCGTGTCTCAATAGTGCGGAAGCCGATCTCGTCACGGATGACCTCCTCACCCATCTGAATCTCCACCTTATATAATATAGGGGACTCCGGAGACCAGAGTTTGAGTTGAGAACTTTGAATTGTAAACTGTGAACTATGAACTATTCCTTCATCATTCGTTGTGAAGGTCTTCTTGATGTTAAGTTCAGGTATTGAAAGGGTTATTATGCGATCTGAAGTAGGACAACTCAATTGAGCAGAGAAAGATAACTCCTTTGTTTTCAGATTGGTGAGTTGGAGACTATAGCTTGCTATATACACAGAATCCACTTCTACCAGCATCACATCACGAGTGATTCCTCCATAGTTCCACCAATCAAATATTAAGGTTGGTACATTCTCTGTCTGACGCTTATTGTCAACCTTCACGATGACAAAGTTGTCTCCTGCTTGCAACAGATCCGTGACATCGAAATTGAAAGGTGTGAAACCTCCTTCATGACGACCAGCCAACCGCCCGTTGACATAAACAATAGCCTCGTAATTGACAGCTCCGAAATAGAGCAAAAAGCGCTTGTTCTGAGCTTTGGCCTTAGACATTTGACCTTTGTCCAGCTCGAACTGCTTATAGAACCAAACAGTACCTTCGTAGAAGAACAGTTGAGGGTCTTGCGTATTCCAATCACCTGGGATTTGCATCACAGGCGCTTTATCGAAATCATATTCTATCAGGTCTTCTGGTTTCTGGGGTTTCGCATTACGGAAAAAGCCCCAAGGCGTTGGGTTCATGCGATAATCGTAATAACCCTCTTCCTGTACATCCACGATATAATGCCATGCCCCATTGAGGGAAGTGGTCTTCCTTGACAAGACATTCACTATCTGCGGTACTTCTGTTGCAAAGACACTTCCTATGGCAGAACACCATAGGAGACAGCCCAAAATGATTCTTTTCATACTATAATTCTTGTTTCTGAGGACAAAAATACAAAATATTTCTAAGAAATGGCAGGAATATGAAAATAAATGATTAAATTTGCACATTGCGATGTATACAATTGAGAATAACACATATTAATTATAGTTATAATTATGAACGACAACAAAATTATGAACATGGCAGCGGACAATATCCGTATCCTTGCTGCCTCAATGGTTGAGAAAGCTAAGTCCGGGCACCCCGGTGGTGCTATGGGCGGTGCAGATTTCATTAACACGCTGTACAGTGAGTTCCTCGTTTATGACCCCGAAAATCCCTCATGGGAAGGAAGAGACCGTTTCTTCCTCGATCCTGGTCACATGGCTCCGATGTTGTATTCACAACTCGCCCTCATCGGTAAGTTCACGTTAGAGGACCTAAAGAACCTGCGTCAGTGGGGTTCTGTGACTCCTGGTCACCCTGAGCGTGAGATTGAACGTGGCATTGAGAACACCTCTGGTCCTCTCGGACAGGGTCACTGCTTTGCAGTAGGTGCCGCTATCGCCGCTAAGTTCCTGAAGGCAAAGTTAGGTGATGTGATGGGACAGACCATCTATGCTTACATTTCTGATGGTGGTGTACAGGAGGAGATCTCCCAGGGCGCTGGTCGTATTGCCGGTAACCTCGGACTTGATAACCTCATCATGTTCTATGATGCTAATGACATCCAGTTGTCTACCAAGACAGAGGTGGTTACCTGTGAAGATACTGCTAAGAAGTATGAGGCATGGGGATGGTATGTACAGAAGATCAATGGTAACGACGTGGACCAGATCCGTGAGGCTATCAAGAACGCACAGGCAGAGAAAGAGCGTCCAAGTCTGATTATCGGTCACTGTGTTATGGGTAAGGGTGCCCGTAAGGCTGACGGTTCTTCTTACGAGAGCAACTGCGCTACCCACGGTGCTCCTCTCGGTGGCGATGCTTATATCAACACCATGAAGAACCTCGGTGCTGATCCCGAGAATCCTTTCCAGATATTCCCAGAGGTACAGGAATTGTATGCTAAGCGTGCTGAGGAGTTGAAGAAGATTGTGGCTGAGCGCTATGCTGCTAAGGAAGCATGGGCAAAGGCTAATCCTGAGAAGGCTGAGCAGATGAAGGAGTGGTTCAGCGGTAAGGCTCCAAAGATTGACTGGAGCAAGGTAGAGCAGAAGGCAGGTAGTGCTACTCGTAGTGCTTCGGCAGCTGTTCTGGGTGTCCTTGCCGAGCAAGTTCCCAACATGATCTGCGCATCTGCCGACCTCTCTAACTCAGATAATACCAACGGCTTCTTGAAGAAGACTCACGACATCGTTCGCGGTGATTTCAGCGGTGCTTTCTTCGAGGCAGGTGTGGCTGAGTTGACAATGGCATGCTGCTGTATCGGTATGGCACTGCATGGTGGTGTTATTCCTGCATGCGGTACCTTCTTCGTATTCTCCGATTATATGAAACCAGCCGTTCGTATGGCAGCTTTGATGGAACTTCCTGTGAAGTTCATTTGGACACACGATGCCTTCCGTGTCGGTGAGGATGGTCCTACCCACGAGCCTGTTGAGCAGGAGGCACAGATCCGTCTGATGGAGAAACTGAAGAACCATCACGGCAAGAACTCCGTACTCGTTTTGCGTCCTGCTGATGCTGAGGAGACAACTGTTTGCTGGCGTATGGCTATGGAGAACATTGAGACACCTACTGCCCTCATCTTCTCTCGTCAGAACATCGACATGCTTCCTGAAGGTAACGATTACAACCAGGCAACGAAGGGTGCTTATGTCGTAGCTGGCTCTGATGCCGATTACGATGTAATCATGCTGGCTTCTGGTTCTGAGGTATCTACCTTGGAGGCTGGTGCTACCCTACTCCGTCAGGATGGTATCAAAGTACGTATCGTCAGTGTTCCTTCTGAGGGTCTGTTCCGCAGCCAGTCTAAGGAATATCAGCAGAGCGTACTGCCTGCAGGCAAGAAGAAGTTCGGTCTCACCGCAGGTCTGCCTGTCAACCTCGAAGGTCTTGTAGGTGCCGATGGTACTGTATGGGGTCTTGAGAGTTTCGGTTTCTCTGCTCCTTATAAGGTTCTTGACGAGAAACTCGGCTATACAGGTCAGAATGTTTACGAACAAGTTAAGAAACTGCTTGCATAATGGAAGTTAAGACAGTTGGAGTAGCCTGCGACCACGCAGGCTACCCTTTGAAGAAATTCGTGCTTCAGTATCTGGAGGAGAAGGGTTATCCCTATAAAGATTATGGCACATGGAGTGATGCTTCCGTCGATTATCCAGACTTCGGTCATGCACTGGCTGAAGGTATCGAGAGTGGCGAGGTATATCCAGGCATTGCCATCTGCGGCAGTGGCGAAGGTATCTCTATCACTTTGAATAAACATCAGCAGGTGCGCGCGGGGTTGTGCTGGATTCCAGAGATTGCCCATCTTATCCGTCAGCATAATGATGCCAACGTACTGGTAATGCCAGGTCGTTTTATCGACAACAACATGGCACGAAAGATTATGGATGAGTTCTTCACTGCTACCTTCGAAGGCGGTCGCCATCAGAAGCGTGTAGATAAGATTCCAGTACAACCTAAGTAAATACAATAGAAAAAGGAGCGTCACGCTCCTTTTTCGTTTTTGAGATATTCCGCACACATCTCAGCACATCGTTCCCCATCAACACCCGCCGAGACAATGCCGCCTGCATAACCGGCCCCCTCGCCGCAAGGGAAAAGACCTTGAATACGGACATGCATCAGCGTGTCCGTATGTCTTATGATACGGACTGGCGACGAAGTACGTGTCTCCACACCAATCATCACTGCCTCGTTGGTCAGAAAACCATGAGCCTGTTTCCCAATAATCTTAAAACCTTCCTGTAATCGCTTGACTATCATCTCAGGCATCCAGAAATGCAAGGGAGAAGAGATAAGTCCAGGGGCATAGGAGCTTTTCGGCAAATCGTAACTCAAACGGTTATTGACAAAGTCAGCCATGCGTTGAGCTGGTGCTGTCTGACGCATATTCCCCTGTTGCCAGCAATTCTGTTCAAGTTGTTCTTGGAAGGTCATCACCTTCAGGGCATCGTTTTCCGTTATACCGTTATCGCGGGATAACGTTATATCGTCAGAAACGTCCTCGGGACGAATTTCCACCACCATTCCACTATTGCTCCATTGTCCGCCACGATTCGAGGGTGACATGCCATTGACAACAATCTGTTGCTTATCAGTAGCTGCAGGAATGACAAAACCACCTGGACACATACAGAAGGAGTAAACGCCACGACCATTGACCTGAGTAACAAAGGAATACTCGGCGGCAGGCAAGTATTTCCCCCTACCCTGTTTGTTATGATACTGTATTTGGTCAATGAGCATCGACGGATGTTCCAAACGGACACCGACAGCAATACCCTTTGCCTCCATTTCTATCTCCGATTCCGCCAAGTAGCGATAGACATCACGGGCAGAATGGCCTGTGGCAAGGATGACGGGACCGAAATATTCTTTTATAGAGGAGGGAGAAGAGAGGAGAGAGGAGAGAGATTTGTTTTCTGCTTCAACTCCGATAACTTGAGCATTACCATTTCCAACTATCCTCTCTCCTCCCTCCTCTCTTCTCTCTCCTCTTATGATCAAACGCGTCATCTTCGTTTGGAAATGAACCTCACCACCACAACGAAGAATTGTGTTACGCATATTCTCAATGACTCTCGGCAACTTGTCCGTACCAATATGCGGATGGGCATCGGATAGGATATTCGTAGATGCACCATGCTGACAGAACACATTCAGAATTTTCTCGATATTACCCCGTTTCTTACTACGAGTATAGAGTTTACCATCCGAATAAGCACCAGCTCCCCCCTCTCCGAAACAGTAGTTGCTCTCTGGGTCTATCTGCTGCGTCTTTGTTATCTGGGACAGGTCTTTCTTACGTTCATGCACATCTTTTCCTCGTTCCAAGACAATAGGACGCAAGCCTAACTCTATCAGTCGCAAGGCAGCAAAGAGTCCCCCAGGACCTGCTCCTACTACAATCACCTGCGGACGACCAGAGACATCGGGATAGTCTGTATGCTGATACACATCGTCCTCAGGCATCTCATTAATATAGACACGGATACGTAAGTTGACAAAGATAGTACGTTGACGAGCATCTATACTCCGACGAAGGATGCGCAGATGTGTGATAGTACGTACATCAAAGCCTTTCTCCTCCGCAAGATAGTCCCTGAGTGACTGTTCGTTGGCAGCCACTTGTGGAAAAACCCTGATGTCGTACTCTTGTGTCATTCTGCATCAAAGAGATCGTGGATCTCCTCTATCTCATCTTCATCAAACCACTTAGAGAGTCTGTTCTTTGCCTTCTCCTGTATCTCAGGGTCAACCTCAGTCCATACCTTCTTCAGTACATAAATCAGAACGGCAAGGTCGTCAGAAAGTCCAACAATAGGAATAGCATCTGGCAGCACATCCAAAGGACTGATCATATAGCCCAAAGCACCGATAATCATCGCCTTGTTGGCCTTACTCACCTTGTCACTCTGTAAGGTATAATACAGGATTAGTGCTGCATACACCAGTTTGGAGCCAGCCCGTTTGGCAATACGGGAAATCTTCTCAACGAAATCCGATTGAGAGAATTTGTTGGCATAACTCATAAAATCAGGTAACTCCATATTCTTTTCTTTTTATTGATTAGACTTATATCGTTTGCGTTTTCCAAAATTATAGCCGACGTAGAAATTCAGGTTGCCAAAAATATTATTGGCAGAGAATCGAGACTTATGATAATTATAGGAACGGACGATAGCACTCGCTCCTGCATACCACTGGGTATTATTCCACACAACACCAAAGCGACCGATACCGTCGATATTGAAATTATGGAAGTCAAAGCCTCGTTCCTCTTTCGATACAGTCTCACCATGAGAGTTCTTATAGGCCAGGGCCACTGACAGGCTGGCACAGAACAGGAAGTTCTTGGCAAAGACCCAGTTGTAGGCATAGCCTACCGATGCATTCACATCAAAATACTTGACCTCGTTGAACATCAGACTACTGTCGAGCTTGATATCCGCCACCCCTTCCTTTTCCTCTACGAGCTTTTCCAGTTTATCATGATCAAAGGACAACGTATTCTCAAGATAGCCTATACCAGCCATCCATGAACCACAACTTATTTTCTGACAGGTACTCTGGGCGAAGGCGGCAGGATAAGAGAAACGCTTATGATTGAAGATATAATAGACATTAGCTCCTGTGATACCCACTTTCAAGCCATCAAAGGAATGGTCTTCCAAGAAAACGTCCTTGGCATGGTCTCCTAAGTCCACATCCCGAATCTTGTAGTCACTACCCGTACGACGCCAGAAAAAGTCAACACCCACCTGTGCGGCATACAGGCTAAACTCCATGCCCTGTTTATTCGAACCGAAATGCATATTCTTCAAATCGAACGTATAACCAAAGAACATCCATCGCCATCCGAAATAAGGACCAGCCTTAAAACTGGGTTCTGGGGCAAAGGTCAGTTTCTGCTTGTGTTCCCCATCAGACGCTAACTTATAGATATCGTAGTTATAGGTAGCCTGTAACATCGCAGACCAGTTATAATGCTGCGGCTCCACATAGTTCTCGTCTATCTCGGTGAAGTTACGAAGAGTACGTTTCAACCAACTCTCTTTCTTTGGTTTCTCCACTTCCAGGGAATCAGTAGCCTTTACCTCTATTCCCAGGCCTAACAGCAATATGACGATATATATATACTTCAAACTATCAGAATTTTCCTAATATACGATCCATAGCCCAGTTGACTGGCGTTGCCGACACACTGGTACACGCACAGATGCCGATGCCCTGCAGATGTTCTATGACATTCTTTATCAGCGGATACTGCACATACGGTGGATTAGGTACTGTGATTTTCTGGGTACCTTCACTGGTATGCAGTTTGATAGGGGCATAGTCGAATACTGAGAAACTCACAGAGCCCTGGTCACCAATCAGTTCGATGCGATCCTCCCGTGCCGACTCATGGGCCACGAAACACCAAGAGCCACTGCCAGGCAGTCCGTTCTCAAACTGGAAACAGGCACTCACACTGTCTTCTGCCTCATAGAGTCCTCCCCTATTGGCACGAATACCACGAGCCTCAACAATCACCCCGAAGATATATTGCAGCAAGTCTAACTGATGAGGGGCTAAGTCATAGAAATAACCACCACCAGCAATATCTGGCTGCAAACGCCAAGGTAACTCTTTCGACTTGCTATAGTCTAACTCACGAGGAGGAACAGCAAAGCGCACATGCACATTCACCATCTTACCGATGATCCCATTATCCACAATTTCCTTGACTTTCTGGAAATAAGGAAGATAACGGCGGTAGTAAGCGACAAAACAGGGAACACCTGTCTCTTCACTGATACGGTTGATGCGAGCACAGTCCTCATACGATGCAGCCAACGGTTTCTCAATATAGACAGGTTTACCTGCCTTCATCGCCATAATAGCGTATGTCGCATGACTGGATGGTGGTGTTGCCACATAAACAGCATTGACATCTGGGTCGTCAATCAGTTCCTGTGCATCCGTATACCATTTAGGGATTCCACGCTTGACAGCATAAGTGTGGGCACGATCCTCCGTGCGACTCATCACAGCGACAACACTGGAGCCTTCCACTTCCGAGAAAGCAGGTCCGCTTTTGATTTCCGTCACCTCACCGCAACCGATGAATCCCCACTTGATATAGTTCATAGTTCAGCGTTCATAATAAACCTTTGGTGCTGGGCAGCTCATAATGATAGATATCACGACGTACTGCCATCTTCAGTGCACGGGCAAGCGCCTTGAAGACACCCTCTATCTTATGGTGCTCATTGTCTCCTTCTGCCTTGATATTCAGATTCATTTTGGCAGCATCACTAAGACTCTTGAAGAAATGCAGGAACATCTCCGTAGGCATCTCTCCTATCTTCTCACGATGGAACTCAGCATCCCATACCAGCCAGGGACGACCGCCAAAATCGAGAGCAACACTGCACAGACAGTCATCCATTGGCAGGCAATAGCCATAACGCTCTATGCCACGTTTGTCACCAAGAGCCTTCAGGATACACTCACCTAAAGCGATGGCGGTATCCTCGATGGTATGATGCTCATCAACCTCTAAGTCACCCTTGGTATGTATCGTCAGGTCCATCATACCATGCTTGCCTATCTGCTCCAGCATGTGGTCAAAGAATCCCAGACCTGTAGAGATATCACACTTGCCCGTTCCATCCAGACAAACCTTGATCTCTATATCTGTCTCCTTGGTCGTACGCTTGACTTCCGCATAGCGTTCTCCTGCGAAAAGCGTCTCCGTGATCTTGTCCCAGTTGCCTACCTGCAGAAACTTACATCCGATATTCTGTGCAAACAGGCGGTCGGTATCACGGTCACCAATGACATAGCTGTTGGCGATATCATATTCGGGATCATTCATGTATTTCTCCACCAGTCCTGTATTCGGCTTACGCGTCGGCGCATTATCCTCTGGGAAATGGGAATCGATGAGGATATCATCAAACTCAACACCCTCTCCTTTCAGGGTCTGCAGGATGAAGTTCTGTACGGGCCAGAAGGTATCTTCAGGAAAAGCCTCTGTTCCCAGTCCGTCTTGATTACTGACCATCACCAACTCGAAGTCGAGTCGCTGACGGATGAATACGAGGTTGCGGATGACACCCTCCACGAACTTCAGTTTCGCGAAAGAGTCTATCTGCTCGTCGGCAGGCTCCTCTATGATAGTTCCGTCACGGTCGATGAATAACAGTCTTTTCATATCTCAAGTTTATTTTTCTCTTGTTCGTAACTCTCAATAGAGCCATACATATAATAGAACACTGGCAGTATCGGTATATACAGGTATACCAGTACGAAGCCTGTCAGGAAGAATGTAACGATGGTCAGAAGGTTTGCATAATCAGGCATCCCCAACGGGTCACCATTCAGGAATCCTTCCTGAGCCATCACGTTTGCCTGTGTCAGAATGATGGCTGGCATACAAAAGAGGCTCATCAGGACACAGATCAACAAACCACCTATCAGACAAGTCGTGAAGATATGTCCCCAATGGTGAAGCCCTGTCCCATAAGACTTTGACAGAACAGAGAAATAGCCGCCTCCCTTGTTCAGGATATATTTCATCGCCACATAGATCAATGGGAAAGACAACAATATAACTGCCACTGTGAGTATCAGGGAGGTCGTCACCAATGTGACAGGTGCAAGAGTGACGAATTTCAATAACACCATGAACAGCCCTGCGATAACAAGAACGGGAATGAGCACGACAAGGAGACTAAAGAGATAACCCTTTAAGGTACGTCCCATCAGCTTGGTACTCACGGCAAGCCAACGACGCGAAACCGTCATCTTTCCAGTATCCTGATGCTCCTTCAACTTATTCAGCACGGTGGCAAAAGTCAATGCCTCCACAACGATATACAACAGTATCAAGACGATGATAGCACCTCCCGTGAACAGGTATTCCCTTGCTGTCTCCATAGACAACAGTTGATGCTGCACCAAAGTCTGTTTCATAATCTCAGCCGTGATGGCAGGTAGTTTTATCGCACATAAGGTTCCTAAGGCAGAAAAGACAGCCGCATAGAGCAGCGCCATCAACCATGAAGCCTTGAAGAACAGACGGAAATGAGAGAAGTATAACCCTAAGCCCTTGGAGATGACTCCACGATAGGTACGGTTCTTGAATAATTCGTATCCCATATTTAATGACTAATTTGGGTACAAAGATAACTATTTTTTGTGGAATAGGAAAAATACTAAGTATTTTTTCCACTTCTTTATACTTGGTTTTAAAGGTATTTTAGATTCCTGAGGACATTGTATAGGAATATTTAGGTGCCTGTCGACTGGAGTCAGCAGGTTTGTCGACTGGAGTCAGCAGGTCTGTCGACTGGAGTCAGCAAGTCTGTCGACTGAAGTCAGCAACTGATTAGGATGCTTCTTTCATACGCATACACAGGCACTTTCCATCGCATACAACGGCTCTTTCCATCGCATACACAGGCACTTTCCATCGCATACAACGGCACTTTTGAAAAGAAAGGTTAGTGTTGTCGCTTTAAGATAACATAGATAATGACAGGAGCTCCCATGATGGGTGTTACGGCATTTAGGGGAATGACACCATTCTCCCCCGGCAGGATGGTGATGAGATTGCACAACAGGGCAATCACTGCACCCATAAGAATCGTTGCAGGAAGTAAAGAACGATGATTGTCTGTCGTCAATAACAGTCGTGCAATATGAGGTACTGCAAGTCCGATGAAGGCGACGGGACCACAGAATGCAGTGGTGATAGCCGTCAAGATTCCTGTAACGATTAACAGCCAGTTACGTACCTTGATGATATTAATACCTAAGTTCTCCGCATAACGGTCACCTAACATCAAGGCATTCAGGGGTTTGATGAGCAACAGGCTCCCAACAAGTCCTAATATGGTAATACTGGCAAATACAGGCATCATCTTCATCGACACACCGCCAAAGGAGCCTAAACCCCACACCATATAAGAACGGACTCCCTCGTCTGTGGCGAAAAAGTTCAGTAAGGAGATGGCGGAGTTGGAGATATATCCTATCATGATACCGATAATCAACAGCATCACATGATTACGGACGATGGTAGAGAAGAAGAATATCAGCATCATCACCAACATCGCACCAATAAAGGCTGCCACCAATACTGCCACAAAACCCGACAGGCTGACAGAGCCTGCGGAGATACTGCCTCCCAAGAACAGCATCACCAAAGCAACGCCCAACCCTGCTCCACTATTGATACCGAAGATACTCGGACCTGCCAACGGATTACGGAAAGCTGTCTGTAACATCAATCCACTGGCAGCAAGGGCACCTCCGCAAAGGATTGCTGTCAATGCCTGAGGCAGACGGGAACTCAGAATGATATACTGCCACGAAGGCTTCACGTCATCTTTGCCTATAAGGATACGGAAGGTCTCCTCTACAGGGATGGAAACAGAACCCATCACCAAGTTAAGGATGAAGAGTACGAGGATGACAAATGCCAGTCCAATGCAATATAATGTTCCCTTACTCATCCAGTTTCTGATAATAACGCAAGGGAGCCTTATAGGGTATGTCTTGATGTATGATCCGGATAAAGTCACTCAACAGCCAGTCAGGACGGAAGGGAGTCTCTTCGTAGAATAGTGACTGTTCCACATTACAGCCATAGACATTCCTGTCAGCAAACGGCTGCAACTGCTGATAGCCACGATACTCACTGAGCAGCTCATGGTAGTTCTGGACATGGTCGCTACTATATCGGTAGAGCCATACCTCCGCACTGCCAGCCTTTTCCAGGACTGCCTCAAAGGGCAAGGAGACACTACCGCTATGGTCATCATCAGCCCATGCATACTGTCCTCCTGCATCTTTGATCATCTGTCCGATGGTGCTGCGTCCTCCAGGCACATACCAGACGGAGCCTACCATCTTGTCTATCAGTACAGACTTCCCTTTGCCTGCCTTCGCTACCTCGTCTTTTAAGGCGTGATAGTTCTTGTCAACCTCTGCAAAGAGACTGTCTGTCTTCTGTTCCTCTCCGAAGAGCATCCCATAGAACTTCATCCATTCCGCACGTGCAAGGGGTGAGTTCTCCATATATTCAGCGCACTCCACCAGAGGAATGTCAATATCCTCCACCTTGCCATAGCCACCACTGTTCTCAAACGGAGACAGCAGGATGACCTCTGGTTTCACGTCTATAATTTTCTCCACCACAGGACTCAGTCCGTTGCCGCAGTCGGCTATACGTCCTTTCTTTACCTGTTCCTGGACATACGGTATCTTGATGTACTGAAGGTCAGCGACACCCACGATATTCTCCCCATGACCAATAGTCGTCAGCAAAGCACAATGTACTGTCGTAAACACAGCAGCACGCTCCACTGGTGTGCGGATAACAGTACCATGAGGATGATGCTTGGGCATCTCTCCCTCCCGAGGCACCAGCAGATAGGTATGCAAGACCTTCCCTTCCTTCCACGGATTGCGGATATTCACCTCCGTATAGCCTTCATAGCGGATGACAGACAACAGAGAGGAATACTTCAGTTTCAGGGTGTCACCCTCTTCCTGCAGAAACCCGGTGCGGTTTCCGCAGGAAGACAGCAACGCCGTAATGAATCCTATGAGGATAAGTCTGCGCATGAGTCTTAATACTCAATTGTCTCTGTAGTGAAATTGAAAGCGATACGCTGAGGACCTACACCACAGTCAAAGGTACCCTTCTTATTGAACGAACTGTCATAGACGTTGACATAGCCGTTAGAAGAATAGTCGGCATAGGTACCATATTCGCTGGTGACCATATGATAGGATGCAATGAACAAGTCACCTGTAAGAGGATCGACACCGATAGCGGCTGGACTCTCAATATCTGCTGGTGAGACCGATGAAGTCATACCTGTCTGGGTATCATAGACGGAATAGGTCACAGGATTGGTCACACCATAGGCATAGGGTGCATTGAAAGTATAGATCTTCGTTCCTGCACATGCCATACCAGTAGCGTCGGCAATCACTTTCGTTACAGAGAAGTTATCAGTGTCGGTGCCAGAGATTCTGTAGACACCAGCGTTCTTCTGAGCATAAGTAGGAGCGTCTCCGTACTGACCATAGTCCAGGAAGTAGATACCAGTGCCGTCAACGGCGATATCCTGTGGGTTACGGATATTCTCATGCTTCAGTACTTTCTCTGTCTTAGTCGTCGTATCTATCATGGAGATAGAAGCATTACCATTGCCATAATCACTGTTGGCAACCAACAGGGTTCCATTAACAACACATATACCCTCAGGGTATGGACCAGTCTTATACTTATCCACTAATGAGAAATTCAAGGTATCTATAGCAGCCACATATCCTCCATAGGTGGACACGTAGATTTTGTCACCCTCTGCTGTGATACGGCGTGGATGAGCACCATCTGTACCTAACATCGCAGAAGCTGTCATGTCGATTTTACGAATGACCTTCAGTGTCTTCGCATTTGTGACAAATACAGTATTCTCACCATCTACCACAATATAGAATTTCTCACCATAGCACATGGCATCATTGGCTGTCATACCGAGTTTCATACCACTGTTGGCAGCACCAAAGGCATCGGGAGTAGCCTTCCTTGTCGTGTAATCATAATAAGTCAGATTACCAGGGATACCACTACCTGTGTTACCAGAGCCTACCACATAGGCGCCTTTGGAAACTGGAATCTCATACTGTTGTTTTTCATTGTCTTCATTACATGCAGAGAAGAGTGCTACACTCAACACTGCCAAACTTAAAAGATACTTTTTCATTTTTAGAATTTATAATTAAATGTTACTTGATAACTTCTGCGTGGCATCGGATAGAATCGTACCAGCTCATACTGGGTACTGAGGAGATTCTTCAGGTCTACCCTGCCTTCCATCTGATGACTGCCTATGCGGAACTGCCGCCAAGCTGTCAGACCGATCTCTACATATCCGTCAATCTCCGTGTCATCATAATGCTCGTTATTCGCCCACCGACTGCTCATGCCCGTCGTATGGATGGCAAGGTTCACCCACGGATTCTCATAACTGACTGAGCCGCTCAACGTATGGTCTGGCGTATAGGCTAACTGCTTCTCATAAGAAGTACTTCCTGGCAGCGTCTTGTTCTTGGCACTCTGATAACTGTAGGTTCCCATAAAAGACAACAGCTGTCCTTGTGCCAACTGACAGGCGGCACGGAGGGTCGCATCAAGACCGAGAATCTTGACTTTCCCTACATTGACACATCGCCACACGAACATATTAAAGGGTAATGCCATGATCTTGTCTGTCACCTCATTATAATAGCCGTCGAGCGTCAGCTGACAGGAGGTGTTCCCTTTATAGCCGGCATAGGTCAACCCGATATTGAACTGGTTGGCACTCTCAGGTGACAGGTCTGTATTGCCGTAATGGTAATAGTAGGACTCATTGAAAGTCGGTGCACGGAAGATATTCTTGTAGGAGGCACGGAGATATACATCCTGCCCGTCAACCAACTGATAAGATAGCGACAGGGAAGGCGACAGGCGATTCATGTCACGTGAGCCTACCACATCTTTCTCTTTGGCATCGTTCATATACAAAGAATACAACAGGCGCCCAATGACTGTCAGTCTGTGTGCCTTATATTTCACAGTAGTCGACTGCAGGATGGTATGACGGTAAGGATGCCCCACCGTCGTACGCATGGAACTACCGTTGAGGTTGTTAAAGGAATAGTCGGCAGAGCAGTCGAACGCCCAATGTTCTTCAGGGACATACAAAAAAGCCACCGACGTATACGCCTCCCGTTGGAAATACCTCGCATCATTGATACCACCCTGATACAAGGGGTCTTTATAGTCGGATGAATACCAATTGAATTTCCCGCTCCATTTCCAGGAGAACTTATCATTATGGCGTCCTTGATAGGCAAGCTGTCCGAAGAAGTTACGGTCACGAAGGGTCTCCTGACTGAGATTGGTATAATAATGTACCTGTCCAGGCAACTGGCGGTCATTATCGTAATAGTACACCTTACCTGTCAGGCGGTTCGTCTGACTGATATTCCACAGGAAGTTCAGTTCTCCATGTCCAGCATTCATACGACTGTTGGTACGACGGTCTTCGATGGTAAACACACCATTCTTGAGCTCATACGGATAGTCGTTCTCGGCATAGGTATATTCGGCTACCACACTGAAGGCAAACCTGTCGGAGATATTCTGCTCATAACGGAGGAAGGGAGTGACATAACTGAAGGAGCCGAATTTCACCTGAGTGGTGAGATGAGGCTTCGTATCCGCTGTTGGCAAACGGAGTGTCTGTATATTCAGGATAGCAGGAACAGACGACTGACGGGCAGGAATGAAGATATCATCATTATCACCTATCACCAGCGAGATATTCTCTACGTTATCCAACGAGTAACGCGAGAGGTCTATCTCACCACTCTGGCACTCCGAGAGCATCACTCCGTCATAGCTCACACCTGTATGCTTCGCGCCAAAGCCACGCACAGAGACTGTCTTCATACCTCCTGCCCCACCATAGTCACGTAAGGTGATACCTGGCAGACGATGTAGCGCATCGGCGATATCCGTCACGCCCATCGTCAGCATGTCCTTGCGGTCCAGCAGATGCAATGGTGCGGTACTGGTCATCGTATGTCTCCGCTGGGTTTCCGTGACAGTAACTTCCTCCAGCTGATGCACACGATCAGTGATGGTATCTGTCTGTGCAGATACCATTAAAGCCAAAAGCCAAAAGCCAAAAGCCAATCTCAGTCTCATCATCATCTTTCTTTGTTCCAATCGCCTAACCCCAGAGGCAGATTCGTCACTATCAGCAAAAGGCAGGTCTTCTGACTATACAACCTTGTCATGAACGTCTTCCCAACAATATCAGTGACTTCGTGTTCATGACTCTAACAGTTGTTTACAGCTGCGGGACAGTTGAGGATTCTCACCTCATTCCCCTTTTCATCATTTATGATGAACCTAATGCGCCTGCAAAGGTAACGCAAAATTTCGGTTATGCGAAGAAAATGAGAATGTTTTTTCATTTTTGAGCGTGAGAAATTTATCTAAATCGAGTAAAAAGCAAAATAAATTGCGATTTATTTTCATTTTCGAGATGCAGCTTACTTTGAAGTCAAATAGAGATGAGTGTAACTGGCGAGCACGTTCTTATAACGGAAGACGGGTGTGTCTACTGGTTCTCCCTTCGCATTATAGACCTGTGTGACACTCTTGGGCTTTTCTCCCAAGAACTGTGTATAATGAAACTCATGTCCTCGATACTCCCTGCCGTCAAGCATAAAACGGCGATAACCCAACGAGAGCCTGCGATCTGTCTTTCTGGCTGTAATCTTATAAGGCAGTACACCACACATCGGAAACTCACCATTGTCTGCCACGATAGCCTCACAGAGATACATCATACCACCACATTCCGCCTGTATGTGTCCACCACGCTCCGCATACTCTTTGATAGCTTTTCGACAGGCTTCATTGCGCACCAATGCCTCTAAATGCTTCTCAGGATAACCGCCAGGCAGATACAACAAGTCGATATCCTCCAGATGCGGCACCTCCGTCTCTGGGTCAAAGAATGTGACCTCTCCCAATGCGTCTATCGTCTCCTGATAGAGGAAAGAGAACGACTCGTCATTTCGTGCTATCAACGTTCTAAGAGTCTTTCCCATCTCACATTCTCTTTAAGTAAGTTCACTAACTCACGACTCTCGGCTGTCTTCGAGAAATCCAATCCTAGATAGCGAGAACCCTGTTCTAAGGATGTTGACTTCGGCAGATACCCCAGGCACTCCACGTTCAGGTCATCACATACCTGCTGAAGCATCTGGTAGTGGCGTTCACTTCCCACCTTATTAAAGATGACACCAACGATACGGACATCCTTGTTAAAATGAATGAAGCCAGACAATAGCGGTGCCATCGAATAAGCAGCCGATTTCGCATCCACCACCAGTACCACAGGGATATCCAGCACACGCGCTATCTCTGCCGTTGAGCCTTTGTCACGATCATAGCCGTCAAAGAGTCCCATCATACCCTCCACGACACACACGTCAGCATCCTGTCCATAGCGGACGAACAACTCCCTCACATGTTCTGGTGTCGCCATAAAAGTATCAAGATTCACCGATGGCCTTCCACATACTGCCGTATGGAATTTCGTATCAATATAGTCAGGACCGCATTTAAACGGTTGTACCCGATAGCCCTCCTGTGTCAGAAGAGCCATCAGTCCCCGTGCTATCGTCGTCTTCCCTGCCCCACTCGTTGGAGCCGCTATCAGAAACGTCCTCATTTTCACTGTTGCCTCACGAATATCACCTTCCATCATATTCAAACCAGTCTATATCAACATAGCCTTTGTCGTCCTCACGGCTACTCTGGGCAAAGAGACCAAGCATCACACCTGTAAATCCTCCGATAGTTTCTGTACTGAGGAAACGGTATTCCATCTTAGCCAACGGCGTGTAGTTGATACCATCTGCCGATGCCTGCATATAGTAGAAATCCTTATCAGAGGTGATGCGCAGCCAGGCTTTAGTGCCGACGATGGCAATCTCTTTCTCACAGTGACTGGTTTGACCTAACCGCACATTCGATTTGATATAGATGACTCCGTTACGTTTCTCGGCTACCACGTCATAGTGATTCAGTGGTGCGGCATAGGCTGTGATACCTGCCTGCATTTCCTCCGTCATATCTGACAAGTCGAACAGAGCTGTGGCTGTGAAATGAAGCTCCGTTTGTCGTCGGGCCACAAAGGTAGGTGATGCCGTTGCACTGAGGTCTGTCGTACTGGGACGAAGACGTAAGAAACCATTATGCTCCGTCAATGAATAGCGCGTATAGTCAGGGTTGCACAGACTCATCCACCCCATAGGCATACCCAGAGAACTGTAACTTTCTGTCGGAGCATTACGCTGCACGAAATTGAACTCTTCACGTTTCGGGTCTTGAGGAAGTGGAACCAACGGCAACGTCTGACACCTCATGTCAGTCTGCAAGGTGCCATCATCATTCACCACAGGCCATTCTCCCCTATCCCATCTTACTGGTGCCAGCATAGTCTCACGTCCCATGACATGCTGCAGATAGCCACTGGTACGGTATCCCAGACATATCATCCACCATGAGGAATCAGGAGCCTGTACCAAGTCAGCATGCCCCAGACCTTGTATCGGACTGTTCTGCATCTTCATACTGAAGTGTGAGAGAATGGGGTTGGCAGGGTTCGATTCATAGGGACCGAACAGACTCCTGCTACGAAGTATATTCACATGATGCCCATGTTCCGTGCCCCCCTCAGCCAGCAGCAGATAGTAGTAGCCATCCTTCTTGTAGATATGCGGTCCTTCCGGATAACGTCCTCCAAGACCAGTACCCAGATGGTGAATGTCACCCAACTGCTTACCCGTCTCTACATCAATCTCACATATTTTGATGTCGCCTTCTTTCCAAAGGAAATAACACTTGCCGTTATCAAAGAAAAGCGTAGGATCGCAACTGCCGATGGCAAAGTCGATGATGACAGGCTCTGACCACTCACCAGCAGGATTATCCGTCCACACATAGAAATGGCGGCGTGATGGGAATACCGTTGTCACCATATAGAAACGCCCGTTATGATAACGGATGGTAGGGGCATAGATGCCGCTGTTACCATCGGTACCTCTCAGATCCACCTGAGACGGGCGCGTCAGGCAGCTTCCTACCTGTTCCCAGTTCACTAAGTCCTTCGAATGAAATACAGGCACTCCTGGAAAATACTGAAAAGTACTGTTCACAAGATAGAAGTCATTACCTGCACGACACACCGAGGGGTCGGCATGAAAACCAGGTAATACAGGATTGGTAAATCCCTGAGCCAATCCAACAAGGCTCATCAGTGACAAAGCTAATATCAATATCTGTTTCTTCATACCGCTTACAAAGGTACAAAAAAATATCAAATAACCAAACAATTTATTCCGATCCGATAAACAAGAACAGCAGTCCTAGCAACATCAATGCCAGGTCGAACGCCTTGGCACGCAGATTCTTCTCATGAAACAACATTACTCCGAACATGAAACTGACAATCACACTACCGCGTCTCACCATTGACACGACACTAATCATAGCATCGGGGATGGACAGTGAATAGAAATACAAGAAGTCGGCAGCCGATAAGAAGATGCTGACGCCAATGATTGCCCACGACCAGTGGAAGGGCGTCGTCGAGTGGTGCTTGGGCCACCACATCACTATCAACAAAACAGCCATCATGAAACACTGGTATATCGTGAACCACGACTGCACCATCATGCGGTCGAGTCCTACTCCACCCTGACCTGCCGGAGCCATCAGGAACTTGTCGTACAGTCCGCTGACTGCTCCCAATATAGCGGCACCGATAGTCATATATATCCATTTGTCATGCCGGAAGTCGATACCCTCCTTCTTTCCGCTCTTTCTCAACAGGAAATATGAAAGGATAGCCATCAGCACACCAGCCCATTGCCAACCGTTCAGACGTTCTCCGAAAACCAGCAGGGCACCCACCAGCACCATCACTGGTCTGGTGGCATTGATGGGTCCGACGATGGTCAACGGCAGGTTCTTCATCGCGAAATAACCAAGAATCCAACTCGACAACACCAATATGGCCTTCAACACAATATATTTGTGCATCTCCCATCCACCACTGCCTACGTGGAAGATACTGTCGTCAAGCACATTCGTTGCACCACTCAGTAAAATCAGTGGCAGAAAAATCAACGACGAGAAAAACGTGTTGAAGAAAAGCACAGGGATAACAGCGTTGTCCTTCAGAGCCACTTTCTTCAGCGTGTCATAACAACCTAACAATGCTGCAGACGCAAATGCTAATATACATTTGCTGTATTCGAGTGTATAAGTTATTAATCTGCCGCAAAGATATAAAATCTATGGGTATCTTCCAAGATTTTATATTCAAAATTGTAATAAAATGGATGTTTTCTATAAAAAAAGCCCCTCGTTTCACAACGAAGGACTTTCTTCCTTTACTTTTTTCATTTTATCTTTTTTACATTGGGCGTCGCCCTACGGATTCAGCAGCCTCCAGCCGACATCGATTGACGGAGCTAGTTGCTCACGACCTTGCGTGTCTAAGCCACATTCTACCGTAGCCATGGCGAGAACGAGGTCACACCAGACGATCTTCGTTTCTTCCTTCATGGGTGGTAAGAGAGTAGTAGCCCTGATACCCGTCATACGACTTACATTCTTGATATACGCCTGTACGTTGTTCTCTGTCTCAGGAGCCCATCTTCTGATGATGCGACTGATGGTGCAACACCTGTGCTTCTCGTAATAGGTACGTAGCAACTTCAAAGCAGCACGACAGCCTAATCCCATTGTTTCAAACTGACAGAAGTTCTTATCCCTGCTGGGCTTGATTTCACCCTGCCATGTAATGTTGTCACTCTTGATAATATTCAGCGGATTATTGTTCCGCAAACCTCTTGCTTGTTTCATAATCTTAATTTTTACATTATTGCATTTTTTAATTTTTACATTGTTAATCTACCGTCAAGAATACCCCTTCCTCTTGCCTTTTCGCCTCTACGATTCTTCGTTTCAGTTCGTACATCACATTTGGACTGCAGATGATTCTACCTTCACCTTTATAAAGTCCAATGATGATACCAGCCTTTACATCTTCGAGCGTTTTTGCTACTACAAGGCGAACATCTTTGAATTTCGGTACTCCTAATAGTTGGGGCAACCATCTTCGATGTTCCTTTGAGTAGGTGATGACCACTGGATATCTGCCTGAAGGGATTGCCACCTTGATATGCATACCATTTGGGTTATTCCCTAATTCTTTCAATCTTGGCTCCAACGTATCGCAAATGAACTCTTTTTCCTCACCTGCCAGATATTCATCATCTACCCGGTGAATGATACTGAGTATGCCGACAGTAGAAGTTTCACCAATCTCTGTTCTTTCTAATAGCATTTCCATAGCTATTGTTTTTTGACTTTTTGATAACTGTCATTTGTAATTGTCATAATGTACCCTCTGTGTACCCATTGGTTAATCATTAGATTTGTGCCTTTGGAATCTTTACCTTGCTGTCTTCTTACATTGATAGCATCTTGGATGGTAAACTCGTCGGGTAGAAGTTCTAACAGATTTCTGGGGCCTCGTTTTGACTTGACATCCACGAAATCAGCCTTTTCAATAGCCTCTGCAAAGAACTGCATCTTACACCATAGATCGTATTTCAACGACCACCTTACGAACTCTTCGATGCTTCTCTCCCACTTGTAATCATTAGCCACATATAGCAGGCATCCTTTGAGCCATGCAATGACGTTGGCGCGGAAAGAGAGGTTTTCATACACCCTCGACTGGCTCAACCTTGAAAACTCTGCGTTCTCTTCCATCGTCTTTCTTGCCAGTGCGAAAGCCTGAGGACACTCTATCTCACCAGTCGCTTTGACAAGTCTTTCGATATAAGGGCGCAGCTCCTCTTCAAAGGCTGCATCATAAGTACCATATACAGGCATTTCGGCTCCTATCTCCCTTTCAGGGATGGTACAGAAATTGATACGGCTGATAGGGCCATCGGTGAGGACGTTACGGAAGTAGCGTTGTCCCTTGAGTATCGTCGTAGCTGCATTCCAGTTGAAGCGGATACAAACCTTCTCAGTTACCGATTGCGTACCTACACGCGTCTGTCCGTAGCGGTTGCCTGGGTCAAAGGCAAGGCACATGATCTGGAACTGTTGACCTCCTTTGCCTGAGCCTTTGAGGGCATCAAACTGGTCTATCTCGTTCATCTTCGTATAGAGGAAATGCCCGTCTGCCTCTGCCATACGCAGCACAAAGGCTGGGTTAGTCATATCGGCATCTATCTCCTGAATCACAAGCCCTTCCGGTCGTTGCCGTTTGTCCTTATTGGCACCCTTTGAACTCACCTCCTGTTTCCATTGGCGTTCACGCTCTAAGTTCTCTTCGTCCCTTCTGCGGATATCCGCCATGATGTAATTAATCGGTTGAGAGATACAGTCCTTACCGGCACCTGTTCCAGCCATCAAGACATTCATCAGTGTTGCCTCGTGCATCACGTTGTCGATATAGCGGAACTTCACTTTGTAGAGGTGAGAAGCCAAGGCAGGGAATACCGCATGAGCCACCGCAGGTTTATAGACATCAGGAGTCTTTGACACCAAGAGCGCAATCAACTTAGGCAGTTTCTTTGGCATTTCAGGTGGTAACTCTGGTTGAATCTCTTCTACCTCTGCTTCCTCCACATTGTCAGCTTTCTTTCTGCTTTGAGCAAACACCTTTCTCTGAAACTGAGTCATCTTCTGAGAAGGATCGTGATATTTGGCATAGAAGTCATTTACCAAGTCTTGAATGTTCTTGTCCTGCCAGTTGTCAGGCATCATCTCACTCAGCACACCCAAGAACTCTTCTTTTGAAAGCAACTGAGTAGCACCAACACTTAGAACACTCTTGACGGATTCATGCCTTGCACCTTCTTCTATGAAAGCCTTCGGCTCCAACTCACATTCCTTCATACAGGCATTGAAGATGTATCTGGTACGGTCATTGGCTGGAGAGGCTTGCAAGTTTCCTCCATTATTACATTGTATCATTTTTACATTATTACATTGATACCCATCCTTCGGTTTTCCACGCCCGTCAATGCTCAATCCACGTTTTGCAAACGCCTCATGTCTGATTTTCAGTTCCTCTTCCGAAAGTACCTGATACCATTTCTCAGAACGGTATATCTCAGAACTTAAATCGGTGATGTAGATGAATCGCTCAGGAGTGATGCAACTCTCATCGAAGGGTACACCGATTGCTTTACAATAGGCTTTCTGAGTTTCCTCTATCGTCATACCGACAGGCATACGCACGTCAATATGCAGCTTCTTTCGGGCTGAATAGTCCATGTGTAGTAACATTCCCTTCCAGATACCATCCTGCTTGTTCAACTCTTGGGCTGCCTTGATAGCCCCTTCAACCTGTGAGGCATCATCGATATCAATACACGTCTGAAAAGTGAAAGCCTGGGGGATGATACATTTCTGCTGTCGCTTGTTGTCCTTGAACTCTGTGTAGTGTGGACAACGGAAAGGCAGTTTCTTCTTGGCTTCATCATCCCCTTTGCGGATGCGCTCTACCAATTCCTTTAGCCAGTTCTCTTTTATCAGCATATCATATACTGACAGTTCCTGTTGGAAGGCTGTCCCTTTGTTGGGACAGCACTTTCCGTTCATGGCGATTAGCGAGACCATATAGTTTCCTCCTTTCTTGTTTTCATAAAGGACAACACCTCATCGAACTCTTCCGCCAAAAGGCTTCTGATAAGGGCCACGCCATACTTCTTCTGGAACTTGAAACTGATGACGACGCACTCCTGATTGGGCTTGTTTCTTTTCCACTTTTTCGTTACTTTTACGCTGCCATGAGCCGTTTCAAAGATGGTATTATACTTTGGGCCATTCATTCCAACGTTCCAACGCTTTACGCGAGTACGCCCGTCATCATCTACTTCGATACCTCCCTGATAGCGGACACGCTTACCATCTGTCACGCTCTTACCTTCCTCCCATGCGCAGGGATAGATGTTGATATCCCCATTCGCCATGAAGTTTGTTGCTGTGTCAATCTTTGTCGGTTGCAGAATATTCTGCTGAAATTGTACTTCTTTCATTTTTCGAGTTTTGTGAGGAAGAAGTGCTGAAATTGGTACCTTTTCACTCGCGAGACTTCCGTCACTCACTTCACTCGGGTTAATACTATATTGTCAAAGGACTAAGGTCTGAGGACTAAGGTCTGAGGACTAAGGTCTAAGGACTAAGGTCTAAGGACTAAGGTCGCACCTCGCTCCTCCCTCCTCGCTCCTCGTCAATTGACACGGCAAAGTTATAGAGATCATCAAAGGGCAGGAAGAAAAAAAACAAGTTTCCGAGATGTCGGAAACCTTTAGAAACCTTTAGAAACTTTTAGAAACCTTTTTCGGAAACTTCGGAAACCTGAAACCCACCAAAAAGGCATCAAAAAAGGAGAGCTTAATAAACTCTCCTGTTCCAATTTTGTCGGGACTTGGTATATAGTCCTGCGTCATTAAGTATTTCCCAGAGCACCCCCTTTCGGCTGTTTCCGTAGTCGGATATCCGCTTATCCGTTACCCATCGGTTCACAAGGTCAGTAATATCATTAGGTGCCATCCCCTCAATCTCATTCAGGAACTGCCTTACATCAGCCTCATTATTATAGAACAACGGTTTCAGCTTCTCTTCAATTCTTTCATCCTTCAATTCTTCAATCCTTTCATCCTTCAATTCTTCATGATAGTAGTTATTACCATTCACCTTCAGTATCAGTTGTCCAACCTGTCCTATCTTTACATGATTATGGTTTTCAGGTACATCCTCTTGGTCTTTTATATATGACAAGGCACTGATAAACTCTTCCAGATGCTGCGTGGTACTGGTATTATGTTCGCGCAGGTTAATATGCCAGTGATACTTGTCTGCATCATCGTTGATAACCTGTTCCAGCGTGTTTCTCACTTCCTCCGTCTCTTCCTGCCAGTCTTTGTGTTTCTCTATCATCACAAAACTGGGATAAAGCCTCGTGTCTATCAGGATATCGAGCGTCGTCATGTCTGACTTCTTCACAGCCCTCATCATATACATTCCCTCTTTGGGCGTCTTTGCGTATTTGTAGTAGCAATGAGGACTTGAAGGATAGCACTTCATCTTCAATCCGTTCCTTTGGAAGCCTGCGTCGCATACTGCCTGCACAACTTCCGTAGCCGCTAACAATCCAGGCTCTCCCTCAGCAGCCATTTCCCTTTCAAGGAAACAGCGGTAAAACATAAAATTCTTGTTCATACTTAATCGTTTATTTATTGGTTGATTTAGTTCTTACAAATTGAACGCGAAGGTACAAAGAATTTTTGAAATGACAAAAAAAGCCCAAGCATTTCGCTCAGGCTTACCTTCTACCTTCTTACATCAGACATCTGTCAGGAACTTGATACATGACACATCTATTTATCTTCCGTCAACATCTTTGCTGTCATTTCAAAGTCATCAATGAAACACATAATCGCCATCATCTGCTAACTTTACCAGATATGGCGATTTTGAGTTTATATAATCTAAGGAAAGAGCGTTCATAGTCTCTATGCTGTAGCGTACAAATTTGTTACATCAGCATATTTCGCATCGAACTTCTCTTCCCAAGCCTTCTTGCGGTTCAGCGCTTTCTTAAAGCGTTTCAATGCTTCTTCCTTTGTCAATTTCATAATCTACTTCTTTTTTTCACTGCAAAGATACAGACTATTTCCGTATCTTCCAAATTTTTTCAGCAAATTCCTCCCCCTTTCTCCTTTTTCATTTTTACATTTTCTCATTTTTACATTTTTACATTGGACTTTAGTCCTTAAGCGATTCTATCGAGTAACACCCCCATTTTTTAATATGATTAACTAAAAAAATATTCCCGCATCTCACGACGCAGGAATAGAAACAAATTTATCAACTTTAATATACTATGTTACATGTTATTCTTCTTGTATAAACCCAATCTTCTTTCGGGGCTTTGGCTCTTTTGATTGCAACTCGGCAAGAGCCGTACTGATAGCATCAAGTTGCATACGAGTACTCTCATTAATGTCGTTCTGGTCATGAAGGATATCTTCTATGTCAAGTTTCAACTCTTCAAAGTCCTTACGCAACTGCGCTACATCGGCAGTAGAATCGGGGATTTGTAGCGATGCCGCTATTTTACGGAACTCGGTAAATGCGCGCATAATGCCAATATTTACCTGTATAGCAAGTGGGGAACGTAGAACGCTACTTAACATTGCAACACCATTTTCAGTGAATGCATAGGGTAGTTTTCTGCTACCACCCCAGCCTGTATCTTGTTTTGCTTCTGTTTTGTCAAGAAATCTTGAAATCACAATTTGTGATATCAAGTTGTTCTCTTCTGACATATTCTCAGTATTTGCGGTTGTCTCTTGTGATTTCAATATTTGTTTTGTCAATATTTCTGACTCACCTTTAGTCAAGTGAAACATGAAATCTTCAGGAAAACGCTCAATGTTACGCTTCACAGCTTGATTTAATGCTCTTGTTTCCACTCCGTACATTTCAGCCAAATCGAAGTCCAGCATGACACGCTGACCACGAATCTCATAGATTTTGTTCTGTATTGCTTCTATTTCATTCATAATGCTTGTTGAATAGTTGATATCGCTATTCGGACTGCGAAATTACTACAAAAAATTAAACAACAAAAACAACTTTCTACGACTCCCCAGATTCTATCGAGTAACACCCCCATTTTTTAATATGATTAACTAAAAAAAATATTCCCGCATCTCACGACGCAGGAATAGAAACAAATTTATCAACTATTGATTGTTCTCCCAAAGCGGGATAACGGGTGCAAAGGTACGAATAAGTGAGCAAAGTACAAAAGGAAAACTCGTTTTTCTTTTCACTTTCGAGCGGAAGTACCTTCGACGACAGTCAAAGGTACGAATAAATGAGCAGAAAACCAAATTTTATTTGAGGATTTTCGAACGTGAGTACCTTCGAGGCAAGTCTCAAAGGTACGAAATTTTTATGAAAAAAAGAGTAATTAATCATTTATTTCTTGATTTGTTCGTAACTTAAGAGAAAAAATGATTTACGGTTATATTAGAGTAAGTAGTGACAAGCAGACAGTGGAAAACCAACGCTTTGAGATAAACAAGTTTTGTGAGAAGCAGAACATAGTGATCAACGACTGGATAGAGGAAACTATCAGCGGAACAAGGAATTATACAAAGAGGCAACTTGGCAAACTACTAAAGAAAGTCAACAAGGACGATATCATCATCTGTAGTGAGTTATCTCGTCTGGGTAGGAATCTCTTTATGATTATGGAGATACTGAACATTTGCATGACGAAGGAGTGCCGAGTATGGACTATCAAAGACAACTACCGTTTGGGCGACGATATCCAGAGTAAAGTCCTTGCTTTTGCCTTTGGTCTATCTGCGGAGATTGAGCGTAATCTGATAAGTCAACGTACCAAAGAGGCGTTGGCAAGGAAGAAAGCAGAAGGAGCAAAACTTGGGCATCCTCGTGGATTTCGCTGTAGGCTTAATCCTAAATGCGTCAACAAGCATGAATGGATAATCAAAGAACTAACTAAAGGAACGGAGAAAACAATTATCGCCAAGAAACTAAAAGTATCAAAGACCACGTTCTACCGTTATCTTGTATATACTGGGCTTCATATGCCCATCAACTGCCAGCAAGAGGGTTGGGAAGAGTATGGAATCTATCATTGAAATGGCGTAAGCCAAAAACGACCCTCACAAAAAGACGGCTTCGACATCTGCATAGGCAACCCTCCGTACATCAGTGCACCGACCCAAATTGCATCACCAGAATTGAGTGTACAACGGCATCGCATAGTTGCAAGCAAGAAATTCAAGTCACTCAATGAAAAGTGGGATTTGTACATTCCTTTCATGGAACTTGGCTTGCAGCTCTTATGCCATAATGGTGTATTTTCTATGATAGTGCCATATCCATTGACAAATCAGAAGTATGGAAAGAAACTCCGTAAGATGATAGCCGAGGAATATCGCCTATTAGAGATAGCAGACTTGAACGGTACAAAGATTTTTGAGAATGCCACTGTAAGCAACTGTATTCCATTTATCCGAAATTGTCAGCCGGAAGACAAACTGCGTATAAGTAAAATCTTTGAGGATAAGACCATCCGTGAAGTTTTACGCAAAACTCCAGAATCATTAAAACAGGATGAGAGGAACTATGTTTGGAACCTAACAGGAGAAAAAAGGACAAGAAATCGCTTTGCCAATATGAATGTTTTGGGTGATTTCTGCTATATAAGTGTTGGAATGGTTGTTAATGCTGATGAGAAAAATGCCCAAGGAGCATTTAAAAAAGAGGATTTGATAAGTGATACATACGATTCTATTCATTGTAGAAAGTATATTGAAGCTAAAGATATTGACAAATATCAGGTAAAACGAGTACGTTATCTTGAATGGGACACAGAACGATGTCCTAATCAATTACGTCGTCCGACATTTCGAGAACTATATGATTGTCCCAAATTGTTGATAAATCGTTTAGGTGTTCTTAAAGTTTATCTTGACATAGACACCCATTATTTGCATAGCGATTCCATGTTCTGTGCTGTCTTATGGAAAGACTTAAAGGGCATTAATAACAAAAGTATATCTTCAAGCATCAAGAAATTCTGCAAACATAACCGTGTAGATATGGAAGTGCTGTCTGGAGAGGTTGACCTTTATTATTTGCTTGGAATCCTCAATTCCTCTATGGCTGACCAGCTGTTGGCAGACCAACGAGGCGGTGACTATCACATATACCCTGAACATATCCGCAATCTGCCAATCCCTGTTCCTCAGAAAGAAGTACAAGGCTCTATCGGCATAATTGCCAAAGAGATTCTTTACCGTCGGGAAACAAATACGAATTACTCCGAATTGGAGGAACAGCTTAATGGGCTTGTAGCTGCATTATATCAATGACAACTTGTTGACCCTCAAAAGAGGGCTTTGATATTGTCATTGGCAATCCTCCTTATGGAGCCAAGTATGATAACGAGACAAAGCGGTATTATAAGAACACCTATGTGACTGCGAATAGCATTCGTGGTTTACAGAAGGGGTCACTTGATACTTATACACTATTCATTGAACTGGGTTATAACCTGCTCAGACGAGATGGCAGCTTTGCCTATATCGTTCCAATATCCTTAACTTCAAGTGACTCCCTAACAGGAGTACATCGGATATTGATGGGGAACTGTGATACCATCCACATTTCATCGTATGCAGTACGCCCAAAGCCCGTATTTGAAAATGCCGTCGTAAACACATCAATACTGCTTTTCCAGAAGACTGGTACACCCTGTCAGCATTTGTATTCCACAAAGATGCACAGAAGAGATAGCGAATTTGATTTGCAGAAGCTTATTGACAATCTTCAATTTGTTGATGTAAAAGGGCAAACGCTTTATGGCCGTATTCCCAAAATAGGCTCTGAAATAGAAAAGAATATCCTAAACAAGCTTTTCAAACAGAAAAAGTTGGGTACGCTTGTCAAAACATCTGGAAGTCCCATCATATACAGGTTTGCAGGAGGACGGTACTTCAAAGTCGTAACAAATTATAGCAATGGTTCATCCGCCGAACGAACTATCTTTTTTGCCAACAAAAAATTAGCAGATGCTGTTGGTTGTATACTTAGCAGCAACTTGTCATTTTGGTTTTATCAGATTTTCTCTGATAACCTGAACTGGAAGACATATGAAATAGAAAACTTCACCCTACCACAGCTTTCAGCTGAGAATGTTGAGTATCTTGACAAGTTATATTCTCGGTATCTTGCAGACATAGAGGCTAAAGCCAATGTCAGGACAACATCTGGGGAGTCCACTTACAATGTTGATTCTTTCAAGGAATACAAGATTGTACACTCCAAAACCATCATTGATGAGATAGATGACTACATCTGCCCATTATACGGCTTGACGCAGGAAGAAACCGACTTCATAAAGAACTATGAATTGGAATTCAGATTGGCAGGAGAATAAATGATAATCGGAGGATAATACCTCCGATTATCATTTGGTCTTACTTTTCTTCATACGCCTAAATACCATGTCTTGAAGCGTACTTACAATGTATGATTCCTCTTTGTCAAATCCAAAGTAATTAAGCACTATGGCATCTATCATCTTATGTTGATTGTCATTAAGCGTTATCGAAATACTCGTATCTATAACTTTATCTTTAACTGACATATATAGAGCCAATATTTCAGAAGGCTTGTTGAAATTGTAGCAAATAGGTATGCTCTTCAAGTCTGTAGCCTCTGCCTTCAACATCCCCCCTCCCAAGTTTGTCCTTCCTGTAATCTCTCTTAAAAGCCAGAACAACGATGAGTTACAAAAGAGCCATATGTTTAAGGTTTCTTCTTGCGACAAATCACCATAAACTTCAACATAACTTGATGTATAACCGGAGCATTCGTTAATGCTACAGAAATGTGTCCCTATCCCTCTTGGCATTATAAGAATTGGTTTTTTCCTACTGCCTGAAATGTCGTCTTTGCTGACATAACAAGACGAATTACTCCAACTATAGGTTGGACCAATCTCTGATGTATAATACGGATAAGTTCGAGAAGATTGGCTATAAACAATATGGCTTTTAGTGAGATTTAGTCCTTGCCCAATGCTTATCTTTGAAGAAAGACTCTTATCTTCAAGTTGGCTTATTGTTTCTATAATCCGTAACAGTTTTTGTTCCGCTCTGATAATAACTCCCCATTTGTAGTTCTGCAATAATTTATCGCTTGATAAGAATGATTTTAGAGTAACATTTTCCGTATCATGGATGGAGAATGTATTGCATGGATATTTCTCAAGGCTTCCATTACAATGAAAGAACTTAACAGGAAGATTATCATTGATCTCTTTTCTGTTCCTGATGATGGTTATAATAGTGTTAATATCAGCTGTTTCAAAATATTTGTACTCAGAATCAATAATTGCATGAACTTCACACTTCTTCAACAAAAAATTCTGAAATAGTTTTCCGTAGTCTGTGGAAAGCCACGAATTTTCTGTGATAAAGACATTGTACCCATTTGGGTTCAATAATCTCAGTGATAATTCATAGAAGAAAATCAACAAATCTGCACCACGGGGAAAAGCTCCTGCATCTGACAATCTTCTTTTTTGAATTTCACTCTGCAAACTCACCTTTAATGATTCTGAGAAATTGGAACTTCTCGATTCTAAATACGGCGGATTGCCAATGACAATATCAAAGCCCTCTTTTGAGGGTCGTGAGAAAACATCATGGAACCAAGTATGCCATAGGAAGAACTGACTATTTGCAGATAAGTCCATATCTTCAAAGTCAATGTGAATGCCTTGTTCGCTAAGTTCCTGTTTTACAATGTCTGAAATATCCTTTCTTAACTGCACTTTTTTATCATGCTCTGGACAAGCATAATATTCGGCAAGTTTATCGCGTAGGTTCTTACGATAAACATCTAACATGCTATCGAAAATTGTTATCCCATGACCTGATTCAGGATTGTTTTCAGTCATTGTTGAAAGGTCTGCACCCTTATATTGCTCCAAAAGTGAATTGCCTTGCATAATCTTAAAATCAAGGTTTGGCAAAGCCTCCGGGGACTTCTCATCTACAATCAATGAGAGCCAGAAACGTAGTCGGGCAATATCCACAGCACCACGTTCAATGTCAACACCATAGATGTTATTCTGGATGATGTGACGTTTTATGTTGGCTGCATTCTCCACAATGTTTGGCTCAATAGCTGAACGACAGAAGAATAGTTCACGCAGTAATCCCATAGGGAAAGCACCAGAGCCAATTGCAGGGTCACATATCTTTACATCAATGAGTTTTTGGTCAATATCTTCCTTTAAGTCACCGAGCAGGTCTGCATCGTGAGTGGTGACGAACTGGCGAATGCACTCTTTGTTTTCTTCCTTCTGGTCTGTTTGTAGATACGCTATCAGGCTTTCGCGGCACATATACTGAACAATCTCCTTCGGTGTGTAGAATGCCCCCTTATCCTTATTATCCTCCAGCAAGTTTTCAAAAATGCGTCCAAGCATTTCGGGGTCAACACCCACTTCTGCATCGTTCGGGTCGTTCTCGTCGATTGTGAAGTTATACTGAGAGAGCATCGTAAGCAGACTGTCAAAATACTCTGCGGGGAAATGACTTGATTTCTTGTCAAGGTCGTCTCGCTCAAACAACCCACCATTAAGATATGGTATGCGGCATTTGCCGATTCCATTAACCTCTGTGTCATAGAGGTCGTCCTTGTCAGAACGGTTGCGGTCTAAACCTTCCGCAAACAAGTCTTCCAATATGTCATCAAGGAAGTTTTCTTTCTGACGTTCTGTTGCATTCTTGAAAAGCTTCAGCATAAAGTCGCGGTCGCCTTCACCCCATTCCTTACCAGCAGGAACGCCAAGCCAGCCCTTCTTCTGAAGGAAGTGCAGGAACACAATACGGCCAAGGAGTTTCTTCACATAGTCACGTATTGGCTTTTCTTCACGATCACGGATTTTGTCTGCTGTCATACCCGTATGGTCAAAGTCTGTATCGATGAAGTCCTGACGCATTCCATTGGCAGGGTCAACCATGTAATTGACAAAAGCTTCATATTGAGCTTTGTATTTCCCGAAGAACTCCTTGGAAAGTGCTTCAACATTGAACGCATCTTCAATGTCTTTTATTTCAAGAGAAGCCCTTTTGTCGTATAGAGCCATGAAGTTGTCAGTTGCCGTGCGGCATGACTGGCCAGGGCCAAGCAGGAACGTATAACGTTTGCTGTCGGTGGACTCTTCCTTGTTGCCACTCTTTCGGCAATAGGTAAAACGCCAATCCCAACGAGTATCATCCTCATAATGGAATAGCATGAAAGCACAAGAGAACTGATCCATGACAGCACGAATGAGCCGCTGTATGTTCACGCGGTTACGCTCCATCATAACACGGTCACTAACAGTCACGTCGAAAATCTGCAATGGCTCAACGCCAACATACATCATACCAACTTGCTTGATACTGCGTATTCCAGTGGTTTCTGCCAGTTGCCTTCGTTCTGGCTGACTTTCTAAAAGTTCTGCCTCATAACCATCCTCAAAGTCATCTTCACCGAAAATGGGAAATATGACATTGTTGAGGAACGAACTCCAGCCTTGATATCGGCTACTTAAATACTTTTTTAATGACTCCTTATTCATGGGGTTGTTTATTTACTTGATGGTTCCTAATACAACGGATGCTTCGCCTTGCTTACTTTCCACATGGGCAACGAGCTTGCCGATTTCTCGTTCCAGAATCTCGTCAATATCTTGTTGCTCAATAGCAAAAAGACGTGAATCTTGCTCTTCTAATTCCTTACCTATGGCCAGTACCTTTTTGATTATATCAAAACTACCTCTATCAACTAATTTACGAGCATTCTTCAATAAAATCTTAGATTGAGAAGATAGACCCGGAGTGTTGTTAATCTTCACCAACATTTCTTTGGCAGCTGTAGCCTTGTCACCAGCCCGTGACTTGTTGATACGGACAAAGTATTGGTTATAAGTTTTTATAGCGTCTGCCGACAACTGCTTCCAGTTGTCTGGCAATGGTACACGCTTGGCGTTTTCGTCCACACGCATATCTTCAAGCATTTCAAGCAAAGAAATAATCTGGGCATTCCCTTCTGCATCTATCCTGATGGCAAGTCTTGCGGAACGTGGAGCTTTCACAATGAAATATGCCGTGCCGCTTGCAGCCTGTGCTATCTGCCAGTCATCATCGGCTTGTTCTATTTGCAGATAACGCTCCGGGTGGGCATCCTTATATTGCTTTAGTTCAAATACATACTTCTGCAAGGGAGATTCCTCACCGTCAACAGCTTTGGCTATATCGTAATGCACAACGCTTTCCTCTTCTGAGAAAATCTTGCTATCCTCGCCAAAAAGGACATGGAAGGATTGCAACTTCGTATGCGCCTTGCGAACCAACTGTATCTGTGCATCACCTTCAGCACTTGGCATGAAGTTATAGACATATACAAATGGCTCCTTACTTCCGATACGGTTTACACGCCCTATACGCTGCATCAGACGTGTTGAGTTCCAAGGTGTATCATAGTTCAGAATGACATTGGCACGGTGGAGGTTTACACCTTCAGCCAGTACCTCTGTTGTAATGATGACATTGTAATCGTCCTTCCAGACACCTTCGTAATTGGCATCAAAGTTCTCTTCAATCGTATGTTCCATTTCGTCACGATTGGCAGCTGTAATGACGAGTGCCTTATAGCCCTTTGCCTTTACTGCTCTTGCAAGCGATTGAACGGTATCTATAGCTTCCGAGAAGATGACTAACTTTCCAGAAGTGTTCTTCTGGGGATTGAAAAGTTCTGGCTTGATGTTTTCTTTGAAGGCATCAAACTTCGGGTCTTGTGGGTTCTTTG
Source organism: uncultured Prevotellaceae bacterium (assembly GCA_902769805.1). Lineage (GTDB taxonomy): Bacteria > Bacteroidota > Bacteroidia > Bacteroidales > Bacteroidaceae > Prevotella. Next base: position 46,385 of record CACXQL010000018.1, read on the forward strand.
CCCATCGGTCATAGAGGTTGGAAATGAGCCGGAAATCTTCTTTTAATTGAATATAATATTCTTCTTTGAAGTCTTTGCGCTGATATTCGGCATTCTGTCCCTTCTCGTTACGTCCTTGTTCGGTAAGTTTCTTTATCTTGGCCCTGATGTCTTCTACACAATCATTGAACGAAACACGCTTACCGCGTTTTTCTGTTTTTGCTTCGTAGTCGAGTTCTTTGTTCACATCAATTTGCGGGCAAACGAATATGGTGTCGTTCTCCCACATCTTTATCATGTTCTCAGTGTAACGACGAAGATTCAACAGAGATTGGGTGAAAGCCGTGAACGAACTTTCCAGACGCTTCACAAGAAGAATCTGCATGATTGTAGCAAGCTGCTTAGCCACATCACTTACACCACGGTTGCCTCGACCTGTATGTTTTCTTTCGTTGGCAGGGTCAACAAAATATTCGATGGCGCGATAACGGAAATACCTTAGCCACTCGTCTGTTTGAA
>CACXQL010000019.1 GCA_902769805.1 uncultured Prevotellaceae bacterium
GGTGGATATGATGATGCTTCTTATCACATTCTTCATGCTCTGTACTTCTCTGAGCAAGCCTCAGGCGATGCAGTTGACCATGCCGAGTAACGATAAGAATGTTCAAGACGAGGATCGTAACGCCACCAAAGAGTCACATACCATTACACTCTATCTGGCAGGCAATGACAAGATCTATTACATCAAGGGTATCCCCAAGTATGACGACCCCACCTGTCTCAAAGAGACCACATGGGGTAAAGAGGGTGTCCGCGCAGTCTTGACTGAGCACCGTACTGAAGAAGGAATCATTCCAGTAGCCCGTATCCGTATGGCAAAACTGGAACTCGACAAGAAGAAGAAGGAAACCAATATGGCAGACAGCACCTATAACAATGAGTTGTCAAAGATCCGTAATGGTGAGATTAACGGCGAGAAGATTCCTACTCTGACCATTATTATCAAGCCAATGGACACATCCAGCTATGAAAACATGGTCACCGCTCTCGATGAAATGCAGATATGCAGTATTGGTAAGTACGTCATTGACGAGATCAGCCCGGATGACAAGAAGCTTCTTGATTCCAAGGGGATTAAGTAATGACATTATTAACATCTAAAACAACTTAGGACTATGTCAAAAATTGATTTGATTGACAATGGATGGGTTGACCTTGTCTTCGAAGGAAGAAACAAGGCGTATGGTGCTTACCAGTTGCGTAAGAACACAGGTGTCCGTAATGTATGGTCTATCATCATTATGGTTGCCCTGGCAGCACTCATCGGCATTATCGTTGGTGTCAATGCCATCATTGAAGCAAATAGCAAGGAAGAGATCTCCGCAGAGGTCGAGCTCTCACAGATTGCCAAGAAAGAGGTGAAGGTAGAGAAGAAAGCTCCTGTGAAGATTGAAGAAGCAAAACCAGTTGAGAAAGTAAAGAGCTCTGTAAAGTTCGTACCCCCTGTTATCAAGAAGGATAATGAGGTGAAGCCAGAGGAGGAGTTGAAGTCACAGGATGACTTGAACAAGACCAATACTGCCATCGGATCTTTCGATGTAAAGGGTAACGACGACGCAGCAGGTGAGGTATTGAAAGCCAAGGAAGTCATCGCTCAGCCCGAGCCTCCAAAGGAGGAAGAGACGAAAGTCTTCGACGTTGTAGAGCAGATGCCTTCATTCCCTGGCGGTCAGGCAGCCCTGATGTCATGGCTCAGCAGCAACATCAAATATCCAGTAGTAGCAGAAGAGAATGGTGTTCAGGGTCGTGTCGTATGTACTTTCGTTGTTGAGCGCGACGGTTCTATCACAGACGTAAAGGTTGTCCGTGGTGTTGACCCGTCACTTGACAAGGAGGCCGTACGTGTGCTGAAGGCTATGCCTCACTGGATCCCTGGTAAGCAGAATGGTTCGGCTGTACGTGTGAAGTACACCGTTCCTGTAACCTTCAAACTGCAATAAGGTTTCATGACAAAGAACGTATTCAACATATTTGTTGGATTAATGATATTGCTTTTTGGCTTGTACTCCTGTAAAGGGGACAAGCCGAAAAGCAATCGTACTGATACCTACTCATCAGGAACGATAGAGTTTGCTTCTGATGAGAGTTTCTCACCCATCATAGACGAAGAGGTGGAGATGTTCAACCTGGATCATCCCAAGGCAGAGATAACACCTATCTATACGAACGAGCAGGATGCCGTGAAGATGCTGATGGACGAAAAGATCTTTCTCGCCATCACCTCCCGTCAGTTTACTAAGAATGAGTATAATATCCTGAAGAACAAAGGATACAAGTCCATGAAGTCGGCTCCTATCGCCTATGACGGACTTGCCTTGATTATCCATGTAGATAATCCAGACACTTGTATCACTGTCAAGGACTTTGCCCGTATCCTTAGTGGAGAGGCAAAGAAATGGAGCGACATCTATCCCAACTCCAAACAAGGAGACATTGAGGTCGTCTTTGACAACCCCAAATCGAGCACGGTGCGTTATGCGCAGGACTCTATCCTCGGCGGAAAGCCCATCAACAGTCCGAACATCCAGGCTGTCAACAAGTCTGCTGAGGTCATCAATTACGTTGAGAAGACCAAGAATGCCATTGGCATCATCGGTTCTAACTGGCTCAACGACAAGCGTGACACAACCAACGTCACTTTCAAGAAGAACATCCGTGTGATGTCTGTCAGCCAAATGGAGACAGCCACCCCCTATAATAGTTGGAAGCCCTATCAATATTATATATATAATGATAGCTATCCTCTCATCCGGACGATCTATTGTCTGCTGAATGACTCCTATCGCGGTCTGCCGTTCGGATTCTCTAACTACCTGGCATCGCCCAAGGGACAAATGATTATCTTCCATTCCTCCCTCCTGCCTGCCTACGGTAACATGACGACACGTAATGTCATTGTTAAATAATGGTATGACATTTAAACTTTACAGAAGAAGAATCATCAAATAATCGAATAAGGTTAATAACTAATACAATTAGAATTATGAAAGCAATTAAATATTTATTCATGGGAGCGCTGATGATAGGATTCAGCACTCAGTCAATGGCACAGGACGGCAGCCAGGCTGACGTCAACGCCGTTAAGAACATCATTAGTAGCAAACCGGCTGACCTTGACAAGCAGATGAAGCCCTTCTATAAGGCAAATAAGAAGAATGCCGAGAATCTGATTGCCTTTGGTCGTGCCTTCTTCGAGGCAAAGGATACGGCAAGAGCTCGTGAATATGCCCATTATGCTTTGGATGCGAAGAAAAACAAGTTTGCCCCTGCATTTGTCCTGTTAGGTGACATTGAGGCCCTTGCCGACAAAGGTGGAGAGGCCGCAGCCCAGTATAACCAGGCTATCTATGCAGACCCGAAAAATGCTGAGGCATACTTTAAGTATGCGAACGTTTATCGTAAGATCAGTCCATCAGAGGCTATTGCTAAGTTGGAAGAGCTTCGTGCTCAGCGCCCAGATGTAGCTGTTGACGCTTTAGCCGGACGTATCTATTACAATGCTAATGACTTTGACAAGGCACTGAGCTACTACGACAAGGCCGACAGGACCAAGATGGAGGATCGCGACCTCAGCGACTATGCGATGGCAGCCTACTTCAAACAGCAGAACCAGAAGAGTCTTGACATTGCGAAGTACGGTCTTACCCGTAAGCCCCGTCATGCAGCCTTCAATCGTCTCGCCTTCTTCAACAGCACTGACCTGAAGAAGTTTGATGACGCTTTGATGTATGCAGATGCCCTGTTTAACAGATCCGATTCTGCTAAGTTCTCCTACTATGACTATACCTACTATGGAAATGCCTATAACGGAGCCAAGATGAGCGACAAAGCCATTGAGATGTATCAGAAGGCATTACAGATGGAGGACATGGATAACAAGGACAAGCGTGCCGGTGTCATCAAGCAGTTGTCTGACGCTTACCTGGAGAAAGAGGACTTCCCCAATGCTATCAAGCACTATCAGGACTATCTCTCAAACATTGAGAAGCCCAGTGCCAATGACCTCGCAGGACTGGCCTCTCTTCACATGCAGCATGGCTCTTCATTGAGTGCCAACGAGCAGATAGAGGCTTACCAGCGTGCTGATGCCGCCTATGCAGACCTTGCCAACAAGTACGAGAATGCTATTGAGTATGCCACCTTCATGCGTGCCCGTGTCAACAGCCAGATGGATCCCGACCAGAGCAAGGGTCTCGCCCTTCCATACTACCAGAAGCTGGCTGACCTCATTGGTCCTAAGGCAGAGAAGGATAATACTGACAAGGCCCGTGTAAATGAAAGCTACCGCTATCTGATTGCCTACTATCTTATTCAGAAGGACGATAAAGCTACTGCTAAACAGTATGCACAGAAACTGATTGAGCTTGATCCTGAGAGTGAGATTGCCAAGCAGGTTCTTGATATGCAGTAAACGTAAAGAACAAGGGACGTAAGTATAATGCTTACGTCCTTTTTTAGGAAGTTACCCAATAACGATGAAGCCGAGGAAACTATATTATGCTACCATCTGTTGTCTGTTAGGCCTGTTTGCTATACAGACAGCCTGTACGAATGGTGGCACACAAGTTTCCGATAACCAAGAGGCTGTGGAGGAAGAAGACTCCATTGTCGACCAGGCCATCATCGATAACCCAGAGTATGCTCTCCTGCTGATAGACAGTCTGGAAGACAAGCAGGTCATCACGGAGCATAAGGCGAACTACTACCGTGGACAGGCTCATTTCAAGTTAGGACAGGATCTGACAGCAGAGCTTTACTATAAGAGGGCACTTACTGATGACGAGATCTACCGGGAGCATCCCTCCCTCTACTATTTTGTCTGCGACCAGCTCTCTACCATCCTCACCAACAAAGGTGACCAGGACGGAGCTATCACCATTGCCACAGAGGCTTATGCCCGCATTCAGGAAGATACCACCCAGATGGGACATTACTGGACTGCGACACTTCTACATGACATCGGTTATAGTCAGATGCAATTAGGACGCCATGAAGAAGCAGAGAAGAGTTTCACACAAGCATGGAACACCCTGAAACACTTAGCCAGCGAGAATCCCTCCTATGACAATCTCTACGCCTGGGCAAGGATTACCTATAATATCATCGATGCCTATACCAGCACAGAGCAGTTCCAACAGGCAGAATCATGGCTCGGACAAGGCGAAGAAGCCATCAACAAGATGATATCCTCTCCTGAGTGTTCTGCAAAGACTGCAGAGGAGTTCATTGGAGGATTCAGCACCCATAAGGCACTGGTATATATCAAGACAGGTAAGCGTGCTGAAGCGGAAAAGGCATACCAGCATTTCCTGAGTACCAACTATTCCAAGACCAGCAACGGATTGATTGAGCATAGCGAATACCTGGAACAGGCTGAGCGCTGGGAAGAGCTTGCCAAGCTCACGCCAAAAGTTGACTCTGTCGTACAGTCATGGGAGATACCTTTGTCCTTGTATTATCTGAAGACATACATGAAGCCCTACCTGATGGGGTATCTCAAGTCAGGACGTAAGGAAGAAGCACTGAAGATGGCAGAGCGTATGGCACTTGCCATCGACTCCGTTGACAGTTATGAGCGTCATCATAATGCGGCAGAGCTTGCCATCATGTATGAGACTCAGGAGAAGGAGAAACAGATTGCAGAGCAACAGTCACAGCTTCAGAGTCAGCGTTACCTGTCCTTCCTTATCGCCGTCGTCATCATCCTCGTCTCCCTCATCATCATCGGCTATCTAAGACTCCGTTCTGCAGCAAGTCTGGCAGCGAAGAACCGTGAGCTGAAACAGAAGAATGACGAGCTTACTCTTGCCAACAAGCGAGCAGAGGAGTCTTCACGTATGAAGACAGATTTCATCCAGCAGATATCCCATGAGATCAGAACGCCATTGAATATCCTCAGTGGTTTCACACAGGTGCTGACCACTTCTGGCATGGAGTTAAAGGAAGCAGAGAAGGCGGATATCAACCAGCGCATCAATGAGAACACACACCGCATCACAGAACTTGTCAATAAGATGTTAGAGCTCTCCGACATCCACAGCAAGACAGTCATTGAACGCTCCGACCTGGTTAGCAGCGTGCAGATAGCGGCTCAGGCGACAGAAGAGTCAGACATCCATCAGGCGACACATATCACCTTCCATTTAGAGTACGACGAGAAGGCAGACAAGACGATACGGACAAACTTTATGTCTGCAACAAGGGCATTAGCTCTCCTACTCAATAATGCCGCCAAGTTCACTAAGGAAGGCTCCGTAGAACTGAGGATTGAGAGAGATAAAGCAGCATCTTCCATCGTCTTCTCCGTCACAGACACAGGTATCGGTGTTCCTCCCTATGAAGCAGAGCGTATCTTCCAGGAGTTCACACAACTCGACCAGTATTATGACGGAACAGGCATCGGGCTCACCGTAGCAAGAAGTATTGCCCGTCGTCTGGGAGGTGACATCCGTTTAGACCCCACCTATAACAACGGGGCACGTTTCCTGTTCAGTCTTCCTGACGAGCAATAAAAAAGGGCTTTCCTTGTGGGAAAGCCCTTATCCTTCATATCAACATGCAGACTTATGCAGGAAGGCTGATAGCCTCAGATGGGCAAACATCAGCACATGTGCCGCACTCTGTGCAGACATCGGGGTTGATAGAATACTTATCGCCCTCAGAGATAGCTCCTGCGGGGCACTCATCGATACATGTTCCACATGCGATGCAGTCGTCACCAATTACGTATGCCAATCCTTTTAAATTTAAAATGAATACTAAAATACTTACTTTATGTGATGCAAAGGTAGGAATATTTTTTGAATTATACCTAATCTTAGTGAGATATTTTAGTAATTTATACGTCGTCGAAATAATAAACCATCCCTTTCCTGCGTTATTGATATTGTGAATAGAAGACTGATTATCATCATTATGCTGCTGACACTGGGCATCCTTGGCGGACATGCCCAGCAGCGCAAGATACAGCATAAGCCTTATATCGATCTGCGTCCCCTGCACTTCGGTATATTGGTTGGTGCCCACTTGCAGGACATCGAGTTTGAGAATGTAGGACCACAGACCCTTGTCGACGAAGAGGGGAATGCCCATGACTTCCTTATCGTCACAGATGCAGACAAGTGGAATCCTGGTTTCTCCGTGGGTGTCTTTGCGGAGATGCGCCTGCATGAGAACTTCGCCCTGCGTTTTACGCCGACGATGCATTTCGGTGCCAAGCACTTATCCTTCATTGACTTGTTGAATACGGATGAGGAAGGACGCCATCCCAAGACCACGCAGGACATGAAGAACACCTATGTCGCCCTTCCTGTCAACATCAAGTTTGCCGCTCCACGATGGAACAACTACCGCCCCTATATGATGGCAGGCATCAACGGCATGATCAACCTGACCAGTGCAAGTGACGACTATGTTAGTTTGAAACGCTTCAGCACGATGGTGGAAGTAGGTATCGGTTGTGACTTCTATCTTCCTTTCTTCAAACTGATTCCTGAGTTGAAGTTCTGTTATGGTCTGAGCAACGACCTCGATACCAATCACATCAATGAGCTGCGCGACTTCAACAAACATCCCTATGCAGGCAGTGTCTCTAAAGGTCAGAACAAGATGATCATGCTGACCCTTTACTTTGAGTAGAGGCTACGGAACAGTCTTACTTTAGGTTTAATACCATCTTCCCCACAAAGATAGAATGCTTTCCTTCATGGTCGACAAGGACGTCCTTGCCGTCAAGGTCTTTCTCATAGCTATCCTTGACCATGTATGTATGTGTATGGCCTCCCAGTACCAGATCGATATATCGAGAGTGTTGTACCACATACTGATCGTCGTCGCCTCCTACCTTCCATCCTAAGTGAGTGAGACAGATAACCACATCACACTTCTTCTCCTCCTTCAACATCGTTGCTGTCTCTAAGGCAACCTTTGCGGGGTCAAGATACTTCACTCCCACACAATTCTTAGCCGCAACAAGTCCTTCCATCTTCTTTCCGATACCAAACACGCCTATCTTCACCCCATTGCGTTTGATGATAATATAAGGTTTGACAAGTCCTTCTACTGGTGTTCCAGTAAAGTCGTAGTTGGCACACACGATGGGGAAGGTTGCCATGCGGAAGGCACGTGCCATCTCTTCCAGTCCTGCATCGAACTCATGATTACCAATCATCACAGCATCATAACCCATCTTGTTCATCAATCCTACTTCTACTTCGCCCTTGAACAATGTGAAATAGGCAGACCCTTGAAAGAAATCACCTGTATCGAAGAGCAACAGGTCTGGATGTTTCTCTCTCTCCTGCCTCAACATCTCGATACGTCTGATCATGCCTGCCCTACCCGCCTTCATCGTATCAGGCAACTGACTATTGACAGGTTGTATCGTACTATGCATATCACCTGTATGCAGGACGACAAGTTGCTTCTGTTTCTGTGCAGAAACAGTTAAAGGTAAAAAGGTAAGGAGAATGATATAAATGGTCTTCATCATTTCAATTTTCAACTTTCAATTTTCAATTTTCAATTCGTATCCTTCCCTCTATCACCGCATCCACTTTCTTTCCCTGTTTCATCATCTCTCGGAAGTAGTTCATGATGACGAAACGGGAGTTGTTCTCTTTCTCTTGGGGCGAGTGGATATTCCGCGACTTTTTGAGAGCCAGCATCTTGTCATTGCCCCCCAACAGGTAGTCGATGGTTGCAAAACGATAGTCTTTCTGCGGATCAATCTCCTTACCATGGAGGGTCGCACTCACCAGTTCTCCGTCTTTTGTGATAACCATACGTACAGCATGACTGACACCGTCGCCACCATGCTTTGCCATCTGTGAGAAGAGTTCCAGCACCTCTGCTCCAGTGAGGGTTCCAAAGGCAATCTTATTCTCAAAGGGAGCGATGTCGAGTATATCGCCATAGGTCACCTTTCCTTCTGGCAAACTGGCGCGAATACCTCCCATGTTATACACGCCAAAGTCTACTTGTTCGTTATAGTCTTTTGCTGCCCATACCATAATGTCTGCCAGCAAGTTAGACAACTCGCTCTCTGGACGATGCGATTGCATGAATTTGGCAGAATAGCCCACCACAGGTCCCATGATACTATCGACGACATGTTGATAGGGTGCCAGGAAAGCAACAGCCTCCGCATCCTGATGAGTGTCATAGCGCGCATCTACTACGATACGCGAACGCTCAATGGATGCCACCTGGTAATGTGTCTTACAAGACACGATTATCAGTGCCATTACTACCAAGATACATAGTTTTTTACGCATAGTTTTTGCCTTTTTCTATGGCAAAAGTACAAAAATTATTTGAAATATTTCGCTGTATCAAGAAAAAGTTGTACCTTTGAAATAGCATTTCGAAGGTACTTTCGTTCGAAACTAAAAATAAATCGGAATTTATTTTGTAGTTTGCTCACTTATTCGTACCTTTGCATCCGCTTTTCGGCGTAACCGATGGAGGGAAGTCACGAGTTGCCCGTCTATGTTGCGTTGGAACGATACAACAATTTAATGATTAAAACAAATGGATTTAATTAAAGTTGCTGAAGAAGCATTTGCAACCGGCAAGTTCGCAAGATGTCTGGTACCGTAGGTGTAGAGCGTATCTTCCCTATCGAGTCTCCGAACATCGACTCTATCGAGGTGAACAAGGTTGGTAAGGTTCGTCGCGCTAAGCTTTACTATCTGCGCAAGCTCACTGGTAAGGCTGCCCGTATTAAGGAGAAGCGCCACAACGTAGGCGAGTAATATCGCAGACCTGCACAACATAAAAGAGACATTCTACGGAGTGTCTCTTTTTATTGTTTGCTGTGTTTATGGTGTCTCTTTCCTTTTTACCTCATAGTTCGACTCGCCATCGTCCACGCCATGCAAGGCTTCCTGAAACGACTCCCAGTCTTGGAAGCCTGCCAGTAGCGACAGTCTGTCAAGCGTCTTCCTGTTAGGCTTCTTCAGCAACTCATGTTCCACAGCCTCTAAGAGCTTGCGGAGCGCATGTCTCTTCTTCTCCATCATCCTACTAAGTTAAAGTTTTGCATTTTCAGCTGCAAATATATATAAAATAAATAAGGTACACAATATTGTAATCCACTATTTTGTTTACAAAACTCACCAAACGCTTATTAGAATACTTTCAGGTCAGCAGCGCTCGCTGTTAACTTTAGCAGCGACCGCCGTCGATATTAGCAGCGGCCGCTGCTAATAACAGCACCGTCCGCCCGTTCACCTGTAACAACGTCACTTTCACCCTGAAAGAACCTATCTTTCACCCTGAAAGTGCCAGCCTTTCCCCCTGTTGCAACGGCACTTTTCCCCATCATCTCCCAGATAAATTTGGTTTTTCTATTATTCTTCCTCTCGTATAAATCCAATCTTCTTTCGGGGCTTCAACTCTTTTGACTGCAATTCAGCAAGAGCCGTACTGATAGCATCAAGTTGTGCTCTCGTCATCTCGTTAAGATGACAATATCTACCATGACCTGCAAGGTCGCCGTATACTCTATCCTAAGAAGGGGCTCTACATCGTGAATGGCAAAAAGGTTATTATTAAATAATGTATAGGAGGAAAGGATTATGAAAAAGCAATATATGCATCCCGAAATGAAAGAGATTAAGATTCAGTCCCAACAGATTATGGCAGGGTCGCCAATATTGGGCGGTGAATATGGAGGAGGCAACGTCCTTGGGCGTGAGGATAACTCTATATGGGAGGACATTAATTTACAATGACTTGAAATTTCTGATGGGTTTATAATCATCCCCTTTATTTTCCTGATACGAGGGTGCACCATTCATTTTGAAGTACACCCTCGTCTTTTTCACTTGTGTTATCTCATCACTATTACTTCACAACTACTTTTCGTTTGTTGATAATCAATACTTCAACCGAAAAAGTTTCGAAAAAAGTTGGAAAGAGAAGCTTTTCTCAATTAAATTTGCATAATTCAGTAGAAGATACTTTTTACACAAAAAGTTTGCAGTCTCAGGAAAAAAAGCTATCTTTGCATAATAAAACTCAAAAAGACTCAATGAATGGAGATCATACTGAACGATTATCACAAGAAGGTGAATGCCGAGAAAATGGCGAAAGTTGCATATTGGAAAGCGCATCCGCTTTCTCGCAGCGAGTCCTTGAGGAGATTGAGGCTCTTGCGGGAACAACGACTTGCAAAGCTGTCCAACTGGTAAGGCTTAAGAAGTGGGCACAAGAGCAAGGTTACTGGTTCTGTGATCATAGCCAATTTGGTGACTTCATTGATCGTGGTTCTGAGATTGTGCATATCGTATGATTGGCTTTGCCGAGAATCATGATGGCAACGTCTGTGCCGTTCTTGTTCAGCCATATATTGCTGATGCACGTCTTGCAACGAAGGAGGAAAAAATGTGTTGGTGGATGATGAAAGCCATCTATTTTTCATTGACACTATTATTTATCCTTCAAATACTGGCGGCTACGACAAATACCGCAGTCTTTCGCCAAGGGCAAGCAAATAATTTGGAGGTCTAAGTCATAGAATCTCTTTTTTTCTATAAAAACAGGAAACACTTGCATAATTCAGTTTAATTTCGTACCTTCGCAGGCAGAAACAAAACATCATCATATAATGAAAGAACTACAACTGAAGTACGGATGTAATCCGAATCAAAAGCCCTCACGCATCTTCATGACAGAGGGAGAGTTACCTATCGAAGTGATTAACGGTCGTCCTGGCTATATCAACTTCCTCGATGCCTTTAATGCTTGGCAACTGGTGAAGGAGTTGAAGGCTGCAACAGGTCTTCCTGCCGCTGCCTCGTTCAAGCATGTATCGCCTGCCGGTGCCGCAGTGGGTCTTCCTTTGAGCGATACCCTGAAGAAGATATACTTTGTGGACGACATACAAGGCTTGGATGACTCTGCCATCGCTTGTGCATACGCCAGGGCAAGAGGTGCAGACCGTATGTCTTCGTATGGAGATTTCGTAGCACTGAGCGACACGTGTGATGCCACGACAGCATTGTTATTGAAACGCGAAGTGAGCGATGGTGTGATTGCTCCTGACTATACCGCTGAGGCGATTGAGATATTGAAAGACAAGCGCAAGGGTACGTATAATGTCATTAAGATTGATCCTGCCTACCAGCCTGAGCCAGTAGAGCGCAAGCAAGTATTCGGCATAACCTTCGAACAGGGACGTAACGAGATCAAACTTGACGATCCTGCCCTGTTTGAAAACATCCCCACCCAGAATAAGACATTCACTGCAGAGGCCAAGCGCGACCTGATTATCGCATTGATCACGCTGAAATATACGCAGTCGAACAGCGTTTGCTATGTGAAGGACGGACAGGCTATCGGTATCGGTGCCGGACAGCAGAGCCGCATCCACTGTACCCGTCTTGCCGGTAACAAAGCAGATATCTGGTGGCTACGCCAGCATCCGAAAGTGATGAGCCTGCCTTTCAAGGAAGGTATCCGTCGTGCAGACAGAGACAACACCATTGATGTGTATATCTCAGAGGACGAGCACGACGACGTATTGCGTGATGGTGCCTGGCAGCAGTTCTTTACTGAGCAGCCCGCTGTGCTGACAATGGCAGAGAAGAAAGAGTGGATTGCCAAGAATACGAAGGTGGCTTTAGGTTCTGATGCCTTCTTCCCCTTCGGTGACAATATCGAGCGCGCCCATAAGAGTGGTGTGGAGTTCATTGCCCAGGCTGGTGGCTCCGTCCGTGACGACCATGTCATCATGACGTGCGACAAATATGGTATCGCAATGGCATTCACAGGGGTACGACTGTTCCATCATTAATACTATAGGTACTATAGGAACTATATAAAGAATTATGAGTAAGGAAGACGATTTCCAGTCAATCCTGGAGAACGGTATCTCGTTTGGTCGTGGCGGCGGACCTCGTAAAGAGGACGATAAAGTCAAGACCAAGGCGAAGAAAAAGAAATACATCACTGGTGCTCACGGTAGCGGTTCTGCACGACAGAAAGCCAAATACCGTGAGCAGCGGGCTAATCGTCACAAGAAATAACATACTAAACTGCTAATCTATATGAAGAAACTAATGACCATGATTTTCTTGGCAGCACTGTCTGCCAACATCCTTGCACAGAAGTATGTGGGAGGCGACATCTCCATGCTGACCAAGTATGAGGACGCAGGTGTCGTTTACAAAGACAAGAACGGGAATGCTGTCCAGCCCCTGACATTCTTTAAGGAACAAGGGCTTAATGCCATGCGCGTACGCCTCTTCGTCGATCCCTCGAGGGATGCAGACAAGGCCGTATGCCAGGACCTTGACTATGTGAAGGCACTGGGTAAGCGCATCAAAGACGCAGGACACCAGTTCATGCTTGACTTCCACTATAGTGACACCTGGGCAGACCCTGCCAAACAATGGACACCAGACGCATGGAAGACTTTGGATGACGAGGCTCTCGCTGAGAAAGTCTATGAGTACACCAAAGACTGTCTGGAGCAGTTGAAAACCGCAGGCGCAGAACCAGATCTCATCCAGACAGGAAATGAGATCAGCTACGGAATGCTCTGGGGCGTGAGCGGTACTTCCGCCAACCGCTGTTACACTACCAGTCCCGCTGCTAACTGGAACCGTTTCTTCAGTCTTCTGAGGCAGGCAGGCAAGGCATGCCGCGAGGTATGTCCTGACGCAAAGATTATCATCCACTCAGAACGTACGCCGAAGACGAATGTCCTGACAGATTACTTCGACAGGATGAAGAATGCCGAGATAGACTATGACATCATCGGACTAAGCTACTATCCCGCCTATCATGGCGACCTCACCACACTGGAGAACGCCCTCAAGACACTGGAGGACAAAGCCTACGGCAAAGATATCATGATTGTGGAGACAGGCTATAGCTATGCATGGCCCCTTGACGGTGATGACAAGGGAAAAGAGAAAGGATACGACTATACCGCCACCTATCCTTATACAGAAGAAGGACAGCGTAAGTTCACTGCCGACCTCATCACGATGCTGAACAAGCACGAGCATGTCAAGGGACTCTTCTGGTGGTGGATAGAAGACAACGGTAATAAAAGCGTGACAAACAAATGGTGGAATGCCGCCCTCTATAACCACAGCACAGGTAAGCCATATGCTGCCTTCTATGAATTGAAGAACTTTGCAGAAGGTAGTGCCGGTATCAGTAGTGTCCGCAGCAACAGACGGACAGACGACAGCTGGTATTCGTTAGACGGACGGAGGTATATAGGGAAACCCGACAGGAAGGGTATCTATATCAATAACGGGCGAAAAGTAACGAACATATAATAAAGGCGGAGCACCTCATGGTGCTCCGCCTTCGTTTTTCATCATTAAAAGAGTGTTTATTAGAAATTCAATTCCTTGCCCCGATAGAAGTCAAGGAGACTGTTCTGGTAGAGATATTCATAACGAGCCTGAACGAGATCGCTCTCCGCTTTGAGGAAGCGGTTCTTCGCCTCGTTGAACTCTGTGATATTCGCCTTACCATTCTCGTATTTCGCCTGTGTCAGCGTAAAGGCATCCTCACTCGACTGGCGTGCTGCCTCACTACTCTGATATTTTGCCTGGGCAGCCACTGCATTATAATACACCTGCTGGATCTCCTTGTAGAGAGTCTTCTTCACATTATCCAGCTGCAACTGCTGGTTCTCGCGGTCGATATTTGCCGAACGGACACTGTTACGCGTAGAGAAACGGTTGAAGATTGGGATATTCAGGTTCAAGCCAATATACTGTGAGAAATTGTTCTTCAGCTGAGAAGAGAAACCATCCGATGGTATTCCTCCCGTCTTATAGTAGTTAGTCTGTAATCCACCACTCAGCGTGAGCGTCGGATAAAGAGCTGCCTGTGCTATCTTGATATTCTTTTCCGTTGCATCTAAACGAATCTGTTCTGCCTTGATCTCTGGCTTGAAGAGAAGCGATTCTTGGTAGATCTGGTTAGGGTCAGCCGGAATAGTCAGGTCACTCGGAACAATAGGACGGACAATAGAGAAGCCCTCTGGTGTCGGCAACTCCAACAACTGTGTAAGGGCAAGTATTGATAACTGGAGATTGTTGTGAGCCTGCGTAGCAGTCAACTGACTCTGTGCATGCGTTGCTTTCTGTTGTGACAACTCTGCCCCACTCGCCTTACCATTCTCTAAGAAAGCCTGCAGACGCGCTACCTGCATGGAATCAATCTCTACCTGTCGCACGGCAACATCCGCCATCTCCATATCGTAGAGAATCTGAACATAAGCCTTTGCAACCTGCATACGGATATCGTTCTTCGCCTTCTCCAAGTCCTGCGTAGCCGCCTCTAAGTTAAGTTGGTTGAGTTTGATGTTGTTTGGAATCCTGAAACCTGTGAACAATGGCACACTCGTACCAAGACCGAAGGACGTACTGCTCGTACTGCGATTGGTATAGGTGTTATCCATCGTCAGTCCGCGACCAAAAGAGAATGTTTCCCCTACGGTACCACTCAAATCTGGCAGACGGCTGTTCTTTGCCGTAGACAACTGCAACTCCTGTTTACGACATTGGTTACTCTTTTGTTTGATACTCAGATTATGACTGATGGCATACTCCGTACACTGACGCAGCGTCCACTGCCTCGTCTGAGCATTTAAAGGTAAAAGGGTAAAGAGGTAAAAAGGTAAAACCTTCACCCACCCTTGAACCTTTATCTTATATATCTGCTTCATTTCTTTTACTTTTTTACCTTTTTACTTTTTTACCTTTCTTAGTCCTCTTTCGTTTCTGCTATAATCTCCGGACCGCGAACCTTATCCTTGGTAGTCAGTCCCTTCTTGATCTCGATATTCACGCCATCGGAAAGACCTGTTGTCACCTGCTTGCGCTCGTAGGTCTTCTGGGCGCCCTCGCCCTTGATGACATACACAAAGGTAGAGTCGCCAGAGAACTCGATGGCACTCTCCGGAATCGTCAGTGCCTTCTGTACCTGAGCCAGTACTATCTCCGCATTGGCAGAATAGCCAGAACGGATCTTATCATCATTCACCACCTTCACGGCTGCCTTGATTTCAAACTGGTTGGCACCATTGCTCTCTACTGCCTTCGGAGAGATATACTCTAAGTTGGCATCGAACTTCAAGTCCTGCAAGGCACCAATGGTAATCTTCATCGGCATGCCATTGTATAGTTGTCCTACCTCTGTCTCGTCGATATTACCACGGAAGATCAGGTCATTCATGTTAGCGACACTGGCAATAGTGGTACCATCGTTGAAGGTATTGGAGAGGATGACAGAGTTACCGACCTTCACAGGGATATCGAGGATGACACCACTGATTGTGGAACGTATAAGGGTACTGGAAGCTTTGGCATTCGATTTCGACACACCATCGCGCACCACCTGTAAAGCATCCTCGGAGGCCATCAGTTCTTCCTTCGCCTGCTTCAACTTCTGGTTAACCTTGTCAAAATCGTCAGCAGATACTAACTTCTGGTCGTAGAGGTTCTTCTCACGCTCATAGTCTATCTTCGCCTGCTGGAGATTCAGGTCTGCAAGGCGTACACGGCTCTCAGCAGAACTGAGTTGTGCCATATCGGGAATCACCTTTACCTTGGCAATAATCTCACCTGCCTGCACATAATCGCCTGGCTCTTTCAACAGTTCCGTGATGATACCACTAATCTGTGGTTTTACGTTTACCTCATTACGAGGTTCAATCTTACCTGTGATGATGGTCGTCTTCTTCACTTCGTTCAGCTCAGGCGTAAACTCATTGTACACAATCTCCTTGGGTTGTGATTTCTGCCACAGGAACACGAAAGTTCCGATGAAGATTAGTGCGATAATCGCAGCAATAATCAGTTTTCTGTACTTCTTCATATCTTTATATTATTTACCTTTTTACTTTTTTACCTTTACTCGTCACGCATCGCATCAACGGGTTTGATACTCATGGCACGTGCCGCTGGAGCTAATCCTGCCAAGACACCCATCAAGCTCACCGTCAAGGCAGCAGCGATGGCTGTCCAGAAGCCCACTTGGAAGTGAGCCGTCACAATACCATCCTCCGTATTACCCATCTCCAGCATCTGCAGAATCATGACTCCAAAGAGGATACCACTCATACCTGCCACTAACGTCAGAACGATACTCTCTGAGATAATCTGCGAGAGAATCATCTTAGGAGTTGCACCGATGGCACGACGGATACCTATCTCTGTAGTACGTTCACGCACTGTAACCATCATGATGTTCGACACACCGATAGCACCAGCAAACAAGGTTCCAAGTCCTACCAGCCATATCAGGAAGTTCACGCCCTTGAAGAGGTTGTCGAGCATCTGGAAAAGCACCTCGGTATTGAACACCATCGCACCCTGTTCATCATTAGGGTCTATATAATGTGCATAGGCAACTGTCTCACGGATGCGGTCTGTAATCTTGGACATCACCACACCTTTCTTGCCTGTGACAGCAATCATGTGAACCTGCGAACCATAATTGTACGCCTGTCTCATTTGGGTATAGGGCAGCGAGATGCCCGAGCCAGGTTCTCCGCTGAAGCTGATACCCTCGGACGAGCTATAGTCAACACCCACGATCGTATAATAGGTGGAGTCAATGCGTATGCTTTTGCCACAGGGGTCACCACCATCCTTGAACAGTTCCTTATAGACTTTCTTCTGGATGACACACACCTTACGATTGTTCTTCAGGTCCATATCATTGATGAAACGTCCATAACGCAACATGGGATTCTGTATGGAGGCATACGAAGGCTCCACGCCAACGACACTGATGGATGCCTTACGGTTACCGTAATAGGCGTAGCTGCTATTACCAAAGAGCATCGGCGACACCACGTCAAGCTCCGGCAAACGACTCTTGAGACGCTCTACATCTTTATATTCCATCGACCAGCGGCGTCCTTTGCGGAAGCCCTTATATGCCTTGGAGGTAGGCTGAGCCCATACCATCGCGGAATTAGTGGCAAACCCTGCGAAGTTCTCATTCAGTTTCTCTTTCAGTCCCTGACCACCTCCGATGAGTACGATGAGCATGAACACACCCCAGAACACACCAAAGCCAGTCAAGAATGAACGTGACTTATTACGAGTCAGCGTATCAAGTATCTCTCTGTATGAATCAACATCTATTCTCATTCCATGCTTAATACTTAATTCATCATATCATCAGTCAGCGCGCAGGGCTTCTATAGGACGAATGCGGCTTGCCTTATAGGCTGGTATGAGTCCTGCTATCGTACCGGCGATAATCATGACCATCGTCGCCTCGAAGCACACATCAAGACCCACTGTTGGATCAAGGAACATCGTTGCCTTGAATAATCCCGTGTCTATCGTCTCATGACCTATTGTAGCATCCATATACTCATTGGCACAGATGCCTAATACCATACCGATATATCCGAAGAAAGTGGTAATAATCACACTCTCGACGATAATCAGTTTGAGGATACTCCAGGGTTTCGCGCCTATCGCCTTACGGATGCCAAACTCATGGGTACGCTCCTTCACAGTGATCAACATGATGTTCGAGACACCCACGATACCACTTAGCAAAGTGAAGAGACCCACGACCCAAAGGGCAGTGCGGATAATGCCGATACCTGTCTCCATCTGCAGGCTCTGTGTGAAACGGTTCCATATCCAGATGGCACTCTCGTCTTCAGGATGTGCCTGATGATTGGCATTGAGACGCTGGCGGTACTCCTTCTCAAAGTCTTCATTCGCTTGTTCCGTAGGAAGACCGTGGAAAGTGAACTCAATACGTCCAGCATCATCCGTATTGGCTCCGAAAATACTCTTGATGGCGGAATAGGAGGAGAAAGCATTCGCCTGTCCGTTCTCATTCTCCTTGTAGATACCGATGACCTTGAAAGAGAATGCTCCAACATCCACATACCTACCTATCAATGACGGATAGTCATTTGGCAGAAGCTCCTTCGCCTGCTTATTACTCAACACCAGCACCTTCCGCTTCTCTTTTTGGTCAATGTCATTGATAAACCTGCCATAGAGGATCGTCGTTTTGTCTATCTTATTATGGTTGGGATAGACACCAGCTATCGTTGTGGAGATATACTGTTGTCCAAGACTGATAGTAGCACCTGTCACATATTGTGCACCCACCTCGTCAACATGCTCTTTAAAGTCAGAAGCTGTTGTTGTTATATCATTCTTCTGCAAGCGGATCAGTCTGCCTTCCTTCAGTCCCTGATAAGGTTTGGAAGTTTCACCGCCATAGACGACCATCGATGAAGAGAGGAAACGGTCACTCTGTCTCAGATTGGCATTGATGAGTCCGTTTCCTGCACCCAGCAACACGATAATCATGAAGATTCCCCACGCCACAGCGAAACCTGTAAGTGTGGTGCGGAGCTTGTTTCTCCTGGCCGTCGACCATATTTCTGTTATAATATCATGCATCGCTTTTACTTCATCATTCCATTGATACCGAACGGACTCGAGTTATGTTCGAGATTCTCTTCAATCTTACCGATGACACCATCCTTGATATGTATAATCTTGTTGGTCTCATTAGCCACACCGCTCTCATGCGTCACCACGACGATAGTCATGCCCTCATCTTGGTTCAACTGCTTCAGCAGCTGCATCACCTCCACAGAGGTCTTTGAGTCAAGAGCACCTGTAGGCTCGTCGGCGAGGATAATCTGTGGCTTTGTTATCAGTGCACGTGCAATAGCGACACGCTGTTTCTGACCGCCCGACAACTCGTTGGGGTAATGCTCTGCCCAATCCAGCAATCCCAGTCGGTCCAGATAATCCAAAGCCAGGGTGTGCCGCTGTCTACGCGACACACCCTGGTAGAAGAGCGGCAACTCCACATTTTCTACTGCTGTCTTGAATGAAATCAAGTTGAACGATTGGAAGATAAATCCAATCATCCGATTACGATACTCGGCAGCCTTTGACTCTGACAGTCCCCAGATGGGTACTCCGTTGAGCAGATATTCACCACTGTCGTAATTGTCAAGAATACCTAAGATATTCAATAAGGTAGACTTTCCTGAGCCTGACGCTCCCATGATGCTGACGAACTCTCCTTTCTTGATATCAAGCGAGATGCCCTTCAGCACATGGAGCGGCTGTGCACCCTGGTAAGTCTTGTTGATGTCTTTTAAATGAATCATGAAAACAAACTATTTGCCTTTGTTTATACGTTAGACGTTGCAAAAGTACGAAAAGTTGCAATATCCGCAAAACATTTGGGATAATCTGCATGCTGTTGTGACGAATTGTACGGAAGTATGTTCATTCCTTAACATTCTTTATATTGCTGAATGCTTCTACAACGTCATCTACCGTGATGTCAAGCAGTTGCATCTGGCGGAAGAGCTCGGGCAGGCGCTCTTTCATGAATTCTTTCTTGCGTTCCTTGAGAATCTGTTTCTTCGCTCCTTTCGTCACGAAGTAGCCGAGTCCCCTTTTATTATATATAATGTTCGCGCGAGCCAACTCGTCGTATGCCTTGACTGCGGTATTGGTGTTCACCTCCAAGAGTACGGCATACTCACGGACAGAGGGGATGCGGTCGTCATCCTTGTACTTATCGGCAAGGATCTCATCACAGAGGCGGTCTGCCATCTGGATGTATATCGCTTTATCGTTAGTGAATGTCATACGTTCAGCCATTTATTGTTAATAACCTGCATACGGCAGAACAACTTATAGGAAAGCCAGTAGTGGAAGGCAATGAGTAGCATCATCGCTGAGTTGATGATATAGAATAACGGATGGAAGACCGTTGTATAGGTTTGTGTCTTCTCGTCCCAATAACCATTTATAAATTCGATGTCAACACCACTCCAGTCTATTTGGTTCAGAATCATTGTCAGCAGGATGCCGACAACGACGATGGTGCCGCTGGTGAACAGGAACTGCTGACGACGGAACAGCGTGCCGCCTACGATATAGAGCGAGTGGATGTAGAATGCCCAGTTGAAGAGCATCCATACCAAGTGCCAATCCTGGAAAGCACCCCACGGATGCTCACCATCACGTCCCATGATAGGCATCGTGAAGCCCCAGACGACGATGCGCCCCGTCAGCCAGTCCACCAATACACGCAGAACATCGGCAAGTATGTAGGCACCAATCGTCAGGAACAGCATCATCACTACGGATATCAGCACACTGACGACGTATTTCTCCAAATGGCTGACAGGCCAGAGCAAATAGGCAGAACGCTTGCGCGTGTCTTTCATCTGCGAGAACATACCGCCAGCTGTAAACAACATAGCGAAGCAGAAGAAGATGATACCGAAGACAGAGGTCTGCTCTACGATTCCGCTATAGTGAAAAAACAATTCGTCGGGGTAGTTGTCTGCCCAATGCGAATAGCCATGATCGGCCACACGGGTAAAGAACAGGTTGGCCATGAACATCACCAGCGTATAGATGCTAAAGAGACGAATCCACGTCTTACGCCCTACCATAAAATGGCACTTCAGTGCCTGTCCGAATCTTTCTATATTAAAGGTACTCATTTTGCTTGTGTTTTATAGTTAAACAATAATTCGAGGTTCACTTGCGTCTCAGCATCGCCTTCTTTACGATTGGCGATGATGGCATTGCCTTGCAGTGTCGGTTCCGCATAGAGTACACTTTCATCCATCTCCTGAGGACTACGATACTCGAAGGTATAGTGCTCCTGAATATCCTGCATCGAGGCATTGAGCAATACACTGCGCTGGTCGAGGATGATGATATGGTCAAGCATCTGCTCTACATCATGAACCTGATGCGTAGAGATAATCACGGTACGCTCCTCTGTCATGTTCTGTGCAATGACTTTGCGGAACTGTGACTTCGAAGGAATATCCAATCCATTAGTAGGCTCGTCCATGAAGAGATACTTCGTATTGGTAGCCATCGCGAAAGCAATATATGCCTTCTTGCGCTGACCCATCGAAAGTTCATTGAACTTCACATTGCGATTCAATTCAAAATCCTTCAGACAGTTGTCCAGTATCTCATCAGAGAAGTTAGGATAGAAAGGACGATAGAGGCGTACGTATTCTGAGAGTTGCATGGAAGGCAGGTCAAACTCTTCCGTCACAAGGAAAATGTCGCGCAACATCTCAGGCAACCGCTTGTATGTTGCGAGCGAGTCGCAACTAACATACCCCTTCGTAGGGCGAAGCAAACCTGAAAGCAAATATAGCAGTGTCGACTTACCCGTTCCGTTCTTGCCGAGCAGTCCATAGATACGATTCTCTTCCAACTGAAGAGAGAACCCATCGAATACAAGAGCCTTCTGACCCTTGTAATGGAAACTGATGTTTTGTACGTTAATCATACGTCTTTTTTCTTTTATGAATGATATTTGGTTGTATTCTGTATTAGTGTACCACTTTAATAGAACACTGCAAAAGTAGTGCTTTTATTCTTTCCTTCCAAATATTTCGCCAACTTTTTTTGCAAATCCGTATTATTTAACATTTCCACCTTATTAATTTATTTTAAAAGGGAGGCTTATCCTACATTTTCGTCGAAGATTTTGTACAACTCAGGAAAAAAACTTCATCGACAGTAAAGATATTTTAAACAAAATAATTACCTTTGCACTACCGTAAACCAATATAGTATGAAAATGACAACTATCAACAGACGCTTTATTGTCGTTGCTCTCCTCACGCTAGTCAGCATGCTCGCAGTAGCACAGACTCAGAAAACAGACACTACGAGCACCCACCTGCTCAACGAAGTCCGTAAGTATTTTAACTCCAACAACGAAGGTGCATTCTACATCGCCTGCGAGAACTATCGTGAGTATTATCTGGCAACGGGGGATCTCCCTCTTTACTACAAGGGTTGGATGCACGAAGTCCTCTATGATGTCAACCACAACCATTTCTACCGTGCCATGCGAAAGACAACACTGATGCGTAATGACATGAGAAAGCGGAAGGCGGAGACTGAGTATTATAACGCCACCCACCTGCAAGGGGTCATCTTTTCACTACGAGGCAATATCACCCTCGCCCACCAGTATTTTGAACGCGCACTGGAAGAGGTAGACCATTCACGACCAACTAACCTCATCAACATCTATCTCGACCTCGCCAATATCGAGATGGATACTCAGCCACAGGAAGCCATGAAGCACCTGAACTGTGCCATTGACATCATCAAGGCTAACAATGGCAGGTATGAGTATAGCGACGCTATCGGCTTTAAGGTGATTGTCGCTTATGCCATGCGCGACTGGGATACCCTCAACAAAGCATACCAGGAGTACATGAAACTACAAGATACATTGGGTAATGACTTCAGTGTGACTTATTATCACTATGTGAAAATCTGCAAGAACATTGCCGACCATCATTACGGAGAAGCAATCCGTCTCACCAACCTATTGACCAACTCCACTGACCAATATAAATTCCAGACAGAGATTTATGAGATGGCAGGTGATACTGCAAAAGCCTTCTTGGCACAGAAGCACTACTCTGCCGTCAAAGACTCCGTCAATAATGTCATCATGAGTGAGGAGATGGTGGGCTCCGCTAATGACCTTGCCCTTGCAGAGATGCAGAAAGAAGAATGTAGTGAACGCTCGGAGCGCATGAAGTGGAGTATGTTTGCCTTGGTTCCTTTCGCTTGTCTGATACCCTTTGCTGCCTGCCAATGCCATAAGCGTAAATACACCAAGAAACTGCAGCAGCAGAACCATGAACTGATGATTGCACGCGACAAGGCCCAAGAGGCTGAGCGCATGAAGATTAGTTTCATCCAGAACATGAGTCACGAGGTGCGTACGCCCTTGAATGTCATCAGTGGCTTCGTCCAAGTCATCAGCGATCCAGACAATTCGATGAGTGAGGAAGAGCGTGCCGAGATGGCCACCCGCATTGCTAATAGTTCCGATCATATCGTACGTATCATCAATGAGATACTTGATGTATCAGGAAAGGAGAGTATTCATTATCTTGACAAGAGCGACTCCGTCATTTGTAACGAGTTGGCAAGAAAGGTGTTACAGTCCTATCAAGACGAGTATAAAGATATTGATATCCGCTTCAACAGTAATCTGAAAGATAGTTTTAGGATTATTACCAATACTCAGGAAGCGGAAAAGGTTCTCAACAACCTCCTGAATAATGCCTGCAAGTTTACAGAACAAGGTTCCGTCACACTCTCCTGCTATCAGGATGAGTTAGAGAAGATGGTATGTTTCAGTGTGACAGATACGGGCAAAGGCATCAAGGAAGGGGAGGAAGAGAAGATCTTTGAGCATTTCTATAAGGTGGATGCCTATAAAGAAGGAGTAGGACTAGGACTGCCTCTTGCCCGTCGTATTGCCCGTCAGTTGGGTGGCGATGTCATCCTTGACACCACCTACAAAGACGGCAGCCGCTTTATCCTGAAACTGCCTAAAGAACAATAAAGACTATCGGGTATCAGCGCCCCACATCATCTTTTCACGCAAGGTATTGAAATAACGGTGATCTGGACGTTTCACCACCTTGATATCATAAGGTGCACGACGGAGTGTGATTTTCGTTCCTTCATTGCATTTCTCCGAACGACCGTCAATGGCAACGAGGAAGTTATGGCTACGGCTCTCCACGCCAAGTTCTATCACGGAATTGTCGGGAAGAACTATCGGGCGCACATTCAGTGAGTGAGGAGCAACAGCCGTCATAGAAAACACCTTTGTACCTGGCACGATGATAGGTCCTCCGACAGATAATGAATAGGCCGTGGAACCTGTCGGAGTAGAGATCACAAGACCATCTGCCTGATAGGTATTCAGATACTGTCCGTTGATATTGGCTCGAATACTAATCATCGAGGCAGAGTCACGTTTCAGGATAGCGACATCATTCAAAGCATAGGGACAGCCTTGTAACAGTTGACCGTCCGTCTCTACTAATATCACAGAACGTGTCTCCAAGGTGAAATCACCTTCATATAAAGCACTGATAATCCGTTCTATCTCATGGGCATTGACATCGGCAAGAAATCCCAAGCGTCCCGTATTAATTCCTAAGATGGGTATTTCCTTTGACCCCACCATACTTGCAGCACGAAGGAATGTTCCGTCACCTCCCATGGAGATAACAAAATCTGCATCAAAGTCATTTCCCTCAAACACTCTCGTCACCTCAATCCGCAACTGCTGACCGTTTTGCAGGAAGTCATAGAACTCACGTTCCATATACACATCTGCCTTATACTCAGAGAGACTGGCGAGTATTTTCTGTATAGAAACAGACTTCTTCGGCTGGTAGGTATTGCCGAAAATAGCAAATCGTAGTTTTCGTGAAGCCATAAAATTTATTGTCAATTTAGCCTTTATTTGGCAAACATTTACTATCTTTGCACTGATAATGCGCGACAAAGATACTGATTTTCAGTGAAAACACGCATAACTGAAGGAATAAATTTAATCAGAAGATGACAAAACTAAGTGTAAATATCAACAAAGTAGCTACCTTACGCAATGCCAGAGGTGGCAATAACCCGAACGTATTGACGGTGGCAAGAGACATAGAACAGTTTGGCGCACAGGGTATCACCGTACACCCTCGTCCTGACGAGCGGCACATCCGCTATCAAGACGTGCGCGACCTGAAACCGCTGATTACCACGGAGTTCAATATCGAGGGCAACCCCATCGACTCGTTCATCGAACTGGTATTGGAGGTGACTCCCAAGCAGGTGACACTGGTGCCTGACGGTCATGACCAGATCACGAGTAACCACGGTTGGGACACCATCGAGAACAAAGCGTTCCTCCAGGATGTCTGCAAGACGTTCAAGGATGCCGGTATCCGCACGAGCATCTTCGTCAATCCCGACCCGAAGATGGTGGAGGGTGCCAAGGTATGTGGTGCCGACCGGGTGGAACTGTACACTGAGCCCTATGCCTCCCACTATGCCGCCGACCGTGCCGCAGCCATCGCACCGTTCATCGCTGCTGCCGAGGAAGCAAGAAGGGTCGGACTGGGACTGAATGCGGGACACGACCTCTCGCTGGAGAACCTGCACTATTATCACGAGATGATTCCTTGGACGGACGAGGTGAGCATCGGTCATGCCTTGATATGCGACGCTCTCTATCTGGGATTCCAAGAGACTATTAAACGTTATCTACAAGCATTACAATAAGAAGATGAAGAAAGTTTATGTTTTCCTAGCAGACGGCTTCGAGGATGTCGAGGCGCTGATCCCTGTAGACGTATGGCGCCGGGGTGGACTGGACGTGACAACAGTAAGTATCATGGGTGACTACACGGTGGAGTCGGCACATGGGGTACGGATGATGGCAGACACGCTGATCGAGGATGTCGATGTGAGCGACGCTGACCTGCTCTTCCTCCCCGGTGGAATGCCTGGTGCCAGCAATCTTTACGGCAACCAGCAGGTATGTGAGGCGGTGAAGGCGCAAGCAGAGAAAGGAAAGAAAGTGGCTGCCATCTGTGCGGCTCCTGCTGTCGTCTTAGGACAGCTGGGCATCCTCAACGGCAAGCGTGCCACCTGCTATCCTGGTTTTGAGAACATGCTGGAGGGTGCCACCTATACCGGTGGACTGATTACCATTGACGGCAACATCACCACTGGTGAGGGTCCCGCTGCCGCCTTCCCCTTTGCCTATGACCTGTTAGGACAACTTGTTAATCCACAAACAGCAAACCAGATTGCAGAGGGGATGCGTTTCAAACACCTGATGGAAGGGTAAAAGGAAAAGTAAAAAGGTAAAAGGGTAAAAAAGTAAAAAGGTAAAAAAGGAAGTGGACTATATCATTATTGTTGCAGGAGGTAAAGGCTTGCGCATGGGAGGTGAAATTCCCAAGCAGTTTCTTCCTATTGGCGGGCGCCCTATCTTGATGCGTACGCTGGAACGGTTCCGCGAATATTCCACTACCCTGCAGATTATCTTGGTCTTACCTAAAGACCAGCAAGATTACTGGCTGCAACTTTGCAAGGAGTACGATTTCAAGGTTGACTATCAGATGACCGATGGTGGGGAGACCCGTTTTCATTCGGTACAGCACGGTCTTGCTTTGATTCCAGACGACGCAGAAGGTGTCGTGGGAGTTCATGACGGCGTGCGCCCCTTCCCCAGTATAGAGGTTATCCGCAAATGCTATGAGACGGCAAGGGTGAAGCAAGCAGTCATCCCCGTCATCCCTGTGGTGGAAACGCTGCGCGTTATAGACCCTATAGGAACTATAGAAACTATAGTCCCCACCCACACCGTCCCTCGCAATGACTATCGACTTGTACAGACACCCCAGACCTTTGATATCCAACTGTTGAAGGCTGCCAACCGACAACCGTATAATGACAATTTCACGGATGATGCCTCTGTCGTCGAAGCCTTTGGACAGGAGATTACCTTAGTAGAAGGCAACCGCGAGAACATCAAGATCACCACCCCTTACGATATGATAGTAGCAGAGGCCTTAGTTCAAGACTGACAATAAACTGTGAACGATGAACTATGAACTGCTAAGCCAAGACATCCAATACCTGCCAGGTGTAGGTCCTAACAGGAAGAAGATGCTCAGTCAGGAACTGGGCATTGAAAACTTTGGTGACCTGTTGCAGTATTTCCCCTATAAGCATGTAGACCGAAGTCGTCTCTATAACATCCATGAACTAACCGGCAACATGCCTTTCGTACAAGTCAAGGGACACATCCTCAGCTTCGAGACTTTTAAGATGAGTGCCCGCAAGGAACGCGTGGTAGCTCATTTTACAGATGGAAGCGGAAAGGTGATGGACCTCACCTGGTTCAACGGGGGGAAATATGCCAAACAGAGTTATAAGATTGGGACGGAGTATATCGTCTTCGGACGACCAAATGTCTATAACGGGCGTATCAACGTGACACACCCTGATATTGATGCTGCAGACAAATTGGAACTCTCCACGATGGGTATGCAGCCCTATTACAACACGACGGAGAAGATGAAGAAAAGCGGATTGAACTCCCGTTGCCTAGAACGTCTTGTCAAGACACTCCTCGACGTGTTGAAAGAGCCGCTACCAGAGACACTTCCTGACTTCATCACGAACCGACTCCATCTCATGAGCCGTGACGAAGCATTGCGGAAGATTCACTATCCACAAGACAGCAAAGAATTGGAACGGGCTCGTGTCCGACTGAAATTCGAAGAACTCTTCTATGTCCAGTTGAACATCCTCAGATATGCCAGCGACCATCGCCGCAAATACAGGGGATATGTATTCACGAAAGTAGGTGATAACTTCAATTCTTTCTATCATAACCATCTGCCCTTCGAACTGACTGGAGCACAGAAACGAGTGATTCGTGAAATTCGCAAAGACACGGGCAGTGGACGACAGATGAACCGTCTGTTGCAAGGCGATGTAGGTTCTGGGAAAACACTCGTCGCACTTATGTCTATGCTCATTGCCTTGGATAACGGCTATCAGGCATGTATCATGGCTCCGACGGAAATACTCGCTGAACAGCACCTGCAGACCATCCGCGACTTCCTGGGTGACATGCCTATCCGGGTAGAACTGCTAACAGGTATTGTCAAAGGCAAGAAACGACAGGAAGTCCTTGAGGGACTCCTGGACGGGAGTGTGCAGATTCTTGTAGGTACCCATGCCGTCATCGAGGACACCGTACAGTTTGCCCATCTCGGCATGGTCGTTGTCGATGAGCAACATCGCTTCGGCGTGGCTCAGAGAGCCAAGTTATGGAACAAGAGTGCCAATCCGCCTCATGTATTGGTGATGACGGCAACACCTATTCCACGCACCCTTGCGATGACACTTTACGGTGATTTGGACGTGAGTGTCATCGACGAACTGCCGCCAGGAAGGAAACCTGTTGTTACCACGCATGTCTTCGACCGTAGTATGCCGTCACTCTATGACAGCATACGGAACCAGATACGACAAGGCAGACAAATCTATATCGTCTTCCCACTCATCGAGGAAAGTGAGAAGATAGACCTCAAGAACCTTGAAGATGGCTTTGAGGTGTTAACGCAGGTCTTCCCAGAATTCCGTCTGAGTAAGGTACACGGTAAGATGAAACCCAAGGATAAAGAGGAAGAGATGCAACACTTCGTGAATGGCGAGACACAGATGCTTGTCGCCACTACCGTCATCGAAGTCGGTGTCAACGTTCCCAATGCTTCGGTGATGGTCATTATGGAGGCACAGCGCTTCGGTCTCAGTCAGTTACATCAGTTGCGAGGACGCGTCGGACGTGGTGCCGATCAGAGTTATTGCATCTTAGTAACCTCTCCTCAGTTGAGCGAGGACACACGCAAGCGCATCGACATCATGTGTGAGACGAATGACGGTTTCCGTATTGCCGAGGCAGACCTGAAACTGCGTGGTCCTGGCGACTTGGAAGGTACCCAGCAAAGCGGTATGGCTTTCGACTTGAAAATCGCAGATATTGCCCGTGACGGACAACTCGTTCAGATGGCTCGTGATGAGGCACAGGTCATCATCGAGGATGATCCGGAATGCCGTTCCGACAAGTATCTGATGCTATGGAACAGACTCAAACAACTACGGAAAACAAATATTAACTGGTCTGCTATTTCTTAATGTAAAGTGTTAAAATACACACAAATAGTGTTAACGCGCACTGCATTTTCTTTGTTCTTTGTATAATAATTCGTATCTTTGCAACGTTCTATTTTTCAGACAGAACAATTTACGAACCGAAATCAATAAAATATGCTTATTAAAAAACTGAAGACTTTTGCGATTTTAACAGTGGCTGCAACATTTTCTATCCCCATGATGGGACAAGACTTGTTAGCACGCCAAGCCCCCATTGACCGTAAGATGAAGGCCGTCGACAGCATGGCTCTTCACAGACTGATACAAGCAGAGAGCTATGAGTCTCCTGCCGCTGATCTCTATAACGACTGGAACAACAGATACGCTCATCAGGCAAGTGTATTGCCCGATACTTTCCGTATCGACCTGAGAGGCTTCCACATGCCTACCACCAGTCGTGTTCTGACCAGTAACTTCGGTGCACGTTGGGGACGTCAGCACAAAGGTCTGGATATCAAAGTATATATTGGTGATACCATCCGCGCCGCTTTCAGTGGTAAGGTACGTATCGTCAGATATGAAGGAAAAGGCTATGGTAAGTATGTCGTCATCCGCCACTATAACGGACTGGAGACCATCTACGGACACATGTCCAAACAACTCGTAACAGAGGATCAGGAAGTTCGTGCTGGTGATCCTATCGGGCTCGGTGGTAACACGGGTCGCAGTACTGGTTCTCACCTGCATTTCGAGACTCGTCTGTGTGGTATCGCCTTGAATCCTGCCCTGATGTTCGACTTCAAGAATCAGGATGTGGTAGATGACTATTATGTATTCCGTAAGTCTACTTATAACCGTGAGTCCGCAGAGGCTACACGTCTTCGTGGCGTAGGTGGCGTTGCTGTTAATGGTGATTTGGACATCCCCATGTCACGTCAGTCCTATGCTTCTGCTTCCACACAGCCTGCAAGGGCTAAGAGTAGCAATGTGAAGACTCATAGTACCCGTTTCCACAAGGTATCAAAGGGTGAGACTCTTTCTTCCATTGCCAAGAAACGTGGCATGACCGTAAGTGCTATCTGTAAGCTGAATCATATCAAGTCAACTTCCAAGATTCGTCCAGGACAGATCCTGAGATACAACTAATTAGTAGTCTGGCAGCATAAGGCTGCCGACTCAAAACCATTAGAATGAAACAGAAAATCATATTTTGCATCCTACTGATGCTTCTATCCTCTGTGGATGTTGCAGTAGCAAAGGGCAAGAAAAAGAAAGCAAAGAAAATCCAACGGACAGAGACCGTTTATGAAGAGATCGACAACTTCGATTTCCTCTATGCCGATGGTTATGATGTCAACATGAGTTTTGCCTCTACTGACGATATCCTGAACAAGGCAACATCCCTGTTAGGTGCCCGTTATCGCAGTGGTAGCAAGGGTCCATATACCTTCGACTGCTCCGGCTTCACCAGTTATGTCTATGGACAGAACAATATCTCTATCGGATGTTCCTCTCGTGACCAGTATGCACGAAACATCCCCATCCGTCGTGAAGAGATGCAGCCTGGTGATTTGGTATTCTTCACCAGCCCGAATTCTGGTCGTAATGTTGGACATGTAGGTATCGTCATCGACTACGATCCTATCAACGACACCTTCATCTTCATCCATGCCAGCAGCAAGAACGGTGTGAAGATCAGCAATTCTACAGACGGCAATTATATGCGCCGATATGTTGGTGTCCGCCGTGTGGCAAAGTGAGAATTATAAACAATTGAAGATAAAATGAGAAAAACATTCCTCATTACAATATTAGCAGGTTACGCAGTAGCCTGCTTTTCTGTTACCCCCGACACCATCTCTGTGGCAATGACGGGTGATATCATGATGGGAACAACCTACCCGGGTATCTCACTGCCTCCTAAGAACGGAACAGAAGTATTCAAGGATGTCAAACCCATCCTCCAACGTGCCACGATTACCGTAGGTAACCTGGAAGGCACTCTTTTAGATGGTGGCAAGAGCACGAAAGGTGGTGGACCGAATAGTTATTCTTTCCGTACTCCTACCAGCTATTCCCATCTGCTGAAAGAGGCTGGCTATGACTTCCTGAGTATGGCAAACAATCATGCCAACGACTTCGGAGCCGAGGGCATTGCTTCCACAGAAAAGCAACTGAACCTGCAAGGTATCAAATACGCAGGCATCAAGGGACACATAGAGTCTGCCGTAGTGGTACGTAACGGTATCAAGTTCGGTTTGTGCGCCTTTGGCCATAACCAATATACGCTGAAGCATCGTGACCTGCAGACTGTCAAGCGCATCATCGACGACCTGAAGAAGAAGTCTGATATCATCATTGTCTCCTTCCATGGAGGTGCTGAAGGACGTACCAAAAACCATCTGCCGCAAGGTGCCGAGAGTTTCTTGGGTGAAGACAGAGGCTCCCTTCGTGAGTTCGCCCATTTCTGTATCGACAACGGAGCAGACATCGTCTATGGTCATGGACCTCATGTCGTCCGTGCCACCGAAGTCTATAAAGGACGCTTCATTGCCTACAGCCTCGGTAATTTCTGTACCCCTTATGGTATGAGTCTCGCAGGTATCTCCGCCTACTCTCCCGTTGTCGAGATCAAGATAGACAAACAAGGACGCTTCCTCAAGGGAAAGATCCACTCTTTCCTCCAGCAGAAAGGCGTTGGTCCTCGTAAAGATGCCAATCAGAGTGTCGCCCGTGAGATGATGAACCTCACCAATAGTGATGTTCCCCATAGCGAAGCCACCATCGACCGCAACGGTAATATCACGTTAAAGAAGTAAAGAACAGTCCACCAGAACACTTTCAGGTCAGCAGCGCTCGCTGTTGACTTTAGCAGCGACCGCCGTTATTATTAGCAGCGGCCGCTGCTAATAACAGCACCGTCCGCCGCTATACCGATAACAACGTCACTTTCACCTTGAAAGAGCCTGCCTTTCACCTTGAAAGTCCCTGCCTTTCTCCCTGTTGCAACGGCACTTTCGCCCCATTATCATAGTTCTTTCTCGCGATTCCATCCCCTTCAGTCCCCGCGGCTTTCAGATTTATTCTATAAATATAACTCACAAAAAGCATCCGCAGGAGTGAATCCTACGGATGTCTTGTTCCACGATGTATTGTGTTGGATTATCTCGTCCCTGTAGGCAGGTTAACGGTCGCCGCCGCTGATACCGGTTTCTGACCATTCGAGACCGTCGGAACTGTAGGCACTTGACGCTGCAGGGTTACTACCTGCCAGCAGGTGGTGCTGCTGTTGCAGCACAAACACCTGTGTCATAGGTTCAATATATGATTTCTTTTTCATCATTTTTACATTATTACATTTTTTAATTTTTACATTACTTCAGTACGACCTTTTTACCATTATAGATATAAACACCCTTCTCTGTCGGTTCACCTTGCAGCTTCAAGCCACCCAGAGTGTACCAACCGCTATTCAAAGTCTTAACTTTCAATTCTCCATTTTCAATTTGGAGAACTCCAGTCGTACCACCATCCTCTCCGAAGTTCAGTTCGAAGCTACGAGCCGTCGCTGTTGCTGGTACAAAGAAGTGAGCACGGAAGCAGCGCAGCGTACGATTGCCCGTTGAATAGCCCAGCTTATTGTTGCTACCCAGCAGGATGACAGACTTGATGTTGCTATCGTCAATGGTGAACGGTGAGTAGTTGCCTACGAACTGGCAATTGCCGGAAGTTGCATTGTTCGTGAAACTGACAGCCGTCGGAGCCGTCTTGTCGATGGTCACACCTCTGAACACAGGATTATTGACGATGATGGCATCCATCTTCGGCACGACATTGCCGCTGTTGTTTTCCCAACCGTCGCCGAGCTGAGCAACAAGGTCGTCGCCTGTGGCATTGGTCTGTTTACCCTGAGCGATACCAAACGCTGTCTTGTAATAACATCTCTCAAGGCTTGTTTTTGTCGAACCGTTGCGGGCGAATGTTGATGAACTATAGTCGGTGCCGATGGTGACGGCAGACGGGTCGAACAGACAGTTGGTAAAGGTAAGTGAACCATTATATTCTCTATAGCCCACAAAGCCGCCGCACCCGTTGGTGCTGCTGCCAAGCAACTGTCCGTCGAAGAGACAGTTGTTAAGGGTAATGGAACTTCCGTCACGAGCCTGACCGATGAATCCTCCGTGCTTACCCGCATCGCCGCTCCTGCTGCTGTTAATGGTAACGCTCGAACGGCATTTGCTGATGGTACAGTTACCATAAGCCTCTGATATAAGACCGGCAGCAAGCGTATGGCTGGTCGTAATAGTACCAACCACATGCAGATTCTTAATGGTTGCGCCTTCCACAGCGCGGAAGGGGGCATCATAGGTTTCATCCACGTTATAGGTGACGGTCAGGGTATGTCCTGCGCCGTCGAACGTTCCCTTGAACCTTTTGCCACTTGATCCTCCTGTTCCTACCATTTTCGTAACGCTGATGTCGGCGGCAAGTTTCACTAACTTGCCATCATAGAAATCTTCACCATTGGTTACCTTGCTGGCGAAGGTATCCCATTCGGTGGCAGTGCTGATGGTGAAGTCGGGCGCAGCAGGTGTCCACTTCACGATATACGGCTTGCCTGCCTCAATGCTACCAGTGGGGGCATCAGTCGGGTCGTAGGCCGTCTCGAAGTTCAGTGTCAGTTTACCGTCAGCGTCGAGTTTTGACGATGTAGCGAGTTCCTTGATAGTAGCGCCAGCCAATGGCGAAGCTGCAATCTGCTCGGCTGTCATCGGGAACGGCAGTGTCAGCGTGTTCCAGTCACCGTCCCTGTAGATTGTACGACCATTGAGTGTCACCATACTAAACTTATTATGTGCATCGTCCAAAGCATCCGTGTTGTCAGCATTGTCGGCAAGCGACACGGCAATTTGTGGACGAAGTGTGTGGGTACTTCCAGAGGTTTCATCATATAGGAGGTAGCCGATGTAGATAGTACCGCAAGTACCAGAAGTAGAAGAAGTAGAAGAATAAGTCCAATGATTGGTACTACCGATAGCATTGGGAGCACCACTTCCTGCGGTGGCAGTAACACATGTCACTGTGTTGGCGATAGTGATGTCTCCACATGGATATCGGGAACTTCCGATGCCGGCGCAATAATCTCCACCTGTGGCGGTAACGGTACCGCTATTGATGACAATATGACCGCCATTATTAATACCACTTCCGATGCCAGGGGCATATTTTCCACCTTTGGCTGTCAGAGAGCCTGTACCTATGATGGTGAGTGTCTTGTTCTCAGGCACGAAGAGGGCAGGATAATCTGTTCTAGATGAATTGTCCACCTCGCTTGTTCCTTCGAAGAAGATTGTGGCGTCGCCCTCACACTGGACGGCATTGTTTCTATCCGACGTATTATTGACATTCGGAATCGTCACATTATTAAAAGTAACGTTGGCACCATCGGCAATGCTGACGGACGTATTTTTGCCGCCCGTACCGGTAAGCGTCATGCCATTAACCAGTCTGACACTACCAGTATTCGAGGTGAGCGTCATGGTGGTTGGGACATACTGCGCATAGAGCGTCATATCAGCCGTAGGCAGAAACAGCTGCCCGTCAATATAAGTT
Organism: uncultured Prevotellaceae bacterium; assembly: GCA_902769805.1. Lineage (GTDB taxonomy): Bacteria > Bacteroidota > Bacteroidia > Bacteroidales > Bacteroidaceae > Prevotella. The sequence goes on from CACXQL010000019.1 coordinate 34,637, forward strand.
TCTCCGCCACCGTCGGGCTGTGTACTCCAATTATAGAAGAAATGGTCGTCCGGTGCAGTAAAGGTACTGAGGTTCAAGTTCTGAGGTATGCCGGAATAGTACGTCTGGGCTTCCATCGTACCCGAACCTACACCTTTATCGAAAGTGATAGTGACTGGCGCAGCAGAGGGGTTATAGACATAAGGACTAAAGGAAATATTACCCGTTGACACACCGCCAATGGTCACGGAACTACCCCTGATACCGCCAGTGACAGTGACACTGTTCACTGTGTTGGCAATAGTGATATTACCGCAACTGCTTCCATATCGTGAGCTACCAATACCAGCAACACCCTGAACGGTGATAGTACCTCCATTGATTGTGATGTTGCCACAAGATCGATAATTACTTGCACCGATGGCAACACTGGAAGTACTTACAATATTAAATGTGCCGCCATTGATGATGATGTTTCCACAATTGTCTTTAGCAAGACTAGTATCATTAGAACCGATACCAGGTCCGTGGCTATTGATGGTTAGCGTACCGCCCGTGCTAGCTTCTTGAATAGTGAGCGTCTTCCCGCTGGGAACAAAAATACCAGAAGGATAAGTATCGTTTACCGTGATATTATTCGTACCGTCAAGGATGATGGTGGCATCGCCCAAGCACTCGATGCCTGGCCAGTTTTTGCTTTCGTCATTGGGGACGGTGATGGTCAGGTTCTTGATGGTCACCGTAGCACCATCGGCAATCATCAGGCGTGTGTTGTCACCGCTCGTACCTGTAACCGTTATGTTATCATTTATCGTCGCTTCAGCAGTTTCACTCGTAATGGTTTCTGTAGTTCCGCTATTTTGCGTCCATTTGGCATAGAAAGTCTGATTGTCGTGTGAACCTACAGGGAGGGCAGCACCGGTAATGGCATCGCCACTACATTCAGCATTGTTGTACCAACCTACGAAGGTACAGCCAAACCTTTTCGGTGCAACAAGAGTAATATCGGGCGTCTCTACATTATAGGTCGTTGGGTTGGCATTTGTCATACCGTTCTGTCCGTCTGCAGCACTCGTTCCATCATCATTAGTATAGGTAATAGTGTAGTCGATGGGCTTGAACATATTCGGGAAAGTGACATCGGAGTTCGGCATCATGAAGAAATGAGGGCTACTAGACACATTCACTGATGTGTTATCGTTACCGATATAACTATGAGTCGAAGTGGACTCATAGTAGGCGTCGGGAGTAATTGTCATATTGACCTGTTCCATAAATTTGGCTGTTGCCTTGTTGGTGGTGACCGTACCATGAGGAACGGAAGACGTATCGACGTTGTAGGTCTCGTTGTCTTTGAACACCGTGATGGTCAGGTCAAAGCCATTATCGCTGTAGTTACTACCACCCGTAGGAGAAGGAGTGAGCCAGAACGTTACGCTCTTACCCGTGCTGGATTCGTTAAAACTATGAGTACCATACCATGTGGTGAACTTATCTTCCTCATTTGCCACATTTTTATAATCATCCCGATATTCACCTCTGTGGCTTACACTGAAGACCTTCACAAGGTGTGCAACACCATTAATATGCAGACGATAGCCTTCCGGTGCTATGATCTGTATGCCACTCCAGTTATTGGTGTTGTAGTTACCAGGATAGGTAAGGTCAGAGGTCCAGTTGGAACTGCCGCCCTTGCCGCCGTCGTCGTAGAGTTTGAACGACCTCAGGAGGTTTCCGTTTCCATCTACCGGTCTGCCATTTGCGTCTGTTGGAATGACGAACTCCTGAAGTGCGTTCACCGACATCAGGACGTAATGACGTGCTGCCGAGCCTAAAGGCTCTTCAGTGTCGGTCATCAGCATGCTGGCTTGTGCCCACGCCCCAATGGATGTGAGCATCGTCATGAGCAGCATCACCGATGCCCTCATGAATACATGTTTAGTAAATGTTCTTTTCATAAAATACGTATTTTAAATTCTTAATGGTTTTGTCTATTCTCGCTAACATACCTTCATAGGCTTTAGCGCCCATTTGGGCTGTCAATGGCGGTGCAAGTCGAAGGCAATCAAGTTCACTTGAATTGCTGAGGCGCAGCCCGTCTTCGCAGCCGAATGGCTTACAATGCTGCGGTTAAGCGAGGGGCATCAAGCGTGCTTGAATGACCGAGTGTGAGCAGCATCGCGGCGTTTACGCCGCAAAGTTACGAAGAAAAACGTTAACGAATGTAAGCGCCCCTCTAAAAAGTGTTAAGGGGATAAAGATTTAACAAAAGGAGAGAGAGGAGAGAGAAAAAAACGCATGGTCTGTGAAGATCGTACGTTTTTTCACCTTATTATATATAATATCTTCAACGGAGCATGATGCCTGTGAAGATGCGACCGGAGTTGATGCCTAAGCGGCGGGCAGAGAAGTAGTCTTGGTGTTGCTGGAAGGTGCAGATGCCTGAGAGATAGATGTCCCTGATACCCATCTCCTCTAACTGCAGGCGGTTACACATCGGAAGGTCGATGTGCCATTTGGCATACATCCGGGCTATCTTAGTCATGTCGAAGCCGGCATCGGCAAACTGCTGGTAGACTTCCTCCCCTACCTCAAAACTCTCAAGAGAGATACCTGGACCTATGACGGCTTTCATCTGTGAGGGCACTGAGCAATAGGTCTTGCACATCGCCTCAACAGCAACACGGACGATACGCTGCACAGTACCTCGCCATCCTGCATGAACAGCACAGACGGCATGATGCAGCTCATCATATAATAAGATAGGAATACAGTCGGCAGTGGAAACGCCTATACATAACCGAGAGACATCTGTCATCACAGCATCTACCCCTTCGATGATCTCCTGTTGAGGACCGTCAATACGACGAACCTCCGTACCATGTACCTGATGGGGCATGATGATATGATTATCGGGAATAGCAAGCAGCGTAGCCAACGAATGATGATTATGGGCGATATGCCCAGCATCATCACCACAATATCGGTTGATGTTAAATGCGGAATAAGTGCCTTCGCTGATGCCCCCATGACGAGTAGTGCTGAAAGCAACAACACGGGGTCCTATATCATAATAGGTAAGCTGCGGACTATTCATCCTCGTCTGATTCCAGATATTCTAGATCTTCAAGATCATCTAGAGTATCTATATCTATGACTTCTATCTCCTCGTCTTCACCTTCCTCAGCCAACTCCTGCGCAAAGGAAGACATATCTTTGTCGCGATGCACCAAAGTATCCTCTGCCATGACAGCAGCCAACTTATTACTCTCTGCATTGAGTTCACGCCACAATACATCCTTCAGTTCGTCGAGTCCTGTATTGGCAACAGCAGAGATAAACACCACGGGCAGGTCGTCTGGCAAGGTCTCTTTCAGCATCTCAATGAGTTCCGCATCCAGCAAGTCACACTTTGTAACAGCAAGGACGCGATGCTTGTCAAGTAAGTCGGGATTAAACTGGGCGAGTTCGTTGAGCAATATCTCATACTCCCGTTTGATATCATCGGTATCTCCTGGCACCATAAACAGCAACAAGGAGTTACGTTCGATATGTCGCAGGAAACGGAGTCCCAAGCCCTTGCCCTCACTGGCACCTTCGATGATACCTGGGATATCTGCCATCACGAACGACTTATTGTCGCGATAGCCTACAATACCCAGACTGGGTTCCATTGTCGTGAAGGGATAGTTAGCAATCTTCGGACGCGCATTCGATAATGCGGACACCAGCGTCGACTTACCAGCATTAGGGAAACCGACCAGTCCAACATCAGCCAGCAGTTTCAACTCGAGTATGATAGTCATCTCCTGCATCGGCTCTCCAGGCTGTGCATAACGCGGAGCCTGATTCGTGGCACTGCGGAACTGGAAGTTTCCCAGTCCGCCACGACCACCTTTCAGTAATACCACCTCCTGTCCGTCGTAGGTGACATCGCAGACATACTTGCCCGTCTCCGCATTATAGACGACTGTTCCGCAAGGTACGTCGATATACACATCCTTACCATCAGTACCATGACACTTGTCGCGACCACCATTGCCGCCATGTTCTGCAAAGATATGACGCTCATAGCGCAGATGAAGCAACGTCCAGTAGTTATGGTTGCCACGAAGAATGATACTGCCACCCTTACCTCCGTCGCCACCATCAGGACCGCCATTCGGGTTATACTTCACATGACGGAGATGCGCTGATCCCCGTCCGCCCTTGCCTGAACGACATAGTATCTTGACGTAGTCTACGAAATTAGATTCCATCTATCACTTTTTGGATATCTCCGAAGATACGCTCCAAAGTACCCAGACCATTAATATGATGATGCAGGCCTTCCTTCTTGTACCACTCAATCAACGGTTGCGTCTGAGAGTGATAAACCACGAGGCGCTTCTTGATAGTCTCCTCGTTATCATCGGCACGACCACATTCCTGACCACGTTTGATGAGACGAGTCATCAACTCATCCTCTGGAACATCCAGTTCCAACATCGCAGCCACCTTGTCACCACGCTCCTCCAGCATCTTCTTCAATGCCTCAGCCTGTGGAATAGTACGGGGGAAACCATCAAAGATAACACCCTTATGTTCACGCCCGAAGGAGTCATAAACACTGGCGAGGATATTAATCATCAACTCATCAGGAATCAACTGTCCGTTATCAATATAGCCTTTGGCGGTCTTACCTAACTCTGTACCGTTTTTAATCTCAGCACGCAGCACATCACCTGTAGAGATATGCTCCAAACCATACTTCTCTATCAGCAAATCGCTCTGTGTTCCCTTGCCAGAGCCAGGGGCTCCGAAAATCACAATATTCTTCATTGTCGTTATTATTTAATTATTACATTCTTACATTTTTTAATTTTTACATTTTCAAAGAATAGACCTCCTTCAAATGGCGGCCCTGTTGGTCATAATCCAGTCCATAGCCCACAATAAAGGCATTGGGAATCGAGAAAGCCGCATATTCGATGTCCAAGTCCACCTGTAACTTCTCCCTTTTCACGAACAGGGTACAGATATGCACAGAAGCGGGATTACGGGTACCTAACGTCTCTATCATCCGCTTCATCGTCAGACCACTCTCCACGATATCCTCTACGATGACGACGGTACGACCGGACAAATCCTCGTTGATACCTATCTATCACCTCCTTGATCTTACCCGTTGAGGTCGTGCCCTGATACGATGCCAGCTTCACAAAGGATATCTCACACGGTATCGTTATCTCACGCATCAAATCAGCCGCAAAGATAAAGGATCCGTTCAACACGGCAAGAAACAGCGGATTCTTACCTTCAAAATCCTTACTCAACTGCTGAGCAAGTTCCTTCACACGCTTGGCAATCTCCTCTGCCGAGATAGACGTCTCAAATGTCTTGTCCTTGATTTTTACGATACTCATAGTGCCTATTTTATTAATTTGCCACAAAATTACTAATTTTTCGGCAAAGAATAGCTATGGATTAGTATATTTTTCTTATTTTTGCAACTGCAATGAAGATATTCACCAGTGCTCAGATTAAAGAGCTCGACAAATACACCATCGAACACGAGCCGATATCCAGTATCGATTTGATGGAACGCGCGGCAAAAGCATTGACGCGCGCCATCACTGACGGATGGAATAATTCGGTACCTGTGGTTGTGTTTGCTGGTCCCGGAAACAATGGTGGCGATGCCCTTGCTGTCGCTCGTATGTTAGGAGACTTCGGCTATCAAGTCAGTGTCTATCTCTTTAACATCAGCGGACATCTCTCTGAGGACTGTGCCATTAATAAGAAACGACTGACAGACTCTAAGCATGTCAAAGATTTTACAGAGGTCACGCAAGAGTTTGACCCGCCTCGCTTAGAGAAAGGGATGCTGGTGATTGACGGTCTCTTCGGTTCTGGACTCAACAAACCTCTGGCAGGTGGTTTTGCCTCGTTGGTGAAATACATCAATGCCTCACCCGCTGAAGTGGTATCTATCGATATGCCCTCAGGACTTATCACAGAGGATAATACTTATAATGTCCGTGCGAATATCATCCAAGCAGACCTCACATTGACTATTCAACAACCCAAGCTCGCCTTCCTTTTCCCAGAAAACCAACAATATATCGGGAAACTGCGTGTGCTGGATATACGGCTTAGTCAGGAAGGTATAGAGAAGATGGAAGCTAACTATACCGTTCTGGAGGAATCACAGATACGCTCCATGCTTATCGACCGTAACACCTTCGCCCATAAGGGACAGATGGGACATGCACTTCTCATTGCAGGTAGTTACGGCATGGCTGGTGCAGCAATCCTTGCCGCCCGAGCCTGTCTCCGTTCAGGAGTGGGGAAAGTAACCATCCATACACCCAAGAAAAACAGAGACATCCTGCAGATTGCCGTTCCTGAGGCTGTGCTTCAATTCGACTCTGAAGAGACGATTTTCTCTGAGGCTACTGACACTGAAGGTTTCAACGCACTGGGCATTGGACCAGGATTAGGACAGAGTGAGACAACAGCCATTCCTTTGATTGCACAGCTGCGCCGTAGTACCTGTCCTGTTGTGGCAGATGCTGACGCGCTGAATATCCTGGCAAATCACCGTGCATGGTTCCAGCAACTGCCAAAAGGCATCATCCTCACGCCTCATCCAAAGGAGTTCGACCGCATGGAAGGCCATTCCAACGACAGTTACGAGCGACTAACCAAAGCACGTCATCTGGCAGAACGCATCCAAGGATATATCATCCTGAAAGGACACTATACAGCCATCTGTCTGCCAGATGGTCATGTCTATTTCAATCCGACAGGCAATGCAGGCATGGCAACAGCAGGAAGCGGTGACGTGCTGACTGGTATCATCACGGCACTCCTTGCCAGAGGCTATAAATCGCCTGAGGCCTGTATCGTGGGAACTTACCTCCACGGACTTGCCGGTGACTTGGCTGCACGGGACTTAGGAGAGGAAAGTCTGATTGCCGAGGATATCGTCCGATATATCTCCCGTGCTTTCAAACGACTGAAAGAATAAAGGTATGAGACACCTGAGAATGTTTTGGTCAATAGTCTTGTTGTTGGGATTCATGACAACAATGGCACAACCTGTTTCTTCATCACAGTTACAGGAAGGCAAGGTACCTGAAGGTACCGTCTATTATCTTCCTAAGACAGTGATTCATTTTCATCTTCTCATTGAAAAGAAAACTTATACTCCTGGCATCTTCTGTCAGTATGCGGAGAAGTTTCTCCGTCAAAAACCTGTAGGACAGGAAGAAGAGGTTAATCATCGTGTCGTGGACTTCCGATTGAGTCAGACAGGTGTCCGTGATACTTCCAAATGCTTTATCGCTACGCTTAAAGGTAAGAGTGCTACTACTGAGATACGTCTCAGTGAAGATGGAGTCCTGTTGGCTGTCAACGATACTCCTATCGTCGTCAAGAAACAACATCCCTTTAAGGCTGCCGCAAAGAAAAAGAAAGACTTAGACCCGATGCGATTCCTCAGTGACGAGGTCCGCATAGCTGGAAGTAATGCGAAAAAGGCTGAGTTAGTTGCCTTACAGATGGCAGAGCTACAGGAGCATCGTCAGCAACTCATCACGGGTGAGGCAGAAGAGATGCCTACGGACAAGGCACAACTACAACTGATGCTTGACGAGATTGACCAACAGTATGAGAGTCTGCTGTCTCTCTTCATGGGTACTACCACCTGTGATACGACAGAACAGCATATCGCCCTTTGTCCTGAGAGAGAGATGAAACGGGAGGTTATCTTCCGCATCAGCAAACCACTCGGACTCGTTGACAAGGACGACCTCTCCGGCATCCCGTTCTATCTGACAATAGAAGACCTGCACAAGCAGAGCCAACAACAATACGACTATCCGGAAAACAAGAAAGACGGGGGCTTCTATGCTAATGTGCCAGGCTTTGTCCGTCTGACGCTCTATCGGGAAGACCGCCAACTTGCCACCTATGAGTATCCCCTCGCCCAGTTCGGTTTTACGGAACTCCGTGGCGGTTCCCTCTTCAAGAAATACCCCACTCATTTGAAACTCAACCCTATCACTGGGGCCGTTGAGAAACTACAGGCAGAGATCCCAGAGAAATAATAGCAATAAGAACAGAACGATGAAGTTAGTAAGTGCAGTCATCAAAGAGCGTATCTGTTACGTAGAGATGCAGAATGCCGACCATTTCAACTGCTTAAGCGAGGAAATGTGTCTGGAGTTAATGGAGAGCCTGCAATATGGCTATGACCAGGAGTGTGTGGGCATCGTCATCAAGGCACAATGTAAAAAGGGTGTATGGAGTGCTGGACATGATATCCGTGAGTTGCCGCAAGATGGCAATGACCCTCTTGCCTATGACGTACCTATGGAGAAACTGATCCGAAAGGTACAGGAAACACCTATTCCTGTCATTGCCTGTGTGGACGGCACTGTATGGGGTGGTGCCTGCGACCTCTGTCTGTCGTGTGACATGATTGTCAGTTCCTCTACTGCCACTTTTGCCATCACTCCAGCCAAGATCGGTATACCCTATAATGCTTCAGGCATCATGCATTTCATCAATCAGTTAGGACTCAATAAGGCCCGTGAGATGTTCTTCCTTGCCACCCCCATCGAGGCTAAGGATGCACTGAATGTAGGACTGATTAACCGTGTTGCCGACCCCAATCAATTGGAGGAGGTACTGGAAGAACACTTTCTTAATCCTTTGCGTCGCAATAGTGTATTGTCTATCAGTGCCATCAAACGACAGTTCCGCATCTTGAGTCGTGCATCTTCTGTCATCCCCTCAGAGAGTTTCGAGCGCATCAATGCCTATCGCACACGTGTCTACAAGGGCGCAGACTACCAAGAGGGCATCAATGCCTTCTTAGAGAAGCGTGCTCCAGTATATAAAGGTAAGGCTTCCGATCTGGATACCACGAAATAGTAATACAAATAAGCCAGGGCGATTGCCCAGGCTTATTTGTATCATACTCCCATCACTGCCTTGACAAGCAAGAGAACGATGGGGATGGTGATAAGCAGGACACCAATGATATCAATGATGATTCCTGAACGGATCATCTTCGTAATCGGTACCATGCCTGACGCATAGACGATGGCATTAGGCGGTGTGGATACGGGCATCATAAAGCCTAAGGAGGATGCTAATGCAACACCTACTGCCACAGGAATAGGATTGAAACCTAATGAGACAGCTGTTCCGATAGCTATGGAGCCTATCAGGTTGATGGCTGCCGTATGGGAAGTGAACTCTGCCAACAACAGACAGGTGACACAGAAGACAGCCACAAAGAGTATCTCTGAGGGATGACCACCCATCATCTCCTTAATGCCGCCGCCAATCCAGTCTGACAATCCTGTGGTGTACATCAGGCTACCCATGGCTAAACCGCCGCCGAAGAGTAACAAGGTTCCCCATTCAATACCTTCCACACCTTCCTTCCAGTCGAGCGTCATCTGCCCTTTCTTTAAGTCGACAGGCAGGAAGAACAATAACAGTCCGCCCACCATTGCGGCGATACTCTCAGGACAATGGCTGTCGTATGCCTTCATAATCTCTGAATGCGGTCCGTGTATCAAACTCAGTACACTGGGAGCCACCCATAACACGACAGCGACGCCAAAGGCAATCATAGTGTTCTTCTGGGCACGTGTCCAGCCTCCTAACTCTTCGACACGGCTACGGATAAACTCTCTGGCTCCCTGGATATGACTGACATCGGAA